>NZ_JAAVVE010000066.1 GCF_018449795.1 Sphingomonas sp. dw_22
TGCCGCCGCCCTTGCCGTCACCGGAGCCGCCATTGCCGCCGCCGCTTCCGCCGCCGCCCCACGGGCTCTTCGGAGCCTCGTTCTTGAAGATGCCGGCCAAGAAATTCCGGACAGAAAGGTTCGCCATGCCTTCCTTTATAAGGCCGGACGCGCGGATTTACAGTGGCGCGTGCCGATTGTGTCCCTATGTGACCCGGGCATGACTGATTCCACAGAGATCGAAGCCGTCCTCGCGCCGATTTCGGCGGGCCGCGCGACCGCCCGATTCGAGGGGGGGCGGGCCAGCATCGTGCTGGACGTGACCGGCCTGGCGCCCGAGACGCGCGATGCGCTGGAAGCCGATGTCCGCGCCGCGGCGGCGGGAATCGCGGGGGTGGACGAGGTCCGCGTGCTGCTCACCAGCGAGCGGCGCACCCGGCGGATCATCGCCGTGGCGAGCGGCAAGGGCGGCGTGGGCAAGTCCACCGTCGCGGCCAATCTCGCGATCGCGCTGGCGCGGCTGGGGCGGCGCGTGGGGCTGGTCGATGCCGATATCTACGGGCCGTCGCAGCCCAAGCTGATGAATGTCGAGGGCATCCGCCCCAAGGCGCGCGACAAGATCCTGATCCCGGTCGCGACGCCCTATGGGGTGCCGATGCTCTCGATGGGCGGGCTGGTGGCCGAGGGGCAGGCGATCGCCTGGCGCGGGCCGATGGCGGGCGGGGCCTTGGGCCAGCTCGTCGATGCCGACTGGGGCGATGCCGAGCTGCTGGTGCTCGATCTGCCGCCGGGCACGGGCGACGTGCAGCTCACGATGATCCAGAAGCACAAGCCGGCCGGCGCGGTGATCGTATCGACGCCGCAGGATCTGGCGCTGATCGATGCGGCGCGGGCGATCGACTTGTTCGGCAAGGCGGGCATCCCGGTGATCGGGCTGATCGAGAATATGAGCGGCTATGCCTGCCCGCATTGCGGCGAGGTCTCCGATCCGTTCGGGAGCGGCGGCGCGGAGGCGGCGGCGGGGAGGCTGGGGCTGCCGTTCCTCGGCCGGGTGCCGCTCGACATCGCGATCCGCACCGCCTCCGACGCGGGCAAGCCGCCCGCCGCGGGGAACGGGCCGGAGGCGCAGGTGTTTGCCGAACTGGCCGCGAAGGTGGACGGCTGGCTCAAGACCGGAGGATAGACCGATGCCGCTGACGCGCGACGAGGACATCAAGGCGCTGCTGGAGGAAACCCGGACGATCGCGATGATCGGCGCGTCGGACCGACCCGATCGGCCGAGCTATGGCGTGATGGCGTTCCTCCAGCGCCAGGGCTACCGCGTCATCCCGGTCAACCCGCAGATCACCGGCGAGCATGTCCATGGCGAGTTCGTGTTTCGCGAGCTGAGCCAGATCGGGGAGCCGATCGACCTGGTGGACATCTTCCGCCGCCCCGGCGCGGCGGGCGAGGCGGTGGACGAGGCGATCGCGGCCGGCGCCAAGGCGGTGTGGATGCAGCTCGGCGTCATCAACGCGGAAGCCGCCGCGCGGGCCGAGGCGGCGGGACTGAAGGTGGTGATGGACCGCTGCCCGGCGATCGAGATTCCGCGGCTGGGCGTGGCGAAGGTCGGCTAGGCTCGGGTCGGCCAGCCTTGGCCAAGCACCCGATGGGGAGTGCTGTCCCGTCCCTCATCCGTCACCCCGGCCGAAGTGCCGGGGTCCACTCCGCGAGCGAGCCCCTCTAAGCTGTGAGCGGCTCTCCCAGCCGCACGGTGGACCCCGGCACTTCGGCCGGGTGACGGAAGGGGGCTGCCCCCGCTGAAGGGCGATCCGTCCCTAAAGCGTCCCGAGCGCCTCGATCAGCCGCTCCACGTCGCGCTGGTCCTGGTACAGCCCGAAGCCGATCCGCAGCACGTCGCCGCGGACGTCGGTGAGGACGTCCTGCCGTTCCAGCGCGGCTTTCCACTCCCCCGCCCTGGGGCTGCGCAGCGCGAGGAAGCGCGCCGGCGATCCGGGGTTGAGCAGATCGGCGTCGAGCGGCATTCCGGCAAGCACCTGCTGCTTGAGCGTGCCGGCGTGCGCGGCGATCGCGGCGGTGGTCAGCCCCTCGTCGGCGAGCATGTCGCGCACCGCGACGAAGCGATAGATGCCCGAGGGATCGAAGGTCGCGCCCAGGAAGCGGCGGCCGTCGGGGGCATAGCCGATCCGGCCGGGCGGCAGCGAGAGGTCGTCGAACTCGGCGTACCAGCCGGTGATCTCGGGACGCGGGCCGAAGCCGGGCGGGGCGTGGAGGAAGGCGGCGCCTTCGCCGGCCATCGCGTATTTATAGCCGCCGGCGAGGTAGAAGACCTTGTCCGCGATCGCCGAAAGATCGGTCTCGACGGCCATGAAGCCGTGATAGCCGTCGATCACCACCCAGGGGCCTTCGGGGCGGGCCAGCGCTGCGAGCTCGGCGAGCTGCTCGAAGACATGGCCGGTGCCGAACTGGACGTGGCTGGTGAAGATCAGGTCATATGCGCCGGCGCGGGCGGTATCGAGCAGCCGATCGAGCGGGACGCGGTCGACCGTGGCCGTGCCCGCCTCCTCCCAGCGCATGCTCTGGCGGCGGAAGCTGTGGAATTCGCCGTCGCTCGCGAGGATGCGCAAGGGGCGCTGCGGCAGCGCGGAGGCGATGCGGAGCAGCAGGTCGTGGGTGTTGGGTGCGAAGACGATCGTCGCGGGATCGGGAAGCTTGAGCTCGGCGGCGACATGCGCCTGGGCGGCGGGCCAGATCTCGCCCATCACCCGATCCCATTTGCGGTCGGCGAGGCGCACCCCGTCCTCCCAGGCGGCGATCTGGCCGACATAGCTGGCATCGGGCCAGAGATGGTGGCTGTGCGCGGCGAAGTGCAGCCGATCCGGCGCTGCCGCGAGCGCGCGCTGGAACAGGCGCTTGTAGCTGGCGCTCATAATTGGGTCCGCAGCGTCCAGAGTTCGGGGAAGGCGCGCTTGGACAGGGTCGATTCGAGATAGGGCACGCCAGGGGTGCCGCCGGTGCCGGGCTTCATGCCGATCACGCGGCTGACGGTGATGACATGCTTGTGCCGCCAGGTGGCGAGCGCGTCGTCGATGTCGACCAGCTTCTCGGCGAGCTGGTAGAGCTCCCACCAGCGCGCGGTGTCGCGATAGACCTGGGTCCAGGCATCCTCGACCGCCTTGCTGGGGGTATAGGGCTTGCTCCAGTCGCGCTCCAGCGCCTCGGGCGGCAGGGCGAAGCCGGCGCGGGCGAGGGCGGCATTGGCTTCGTCCCACAGGCTCGGGATAGCCGCGACTTCGTTGGTGAGCGGGCCGGGCACGCCGCCGCCGCGCAGGCCGAGCAGCGTCTCCACCGCGCGGAACTGATCCGACTGGAAGCCCGAGCTGGTGCCGAGCACTTCGCGGAAGCGGGTATAGTCGCTGGGCGTCATCGTCGCGAGCACGTCCCAGCTCAGCGTCATCACCGCCTGGATGCGGCTGACGCGCGCGAGCGACTTGTACGCCTCCACCGGCTTGTCGGTGCGGACCAGATCGAGCGCCGCGCGGATCTCGGCGATCATCTGCTTGAGCCACAGTTCCTTGGTCTGGTGGATGATGATGAACAGCAGCTCGTCATGCCGGTCCGACAGCGGATGCTGGGCGGTAAGGAGCTGGTCGAGCGCGAGATAGCGCCCATAGGTCATGGGTTCGGTCATGCGCTTGCCTTTAGGACATCCCGGCGTGTGCCGGGAGCCTTAGTTGCAAGCGATACCAATTTCGAGGGCGACTTTGCTCAATCCCTGAGCAGTTCGTTGATCCCGGTCTTGGAGCGGGTCTGGGCATCGACGGTCTTGACGATCACCGCGCAGTAGAGCGCGGGCTTGCCGTCCCCGCCGCCGATGCTGCCGGGGACGACCACCGCATAGGGCGGAACATAGCCGCGATGGACCTCGCCGGTGGCGCGATCGATGATCTTGGTCGAGGCGCCCAGATAGACTCCCATCGACAGCACCGCGCCCTCGCCGACGCGGACGCCCTCGGCGACTTCAGCGCGGGCGCCGATGAACGCGCCGTCGCCGATGATGACGGGATCGGCCTGGAGCGGCTCGAGCACGCCGCCGATGCCGACGCCGCCCGAGAGATGGACGTTCCTGCCGATCTGCGCGCAGCTGCCGACCGTCGCCCAGGTATCGACCATCGTGCCTTCGCCGACATAGGCGCCGATATTGACGAAGCTCGGCATCAGCACCGCGCCCTTGGCGACATGCGCGCCGTGGCGGACGACGCTGCCGGGGACGGCGCGGAAGCCGGCGGCGCGGAACGCCTCCTCGCCCCAATTGGCGAATTTCGAGGGCACCTTGTCGAACCAGTTGGCGCCGCCGGGCCCCTGCATCACCTGATTGTCGTTGAGGCGGAAGGAGAGGAGCACGGCCTTTTTGAGCCACTGGTTTACCTGCCAGCCGCCGTCCACCGGCTCCGCCACGCGCGCCTCGCCGCGATCGAGCAGGTTGAGCGCTTCGGCGACCGCTTCGCGCACGGCGCCTTGGGTCGAGAAGCCCAGGTTCGCCCGGTCCTCCCAGGCGGCGTCGATGGTCGATGCGAGGTCGGTCAACTCAATTCTCCAATATTTCGTGCAGCCATTGGCCGAGATCGGTGATGGTGTGATCGATGAAGCTGCGATCGGCGCCCGGACCCTGTTCCGAGCCGTTGTCGATCCAGACGGTGGTCATGCCGATCGCCTTGGCGGGCTTGAGGTTGCGCGCCATGTCCTCGACGAACAGCGAGTGTTCGGGGTCCAGGTCATAGGCTTCGCACAGGCCGCGATAGACGATCGGATCGGGCTTGGGGCGATAGGCGGTGGCGTGGATGTCGTGGATTGCCTCGAAGCTGTTCGCCAGGCCGAGCCGGTCGAGCACCTTGCCCGCATAGGGCGCGTCGCCATTGGTGAAGACCAGCTTGCGGCCGGGCAGCCGGGCCAGCGCCTCGACCAGCGCCTCATTGCGCTCCAGCACGCTCATGTCGACGTCGTGGACATAGCCCAGATAATGGTGCGGATCGACGCCGTGATCGGCGATCAGGCCCGAAAGCGTGGTGCCGTGCGCGTGGAAATAATCCTTCTGGATGCGCCGGGCCTCTTCGGGGCCGACATTCAGCAGGTCCGCGACATAGGCGCCGATCCGCGCGTCGATCATCGGGAACAGGTTCGCGCTCACCGGATACAGGGTGTTGTCGAGATCGAAAATCCAGTTGCGGACATGGGTGAGCTGCGCGAGCATGGTGGCCGGGCTCTAGGGAGTGGCCGCGGGCATCGCAAGGCAGGGATGGGCCGGCCTAAAGAAACGGAAACATATTCGATACTAGTCCGGCGCTCTCGTGGGGGATGAGGTGATATGCGTTCGGTATCTGGCGCGCGTTTGATGCGGTCCGCCGCCCTGGCGGGGCTGGCGGCTCTCGGCGCGTGCAGCGGGGGAGGCGGCGGCGGGGGAATCAATCCGCCGCCCGCGCCCGTGCCGACCCCCACGCCCACCCCGGTTCCGACCCCGGCACCATCGCCGACTCCCACGCCGGGCGCCAGTTACGACACGGCCGAGTATCGCGCGACGGTGGGCGCGGTCTCGATGAACGCGCTTATCGCCTATGATCGCGGCGATACCGGCTCGGGCATCCGCGTCGGGATCATCGACAGCGGCATCGACTTGCAGAGCGAAGAGTTCGGCGATTGTTCGGGCGGCATCGGAACGGCGAGCTGCCGCATCACCAGCGCCTCGATCGACGCGGCCGGCAACGGATCGATCGACGATGTCGGCGGGCACGGCACCGCCGTCGCCTTCACGCTGGCGGGGCGGCGCAACGGTGCGGGCACGCATGGCGTGGCGTTCGACGCACAGCTCATCGTCGCGCGGGCGGATTCGGTCGGCTCCTGCTCCGGAACGCCCGGCAGCAACGGCGAGAGCCCCTGCCGGTTCGACGATGTCGCCATCGCCGCCGGGCTCGACGCGGCACGGACGGGCGGCGCGCGCGTCGTCAACATCTCGCTCGGCGGATCGGCGCCCGAGCCGGTGCTGCTCCGCGCGATCGACCGCGCTACGGCAGCGGGGATCGTGCTCGTCATCTCGGCGGGCAATGACGGCCCCGATGCCCTCAATCCGGACGAATTCACATCGGCGGCCAACAATGCCGCGATCGCGCGCGGGCTGATCATCATCGCCGGATCGGTCGGCGCCAACGACGTGATCTCCAGCTTCTCGAACCGTGCCGGGACGAGTGCCGGCGCCTATCTGGCTGCAGTGGGCGAGGACGTCCGCGCGCCCGACCAGACCGGCGTGCCGTTCCTCTGGTCCGGCACCTCCTTCTCGGCGCCGCAGATCGCCGGGGCGGTGGCGCTGCTGGCCCAGGCTTTCCCCAACATGAGCGGCGCGCAGATCGTGCAGCTGCTGTTCGCTACCGCGCGCGACGTGGGGCCGGCGGGGGTGGACGCGGTCTATGGCCATGGCGTGCTCGACCTCACGCGCGCGTTCGAACCGGTGGGAACGATGTCGCTCGCCGGATCGGGCGGCGTCGCCTCGCAACAGGTCAATGCCTCGCTCTCGGCGCCGATGGGGGATGCCCGGCAGGGCGCGCTGGGCGCGGTGGTGCTCGATTCGTTCGATCGCGCTTTCGCGATGGACCTGGCGCGGACGATCAACCGCCAGGGCTTCGCGCGGCGGCTGCCGGACCTGATGGCCTCGCGCGACCGCAGCTTCTCGGTCGGCATGCACGACATGCAGGTGGCGGTGAGCCTGGTGCCGGGCCGCGATTCGGTGCGGATCGAGCGGCTGGGGATCACCGGCGAGGATGCGGGCATCGCCCGGATGCTCGCCGCGACGGTGAGCGGACGGCTGGGCAGCAAGGCGCAGTTCGCGATCGGTGCGTCGGAGAGCGGCAATGCCCTGACCGCGCGGCTGGCCGGGCGCGACGATCCGGCATTCCTGGTGGCGCGCGATCCCGCGACCAATTCGGGCTTCGACGTCGATGTCGGCGGATCGGTGGCGGTGCGCCAGGCGCTGGGGTCTTGGGGGCTGACGGTGGCGTCCGAGTTCGGCGACGTGCTGACGCGGCGCGATACCGAGTTCGAAGGGTTGCGGTGGCGTCCCGAACGCTTCGGCTATGGCCGCACCACGCTGGCGCTCGACCGGCGTTTCGGCGGGCTGCGCGCCGGCCTGTCGCTGACGCGGCTGGCGGAGGACGATACGGTGCTCGGTGCGCGCTTCTCGGGCGCGCTGGGCGCGGCGCGGGCGGACAGCCTGTTCGTCGATCTGGGGCTGCGCGCCGATCTGGGCGGCGGCTGGAACCTGGGCGGATCGATGCGCCAGGGCTGGACCGATGCGCAGCTGCGTGCGGGCGTGCGCGGATCGGGGCTGATCCGCACCAACGCCTTTTCAGGCGATATCGGCAAGACCGGGCTGCTCCTGCGCGGCGACACTCTGGGCTTCCGCGTCGCGCAGCCGCTGCGCGTGGCGAGCGGCGGGATCGACATCGCGCTGCCCCAGGGCTGGGACTATTATACCGAGAGCGTCGATAGCTGGGCGGTCTCGCACATCAACCTGGCGCCGCAGGGGCGCGAGATCGATTACGAGCTGCGCTATCGCTGGCCGCTCGCCGGCGGCGACATCAGCAGCAACCTGTTCCTGCGCAGCCAGCCCGGCAATTTCGCGGCGCTGCCGCCCGACAAGGGCGGCGCGATTCGTTTTACCTGGGGGTTCTAGGCAGGGGGCATGCGGCTCCCCATGTGCGGATCATGACCGCATATTCGCTGCTCGACCTCGTCCCCGTCATCCAGGGCGGGACGGTTTCCCAATCCCTCGCCAACGCAGCCGATCTCGCCGCCCATGCGGAGAGGCTGGGCTATACCCGCTATTGGGTGGCCGAGCATCACGGGATGGAGGGGATCGCCAGCGCCGCGACCTCGGTGGTGATCGCGCATGTCGGCCATGCGACCAGCACGATCCGTATCGGCGCGGGCGGGATCATGCTGCCCAACCATGCGCCGCTCCAGATCGCCGAGCAGTTCGGCACGCTGGATGCGCTGTTCCCGGGCCGGGTGGACCTGGGGCTGGGCCGTGCGCCGGGATCGGACCAGCGGGTGGCGCATGCGATCCGCCGGACGCTCGATAGCGACGCCAATGCCTTTCCGCAGGACGTGCTCGAGCTGCAGAGCTATTTCGCCGACGACGGCAAGACCGGCATCCGCGCGACGCCGGGCGCGGGCGCCAAGGTGCAGCTCTGGATCCTGGGATCGAGCCTGTTCGGCGCGCAGCTCGCGGCGGCGCTGGGCCTGCCCTATGCCTTCGCCTCGCATTTCGCGCCGGGGCTGCTCGATGAGGCGATCCAGGTCTATCGCCGCAATTTCAAGCCGTCCGAGGTGCTGGAGAAGTCGCATCTGATGCTCGGCTACAACGTGTTCGCCGCCGATGACGATGCGGAGGCGGAATATCTCGCCACCTCGCAGCAACAGGCGTTCGTCGCGATCCGCACCGGGCGCGGCATCCAGCTTCCGCCGCCGATCCGCGGCTATCGCGAGAGCCTGGGCGCGCAGGGCGAGGCGATATTGGGGCAGGTACTCTCGGCATCGGCGATCGGCGGGCCGGACAAGGTGCGCCGCGAGCTCGCGGCGTTCATCGAGCGGACAGGCGCGGACGAGCTGATGCTGACCAGCGCGATGTTCGATCACGAGGCCCGCAAGCGCAGCCTGACGATCGCGGCGGAGGCGATGCGGGCGGTGGAGGTGGCTTGAGCTTCGGCCGAGCGGCACGCGCTATCCCCGGGTGGCAATGCCTGCGAACGGGCGTAAGAATTGTCGGGTCGCCGGTCCTCGGCGAATCGGGGGAAGAAATCTGATGCTTCGATCGATCCTTGCCGCAGCCACGCTGGCTGTAGCGTTGCCGGCGGCACCGGCACTCGCGCAGACCGCTTCGTCCACGGCAACGGCGCCCGATCCGGCCCGGCTGGCTGCCGCGCAAGCGCTCATCGGGAAGATCATGCCCGCCGATCAGCGCGATGCGATGATCGAACGCATGGTGCGCCCGATGATGGAGAATATGCGCTCGGCGATGATGAGCTCGCCGATGTTCGACGCCGCCAAGGCGGAAAATCCGAAATTCGCCGAGGTGATGGACGAATTCATCAAGGGCGAATTCGAGCATTCGATCTCCATGACGAAGGCGGCGATGCCAGGCATGCTGGATGCCATGGCGCGGGCCTATGCGCGGCGCTTCACGCTGGATGACCTGAAAGCGATCTCGGCGTTTTTCGAAACGCCCGCCGGCCGGCTATATGCTGCGCAGGCAGCGACGATCATGTCTGATCCGGACGTGCTGGCGGCTCAGCGCACTATGATGACCGAGGCGATGTCGGGAATGCAGGAGCGCGTGGAGGCGCTGACCGCCCGCCTTTCCGCCGCACAGGAAAGCAAATAGGCGAAGCGAGCGGCTTCAGGCCGCCGCCGGGAGCCTCAGCCGCACCAGCAGGCCGCCCAGATCCTCGCTCTCCTCCAGGCTGACCGTGCCGCCGTAGATTTCCACCACGTCGCGGACGATCGCCATCCCCAGGCCGGTGCCGGGCTTGCCCGAATCGAGGCGGACGCCGCGATCGAAGATGCGGAGGCGGTCGGCCTCCGGGATGCCGTGGCCGTCGTCCTCGACCAGGATCTCGACGAAGCCGGCCTGGGCGCTCGCCGTGATGAACACGCTGCCGCCGCCATATTTGGCCGCGTTCTCGACTAGGTTGCCGAGGATCTCGTCCAGATCCTGGCGCTCGATATGCGCGATCAGATCCTTGGCGCCGTCCACGTCGATGCGGATATTGGGGTAGAGCCGGGCGACGGCGCGCTCGACCGCCTCGATCGACGGCCAGACCGGCGCGCGGCTGTGCGCGCTGCCGCGGCGGCCGACGGCGCGGGCGCGGGCGAGGTGGTGGTCGATCTGGCGGCGCATCGTCCGCGCCTCGCGGATGATGGTGGGGGCGAGGTCGTCCTGGCCGGCCGCGGCCGCGTTCATGATGACGCTGAGCGGGGTCTTGAGGGCATGGGCCAAATTGCCGGCGTGGCGGCGCGCCTCCTCGGCCTGGCGGTCGTTATGCTCGACCAGCGCGTTCAACTCCTCGACCATCGGCGCGACTTCGGCGGGCATCGATCCCTCGATCCGCCGCGAGCGGCCGCCGCGCAGCTTGGCGATCTCGGTGCGGACGCGGCGCAGCGGCAGCAGGCCGTACCAGGTCTGGAGGCCCACCATCACGATCAGGCCGAGGCCGAGCAGCACGAAGCTGCGGACCAGGGTGCGGCGCAGCGCGGCGATCTGCGCGTCGAGCGTCTCGCGGCTCTGCGCCACCTGGAAGCGCCAGCGCACCGGCGATCCGGGCAGCTTCAGGTCGCGTTCGGCGATGCGCAGCCGCTGGCTGCCGGGATCGTTGGGATCGCGATCGGCGTTCCTGGGGCCTTTGTCGACGAACTCGTCGCTGTCGTAGATGTGCAGGTCGCGATCGTCATGGATCTGGTTGACCTTGAGCTTGCGGTCCCACAGCGAGCGCGAGGGGAAGGGCTCGAAGCCCTTGCCGCTGATCTGCCAATAGGCGCCCGAATTGGGCTCGAGGAAACGCTGGTCGGCCAGCTCGCGGTTGAGCACGACCTCGCCGTTCGGGCCGAGCTCGGCCGAGACGATCATCGAGGTGACGAGATAATCGAGCTGGTCGTCGAAATTGCGGGTGACGGCGGTGGTCAGCACCCGATCGAGCGCATAGCCGCCGCCGACGAGCAGCAGCATGATCCACGCTGTCGCCACCAGCAGCATGCGCCGGCTGACCGATCCGGTGACGCGCACATAGGGGCGCGGCCGGGGCTCGGTCTCCGGCGCGGCGGGAACGTCGTCCTTCAGCTCGGACTGGGGGGAAGGACCGGGATCAGGCAAGCGCGGCTCGGGTTTCAGGCGTCGGCGGGCTCGTCGAGGCTGTAGCCGAGCCCCCGGATGGTGGTGATGACGTCGGCGCCCAGCTTCTTGCGGATGCGGGTGACGAACACTTCGATCGTGTTGGAATCGCGATCGAAATCCTGGTCGTAGATATGCTCGATCAGCTCGGTGCGGCTGACGACCTTGCCCTTGTGGTGGAGCAGGTACGACAGGAGCTTGTATTCCTGCGCGGTGAGCTTCACCGGTTCGCCGTCCTTGGTGACCTTGCCCGAGCGGGTGTCGAGGCGGATGTCGCCTGCAATGAGCTCCGCGGACGCGTTGCCCGAGGCGCGGCGGATCAGCGCGCGCAGCCGGGCGATCAGCTCCTCGGTCTGGAAGGGCTTGGCGACATAATCGTCGGCGCCGGCATCGAGGCCCGCCACCTTGTCCGACCAGCTGTCGCGCGCGGTGAGCACCAGGACGGGCGTGGTCTTGCCTTCCTTGCGCCAGCGATCGAGCACGGTCAGCCCGTCGATCTCGGGGAGTCCCAGATCGAGGATGATCGCGTCATATTGCTCGGTCGAACCGAGGAAATGGCCCTCTTCGCCGTCGGTGGCGAGATCGACGGCATAGCCGGCGCCTTCGAGCGCGTTCCTGAGCTGCTGGCCGAGATTGGGTTCGTCTTCGACGATCAGAAGTCGCATTCTTGTCTATCCTCGTCCGAGCTTCGTATGGCGTTCAATTGCCCGACCGGCGGACGATCCGGCCGCTGCGGCCGTCGACGTCCACCCAGATCACCGATCCATTGCGCAGGAACTTGAGCGTGTAAATGTCCGTGGACGGATCATAGTCGAAACCGAGATACTGCGCCCCGGGCATGCGGGGGATCACGCGGCGCTCGATCTCGCGCACGGGCAGGTTCTGGCCGAGCTGGCGGCGCTGGCTGGCGGCGCCCTGGCTGCGATCCTGGCCGATATCCATGCCGGGCTGCAACGGATGCGCGGACGCGATGCCGGCAAGCGACATCGCTGCCAGACACGCGCACAGAACGGGTTTCACCAGCATTGGCATCGGCATGGCATAGGGTCGGCGCATTGAATAGCCCCTGAACATGCTTGTCAGTATTGGTTTGGAAACGCGCCCAAAGGCGCGTTGCGGCGCCGGCCCGCTCCCCCACCCGGCCACCCATATGATACTGCCGTTGGGTGGCCGGGTGGGGGAGCGGGCCGGTGCCGCCCAAAACAGGCGTCGGCAGCGCGCAACTTGCGGGGCGCCGGAGAGGGCCCTAGGTGCGCCGCATGGCTGCTCCTGTTCTCGCGTTCGAAGGTCTTGGTCTGGTCCAGGGCTCGGGCTGGTTGTTCCGCGATCTCGACCTCTATGTCGGGGAGCGTGACCGGCTGGCGCTGATCGGCCGCAACGGCGCGGGCAAGACCACGCTGCTCAAGCTCCTCGGCGGCAGCATCGAGGCCGATGAAGGCCGGCGGACGATCGTGCCGGGGACCAAGGTGATCCTGCTGGAGCAGGAGCCGCGGCTCGAAAGCTTCACCACATTGCTGGATTATGTCCTTTCCGGCAGCGACGCGCCGCCGCAATATGAGGCGGAGGCGATCGCCGACCAGCTCGGCATCGACCTGAGCCGCGAGGCGAAGACCGCGAGCGGCGGCGAGCGGCGCCGGGCGGCGATCGCGCGGGCGCTGGCGCAGGATCCCGACGTGCTGCTGCTCGACGAACCGACCAACCATCTCGATCTCGCGGCAATCGAATGGCTGGAGGAATGGCTGAACCGTTTCACCGGCGCCTTCATCGTCATCAGCCATGACCGTACCTTCCTGACCCGGCTGACGCGCCAGACGCTGTGGCTCGATCGCGGATCGATCCGGCGGGCCGAGATCGGGTTCGGCGGGTTCGAGGCGTGGACCGACCAAGTCTATGCCGAGGAGCAGCGCAACGCCGAGAAGCTCGACGCGAAATTGAAGATCGAGGAGCATTGGCTCCTGCGCGGCGTGACCGGGCGGCGGCGGCGCAACCAGGGCCGGCTGGCGAAGCTCAAGGAGATGCGGGCCGAACGCGCCTCGATGCTGGGGCCGCAGGGCGCGGCGAACCTCCTCACCGGATCGGACGGCGCGCAGACCAAGGTGGTGATCGACGCCAAGCACGTCACCAAGCGCTTCGGCGAGCGCACGATCATCAAGGACTTCACCTTCCGGGTGACCAAGGGCGACCGGATCGGCATCGTCGGCGCGAACGGCGCGGGCAAGTCGACCTTGCTCAAGCTGCTGACCGGCGAGATCGCGCCCGACGAAGGCGAGGTGAAGCTGGCCAAGACGCTGGACGGCGTCATCATCGACCAGCAGCGCAGCCTGATGGATCCCGCCAAGAGCGTGCGCGACGTGCTGGCGGACGGCGGCGACTGGATCGAGGTGCTGGGCGTGAAGAAGCACGTCCATGGATATCTCAAGGAGTTCCTGTTCGATCCCAGCATCGCAGAGGCGAAGATCGGCACGCTTTCGGGCGGCGAGCGCTCGCGGCTGCTGCTGGCGCGCGAGTTCGCCCGGCGGAGCAACCTGCTGGTGCTCGACGAGCCGACCAACGATCTCGACCTGGAAACGCTCGATCTGCTCCAGGAAGTGATCTCGGACTATGACGGCACGGTGCTGATCGTCAGCCACGATCGCGACTTCCTCGACCGCACGGTGACGGTGACCCTGGGGCTCGACGGATCGGGCCATGTCGATGTCGTCGCGGGCGGCTATGCCGATTGGGAGCGGCAGCGCCGGCCCAAGGCGGAGCCGAAAAAGGCCGCGGCACCCAGGCCGGCGGCCGTCGAGGCGCCGAAGAAGGCGACCAAGCTCAGCTACAAGGACCAGCGCGACTATGATCTGCTGCCCAAGCGGATCGAGGAGATCGACGGGCTGATCGCGCGCGACGAGGCGGCGCTGGCCGATCCGGCGCTCTACACGCGCGATCCGGCGAAGTTCGCGAAGCTGAGCGACGGCATCGCCAGGCTCCGCGAGGAGAAGGACGCGGCCGAGCTGCGCTGGCTGGAACTGGCCGAGATGGTCGAGGGCCTGGGCGCCTAGCCTTCGAGTTCGACCGTGACGGTGGTTCCCTCGGGTCCGCTTTCGGTCTTCACCGTGCCGCGCGCCTGGCGGACGAAGCCGTCGATCAGGCGCTGGCCCAGGCCGCTGTCGCCGCGGGGCGCGCGGGGTTCGGGGGAAATGCCGGTGCCGTTGTCGGCGACGACGAGCCTCCAGCCGGCATCGTGCGCGCCGAAGCCAACCCGGATCGCGCCGGTGTCGCGCCCGGCAAAGGCATGTTTGACGGCATTGGTGACGAGCTCGTTGACGACCAGCCCGATCGAGACGGCGCGGTCGCGCGGAAGCGCGGCATGGTCCGCGTCGCAATCGAGCGCGATCGCGCCGCGCAGCGACAGCGCCTCCGCCAGCGCGGTGCAGAGCTCCTGGAGATAGGTGGCCATGTCGACCGTGCCGGGCGCGCTGGCGCCGCGATAGAGGTGGCGATGCGCGCGGGCGATGCTCTCGATCCGCGCCAGCGCCGCGCCGAGCGCTTCGGCCGTCTCGCCTTGGCCGGCGCGGCGGCGCTGCATGTCGAGCAGCGAGGCGACCAGGGTGAAATTATTCTTCACCCGATGCTCGAACTCCTCGAGGAACAGGTCGCGCTCGGCGATCTGGCGGTCGCGCTCGCGCGTCGCCCGCTGCACCGAGCGGCGGAAGAACTCGGCCAGCGCGATCGTGATCGCACAGGCGATATAGACCATGGCGACCGATACCGCCTGGGCCGGCGTTTCGAAACGGAACGAGTTCGGGAGCGGCAGGAAATAATACCAGGCGAACAGGATCGTCAGGGTTCCCGCGGTCGCGCCGGCGAGCCGGCCCGCGAAGAGCGTGGCGATCATCGCGGCGGGAAAGACGAGCGGGAAAACGCCGCCGCCGGGCGCCAGCATATCGAGCAGGAAGAGGACGGATCCCGCGCAGGCCGTTGCGAGCAGCCCCACGCCGATCGCCGTCGCCCAGCGCGGTATCGCGGGCGCAAGCCTCTCCGGAAGATCGAGTTCCCCAATGCCCCGCATGTGCGGGAAGGGAGGCTATAGCGGCCCGGCCAAGTCAAGCATGCGCGCGCCGATGGTAGACCCAGGTTACCCTAATTTACAAAGACTTGCCGGAACGTCCTGCCAAATCGACGACATATTGCCAGGCAACGCGCCCCGAGCGGCTGCCGCGCCGCGTCGCCCAGCCGATCGCGTCGGCGGGATCGAAGGCGAGGCCATGGGCTTCGGCATAGCCGCGGACGATGTCGAGATAGGTATCCTGATCGACGACGTGGAAGCCGAGGCTCAGCCCGAAGCGGTCCGCGAGCGCCAGGCTGTCGTCCACCGCGTCGCGCGGGTTTATCGCGCTGGCCTGCTCGGCGATGTCGCGCGGGACGAGATGGCGGCGATTGGAGGTGACGATCAGCCGGCTGTTCTCCGGCCGCGCCTCGGCGCCTCCTTGCAGCATCGAGCGGAGGGCGCGAGCATCGCCGGCGGCGTCGAAGCCGAGATCGTCGAGGAAGATCGCGAAGGGGCGGTTGGCGGCGGCCAGGGTCGCGAAAAGCTCGGGCAGGGTTTCGAGATGGAGCGTCACCGCCTCGACCAGCGCGAGATCGCCGCCGCGGGATTGCACGTCGGCGACCGCGCTCTTGACCAGCGCCGACTTGCCGGTGCCGCGCGCGCCCCAGAGGAGGACGTCCTGCGCGGCATGGCCGGCGGCGAGGCGATCGAGATTGGCGACCAGCGCCTCGCGCTGGGAATCGACGCCGCGCAGCATCGCCAGCGGCAGCGGCGCGAAGGCGCGCGCGGCGGCGAGGCGGTGCCCCCGCCAGACATAGGCGGGAGGGGCGCGGGGGCCGGCCGGCGGGTGGGGGCCCGGGGGGGGGGGTGCGGGCCGGCCGGGGGGGGGAGGGCCGGGGCCGCGG
>NZ_JAAVVE010000067.1 GCF_018449795.1 Sphingomonas sp. dw_22
GGCGGTGGGTGGAGGCGGGGGGCGCGGGGGCGCGGCGGGCGGCGGGGTCCCGGCAGTCCCGCGGCCCGGAGTATCGGCACCGGGGGCCAGGCCGGAGCCGGAGGCGGGTGTGGGCCGGGGGAGTGGCGCCGAGGCGGGGCCGGCCGCTTACGGGCCGGCCGCGGAGGGGCGGGAGCCGGGCGGTGGTCTTCCGCCGCGCCGCGGCCCCGAGCCTGCGCGTCCGCAGCAGCGCGACCGCAAGGGCGACGACCGCCGCCAGGCAGGCAAGCTTACCGTCAATCGCGCGCTCGGCGACAATGACGGCGCGCGCGCACGCTCCCTCGCCGCGCTCAAGCGGGCACGCGAGAAGGAGCATCGCCGCATGGGCGGCCCGCGCGAGCCGCAGATCAAGCAGGTCCGCGACGTGGTGGTGCCGGAGGCGATCACCGTCCAGGAGCTCGCCAACCGCATGGCCGAGAAGGGCGCCGATCTGGTCAAGACGCTGTTCAAGATGGGCATGCCCGTCACGATGACGCAGACGATCGATCAGGACACCGCCGAGCTGCTCGTCACCGAATTCGGCCACAACATCGTCCGCGTCTCCGATGCCGACGTCGATCTGGCTACCGATACGGTCGAGGATGCCGAGGATGCGCTGAAGCCGCGTCCGCCGGTGGTCACGATCATGGGCCATGTCGATCACGGCAAGACGTCGCTGCTCGATGCCCTGCGCGGCACCGACGTGGTGAAGGGCGAGGCCGGCGGCATCACCCAGCATATCGGCGCCTATCAGGTCACGCTGAAGGACAAGTCGAAGATCACCTTCCTCGACACGCCGGGCCACGAGGCATTCACCGAGATGCGTGCCCGCGGCGCCAACGTCACCGATATCGTCATCCTGGTGGTGGCGGCGGACGACGGGCTGATGCCGCAGACGATCGAGGCGATCAACCACACCAAGGCGGCCGGCGTGCCGATGATCGTGGCGATCAACAAGATCGACCGCGAGAATGCCAATCCGCAGCGCGTGCGCGAGCGTCTGCTCGAGCATGAGGTGATGGTCGAGGAAATGGGCGGCGAGACCCAGGACGTCGAAGTCTCCGCGCTCAAGAAGATCGGCCTCGATTCGCTGGTCGAGAAGATCCAGCTCCAGGCCGAGCTGCTCGATCTCAAGGCGAACCCGGATCGCCCGGCCGAGGGCACCGTGATCGAGGCGAAGCTCGACAAGGGCCGCGGCCCGGTCGCGACGATCCTCGTCAGCCGCGGCACGCTCCGGGTCGGCGACGTGTTCGTCGTCGGCGCCGAGAGCGGCAAGGTCCGCGCGCTGATCGACGACAAGGGCCGCCAGATCAAGGAGGCCGGTCCGGCCTTCCCGGTCGAGGTGCTCGGCCTGTCGGGCGTGCCGATGTCGGGCGATCCGCTCCAGGTCGTCGAGAACGAGGCACGTGCCCGCGAAGTCGCCGAATATCGTTCGGGCGTCGCGCTCCAGAAGCGCACGACCAATGCCCCGGCCAGCCTCGAGAGCATGTTCTCGGCGCTCAAGGACAAGCAGGCGATCGAATATCCGCTGGTGGTCAAGGCCGACACGCAAGGTTCGGTCGAGGCGATCGTGGGCTCGCTCAACAAGATCTCGACCGACGACATCAAGGTGCGCATCCTGCACTCGGGCGTCGGCGGCATCACCGAGAGCGACGTGACGCTGGCGGGTGCCTCGGGCGCGCCGATCATCGGCTTCAACGTCCGTCCCAACTCCAAGGCGCGCGAGATCGCCGAGCGCAACAAGGTGGCGTTGAAATATTACGACGTCATCTATGACCTCACGGACGAGATCCGCGCGGGCATGGCCGGCACGCTCGGGCCCGAAGCGTTCGAAACGGTCGTCGGCCGCGCTGAAATCCGCGAGGTCTTCTCGGCGGGCAAGCACGGCAAGGCGGCGGGTCTGCTCGTCACCGACGGCGTCATCCGCAAGGCGCTCAAGGCACGCATCACGCGCGAGGACGTCATCATCTACCAGGGCGAGATCGCCTCGCTCCGGCGCTTCAAGGACGATGTCGCCGAAGTGCGCGCCGGCCTGGAATGCGGCGTGACGTTCACGCAGAACTTCGTGGACATCAAGGCGGGCGACTTCCTTGAGACCTTCGAAGTCGAGATGCGCGAACGGACGCTGTAATCTTCGAACAGCCCTCTCCCGCGTAAGCGGGGGAGGGCTGGAGAAAGCCCATGCGCAACAGTGAAACCCCCGAAACCCGCTCCGTCCGCCTCCTGAAGGTGGGCGAGCAGGTGCGCCATGTGCTGAGCGAGATCCTCCAGCGCGGCGACGTGCATGACGAGACGCTGGCCCGGCATCTGGTGTCGGTGACCGAAGTCCGCATGTCGCCCGATCTGCGCCACGCCACCGTCTTCGTGAAGCCATTGCTGGGCAAGGAGGAGGAAGCGGTGCTCAAGGCGCTGCGCACCAACACCGCCTATCTCCAGCGCGAGGTCGCGGCCAAGGTGAAGATGAAATACGCCGCCAGGCTCAAGTTCCTGGCGGACGAAAGCTTCGACGAGGGCACCCATATCGATCGGCTGCTGCGCGATCCCAAGGTGGCTCAGGATCTGGGCGGCGATTGACATCCCGTCCGGTAAGACGCATCTTACCTCTGTGAACGCCAAGACCACCATGTCGGCCAAGGGCCAGGTCGTGATCCCGAAGGATGTGCGGGAGCGCCTCCACTTCGGGCCGGGCGATAGGCTCGACGTTGTCGAACGGCCAGACGGCGTGCTGCTGCGAAAAGTCGGCGCCAAGTCCGGCGAGAGCTTCGAGAAGATCACGGCGCGCATCAGGGCGATCATCCGCTATGATGGGCCTCCGGTTTCCATCGAGGAGATGGACCGCGCGATCGCAGACATGTGGGCGGAGGGCGGTCCGGACTACGATCGATGAGAGCGATCGATACCAACATTCTGGTGCGCTATCTCGTTCGCGACGACGTTGTGCAGGCCGGTCAGGCGGAGGCGATCCTTTCGACGGCCTGCTTCCTGCCGCTGACCGTCCTGCTGGAGACTGTCTGGTTGCTTGCGTCTCGCTATTCCTTATCTCGCACGCAGATTGCGCAAGCGCTGCAGGAAGTGCTGAAACTGTCCTCGGTCGCGACGCAGGACGATGCGGTCGTCGCTTGGGCGATCGAGCGCTTCGGGGCGGGTGCCGACTTTGCCGACATGATCCATCTGCTCTCCGCGCATTCCGCGTCCAGCTTCGTCACCTTCGATCGAAAGCTGGCGCGTCTGGCGGGAGCCGGCGCCCCCCTCCCGATCGAGACGCTCGCCTGATGGCCAAGCTCTATTTCTACTACGCCTCGATGAACGCGGGCAAATCGACCACGCTGCTCCAGGCCGATTTCAACTATCGCGAGCGCGGCATGCGCACCTTGCTCTTCACCTCCGGCGCGCATGATCGCGGCGGCAGGGGCGTGATCGATTCGCGCCTCGGCATCCAGGCGAGCGCCGTGCCCTTCGAGGGCGACACCGATCTGCGTGTCATCACCGAGGAGGAGCATTTCCGCAGCCCGCTTGCCTGCGTGCTGGTCGATGAGGCGCAGTTCCTCTCCGCCGCGCAGGTGCGCCAGCTCGCGCATATCGCGGACGAGGTGGGCATCCCGGTGCTCTGCTACGGCCTGCGCACCGATTTCCAGGGCCGGCTCTTCCCCGGCTCGGCCGAACTGCTCGCGCTCGCGGATTCGCTCATCGAGATCAAATCGGTGTGCGAGTGCGGCCGCAAGGCGACGATGAACCTGCGCGTCGATGCCCAGGGCAATGCCGTCCGCCAGGGCGCGCAGAAGGAGATCGGCGGCAACGAACGCTATGTCGCGCTCTGCCGCCGCCACTTCATGCAGCGTACCGGCGCGATCGGCTAAGCCGGCCTGAGGCGCTGGCGGTATCCCGTCCCCTGGGCTAGGCGGCCGCGATGCATGGCTGGATCATACTCGACAAACCGCTGGGGCTCGGCTCCACCCAGGGCGTGAGCGCGGTGAAGCGCGCGCTGCGCGAAGGGGGATACGGCAAGTACAAGGTCGGCCATGGCGGCACGCTCGATCCGCTGGCGACCGGCGTGCTGCCGATCGCGCTGGGCGAGGCGACCAAGCTCGCTGGCCGGATGCTCGACAGCGATAAGCTTTATGATTTCACGCTGACCTTCGGCGTGCAGACCGACACGCTCGATGTCGAGGGCAGCGAGGTCGCGCGCTCCGACGTCCGCCCCACCCTTGCGCAGGTGGAGGCGATGCTGCCGCGCTTCACCGGCCCGATCGAGCAGGTTCCGCCCGCCTATTCCGCGCTCAAGGTCGACGGCGCGCGCGCCTATGACTTGGCCCGCGCGGGCGAGGACGTGGTGCTGGCGAGCCGCAGCGTGACGATTCACACTCTACAAATCCTCCCCGAGCTTGCTCGGGGAGGGGGACCATCGCGTAGCGATGGGGGAGGGGTGGCGGCGCAGCCGCCGTCTTCGACGGCGCCCCTCCACCAGCCTGCGGCTGGTCCCCCTCCCCATTCCGGGGAGGAACTGGAGGCGATCACCCTGCGCGCCCATGTCTCGAAGGGCACCTATATCCGCAGCCTGGCGCGCGACATCGCCCATGCGCTCGGTACCGTCGGCCATGTCACCATGCTCCGCCGTATCAAGGCCGGCCCGTTCACCCTCGATCAGGCGATTTCGCTGGACAAATTGAACGAAGCCGCTAAGGGCCGCACCCTTGAAGATTATATCCTGCCGCTGAGGGCGGGGCTGGACGACATCCCGGCTCTATCCCTCACCCCCGACCAGGCAGGGCTGCTCCGCAAGGGGCAGGTGCTGGCCGGGACCGCCGTTGACGATGGCCAATATTTCGCGCTGCTGGAGGAGACTCCCGTCGCGCTGGTGGAGGCTCAGGCCGGGCTTGTCCGGGTCGTCCGCGGGTTCAACCTTTGAAACGATGTCGAGGGAAATAGCATGACGATCTCGCAGGAGCGCAAGGACGCGCTCGTCAAGGAACATGGCCGCGTCAGCGGCGATACCGGCAGCCCCGAAGTCCAGGTCGCGATCCTCACCGAGCGCATCGTCAACCTGACCGAGCACTTCAAGACGCACGCCAAGGACAATCACTCGCGCCGCGGCCTGCTGATGCTGGTCAACAAGCGCCGTTCGCTTCTCGACTATCTGAAGAAGAAGGACGAGAGCCGCTACAGCGATCTCATCGCGAAGCTCGGTCTTCGCAAGTAAAACGGAAGGGCGCCCTCGGGCGCCCTTTTGCAATCGGGCCAGGGGCAATTCGGCCATTGGCCCTCGAAGGGGTGAAGAACACTCCGAACCGCACGGGCCGGCTAGCCCGCCCATAGGCCCCCCGCGCATAGGGCGCGGGGAGTGAAGGAAATAAAATGTTCGACAAGAAGACTGTATCGATCGAGTGGGGCGGCAAGACGCTGACTCTCGAAACGGGCAAGGTTGCCCGCCAGGCCGACGGCGCGGTGATCGCGACGCTCGGCGAGACCGTGGTGCTCTGCGCAGTGACCGCGGCCAAGAGCGTGAAGGAAGGCCAGGACTTCTTTCCGCTGACCGTCCATTATCAGGAGAAGTTCTCCGCCGCCGGCCGCATCCCGGGCGGCTTCTTCAAGCGCGAGCGCGGCGCCACCGAGAAGGAGACTCTGGTCTCCCGCCTCATCGACCGCCCGATCCGCCCGCTGTTCCCCGAGGGCTTCTACAACGAGATCAACGCGATCGCGCAGGTGCTCTCCTATGACGGCGAGAACGAGCCTGACATCCTCGCGATGGTCGCCGCTTCCGCCGCGCTCACCATCTCGGGCGTGCCCTTCATGGGCCCGATCGGCGCCGCGCGCGTCGGCTATCTGAACGGCGAGTACATCCTCAACCCGACCGACGAGCAGGTCGCCGAGGGCGAGCTCGATCTCGTCGTCGCCGCCACCTATGACGCGGTGATGATGGTCGAATCCGAGGCCAAGGAGCTTTCGGAAGAGGTCATGCTCGGCGCGGTGATGTTCGCGCACGATGCATGCCGCGATGTGGTCAAGGCGATCGTCAGGCTCGCCGAGCAGGCCGCCAAGGATCCGTGGGAAATGGCGTCGTCGGACGACAATGCCGGGATCAAGGAAAAGCTGAAGAAGCTGATCGGCAAGGACATCGCCGCCGCCTACAAGCTGACCGACAAGTCGGCCCGCTCGAACGCCCTCAACGAGGCGCGCGCCAAGGCGAAGGCGCAGTTCGTCGAAGACGGCCTCGCCCCGCAGGAAGTCATGGCCGGCATCAAGCTGACCAAGAAGCTCGAGGCCGAGATCGTCCGCACCGCCATCCTGAAGGAAGGCAAGCGCATCGACGGCCGCACCACCACCCAGATCCGTCCGATCGAGGCGGAGGCCCATTTCCTGCCGCGCGCGCACGGATCGGCGCTGTTCACCCGCGGCGAGACCCAGACGATCGCGACCTGCACGCTCGGCACCCGCGATGCCGAGCAGATGATCGACGGTCTCGGCGGCCTCAGCTACCAGAACTTCATGCTGCACTATAACTTCCCGCCCTATTCGGTCGGCGAAGTCGGCCGCTTCGGCGCGCCGGGCCGCCGCGAAGTCGGCCATGGCAAGCTGGCGTGGCGCGCGCTGCATCCGGTGCTGCCGTCGAAGGAGGAGTTCCCCTACACGATCCGCCTGACCAGCGACATCACCGAGTCCAACGGTTCGTCGTCGATGGCGTCGGTGTGCGGCGGCTCGCTGAGCCTGATGGACGCCGGCGTGCCGATCAAGCGCCCGGTCTCGGGTATCGCGATGGGCCTGATCCTCGAGGGCAAGGACTTCGCGATCCTCTCCGACATCCTGGGCGACGAGGATCACCTCGGCGACATGGACTTCAAGGTGGCGGGCACGTCCGAAGGCATCACCACGATGCAGATGGACATCAAGATCGCGGGCATCACGCGCGAGATCTTCGAGGCCGCGCTCAACCAGGCGAAGGAAGGCCGCGCGCACATCCTGGGCGAAATGGCCAAGGCGCTCGATCACACCCGTGAAGAGCTCTCGGCCCATGCCCCGCGGATCGAGACCTTCACGATCGACAAGTCGAAGATCCGTGAAGTGATCGGCACCGGCGGCAAGGTGATCCGCGAGATCGTCGCCACCACCGGCGCCAAGGTCGATATCGACGACGAAGGCGTCATCAAGGTCAGCTCGTCGGATCCGGCGCAGATCGAGGCGGCGATCGCCTGGATCAAGGGCCTGGTCGAGGAGCCCGAGGTCGGCAAGGTCTACAACGGCAAGGTCGTCAATCTGGTCGATTTCGGCGCGTTCGTGAACTTCATGGGCGGCAAGGACGGCCTGGTCCACGTCTCGGAGATCCGGAACGAGCGCGTCGAGAAGGTCTCTGACGTCCTGAGCGAAGGCCAGGAAGTCAAGGTCAAGGTTCTCGAGATCGATCCGCGCGGCAAGGTCCGCCTGTCGATGCGCGTCGTCGACCAGGAGACCGGCGCCGAGCTGGAGGACACCCGTCCCGCCCGTGAGCCCCGCGAACCGCGCGGCGATCGTGGCGACCGTCCGGCCCGCGACGGCGACCGCCGCCGCGAAGGCGGCCGTGGCGAGCGCGGTCCGCGTCGCGAAGGCGGCGACCGTGGTCCGCGCGGCGATCGCGGCCCGCGTCCCGAGCGTTCGGAGAGCAAGGACGAAGGCGGCGAGAATATCGGCCTGCCGGCCTTCCTGACCGGCAACGACGACTGATCGCCGGTTCGGCTCGAACCGCAAGAACAGGAAAGGGGTCCGGGAAACCGGGCCCCTTTTTTGTCACTCCTGGCCGGGGTGGCGGAGTGCTTGATGAGTCGCCGTCTTCCCTCCGTCAGCCCGTGGCTGACGCTTCCCCCAGTCCCGGCCGATAGCGCAGCGCCTCGACCAGCGTCGCGAAGGCCGGCGTCGGCTGGCGGCGGCTCGGATAATAGAGGTGATAGCCTGAAAAGGCCGGCGACCAGTCCTCCAGCACCGCCTCCAGCTCCCCGCTGTCGAGATGGTTGCGGATCTGGCTTTCCAGCAGATAGGCGATCCCGAACCCCGCCAGCGCGGCTTCCTGCACCTGGAAGATGCCGTTGAAGGTGAGCTGCCCGTCCACCCGCACCCGCTGCGCCCGCCCGTTGCGTTCGAACTCCCAGGCATAAAGGCCGCCATAGGTGGGCAGGCGGATGTTGATGCAGCGATGCTCGCCCAGCTCCTGCGGGGTTCGCGGCCGGCGGCGGCCCGCGAAATAGCCGGGCGTCGCCACCGCCAGCATCCGCATCTCGGGGCTGATCGGCACCGCGATCATGTCCTTGTCGATGCTGTCGCCGAACCGGACGCCGGCATCGAATTTTTCCGCGACGATATCGACCAGGCGATTGTCGGCCTCGATCTCGACCTTGATGTCGGGATGGTCGGCCAGCACCTTGCGCAGCCTCGGCCAGAGCACCGTGCGCAGCGAGAGTTCGTCGGCAGTGATCCGGACCGTGCCGGCGGGCCGATCGCGCAGGTCGTTCAGTGCGGCCACATGCGTCTCGATCTCGTCGAGATGGAAGCCCACCGATTGCAGCATGCGCTCGCCCGCCTCGGTGGGGGTGACGCTGCGGGTGGTGCGGTTGAGCAGCCGCACCCCCAGCCGCTCCTCCAGATTGCGCATGCTGTGGCTGAGCGCGGAAGGAGTGATGCCCAGTTGCGCGGCGGCGCGGGTGAAGCTGCGCTCGCGTGCCACCGTCACGAACGCGGACATATCCGCCAGGTCTTGCCTGCTCATTGCTGAATTATGCTCATAACTGCTTTCAGATTACACCCTCTAATGGTCGGGGCCGCGCTGCGCTATCTGCCGGACGCCCCGGAACCCGCATTGCAGGAGCAGCCGCACGCGCCAGCGCGCACGGAAGCGCGCCGATCCGGATCTCGTTTTCGCAACCCAAGAGGAACATCATGCCCAGCCAAGCAAAGGCCTATGCCGCCCAGTCTGCCACCACGCCGCTGGCACCCTTCAGCTTCGAGCGCCGCGATCTGCGCCCGGACGATGTCGCGATCGACATCCTGTTCTGCGGCGTCTGCCATTCGGACCTGCACACTGCCCGCAGCGAATGGGACGGCACGCTGTTTCCCTGCGTGCCCGGCCATGAGATCGTCGGCCGGGTGAGCGCGGTCGGCAGCGACGTCACCGGATTCCAGGCCGGCGATCTCGCCGGCGTCGGCTGCATGGTCGATAGCTGCGGCCATTGCCCGTCGTGCAGCGCGGGCGAGGAGCAATATTGCGAGACGACCGGCTTCGTCGGCACCTACAACGGCCCGGACACGGTGTTGGGCGGCCACACCTTCGGCGGCTATTCGGACAAGATCGTCGTCAAGGAGAGCTTCGTCCTCAAGGTGGGCCATGACGAGAAGGATCTCGCCGCCGTCGCGCCTTTGCTCTGCGCCGGCATCACCACCTATTCGCCGCTCCGGCACTGGAATGCCGGCCCCGGCAAGAAGGTCGGTATCGTCGGTATCGGCGGGCTGGGCCATATGGGCATCAAGATCGCCGCGGCGATGGGCGCGCATGTCGTGGCCTTCACCACCTCGCCGTCGAAGATCGAGGACGCGAAGAAGCTCGGCGCGCATGACGTGATCGTCTCGCGCGATGCGGACCAGATGGCCGCGCACGCGAACAGCTTCGACTTCATCCTCGATACGGTCGCGGCGAGCCACGATCTCGACGCGCTCACCGCGCTGCTGAAGCGCGACGGCACGCTCACCCTGGTTGGCGTGCCCGAGCATGCCCATCCCTCGCCTGCGGTGGGGAACCTGGTGTTCAAGCGCCGGGCGATCGCCGGCTCGCTGATCGGCGGCATCGCCGAGACGCAGGAGATGCTCGATTTCTGCAACGAGCATGGCCTCACCTCGGACATCGAGATGATAGCCATCCAGGACATCGACACGGCCTATGACCGGATGGTCAAGAGCGACGTGAAGTACCGCTTCGTCATCGACATGCAGTCGCTGAAGGACGCGGCGTAAGCCGATCGCGGGGGCGGCTTACGCCGCTCCCGCTTTCTTGCGCTTGAAATGGGAAAGTGGGGAGCTTCTGTTGCCCGGTGCTCCCCGTACCGCTGGAATCCGCTTCTGTTGCCCGGTGCGGTCCAACCGCGCATTTTAGAATAACCTTAGGCCGTTAAGCCTTGGGGTTACGCCGCAATAGCGAGTGCTTCGTTATCGTTGGCACTTGTGTAATGGACCGTCACAGTGGCCCACGCTGAGAGATAGATGGCGCTTTTCAACACACGTCGATCCTAGTTCGGCCCCGTCAGAAGCCCCGTTTCCGGGGTTTATGGTGGAGCCGCCGGGTACCGCCCCCGGGTCCGCTGCGCCTATTGCACGCCTTCGTTTATCCCCATAGCCGGGCGAACCCGGCACGGACTCATATAGTCGCTCCGCGCTTAATGAAAAGGTCAGGTTGCAAGGCGTAGCGCGAGTCGGCCGCAACAAAGCGGAAAAGTTCTCCCGGGCCTTCACACCGCCCCATTCGCTTGGCATGGAGAGTGCACCATGTTGACGCAGCGTTCCCGTTACGCGCTCCGCGCGATGCTCTTCCTCGCAGAACAGCCTGTCGGCGGTGCGCCCATCCCGATGAACCGCATCGCGGCCGAGGCCAATGTGCCCCGCAAATTCCTGGAGCTGATCCTGGCGGACCTGCGCGAGGCCGGCTTCCTCTTCTCGACGCGCGGCAAGATGGGCGGTTATCGCCTGGCGCGCACCGGGCACCTGATCTCGCTGGGCGAGATCATCCGCGTGATCGAAGGGCCGCTGGCGCTGGTCCCGTGCGTCAGCCGCACCGCCTATCGCCCCTGCAACGATTGCAAGGACGAGGCGGCTTGCGCGATCCGCCAGGCCATGGCCCGCGTGCGCGACGAGACCGCCCGCATCCTCGACGGCACCAGCCTGGCCGATGCCATCGCCGAGGATCTCGCCGCGGCCTGAGCGCGTCAGCGTTTCTTCAGTTCGTCGCGGATCTCGCGCAGCAGCGTCACGTCCGCCGGCTCGGCCGGCGCGGCTTCCTCGGCCTTCGGGATTGCGCGGTTCACGGCGCGCACGAGCAGGAAGATGATGAAGGCGACGATCAGGAAATTCACCGCCTGGGTGATGAACTGGCCATATCCGAACAGCGGCACGCCGGCCTTTTTCAGCGCGGCATAGTCGGTCGATCCGGCGAGCTGGGCGGGGATCGGCCCCAGCGCGACGAAATAGCTGGAGAAATCCAGCCCGCCGAAGATCTTGCCGATCAGCGGCATCAGGATGTCGTCGGTCAGCGAACTGATGATCTTGCCGAATGCCGCGCCGATGATGACCGCGACGGCAAGGTCGAGCACGTTGCCGCGGGCGATGAAGTCCCTGAATTCCTTGATCATGATACGCCTCCCAAAGACCTTTCCGCGTCTTCATGCACGACAAGCTGTGCGCCGGCCAAGTCCCCATGTCCGATTTCGCTTTCTGCCGGGGGTGTAAGCACCGTATAAGACACCCACTTATGGGTCTGGAGGATCATTCCCGATGAAGTTTCGTGTCGTCATTGCGCTCGCCGCCGCCGCCCTGCTCTCCGCCTGCGGCATCAACAGCGTCCCCACCGCCGAGGAAAATGCCAAGGCGCGCTGGGCCGATGTGCAGGCGAACTATCAGCGCCGCGCCGATCTGATTCCGAATCTCGTGAACACCGTGAAGGGTGCCGCGGGCTCGGAGGGCAAGATCCTAACCGACGTCATCAATGCCCGGTCCAAGGCGACGTCGATCCAGCTTTCGGGCGACGACCTGACCGATCCCGCCAAGGTCGAGCAGTTCCAGGCCGCGCAGCAGGAGCTGGGCGGTTCGCTCTCG
This sequence comes from Sphingomonas sp. dw_22, assembly GCF_018449795.1. GTDB lineage: Bacteria > Pseudomonadota > Alphaproteobacteria > Sphingomonadales > Sphingomonadaceae > Sphingomonas. The sequence goes on from NZ_JAAVVE010000067.1 coordinate 11,836, forward strand.
CGCCTGATCGCCAGCGTCGAAGCCTATCCGCAGCTCCAGAGCCAGGTGGGCTTCCAGAAGCTCCAGGACCAGCTCGAAGGCACCGAGAACCGGATCACCATCTCGATCCGCGACTACAACACCGCGGTGCAGGCCTATAACACTCGCATCCGCACCTTCCCCGACGCGGTCGGCGCCAAGATCTTCTACGGCGCCAAGCCGATGACGCCGTTCCAGGCCAAGGCGGGCGCGGACGTGGCGCCCACGGTCGATTTCGGAAACAGCAACTGATCCAAATAGCCCCGCTGGATTTGGCCATGAAGTTTCTCCGGCACCTCGTTCTGGCTGTCGTCGCCTTGGCCTTTGCCGGGATGGCGACAGCCCAGGCGCAGCCGAGCTTCCCCAAGCTCACCGGCCGGGTGGTCGATGCGGCGCATCTGCTCAGCCCGGAGCAGGTCGCGCAGCTCAGCCAGTTGTCCGCCGATGTCGAGCAGGCGTCGTCGCGCCAACTCGTGGTGGCGACGATCCCCGATCTTCAGGGCTATCCGATCGAGGATTACGGCTATCAGCTCGGCCGCGCCTGGGGGATCGGGCAGAAACAGGCCAATAACGGCATCCTGCTGATCGTCGCGCCCAAGGAGCGCAAGGTCCGCATCGAGGTCGGCTATGGGCTCGAGCCGATCATGACCGACGGGCTTTCCAGCACGATCGTCAACGACACGATCCTGCCGAAATTCCGCGCGGGCGACATGCCCGGCGGCATCGTCGCCGGCGCCCAGGCGATCGGCGAGCAGATGAAGCTCCCCCTCGAAGCCGCCGAGCAGCGCGCCCAGCAGGCGACGCAGAAGACCAGCCAGACCCGCCAGCGCAGCCGGGGCGGCGGCGGCGGTTTCCCGATCGCGCTCGTTTTCTTCGGCATCATCTTCGTTTCCGTGGTTCTGCCGATGATTCTCGGATCCGGACGGCGCAGCCGCCGCGGACCCTGGGGCGCCCGAAGCTATCGCGGCGACGGCGGCAGCGCCCTGCCGATCATCCTGTGGACCATCGCCAACGAGATCGGCCGCGAATCGAGCCGCGGCGGCTGGGGCGGCGGCTCCGGCGGCGGAGGCTGGGGTGGAGGCGGTGGCGGCGGCGGCTTCTCGGGCGGCGGCGGATCCTTCGGAGGCGGTGGCGCCTCGGGGAGCTGGTGATGCACCTGACCGACGAGGACCGCGCGCGCGTCACTGCGGCCGTCACCCAGGCCGAGCTCTCGACCGACGGCGAGATCGTCACCGTCGTCGCGGGACGGTCGGACGCCTATCACGACGTCGCGCTGCACTGGACGGTGCTGGCGATGCTGCTGGTGCTGGCGCTGCTCGCCTGGCAGCCGGCGCCCGCCGAATGGCTGCACGCCCGCTTCGTCGACGGCTGGGCGCAGACGGTGCCGGCGACCTGGTATCTCACCGCCGCGCTGATCCTGATGGCGCTGACCTTCCTCATCGCCCGCGTCGTGCTGACCTGGGACGCGCTGCGTTTCGCGCTGACCCCCGGCGTCACCAAGTCGCGCCGCGTCAATCGCCGGGCGATGGCGCTGTTCCGCACCGCCGCCGAGAAGCGCACCAAGGCGTCGACCGGCGTGCTGATCTATCTTTCGATCGCCGAGCACCGTGCCGAGATCATCGCCGACGAGGCGATCCATTCGAAGGTGGCGCCCGAAGTCTGGGGTGCGGCGATGGCCGCGCTGCTGGGCGCGGTGCGCGAAGGGCGCCTGGGCGATGGGTTGGCCGATGCGGTGGGCCAGGTCGGCGTGGTGCTCGCCGGGCATTTCCCGCGCAGCGAGGGCGATACGAACGAGCTTCCCGATCGCGTCATCGAACTCTAAGGCTTCGGCCATGAGCGACGAACCGACCGAGATCGCCTGGCAGGGCAAGTGGATCACCGCCAAGCGCCAGGGGCGCTGGGAATTCGTCTCGCGCGCGCGGGGAATCCGGGCCGTGGCGATCGTCGCGATCGACGACGGCCATGTCCTGCTGGTCGATCAATATCGCGTGCCGCTGGGCCGGCGCTGCCTGGAGATCCCCGCCGGCCTGGTCGGCGACGAAGACGAAGGCGATACGGTGGAATCCGCCGCGCGGCGCGAGTTGGAGGAGGAGACCGGCTATCGCTGCGAGACCGTCCAGGATCTGGGCGAGTTCCACTCCTCCCCCGGCCTGGTCAGCGAAGGCTTCACCCTGGTCCGGGTCGGCGGCCTGACGCGGATCGGGGCGGGCGGCGGCACGGCCGAGGAGGATATCGTCGTCCACCGCGTGCCGCTGAGCGGACTTTCCGCCTTCGTTGCGGACAAGCGGGCCGAGGGTCTCGCGATCGACGTCAAGCTGCTCGTGCTGCTGAGCGCCGATCTGCTTGGCTGAGGCTCAGCGCTCGCAGGCAACGCCGTCGCCATCGCGATCGAGACGCCCGCTATAGCCCGGATCGCCCCGCCGGATCGGCGCGGCCCCGGCGGCGCGCGCGGCAGCGCAATTGGGATAATAGGCGCCGTCCGCGCTGCGCACCGGGCGCGAGACAGGCGCGCGGACACTCTTTGCCCGCCGCGATTTCTTGCCGCGCGGATCATCGGCTGCGGCGTCGGCGGTCCCGGCGGCCAGCAATCCCGCCGCCGCGAAAAACATCGTGACGCCCTTAGCGGAAATTATCCGCATAGGCCTGGAGCTTGAGCTTGCGCTCCGGCGCGGGCACGACGTGATAGGCATAGCCCTCGCGCTCGGCATGCGCCTTGGCGGCTTCCAGCGTCGGGAAGGCGATGCGGACCTGGTTGGTCGTGTCGCCGCCGCCCGCCCAGCCGGTGAGCGGATCGGGGCTCTGCGCCCGTTCGGCTTCGAATTCGAGGATCCAGGTGTCGGTCCGCGCGCGGCCGGACTGCATGGCGTTCTTGGGGCGCTGATAGATTCGGGCGGTCTTCATGGTTGCTCTCTCTAGCGCGGCCCGGCGGCCCTTGCATCCGCCTTTTTGGTGCGAAGCGTCGCGGATGCCGCGGCGGGATCGTCGGGCCAGGGATGCCGGGGATAGCGGCCGCGCATTTCCTTGGCGACGGCGGCCCAGCTTCCCTTCCAGAAGCCCGGCAGGTCGCGAGTCGTCTGGATCGGCCGGCCGGCGGGCGAGGTGAGGCTGAGGACCAGCGGGACGCCGCTCCCGATCGTCGGATGCTCGGAAAGCCCGAACAGCGCCTGCACGCGCATTTCCACCGTCGGCCCCGCTTCGGCGGCATAGTCGATCGCGTGGCTGGAGCCGGCCGGAGTCTCGAAGCGGGCAGGGGCGAGCCGGTCGAGCGTCTTCTGCCCGTCCCAGCCGAGCAGGTTCTGCAGCGCCTGAGTGAGCATTTCCGGCAGAACCGCTTCGAGCCGCCGTTTGCCCGTCAGCGCCTGTGGCAGCCATTCGTCCAGGCTCGCCAGCAGCGCCGCGTCGCCCAGCGCGTCGATCCCGGCATAGGCGGCGCGGGTCCGCAGTGCCCGGGCGGTGTCGGACCAGGGCAGCAGCGCCAGGCCGTGCTCGCGCACGCCCTCCAGCAGTGCCGTCTCGATCTCCTCGGTGCTTGCCGCCGAATCGCTCCCGCTCGAAAGTCGGATCGCGCCCAGCCGGCGCTCCCGCAGCGCCTCGATCCGCCCGGTCGCGGGATCGAAACGGATGCTGCGCCGCGTCTCGATATGGTCGCCGAACAGTGCCTCGACGGTCGCGGCATCGATCTGTGCGGCGGAGAGGATGCGCGCACCCGCCGCCATCCCCTGGGTCTCGGCCACCGCCAGCCATTCGGCGCGGGCGAGCGGCGAGGTGGGATCGAGCCGGAAGCCGCGTCCGCCCGCCGATGCCCAGTTCTCGCCCGATGCGTCGCGGCGTTTGGCGATCCGATCGGGAAAGGCGAGCGCGATGCAGGTGGCCACTTCAAAGCCTTCTCCCCTCTGGGGAGCATCGGGTCGGTCAGGCCCCCGGCC
>NZ_JAAVVE010000068.1 GCF_018449795.1 Sphingomonas sp. dw_22
GGTGCCTTCTTCCATCGTGGGAGAAAGCGCAGGCATCTTGATTTCGATCGACATGGAGATTCCCGTCGTTGGAGCCCTGGGGGAGGATTTGGCCCTCCTTTGCGCCCGACCGCGCCCCGGTCAAGACCGGCTTGCAAGAAGGACAATCGCAAGCCACCTAACGCGGGAGGCGAGGAAAGCACCCATGCGCACCTATCTGGTGGTGATCGACGAAACTCTCGAGGCCGAGATCGCGCTGCGCTTCGCCGCCCGGCGCGCGGCGAAGACCGGCGGCAATGTGGAGATATTGGCGCTGATCCCGCCGCAGGAATTCGTCCAGTGGGGCGGCGTGATGGCGACGATCGAGGAGGAGGCGCGGCAGCGCGCCGAGGCGCTGGTGGCGCGTGCGGCCGGCACCCTGCTCGCCGAATCGGGGCTGACGCCGTCGATCACGGTGCGCGAGGGCGAGGGACCGCGAATCGTCCGCGAGATGATCGCCGCCAATCGCGAGATCGCCGCGCTGGTGCTGGGCGCCGCCGCGAGCGGCGCGCCGGGCGCGCTCGTCACCCATTTCACCGGCGCCGACGCGGGATCGATGAGCGTGCCGGTGATGATAATCCCCGGCGCGCTCGACGCCGAGGCGATCGACCGGCTGAGCTAGAAACGTCCCGGAAGCCCGCGGCGCGGACTATATCGAGTCGATCGTTTCGATGTTCAAATCGTAGATCCATTGCGTGCAGGCGCGGCAATAGCCGACCCATTGCTTTTGATCGCCCTTCGCCCGGTAGAGACGGATATCCCGTAGGCCGGCTCCCCGATCGAGCAGCTTGACGACCGCATTCACCTCGGCGCAGTGAAAGGCGTTTCTGCGGCCGGTGAACTCGGCTTCGTCATGCGCATAGCGGACGGCGCCGAGGAACTGCCGGGCGTCCCTCGAGCTCACCTGGGGATGCCCGTGCAGATTGCCTTTCGCCCAATTGGAAAGAAGCGACAGGTTATAGCCGATATTGCCGCTTATTCCCGTCACCCGCTCGCCATTCGCCGTGGCGCGACAGGTGATCATTTCCTCCAGTTTCGCGAAGTCGGGCTGGGTGGCCATTGGAAGTTCTCCGGGCAAAGTCAGCGCGCTTGCGATGCTATGCCTGTCGGGAAGGGAATCCAATAGCGAAGCGGGGCGGGGATCCGCAGGGCGCGGACCCGCTCGGCCCGTCAGCGGCGGACAGTGCGCCTGTAGGTGGTGCCGTAGGTTTCGGTCGTGGTGGTCGTCGTCGTGACCGAGGGGATCACCACCACGGTCGTCGTGCCGCCATAGCCCGTGGGGGTGGTGTAAACCTGCACCGCCGGCGATCCCTCGACCACCGGCGGCGCATACCCACCCGCTGGGTATTGCGAATAGCGAATCGGATCGGCGTCATAGCCGGGCTCGGGCGCCAGTTCGGGGCCGGGCACATCATAATAGGCATTGGGATCGACGCTCTCGATCCGGCGCGACGACGGCGGGGGCGGATAGCCCGCGCCGGCCGACACGACGGTCACGCTGCTGCGCGGCGCGGAATAGCCGTCATCGGCCGCCCAGGCGATGCCGCCCATCGAATCCCACACGCGCCCGCCCTGATCGACCAGCACGGCGTCGTCATAATAGCGGGCCCAGTAATAGCCGCGCGGCGGGGCGGAGAGGCCGAAGCTCAGATAGTCGGGAATGCGGAACCGCGTGTCGCGCCAATAGCCCGGAAGGCTCCAGCCGCGGACGGGCCGGCGATAGGCCGACCAGCCGCCCGGCGCGCGATTGCCCCCGTCCCAGCGGCCGTCGATCACCGGACCCCAGCGATTCGCGCGGGGCGGCGCCGGCGGGCGGGCCTGGCTGTGCGGCATCACGATCCAGCGACCATTCTGCCACACGCGCTGCGCCGCGGCGGGCGTCGCGAGCGAAAGCCCCGCCAGCATTGCCGCCGCTGCTATCCAAAGCCTGCGCATCTCCACTCACTCCCCGCCTGCGCACACGGCGCATTCCCTAACGTCGGAGTAACCCTATCGCGGCGGCGAGAAAATCGGAGAGGATGCTTAACACCTGTCCCGATGCGGGGCAGCGTCGGTCAGGCGAGGCGCGGCGCCAGGATCCGCATCAGCGCCTCGCAGCCCGCCGCGTCTCCCGAATCGAAACGCGCGGGGCTCGGGCTGTCGAGATCGAGCACGCCGAGCAGCGCGCCCTGATGGACGATCGGCACGACCAGCTCGGAGCGGCTGGCGGCGTCGCAGGCGATATGGCCGGGAAAGGCGTGGACGTCCTCGACGAGCTGGGTCTCGCGCGTCGCCGCCGCTGCGCCGCACACGCCCTTGCCGAACGGGATGCGGATGCACGCCGCCTTGCCCTGGAACGGGCCGAGGACGAGCTCCTCGTTCACGTTCCGGTAGAAACCGGCCCAGTTGAGATCGGGGAGATACTGGCCGATCAGCGCCGAGACGTTCGCCATGTTGGCAATGGGATCGGGCTCGTCGGCGGTCAGCGAATCGAGCGCGGCGGCGAGATCGCGGTAGAGCTCGGTCTTGGAATCGGCGGCGATGGCGAAGTCGTACATGGGCGCCATGTAGGCAATGCCGGGCGCGATGGGGAGGGGGCGGTGGCAGCGGTGTCAACAAAGGCTTGCAACTATCGCCGAAAAGGGGTGCGTTGCGCGCGCCCGTCTGTTCCGGAGACCTGCCTCATGTCACGATCCGTCCTGCCCGTCGCGCTCCTGCTCGTCACCGCCTGTTCGCCGCAGGATGCCAAGTCCGGCCAGTCCCAGGCCGCCACGACCACGCCGATCCCGGTGCCCACCGGCACGCCCGCCCCGGTTCCGGAGGGCCTGCCGTTCAACGTGACGCGCATCGCCGATTTCGATTCGCCCTTCGGCCTCGCCTTCCTGGCGGACGGATCGGCGCTCATCACCGAGAAGAGCGGCCATCTCCAGCTCTGGCAGACCGACCAGAAAGTGGTCGAGGTCAGCGGCGTGCCCAAGGTGGCGACGCCCGGTCAGGGCGGCCTGCTCGATGTCGCGATCGCCCCCGATTTCGCGACCAGCAGCCTGATCTATTTCACCTATTCCGAGCCGCGCCCCACCGGCAGCGCGCTTGCCATGGCGCGGGCGCGGCTGTCGCGCGGGCATGGCGCGCCGCCGCGACTCGACAATGTGGAGGTGCTGTTCCGTGCGGGATCGGACGGCGACGGCGGCCAGTTCGGCGCGGTGATCGCCTTCGCGCCCGACGGCAAGTCGCTGTTCCTCTCCTCGGGCGAGCGCCAGCGCTTCACCCCGGCGCAGGATCCAGGCCAGGCGATCGGCAAGATCCTGCACCTGACGCTCGACGGCAAGCCGTTCCCCGGCAATCCCGATGCCGGCAAGACCGGCCCGGCGACCGTGAAGGTCACCGATCCGCCCAAGGATACCGTGGTCGCGAAGACCGCGCCGACGCGCGACTTCACTTTCCAGGGACCGAACCCTGCGCCCGCCTCGACCTGGAGCCTCGGCCATCGCAATCCCTATGGGTTGGCGTTCGATCCCAGCGGCAATCTGTGGGAGATCGAGATGGGGCCCCAGGGCGGTGACGAGGTCAACCTGATCCTGCCGGGCAAGAATTACGGCTGGCCCAACGCGTCGTTCGGCGAGAATTACGACGATGTGCCGATCCCCGATCCCAAGCCGGGCGACGGCTATGAGCCGCCCAAGCTCTATTGGAAGCCGTCCATCTCGCCGGCCGGGCTGATCTATTACAGCGGCGACCAGTTCCCCGAATGGAAGGGATCGCTGTTCCTGGGCGCGATGTCTGGCCAGGCGCTGATCCGCGTCAAGCTCGACGGCACCAGCGCCACCAAGGCCGACCAGTGGGACATGCAGATGCGCATCCGCGACGTGGCCCAGGGGCCGGACGGATCGATCTGGCTGCTCCAGGACGGCCCGCGCGGCGAAAGCGGCTGGCTGATGCGGCTCAGCCCGAAGAAATAGGACGTTCTGGAATGTTCGCTTCTCCCTCTCCCGCTTGCGGGAGAGGGCCGGGGTGAGGGTGAGTCGGGTGAAGGTGCGATCGAGAGCGCATTGCACTTAACCCTCACCCAACCCTCTCCCGCAAGCGGGAGAGGGCTTAGGTCAATCCGGTCGCACCTTGCCCCGGCCGGCCTTGATCGTGCTGCGGCCCTTCTTCGCGTCCACCCGCCGCGCCTTGGCGGCCTTGCTGGGCTTGGTCGGGCGGCGCTTCTTCTGGACGATCGTCGCCTCGCGGATCATCGCGATCAGGCGTTCGCGAACCTCCTGCCTGTTGTCGTGCTGCGATCGGGAGCCCTCCGACCGGAGGACCAGGACGCCCTCCCGGGTCATGCGTGATCCGGCGAGCGCTGCCAGACGGTTCTTGACGGCCTCGGGCAGGCTTGCGTTCGCGACATCGAAGCGGAGCATCACCGCGCTATCGGTGGTGTTCACATGCTGACCGCCGGCACCGCCCGACCGGGTGAAGGATTCTTCGATCTCGTCGCTGTCGATCGAGATGGAACGGGTGACGGGAATCGCGACCATGGCGGAGGCTTAGCCGGGGTCTGAGCGATTCACACAGATTTTCAGCCGATCATGGCCTCAGCCGTTGCGCAGCCACCGGACATAGCGGGCGAAGCCTTCGCGGATTCTCCCGGCGAAGCCGGCAAGCACGATCACCAGCAGAATCGGGAGGACGGTCAGCCAGAGGATGTTGAGCGGGAGGTGCTTGACCGATCCCCAGGCTTCGCGATCCCGGCTGGCTTCGGCGGCCTTGATCTTCGCGTTGCGACACGCGGTCTCCTCGGCTTCGCTGCGTTTCCGCTCGCGCAAGCCGTCCGGACTCGAGATATATTCGTTGACGCACTCCGGGGCTTCGATGGTGGCGGGATCGACTTTCTGGGGCCATTCGTCGGCGTAGCGCGACCAGACCAGAAAGCCGCTCACGACGAGCCAGACCACCGAGAACGACAGTGCCAGCCGGAACAGAAAAGTCTTGGTGTTCATGGCGATCCCCCTGACTGCTAGGGCTATCGACCGCCTCCGCATGGCGCAACCTGCTCGGGAGGCTCGCGGCGAACTACGTCACCGATCCTGCACCGCCCGTCGCAAATCCTCCCGGTCAGCCGCGGCCGAAGCCCGCATTGTGGAAGCGCACCGGCAGCGGCGCCTCGGCATGGACGTCGGGCTTGCCTTCGCGCGGCACGGTCAATTCGGCGGCGTGGAGCATCACCGCGGGGCCGCCCTTGCCATAGACGGGATCGCCGACGATCGGCAGGCCGAGGCCTTCCGCCGCATGGACGCGGATCTGGTGGGTACGGCCGGTCTCGGGGAAGAAGGCGATGAGGGCCTTGTCGCGGGCGACCTCGATCAATTCCCAGCGGGTGCGCGCGGACTTGCCCTTGGGATCGCCGACCATCCGCCAGCCGGTCTCGGCGGTGGAGACCTTGGCGAGCGGCAGGTCGATCATGCCGCTCGTCTCCTCGGGCACGCCGTCGAGGATCGCGACATAGCGCTTGGTGACGATGCCCGCCTCGAACGCCTGGCCGAACTTCTTGAGCGACTTGGGATTGCGCGCGAGCAACAGGCAGCCGCTGGTGTCGCGGTCGAGCCTATGGACCGGCCAGGGCAGGCGCTGGAAGCCGAAGGTCAGCTCGCCGAGCATGTCCTCCAGGCTTTGCGAGCGGTCGCGCGGGCGATCGACCGGCAGGCCCGCAGGCTTGTCGATCACCAGAGCTTCGCCGTCGATGAAGAGAACGCGGTCCTTGAACATCAGCCGCATATACAGCGTGGCGCGCGCGCCGCCAGTGGACGCGAAAAAGGTGGATGAAGCCCCCCACTTCTTCCCCGGCGAAGGCCGGGGAAGAAGCAGGCCCGTCATCATGCGAAAACGGCGGCCATGGCTGGGGATGCCATGGCCGCCGTCTGATGGCCGCGCTCTGGGGAGGGGGTGCGCGGCCAGTGGCCTCACGGTCTGGGGGAGACCGCAAGGCGGTTTTGCGCGGGGGTTACGCCGCGATCTTGTTGGCCAGCTCGGCGACCTTGCGGCCCTGGTAGCGGGCGCCTTCCAGCTCGACTTCGCTCGGCTGGCGGCTGCCGTCGCCATCGGCGATCGTCGTCGCGCCATAGGGCGATCCGCCCTTGACCTCGTCGACGCCCATCTGGCCCTGATAGCCATAGTTCAGGCCGACGATCGTCAGGCCGAAGTGCAGCAGGTTGGTGATGATCGAGAAGAGCGTCGTCTCCTGGCCGCCATGCTGGCTGGCGGTCGAGGTGAAGGCGCCGCCGATCTTGCCGTTGAGCTGGCCCTGGAACCAGACGCCGCCGGCGCGATCCCAGAACGATGCCATCTGGCTCGACATGCGGCCGAAGCGGGTCGGCGCGCCGACGATGATGCCGTCATAGTTGGCGAGCTCGTTGACGTCCTCGAGCACCGGATGGCTGTGATCGGCGACGAAGCCGGCCGCGGCGACGACTTCGGCCGGCGCGGTCTCGGGAACGCGGCGGACATCGACTTCGGCGCCGGCACTGCGCGCGCCCTCGGCAACGGCATCGGCCATCTTCGCGAGGTGGCCGTAGGACGAGTAATAGAGAACCAGGATCTTCGACATGGCAGTTGCTCCCTTTGAAAAAGCGATAGGGTCCGCCACCCCGGCTCGAACCAGGGTGGCGGAGGGGGGTTATTCCGCGTCGACCAGGACGATCTCGGCGTCTTCGAGCGCTTTGATGGTGACCGTCTGGCCGCCCGTCAGGGCCGCGCCGTCGCGGGCATCGACTCGCTGACCATCGACCTCGACCGAGCCCATCGCGAGGACGAGATAGGCATGGCGCCCCTCGCCGACGCTGTGCTCGACACTCTCGCCGGCCTTGAGCGTGGCGCCCAGCACCCGGGCATCGGCCCGGATCGGCAGCGCCTCGTCATCCCCGGCGAAGCCCGAGGCGAGCGTCACGAACCGGCCCGAGCGATCGCCCTTGGGGAAGGGCTTGGCGCCCCAGCTCGGCTGGCCGCCGGTCTCGCGCGGCATGATCCAGATCTGGAAGATCCGGGTCGTCTCCGGCTCGAGATTATATTCGGAGTGGCGGACGCCGTTGCCGGCGCTCATCACCTGGACGTCGCCGGCCACGGTGCGGCCCTTGTTGCCCATCGAATCCTGGTGCGTGATCGCACCGGAGCGAACATAGGTGATGATCTCCATATTCTGGTGCGGATGCGGCGGGAAGCCGCTGTTCGCGGCGATCTCGTCGTCGTTCCACACCCGGATCGCGCCCCAGCCCATGCGGGCGGGCTCGTAATAATCGGCAAAGCTGAAATGGTGGCGTGCATTGAGCCAGCCGTGGTCGGCATGGCCCAGGCTTTCGAAACTGCGTTTCTCGATCATTGCTGATCTCCCTTGGATTGCCGCCAAGATAGGGGTTGCGATCGGCGCGTAAATGGAAACGTTGGAAACGGATTGTTTCTCTACTATGATCCTCCCCGGCACGGGGAGGGGGACCAGCCGCAGGCTGGTGGAGGGGCGGCGGACGCAGTCCGCCGTCTACGCGGCGGCCCCTCCACCCCCGCCTTCGGCGGCGGTTCCCCTCCCCGTGCCGGGGAGGAGTTTGTTCAATGAAGCTACCCGATTTCGAAGCCTGGGCGGTCTTCGCCAGCGTGGTCGAGCATCGCTCGTTCAGCGGCGCGGCGACGGCGCTGGGCGTATCCAAGGCGACGGTTTCCAAGGCGATCACGCGGCTGGAGGGCCGGCTGGGCACCACCCTGTTCCACCGCACCTCGCGCCGGCTGACGCTCACCGAGAGCGGACGGGCGCTCTCGGAGAATGCCCAGCGCATCCTGGCCGAAGGGCAGGTCGCCGAGGAGGCCGCGCGCGAATCCGCCAGCGCCCCGGCGGGGTTGATCCGCGTGGCGGCGCCGCTCACCTTCGGCTCGGCCAAGGTGGCGCCGCTGATCGCCGAGTTCCTCGCCGCCCATCCGGGAATCAAGATCGACCTGCGGCTGTCGGACGCGCGCGTCGACATCGTCGCCGAAGGGTTCGATATCGCGTTGCGCATCGCCGATCTGCCCGACAGCTCGCTCCGCGCACGGCGGCTGGGGGCCGTGCCCACCCACCTGCTCGGCGCGCCCGCCTATTTCGAGAAGCATGGCCGTCCGCGCCATCCGGCCGATCTCGCGACCCATGCCTGCTTCGCCTATACCAATGTCGCCAATCCCGATGTCTGGCGCTTCCGCCGCGCGGGCGGCGAAGAAGCGGTGGTGCGGATCGAGGGGCCGCTGATCACCGACAATGGCGATGCGATGCTGCCTGCCCTGCGTGCGGGGCTGGGCATCGCAAGGCTGCCCGAATTCCTGGTAGGCGAGGATATCCGCGCCGGGTTGCTCGTTCCCATCCTCGAAGACTGGTCCGTGTCGCCGGTGGGTCTGCATCTGCTGACGCCGCCCGGGACATTGCGTCCCGCGCGCGTGGAAGCTTTGATTGACTTTTTGACTCCGCGATTCCGCAGCACCTGCCCGACCTAGGTAGATTCCCTACGACTCGTGGATTCAGGCCGGTTAGTAAGAAATTAACCTTTTGCCTTCAGACACGTTTAGGTTAATGAATCGTCCAGTGTGTTCGGGCATCGGGGCTCCGGGCGTGCTTGTGGACAGGGGAACCGCCGATGCGCGTGCTGTTGATCGAAGACGAGCCGTCGACTGCCAAGGCGATCGAGCTGATGCTCGCGACCGAGGGGTTCAACGTCTATACCACGGATCTCGGCGAAGAGGGCTTGGACCTCGCCAAGCTCTATGACTACGACATCATCCTGCTCGACCTGAACCTGCCCGACATGCACGGCTATGACGTGTTGAAGAAGGTCCGGGTCGCCCGCGTGCAGACGCCGGTGCTGATCCTGTCGGGCATCAACGAAATGGATTCCAAGGTGCGCTCGTTCGGCTTCGGTGCCGACGATTACGTCACCAAGCCGTTCCACCGCGAAGAGCTGATCGCGCGCATCCACGCCGTCGTCCGCCGCTCGAAGGGCCATTCGCAGTCGGTGATCCGCACCGGCAAGCTGGCGGTCAATCTCGATGCGAAGACGGTGGAGGTCGATGGCGCCCGGGTCCATCTGACCGGCAAGGAATATGCGATGCTGGAGCTGCTCTCGCTCCGCAAGGGCACGACGCTCACCAAGGAAATGTTCCTGAACCACCTTTACGGCGGCATGGACGAGCCCGAGCTCAAGATCATCGACGTCTTCATCTGCAAGCTGCGCAAGAAGCTGAGCATGGCCACCGACGGCGAGAATTATATCGAGACAGTCTGGGGCCGCGGCTATGTGCTGCGCGAGGCCGACGAAGTCGTCACACCGGACACGCAGGTCGCCTGAGCGGGCGAACCAACAGGGGCTTTGAAGAGGCCGCGGTCCGAAAGGGCCGCGGCCTTTTTATTTGCGCTGCCACATCCGCTGGCCGCCGACCCAGGTCTCGATCACCTGCGTCCCACGCAGCTCGCTGGGGCCGGCGAGCAGGGGATCGCGATCGACGATCACGAAATCCGCGCGCATGCCCGGCGCCAGATGGCCGATCCTGTCCTCGGCGAAACCGGCATAGGCCGCGCCGGTGGTGAAACCGGCCCAGCCCTGCTCGCGCGTCACCGCTTCTTCGGGGCGCCAGCCGCCAAAGGGCTGCATGTCGGCATCCTGGCGGGTGAACGACGCGGCCCAGCCCGCCCAGGGATCGGGGCTCTCGACTGGATAGTCCGATCCGAAGGCGAGCTTCGCGCCGTTCCGCAGCATCGAGCGCCAGGCATAGGCGCCCGCGAGCCGGTCCGGCCCCAGCCGGGCCTCGGCCATCGTCCGGTCGCTGGTCTGGTGGACGGGCTGCATCGAGGCGATGATGCCATATTTGCCGAAGCGCGGCAGATCCTTGGGATCGACGATCTGGGCATGCTCGATTCGCCAGCGGCGATCGTCCTTGTAGGTGTCCGCCAGCACTTCGATCGCGTCGAGAACCTGCTGGTTGGCGCGGTCGCCGATCGCGTGGACGGCGATCTGGAAGCCGTCCATGCTGCCGCGCGTCATCATGTTGAGGAGCTGGTCGTCCGACAGGAAGCCGAGCCCCCTCTGCCCCGATGCATCGGCATAATCGGCCTTGAGCCACGCCCCGCGCGATCCGAGCGCGCCGTCGTCGTACAGCTTGATCCCGCCCATGCGCAGGCGATCGTCATAGAGCCACGGCGTCGGCCCCTGGCCGGCGACGGCGAGCGCGGTCTCGACGCCGCTCGCATAGCTCATGATGCGGACCTTGAGCAGCTTGAGGTCGCCCATGCGGCGATAGGTCAGCCAATCCTCGACCGAGGTGCCCATATCGGCCGTCGCGGTGATGCCCAATGAGAGCAGCTTCTCCTGCGCGGCGAGAAAGGCGGCGTTCAGCTCGCGCGGGGTGGGGGCGGGAACCACCTTGGCCACCAGCGCGGTGGCGCCGTCCACGAACACGCCCGCGGGCTTGCCGCCCGCCGCGCGCTCGATGCGGCCGCCATTGGGATCCTTAGTCGCGGCGGTGACGCCGGCCAGCTCGATCGCGCGGCTGTTCGCCCAGCCGGCATGGCCGTCGACGCGCTCCAGCCACACCGGACGGTCGGAGACGGCGCCGTCCAGATCGGCGGCGGTGGGGAAACGGCCGAGCTTCCATTTCTCCTGGTTCCAGCCGCGCCCGATCACCCATTTGTTGGGATGGGCGGCGGCATAGTCGCGGATCCGGCCCAGCGCCTGATCGAGCGAAGTCGTATCGGACAGGTCGAGCAACTGGAGCTGCGCGCCGAGGCCCATGACATGGCCGTGCGCGTCGATCATGCCGGGCAGCAGCGTCTTGCCGGCCATGTCGAGCTTCCAGTCGAGCTTCTTCGGCCGCTTGTCGCCATGCTTCAGGAGCTGCACCACCTTGCCGTCGCGACCGATCAGCAGGCCGGTGAAGCGGACCACTTCGCCGCTGGGAGCCAGCGTCTCGCCGTTGACGTTTTCGACCAGCCCGTCGGCATGCGCGGCGGGGGCGAGGAGCAGCGCGGCGGCGATCAGCAGCCGCTTGGTGAGGTTCAGCATGGATTTGGGGCATAGGGCCTGTTCCAACGCCGCGCCAGATGGTCTAGGCCCCTCGCATCATGGCTACCAAGACCGTCCCCGCGACCGCTCCGCTCCCCGTTTCCATCGACGATGTGCGGGGTGCGGCGGCGCGGATTAGCGGGGCGGTGGTCCGCACGCCCACCTTGGTCAGCAAGACGCTGTCGGATCTGACCGGCGCGACGGTCTATCTCAAGTTCGAAAATCTCCAGTTCACCGCCGCCTATAAGGAACGCGGCGCGCTCAACACCTTGCTCCAGCTCGATCAGGAAGCGCGCTCGAAGGGCGTGATCGCGGCGTCGGCGGGCAATCACGCCCAGGGCCTGGCCTATCACGCGACGCGGCTCGGCATCCCGAGCACGATCGTCATGCCGAAGAACACGCCGACGGTGAAGGTGACCCAGACCGAAGGGCACGGCGCCAACGTGATCCTGGAAGGCGAGACCTTCGACGCCGCCTATGCCCATTCGCGGCTGCTCGAGGCCGAGCACGGCTTCACCTTCGTCCATCCGTTCGACGATCCGCGGATCATCGCGGGGCAGGGGACGGCGGCGCTGGAGATGATCGAGGACGTGCCGGAGCTCGATACGCTGGTGATCCCGATCGGCGGCGGCGGGCTGATCTCGGGCTGCGCGACGGTCGCCAAGTCCGAAGGGCGCGCGCTGGAAGTGATCGGCGTCGAGGCCGAGCTCTATCCGTCGATGTACAACCGCATCCACCACACCGACATGCCCTGCGCGGGCGACACGCTGGCCGAGGGCATCGCGGTGAAGGAGCCGGGCGCGATCACCTCGAAGATGGTCGAGGCGCTGGTCGACGACATCGTGCTGGTGAGCGAGCGGCGTCTGGAGGAGTCGGTGAGCCTGCTGCTCCAGATCGAGAAGACCGTGGTCGAGGGCGCCGGCGCGGCGGGGCTGGCGGCATTGCTCTCCGAGCCGGAGCGCTTTCGCGGCAGGACGGTGGGCACGATCCTGTGCGGCGGCAACATCGATACGCGGCTGCTGGCGAACGTGCTGCTGCGCGATCTCGCCCGTTCGGGCCGGCTGGCGCGGCTGCGCATCCGGCTCCAGGACCGGCCCGGCGCGCTCTACAATGTCGCGCGGATCTTCCACGAACAGGGCGTCAACATCATCGAGGTCTATCACCAGCGCGTCTTCACGACGCTGCCGGCCAAAGGCCTCATCACCGACATCGAATGCGAGACGCGCGACCGCAACCATCTCGACCGGCTGATTACGGCGCTCCGCCGCGCGCAGTACGAGGTCAGCCAGGTCGAGCTGGCTTAGAGCTATCGTCACCCCGGCCGCAGTGCCGGGGTGACGATAGGGGCTGGGGAAACCGACCGCCGCCGGCCCGTTTTCCACAATCGAGAGCCGAAGCGAATCGCACGCGCGACGAACCGAGTCGGCGCACGATTCACCTTTCCCCGCCGCCCGCATATAGTGCCTCCCAACCGGGGGAATTCCTCCGCGCGCCAAGCCGTTTGCGGCTGCTGCCGAGTGCTGTGCGCGCCGCCCTATTCCGGGCCAGATGTTAACTCTCTTTCATGGTAAAGCGGCTTTTCATCATCATATTCCCGCTTCATAGTCATATGTGAAGGCCGATCCGGGCCGGTCGCGAACAAGGGATGCATGAGCGGTGACTGCACTTTCCCGTTTTCCCAGATTCTTCGTCACCAGCCCTTCTCCCTGTCCCTATCTGCCGGGCCGCCAGGAGCGGAAGATCTTCACCGAGCTTTCGGGCCAGCACGCCGATGAGCTGAACGATGCGCTGGGCCGCATCGGCTTCCGCCGCAGCCAGTCGGTCGCCTATCGGCCGAGCTGCGCGGGCTGCACCGCCTGCGTCTCGGTCCGCGTCGTCGGCAACGAATTCAAGCCCAACGCCACCCAGCGCAAGCTGCTCAAGCGCCATTCCGACCTTGAGGTCACCGCCTGCAAGCCCTGGGCGACCGAGGAGCAATATGCGCTGCTCCACCGCTATCTCTCGGCGCGGCACCCCGGCGGCGGCATGGCCCAGATGGACGAGAACGACTATGCCGACATGGTCGAGCAGTCGCCGGTCAGCTCCTATGTGATCGAATATCGCGAGCCATCGGTCGACGGGCGCAAGGGGCGGCTGGTCGGCGCGTGCATCACCGATCAGCAGGCCGACGGCCTCTCGATGATCTACAGCTTCTTCGCGGCGGACGACGAAGGCCGGCCGTCGATGGGCAACTTCATCATCATGGACCATATCCTGCGCGCGCGCGCCGCGGGCCTGCCCTATGTCTATCTCGGCTATTGGGTGAAGGGCAGCGAGCGGATGGCGTACAAGACGCGCTATCGCCCGCTCGAAGTGCTGGGGCCGAACGGCTGGGCGCTGCTCGGCGATGAGGACGAGGACGTGTCGATGCCGAGCCCGGTCAGGATCCGCGAACTGGCCTGAGGGCCGGTGCCCTATTCTTCGCCGCCGAGCTGCTCGACGCTCAGATCGATGTCGAGATCTTCCTCGCCCGCTCCGCTCCGCGTGCCCGCGATCGCCGCCGCGCCGATCGCATCGAGGCCCACCGCGACCCGCACATAGCTGTCGTCCGGCGACAGGCCGGTGACCGGATCGAAGCCGACCCAGCCCAGCCCCTCGACATGCGCCTCCGCCCAGCCGTGCGGCGCATAATGCGCGGTGCCGTCGCCATGATAGCCGGAGATGTAGCGCGCCGGCGTGCCGAGGCTGCGCGCGGCGGCGATGAAGATCTGCGCGAGGTCGCGCGAGGTCTTCGCCTTGCCGGCAAAGGCCGCGGCGGCGGTGACGCCGTTGTCCGGGCAATCCGCCATGCGCGGGAAGCGCGCGCTGAGCGCCGCGTTCAGCTGGTGCAGCCGGTCGAGCCCATCGCGGGCATTGGCGGCGCTCTCCTGCGCGAAGGCGGCGATCGCCGCGCTCGCCAGCGTGCGCGGCGTGGTGCGCAGATAGAGCATCGGCGGCAGCGGCTCGTTCGATCCGCGCACCAGTCCGTTGGCGTCGCTGGTCAGCACTTCGCCGGTGACGGTCACGTCGAGCGCCTCGATCGGCCCCTCGGCATAGAGCATCGTCACGGCATTGCCGAAGCCGTCGGTCGCGTCGCGCAGCCGGGCGTCGCAATCCACGCCGACCATCCAGCTCACCACCGTCTGGTCCTGCGTGTCGCACGGCGTGAGCCGCAGCATCTGGACGATCCGCGCCTGCGGCTCGCTGAAGCGATAATGCGAGCGATGATCGACCGCGATCCGCATCAGATGAACCGGAACTGCCGGGCGATCGCGGCGTCGAGCATCGCATTCTCCTCGATGAACGCCTCCAGATATTCGTGGAGGCCGCTGACGATCACTTCGGGCGTCCGCGTCTTCAGCATCCGCGCCATGCGGGCACGCGCCATGCGGTCAGCCTCGCCCTGGAGGCCGGTGCGCTTGGCGAGCTGGCTGAGCAGGCCCACCGCCTCCTCGACACAAGCGGCCAGGCTGCGCGGCAGCTCGAAGCGGCTGATGAGCAGGTCGATCACGTTGCCGGGCTGGAGCCCCTCCGAATAGAGCCAGCGATAGGCGGTGACGGCGGAGACGGTCTGGAGGATCGTCGTCCACTGGTCGCGATCGACCACGCCGCCCACCGGCTCGCCCGCCGGCAGCAGCAGGTGGTATTTGACGTCCACCAGCCGTGCGGTGTTGTCCGCGCGCTCCACCGCGGCGCCGAGCTGGATCAGCAGGGTCGCTTCGTTGCGCATCATCCGGTGGGTCGCGCCCTCGAAGCCGCGGGTCTCGCCCTTGACCTGCTCGACCAGGCTCAGCGTCTCGGTCGCCCCGCCGGTCGAGGTGCGGTTCTGGAACAGCCACCAGGCGCGGTTGATCGCGGTCCAGGCCTCGCGGGTGAGCGCGGTGCGCACGGCACGGGCATTGTTGCGCGCCATCTCCAGGCAACGGATGATGGAGCCGGGATGGCTCGCGTCGAGCGTCAGGAAGCGCGCGACATGCGGCTGGGTGACGCTCTGCCCGGTCGCGGCAAAGGCTTCGTCGGTATAGCTGACCGCGAGTGCGCTCTGCCATGCCGCTTCGCCGGCGGGTCGGGCGGAGAGCGCGTCGAGGCGGATCGTGGCCTCCACCAGCCGGGCGATGAAGTCCGCCCGCTCGACATAGCGGCCGAGCCAGTAGAGCGCCGACGCGGTGCGCGAGAGCATCAGCATCTGAATTCCTCCCCGGCACGGGGAGGGGGACCAGCCGCAGGCTGGTGGAGGGGCGGTGGACGCAGTCCGCCGTCTGCGACGGCGGCCCCCCCCCCCCCCCCCCCCGCCGCCGCCGCCCCCCCCCCCCCCGGGGAGGCAGTTTGTTTTGCCCCCCCCCCGCCATGGGCACCGCCCCTCCCTCCTTCTCTCCCCCCTCTATCGTCACCCCCGCCTCCGCGGTGCCCCCCCTCCCCCCCCCGCCGCGCCCTCCCCTTCGCCTCTGCGT
>NZ_JAAVVE010000069.1 GCF_018449795.1 Sphingomonas sp. dw_22
GGCGAACATCGATCCCCCGCACCTGCGCGCGCGCCTGGGTGACCGCCATGCCCGGCCGCAGTCCCAGCGCCAGCGCATGCGGGCAGGCGGCGGCGATCTCGATGCGGTTGCCGGTGCGGATGGAGGTGATGAGGGGCACTAAATCCTCCCCGGTACGGAGAGGGGGACCATGCGAAGCATGGTGGAGGGGCGGCGGTGGAACACCGCCGTCTGTGACGGCGGCCCCTCCACCACGCCCTGCGGGCGCGGTCCCCCTCCCCGTGCCGGGGAGGATTTGGGGCGACTCATCCTGCGCCCACCGCGCACCCGGCCGCCAATGGCCCTCGTGCGAGGCCGGCTTGATCCGGCTCGGCTCGGCCGAAGCCGGCGGAAGCGTCTCAGGCGGCCTGACGGTCCGCTCCGCCCGCCGCAGCCTTTCGATGGCCCAATGCGGCAGGTAGAGCGCAGCGACCCGTTGCATCGCACGCCTCCACTAACTGTTCGAAACCTTCTCCCCCCTTTTGCCGCACCAGCGTCAGCCGCCAGCGCGCACGCCCCACGCCCGCCACCGGCAGCGGCGAAGACGGCGCGCACGCCACCCGCCAGCGCGTCACCGCGGCGGAGGGCACCCGCAATGGGTCGCTGCCCTCGCGGGCATGGCGCTTCATCAGCAGCGCGATCGTCCGCCCGCCCTCGGCCGCGAGCTGGAGCCGCCGCGTCGCGGTCATGTCGGCCCGCCTGGCCTCGCCGATCACCGCGCCCAGCCCGCGATGGCGCAGCCCTTCCTCCATGATCGCCAGCAGCTCGGCATCGTCGGCCGCCTCGGCATAGATCAGCCGCTTGTGCTCCAGCCCCACCTGCGCCAGCCCCGGTGCGAACAGGTCGCGCCGCCGCACTACCCACAGCACCGGCCCCCAGGCGCGCGCGGCGATGCCGGCCATGAACAGCGTCGCCGCGCAATCATCGGCCATGTCGCTGCCGCCGCCCGCGATTTCGTGCAGCGCGTCGAGCCGCAGCCCGCCATCGGCGAGCCGCGAATCGATCGCGCCGATTCCGAACGGCAATGCCGGCCGGCGGCGGAACCCGCCGGTCTCGAGACCGCTTAATGTCTCGCGCAACTGCTTCAGGACGGCGGGATCGGCCACGGCTATGCTTTTGGTGCTCACGACTCGGGAACAGGGAATGTTCCTATTCTGTTCCATATGCCGCCAGAGTCAATCCCGGGGATTTTTGCCGGGGACTCGCCAAAGCCATTGTAATTTTATAACAGCCGCGTGAAACATTGAGTCGATGCGCCGCCCGGCGCCATGGACCAGATCGGAGAGAATCGTTGACGGGCCAGCGCGCCAACCTGCCGCCGCTTTCGCTGCACGTGCCCGAGCCGAGGTTCCGGCCCGGCGACGAAGCCGATTTCAGCGATGTCGAGGTGCCGCCCGCCGGCGCCACGCGTCGCCCCGACACGGCGGCGCCCGCGGATAGCTTCCACGAATTGGCCTATGGCCTGATCCGCGTGCTCGACGAATCGGGCCAGGCGGTCGGCCCCTGGGCGCCGCGGCTTGACGCGGACGCCAAGCGCCGGATGCTGCGCGCCATGGCGCTCACCCGTGCGTTCGACGAGCGCATGTTCCGCGCCCAGCGCCAGGGCAAGACCAGCTTCTACATGAAGTCCACCGGCGAGGAGGCCGTCTCGATCGGCGCGGCGATGGCGCTGGCCGGCGACGACATGTGCTTCCCCAGCTATCGCCAGCAGGGCATCCTCATCACCCGCGGCTATCCGCTCGTGGCGATGATGAACCAGATCTATTCGAACAAGGGCGATCCGCTCCAGGGCCGCCAGCTGCCGATCATGTATTCGTCGAAGGAGACGGGATTCTTCTCGATCTCGGGCAATCTCGCGACGCAATATCCCCAGGCGGTGGGCTGGGCGATGGCGAGCGCGGCCAAGGGCGACAGCCGCATCGCCGCCACCTGGTGCGGCGAGGGATCGACGGCCGAGGGCGACTTCCACTCGGCCTGCACCTTCGCCAGCGTCTATCGCGCGCCCGTCATCCTCAACATCGTCAACAATCAATGGGCGATCAGCTCGTTCTCGGGCTTCGCGGGCGCGGAGGCGACCACCTTCGCAGCGCGGGCGATCGGCTATGGCATCGCCGGGCTGCGGGTGGACGGCAACGACGCGCTCGCGGTCTATGCGGCGATGGACTGGGCGGCCGAGCGCGCCCGCACCAATCAGGGGCCGACGCTGATCGAGCATTTCACCTATCGCGCCGAGGGCCATTCCACCTCCGACGATCCCACCGCCTATCGCTCGGCGGGCGAGCCCAATGCCTGGCCGCTCGGCGACCCGATCCGGCGCTTGAAGGACCATCTGATCGCGATCGGCGAATGGGACGAGGAACGGCATCAGGCGCAGGACTTGGAACTCGCCGAGACGGTCAAGGCCGCGCAGAAGGAGGCCGAGAAGAACGGCATCCTCGGCCACGGCATGCACCAGCCCTTCGATTCGATGTTCGAGGGCGTGTTCGAGGAGATGCCGTGGCATCTGAAGGAACAGTCGCAGCAGATGCTCGATGAGCAGAAGGCGGCCGGGCTGTGATGCGCGCCATGATTTTTCTTTCGTCATCCCGGCGCAGGCCGGGATCCAGCGCCCCATGGGACATCGCTCGTGATTCCTGGATCCCGGCCTTCGCCGGGATGACGGAGGGTGGGGAATGACCGACGACAACCAGACCACCGCCCGCATGAACATGATCCAGGCGATCAATTCCGCCATGGACGTGATGATGGAGCGCGACCCTGACGTCGTCGTTATGGGCGAGGATGTCGGCTTTTTCGGCGGCGTCTTCCGCGCCACCGCGGGTCTCCAGGCCAAATACGGCAAGACCCGCGCCTTCGACACGCCGATCACCGAGATCGGCATCATCGGCGTAGCGATCGGCATGGGCGCATACGGCCTGCGCCCGGTGCCCGAGATTCAGTTCGCTGACTACATCTATCCCGCGCTCGACCAGCTCGTGTCGGAGGCGGCGCGGCTGCGCTATCGCTCGGCGGCGGACTTCATCGCGCCGATCACGGTGCGCTCGCCCTATGGCGGCGGCATCTTCGGCGGCCAGACCCATTCGCAGAGCCCCGAGGGCATCTTCACCCATGTCTCGGGCATCAAGACGGTGATCCCGTCCACGCCCTATGACGCCAAGGGGCTGCTGATCGCCGCGATCGAGGACAATGATCCCACGCTCTTCCTCGAGCCCAAGCGCATCTATAACGGCCCGTTCGACGGCCATTACGACCGCCCCTCGCGCAACTGGTCGGCGCATCCGGCGGGCGAAGTGCCGACCGGCTATTACAGGATCCCGCTCGGCAAGGCCGCGACCGTCCGCTCGGGCGAGGCGGTGACGATCCTGTGCTACGGCACGATGGTCCATGTCGTGGCGAACACGGTGGAGGAGATGGGCGTCGACGCCGAGATCATCGACCTGCGGACGCTGGTGCCGCTCGATATCGAGGCGATCGAGGAATCGGTGAAGAAGACCGGCCGCTGCCTGATCGTCCATGAGGCGACGCGCACCGGCGGCTTCGGCGCCGAGCTTTCCGCGCTCGTCCAGGAACGCTGCTTCTATCACCTGGAGGCGCCGATCGAGCGCGTCACCGGCTTCGACACGCCATATCCGCACAGCCTGGAATGGGCCTATTTCCCCGGGCCCGTGCGCATCGGCACGGCGCTCAAGAAAATCCTGAAGGACTGACATGGCACGCTTCACTTTCCGCCTGCCCGACATCGGCGAAGGCATCGCCGAGGCCGAGATCGTCGCCTGGCACGTCAAGATCGGCGATCGCGTGGAGGAGGACCAGCAGGTCGCCGACATGATGACCGACAAGGCCACCGTCGAGATGGAATCCCCCGTCTCCGGCACGGTGCTGGAGCTGGCCGGCGAAGTTGGCGACCAGGTCGCGATCGGCTCCGCGCTGATGGTGGTCGAGACCGACGGCGAGGTGTCGGAAGCGCCGGTCTCCGAAGAGGTCGAAGCCGAGACGCCTGGCGTGGAGGAAGAAAAGCCCTCTCCCCTCCGGGGAGAGGGTTGGGAGAGGGGCAGTGAGGAACAGCCCGCTCCCGCGATTCAGGCCCCTCTCCCCGATGGCGAGCGCGCGCAGAG
Organism: Sphingomonas sp. dw_22; assembly: GCF_018449795.1. Lineage (GTDB taxonomy): Bacteria > Pseudomonadota > Alphaproteobacteria > Sphingomonadales > Sphingomonadaceae > Sphingomonas. The sequence continues at coordinate 4,134 of NZ_JAAVVE010000069.1, forward strand.
GCACGTCCTCGCCAGCCCCGCCGTCCGCGCTCGCGCCCAGGATCTCGGCATCGATCTCGCCCAGGTGAAGGCCGAGGGTGATCGCCTGCGCCATTCCGATCTCGACGCCTATCTCCGCTATGGCAGTGGCCAGGGCTATCACGCCCCGCATGCCGATCGCGCCCGCGCGGACGAGGCGGTCAAGGTCATCGGCATGCGCCGCCGCATCGCCGAGAACATGGCGGCGTCGAAGCGCGCCATCCCGCACTTCACCTATGTCGAGGAGATCGACGTCACCGCGCTGGAGGCGATGCGCGGCGACCTCAACGACAATCGCGGCAACCGCCCCAAGCTGACGATGCTGCCCTTCCTGATCGTCGCGATCTGCCGCACGGTCCCCGATTTCCCGATGATAAACGCGCGCTATGACGACGAAGCGGGCGTCGTCACCCGCCATGGCCGCGTCCATCTCGGCATGGCGACGCAGACCGATGCGGGCCTGATGGTTCCCGTCATCCGCGACGCGCAGGATCGTAACGTCTGGCAGCTCGCCACCGAGATCGGCCGTCTCGCCGATGCCGCGCGCACCGGCAAGGCGAAGCCGGAGGAGCTTTCGGGCTCGACCCTCACCGTCACCTCGCTCGGCCCGCTCGGCGGCATCGCCACTACGCCCGTCATCAACCGGCCGGAAGTCGCGATCATCGGCCCCAACAAGATCGTCGAGCGCCCCATCTTCCAGGGCGACGACATCGTCCGCGCCAAGCTGATGAACCTCTCGATCTCGTGCGATCACCGCGTCGTCGACGGCTGGGATGCGGCGAGCTTCGTCCAGGCGGTGAAGAAGCTGCTCGAAACCCCGGCGCTGCTCTTCGCGGATTGAGGCCATGCGCTGGCGAGCGATGACGGCGGACGACTTGGACGGCGTCGTCGCCGTCGCGGCCATCGCGTTTCCCGATCACCCGGAGGGCCGGGCCTGCTTCGCCGAGCGGCTCGCGCTCTGCCCTGGGCTCTGTTTCGTGCTGGCGGAGGGGAGCCGGGTGCGTGGCTATCTGATTGCCTATCCTTGGCCGCTGGGCGAGATCCCGCCGCTCGATACGCTGCTCGGCAGCCTGCCCGAGGCGCGCGATACCTATTATCTCCACGATCTCGCGCTGCTGCCCGAAGCGCGCGGGCAGGGCCAGGCCGCGGCCGGGCTCGCCATGCTCTTCGCGCGCGTCGCCGCGCCGATCGCGCTGGTTTCGGTCAACGATTCCGCCGCCTTCTGGCGCGCCCAGGGCTTTGCCGAGGCCGATCGCCCCGATCTGCGGCGCAAGCTCGCCAGCTATGGCGCCGATGCCCGTTACATGGTCCGCCCAGCGCGCGTCACAATCGGGCATTAGGGACAGGGCCATGCATTTCGATCTGATCCAGTCGCTCAGCCTCGCCGGCGCCTCCGATACCCCCAATGACGATCGCGCGGGCGCGGCCCATGCCCATGGCTGGGTGATCGACGGCGCCACCGATCTCGGCCCGCCGGGGCTGATGGGTGCGCGGGGCGGTGCGGCCTGGCTGTCGGGTGAGGCGCATGCCGCCTTCACTGCCGCCGATGCCGCATCGATCGAGGCGATGTGCGAGGCCGTCGCCGCACATCTCGCCGCCGCCTATGCGGCGACGCGCACCCGCGATCCGCTCGGCCGCTGGGAGCTGCCGATGGCCGCGTTCCTCGCCGCCCGTCTTGCCGAGAACACGCTGGAATGCGGCTGGCTCGGCGATTGCGTCGGCCTGTTGCGCAGCGGCGATCGAGTCACGCGCTTCGGCCCCGTGCGCGAGGCCAAGGATGCCGAGGCCGAACGCGCCGCCAGCATGGCCGAGCATGGTCTGGGCAACGTCAAGAAGAGCGCCCCGATCCTCGAGAATCTCCGCGTCTCGCGCAGCCGCCCCGGCATCGCCGTGCTCGGCGTCGAGCCGGAGACGATGCGCCAGCTTGAGGTCGCCCGCATGCCCTGCGCCCCCGGCGACGAACTGCTGCTGATGAGCGACGGCTTCTCCGCGCTGATCGACGCCTATGCCGCGTTCGACGCCACGGCGCTGATGGACGCGCTCGCCGAGCATGGCCTGGCCCGGCTCGGCATCCGCCTGCGCGAGATCGAAGCCGACGACGCCGCCTGCACCCGCTTCCCGCGCTTCAAGATATCGGACGACGCGACGGCGCTGTGGCTGCGAATCGGCGGCTGAGCATGGCTCATTTCCTGCTGCGCTACACGCTCGCCCCCGATTATCTCGATCGCCGCGCGCAGTTCCGCGACCGGCATCTCGCTTTGGCCTGGGCGGCTTCGGAGCAGGGCACGCTGCTGCTCGGCGGCGCGGTCGGCGATCCGGTGGAAAGCGTGCTGCTGCTCTTCGCCGATGCGGAAGCCGCACGCGCCTTTGCCAAGAGCGATCCCTATGTGGCGGAAGGGCTCGTCACGCGCTGGGAAGTGCTGCCCTGGATCACCGTCGTCGGCGCGGCGGCGGCCAGACCGGTGCGGCCGGCCTGAGCCCTATTCCGGCACGAAGATCGATCGGCTGAGCGCGTCGCGTATCTGATCGCGGCCCTGCTGCATCCGTTCGGTCGCCCCGCGCTCGATCCGCGCTGTTTCGCCTGCAAGCGCCTTGCGCCGCGCGGCGAGCGCATCGAAGCGTGCCTTGTCGCCCGGATTGTTGAAACCGAAATAGGCGTTGTCGTTATACCAGCCATGCCGCGCGAGCAGCGTGCAGAGCTCGCCCGTCGCGTCGAGCATCGCGAGCTGGTTCGCCAGCAGCGTATCGTCCTTGCCCGCCGCCGCGTCGGTGCCGGTCATGATGGCGATGCCCTGTTTCGCCTGCCCCGAAAGCGTTGCCGCATCGATCGTCCGGCGCAGTTTCTCCCGGCGCCCGGCGCGCGCGTCGCTCTGCTGGCGTGCCAGCGTCCGGACGCTCTCGATCTCGCCGCAATGGCCGATCGCGCGCGGATCCTGCTGGAGCAGATAGGGGCTGGTGAGCGCGCCCGCGCCGAACTTGCCGAGCGCCGCCGCATAGTCGCGCTGCTCGGCGGCATTCGCCTGGGCCCCTTCGACGAACAGCCGCGAGATCGGCCCGCGCGCCGATGCGTCGCCCGGCAGTTGCGGCGCGCCCTGGGGGCCGAACTCGACTTCGGCGAAGCTGCTCGCATCCGCCCGCGCCCGCGTCTGGTATTGGCCGTGCGCGACCAGCCCGGTGGCGACACCTGCGACGGCCAGGATCGCCAGCGATCCCAGCTTCCATGTCAGCGGCGAGCGGCGGATGGTGACGACGAACCCGATCGCCCAGAGCAGCACCGCCAGCGCCGCCCCGCCGATCACCAGCGTCGCATAAGGTTGCTGGGGCGCCAGCCGCGGCCCGATCACCGCCGCCAGCACCAGCACGGCGCAGCCCGCCAGCACGGCGATCACGGGATGGTCCTGCGGCGCGTGCGTGCCTGCCTGCTCGGCTTCGTCGGTCATGGTTTCCCCCTTGTTGCCGTACTTTAGAGCCGGCGCTTGATACCGGCAATGGCCGTGAAGGTCCGTATCGGGCGCGCTTTCCGCTTTGCGATCCCCAAGCCGCGCTTGCTTGCGCCGCGCCGCGCGATCGGCTCAACCGCGCGGCATGACCCGTTCCTCCCCTCCCGATGCCCAGGGCCTCGCGCTCGGCGTCGGCGCCTATGCGCTGTGGGGCGTGCTGCCGCTCTACATCCACCTGCTGAAGGGCGTGCCCTCGCTCCAAGTGCTCGCGCACCGCGTGCTCTGGTCGCTGCTGCTGCTCGCCGTGATCGTGATCCTGCTCCGCCGCGGTCCCGCGATCCTCGCCGCCGCGCGGCAGCGGCGTACCTTGTTGCTGCTTTTCGCCAGCGCCGCGCTGATCGCAGTCAACTGGATCGTCTATATCTGGGCGGTCCAGAACGATCATGTGCTCGAGGCGAGCCTGGGCTATTTCATCAATCCGCTGGTCAATGTCGCGCTGGGCGTCGCGATATTGGGCGAGCGGCTGCGGCGCATCCAGGGCGTCGCCATCGGGATCGCCGCGGTCGGCGTGGTGGTGCTGGCGTTCGACGGCGTCGGATCGCTGTGGATCCCGCTTTCGCTCGCCGCCAGCTTCGGCGCCTATGGCCTGGTGCGCAAGGTCGTGGCGATCGATGCGCTGGGCGGCCTCACCGTCGAGACGCTGCTGCTCGCCCCGGTCTGCGCCGCCTGGCTCGCTTATGCAGCGAGCACGGGGGAGGGCGCGTTCGGCCATTCCCGCCATCTCGACATGCTGCTGGTGCTCGCCGGCGCCGTCACCGCCACGCCGCTGCTGCTCTTCGCCGCCGCCGCCCGCCGCATGCCCTATGCCACGCTCGGCCTGCTCCAGTATCTCGCGCCCTCGCTGCAATTCCTGGAGGCGGTGCTGCTGTTCGGCGAGCCCGTCCACACCGCGCACCTCGTCACCTTCGCGCTGATCTGGAGCGGCTGCGCGCTCTATGCGTGGGACAGCCTGCGCGCGCTCAAGGCATCCGCTGCTGGAAGGCCGGCCGCGACGCCCCATATCAGCGCGCAGCAACAGGAAAACGCGCCATGACCAACCGTCCCGTGAAGATCCCCGGCCCCGATCATCCCATCACCGTCACCCCCGGCGAAGCGCATGTCGTGGTCCGCGCCGGCGGCAAGGTGATCGCCGACACGCGCCGCGCGCTGGCGCTCCAGGAAGCGAGCTACCCGCTGGTCTATTACATCCCGCGCGAGGATGCCGCGATGGACCTGCTCGAACGCAGCGACCATGCGAGCTATTGCCCCTATAAGGGCGAGGCATCCTATTATTCGGTGCGCGGCGGCACGGCGAACGCGGTGTGGAGCTATGAGGCGCCCTATGACGCGGTCGCCGAGATAAGCGGCCATCTCGCTTTCTATCCCGATCGCGTCGACGGGATCGAGGTCAATCCGTGAAGCTGGCCGGGCGCTTCTGCAGGTTCGCCGTCACCGCCTCGATCTGATTGGGCGAGCGCAGCAGCGCCGCCTGCTCGGCGCTTTCGGCGGTCAGGATCGCGGCGGCGTCGCCCTCCAGATTGGCGAGCCGCTTGGCGGCGCGGACCGCATGCGGGTTGCGCCCCGCTATCGCCCGGGCCAGCGCCATCGCCTCCCCATGCGGATCCTCGGCGATGCGGGTGACGAAGCCCAGCGCCAGCGCCTCCTCCGCGCCGAACTCGCGCGCGGTGTAAGCCAGCTCGCGCAGCGCATCGTCGCGCACATTGCCGCGCCACAGCGCGAAGCCGGCCATATCGGGCACGATGCCCCATTTCATCTCCATCACCGCCAGCCGCGCATCGGGCGCCGCGATCCGCACGTCCGCCCCGCTGGCGATCTGCAGGCCCCCGCCGAACGCCACGCCGTGCACTGCCGCGATCACCGGCACGCCCAGTGTCCGCCAGCCCCAGGCGACCTGCTGGAAATCATTGGCGAGGCCATGGGTGCGCGTCGCCAGATCGGTGCCCGTTCCCGCCGACGCCATGCTCGCCATGTCGAGCCCCGCGCAAAAGCCGCGCCCTTCGCCGGACAGCACCACCGCATGCAGTCCCGGCGTCGCCTCCAGCTCGGTGATCGCCGCGATGATCCCGGCGAACATCGCCGGATCGAGCGCATTGAGCTTGTCCGGCCGCGCCAGCCGCACATCGGCTACGCCGCCCTCGATGCTGATCGCCACCCGATGTTCGGTCATCCTCGCTCTCCTTTTCCGCCGTGCATAAGGCAAAACAGGGGAGCGGAAACGAAGATTCAGGTGCCGCCGAGCAGCCGATGGAGCATCAGCCGGCCCGGTTCGAGCCGTGCCCGCTCCACGGCGTAATGTTCCCCCGCATTTGCGTGGGCGCGCAGGCACGGCTAGTGCCCGGCCATGCCTGGCGACGACAATGCCCCCTCCACCGGCTTCGATCCGCGCCTGTTCTTCGATGCCCGGCTGCTCGGCCATGGCAATCGGCTCGCGATCGTCCATCGCGCGCATGGCGATGACTGGGCGGAGCTGGCGCTGCCCTATGCCGATGCGCTGATCGGCGATCCGTCCTCCGGCGTGCTCGCATCGGGGCCGATCCTGGCGCTGATGGACATGGCGACCAGCGTCGGCGTGTGGCGCAGGGTCGGCGCGTTCAAGCCGCATGCGACGCTCGACCTGCGCATCGATTATCTGCGCCCTGCCCGGCCGGGGCAGACGGTGATCGGGCATGGCGAATGCTATCGCATCACCCGCTCGATCGCGTTCGTGCGCGGCCAGGCGCATGACGGCGATCCGGCCGATCCGCTGGCGCATGTCGCGGGCACGTTCATGGCGGCGGAGGGCTATTGGTGAAGCTGCCGCCCTATGCCGAGTTCCTGGGCCTCACCGTCGAGCCCGACGAACATGCCCCCGTGCTGGTGATGCCGTTCGGCCCGGACGTGGTCGGTCGGCCGCACTTCGTCCATGGCGGGGCGATCGGCGGGTTGCTCGAAATGGCGGCGGTGGTGGCGCTATGGCATGCGCTGGAGGCCGATGGCGGCGGCCGGATCAAGCCGATCAACGTGACCGTCGATTATATGCGCGGTGGTCGCGAAAAGCCGACCCGCGCCCAGGGCACCGTCACCCGCCTCGGCAATCGCGTCGCCAATGTCGAGGCGGTCGCCTGGCAGGGCGAACCCGACCGCCCGATCGCCAAGGCGCGGATGAACTATCTGATCGTGCGCTAGGCGCCGAATCGCCGATTCCGTCGGGCAGGTGCCGGTGCGGACGACACCGGGCCTTTCCACCCTCGCCACAGGGTCTTGCCGCAGCGCATCGCAGCGCGTATATAGCGCGTGCTTTCTCGGACATCGTCAAACATGATCGAGGTCGGAGCCCGCAGGGCCCCGGCGCCAAAGCTGCTTATCTGATTGCCGGAGACCCGATGGCGGACATCGCCGCACTGACCAGGTTGATCGAACCCGAAGCCCAGGCGCTCGGGCTCGCGCTCGTGCGCGTCAAGATGTTCGGCGGGCAGAGCGATCCGACGCTCCAGATCATGGCCGAGCGCCCCGATACGCGCCAGCTCACGATCGACGATTGCGCCGATCTCTCGCGCCGCATCTCGGATCGGCTCGATGAGCTGGAGGCCGCCGGCCGCGATCCGATCGACCATGCCTATCGGCTGGAGGTCAGCTCGCCGGGCATCGATCGCCCGCTCACCCGCCTCCAGGACTATGACGACTGGAAGGGGCATGAGGCGCGGATCAACCTGAGCGCCCCCACCGAGGACGGCCGCAAGCAGCTCACCGGAATATTGGCGGGTATCGACGGCGACACCGTCACCATCGACGTCCGCAAGCATCGCGAAGTCGCCGTGCCGTTCGCGCAGATCGCCGACGGCAAGCTGCTGATGACCGATGCCCTGATCGCCGCAACCGTGCCCCTCTCCCCCGAGGGCGCCGACAAGATTATCGAAGTGGAAGGATAAAGGATGGCCACTGCCATTTCCGCCAACAAGGCCGAGCTGCTCGCGATCGCCGATTCGGTCGCCAAGGAGAAGCTGATCGACAAGGCCATCGTCATCGAGGCGATGGAGGACGCGATCCAGCGGGCCGCCAAGAATCGCTACGGTGTCGAGAACGACATCCGCGCCAAGCTCGATCCGGTCTCGGGCGATCTGCGCCTGTGGCGCGTGGTCGAGGTGGTCGAGGCGGTCGACGATTATTTCAAGCAGGTCTCGGTCAAGGACGCGCAGAAGCTCCAGAAGGGCGCGGTCGTCGGCGATTACATCGTCGATCCGCTGCCCGCGATCGAGTTCGGCCGCATCCAGGCCCAGGCTTCGAAGCAGATCATCTTCCAGAAGGTCCGCGACGCCGAGCGCGAACGCCAGTTCGAGGAATTCAAGGACCGGATGGGTGAGATCATCACCGGCGTCGTGAAGCGCGTCGAGTTCGGCCATGTGGTCGTCGATCTCGGCCGCGCCGAGGGCGTGATCCGCCGCGACCAGCAGATCCCGCGCGAAGTCGTCCGCGTCGGCGATCGCGTCCGCTCGATCATCCTCAACGTCCGCCGCGAGAACCGCGGCCCGCAGATCTTCCTCAGCCGCGCGCATCCGGACTTCATGAAGAAGCTGTTCGCGCAGGAAGTGCCCGAGATCTACGACGGCATCATCGAGATCAAGGCCGCCGCCCGCGACCCCGGCTCGCGCGCCAAGATCGGCGTCATCTCGCATGATTCGAGCATCGATCCGGTCGGCGCCTGCGTCGGCATGAAGGGCAGCCGCGTGCAGGCCGTCGTGCAGGAGATGCAGGGCGAGAAGATCGACATCATCCCCTGGTCGCCCGATACCGCGACCTTCGTCGTCAACGCGCTCCAGCCGGCCAATGTCAGCCGCGTCGTGATCGACGAGGAAGAGGACCGCATCGAAGTCGTCGTCCCCGACGACCAGCTCAGCCTCGCGATCGGCCGCCGCGGCCAGAATGTCCGCCTCGCCTCGCAGCTCACCGCCAAGGCGATCGACATCCTCACCGAGGCCGACGCCTCCGAGAAGCGCCAGAAGGAGTTCGTCGAGCGTTCGGAGATGTTCCAGAACGAGCTCGACGTCGACGAGACGCTGGCGCAGCTGCTGGTCGCCGAGGGCTTCGGCAGCCTCGAAGAGGTCGCCTATGTCGAGCTCGACGAGATCGCCGGAATCGAGGGCTTCGACGAGGAGCTCGGCCAGGAGCTGCAGAGCCGCGCGCAGGAAGCGCTCGAGCGCCGCGAGGAGGCCAATCGCACCGAGCGCCGCGCGCTGGGCGTCGAGGACGATCTCGCCACAATGCCGTACCTGACCGAGGCGATGCTGGTCACGCTCGGCAAGGCCGGCATCCGGACGCTCGACGACCTCGCCGATCTGGCGACCGACGAACTGGTGCAGAAGAAGCGCCAGGAGCCGCGCCGCCGCAACGAGGATGCGCCCAAGCGCGATCAGGACAAGGGCGGCGTGCTTGCCGAATATGGCCTGAGCGACGAGCAGGGCAACGAGATCATCATGGCGGCCCGCGCCCATTGGTTCGCGGACGAAGCGGCGGCTCCGGCCGCCGGCGCCTCTGATACCGGCGCAGCCGGCGAGGAGGACGCTGTTGCGGAATCCGAGCAATGAGACGCCGAGCGTAAACGGCATCGATGACGCGGCGGATGGTCCCATCCGCCGCTGCATCCTCTCGGGCGAGCACGAGGCGCGCGATCATCTCGTGCGCCTGGCGCTTTCGCCCGATGGCGAGGTGCTGCCCGATGTCCGCGCCAAGGCGCCGGGTCGCGGCGCCTGGATCGGCGTCACCCGCGCCGAGCTGGAGGTCGCGCAGGCCAAGGGCAAGCTGAAGGGCGCGCTGTCCCGCGCGTTCAAGACCGGCGAGATTCGCATCCCGGACGATCTGGGCGCGCGCATCGAGACGCAGCTCCAGCGCAACCTGCTCGATCGGCTCGGCCTCGAATCCCGATCGGGCTCGGTCGTCACCGGCGGCGAGAAGCTCGACAAGGCGGCCCGTTCGGGCAAGCTCCATTTGCTGCTCCATGCGGCCGATGCGAGCGAGGACGGGTCGCGAAAGCTCGCCCAGGCATGGCGAGTCGGCTCCGATCAGGAGGGCAGCGACCTCAAGGGATTGGCATTGCCGGTCCCGCGCACCATATTGTCCTTGGCGCTTGGCCGCGAAAATGTGGTACATGCCGGCCTGATCGATGCCCGGGCAGCCAGGCGGGTGAGCGAAGCGCTCGACCGTTGGCTGCACTTTATCGGCCCCGAACACAGTCCATGAGTCTTGCGAAACCCATTCGCACGGCGCATCGGCGCTATGCGAGCGGCCCGACCGGTAAGAAGAATTAACGAAGGATTTTGAGTACGCGATGAGCGATACCGACAACGACAAGCCGAAACTGGGCATGCGCGCGCCGCTGGGTCTGAAGCGCACGGTCGAGACGGGCAAGGTGAAGCAGAGCTTCAGCCATGGCCGCTCGAACACCGTGGTCGTGGAAGTGAAGCGCCGCCGTGTCCTCGGCCCGCAGGGCACGCCGCAGGAAGAGCAGCAGACGCCCGCCCCGGCGCCGGTCGCCGCCGGCCCCCCCCCCCAGGGCGGGCGGAGGGGAGGAGGCGGGGGGGGGGGGGGGGGGGGGGGGGGGGGGGGGGGGGCGGCGAGGGGGGGGGGGGGGTGGGTGGCCGGGGCGGGGGGGGGGGGGGTGGCCGCGACGTCCGATTGCGCGGTGGCGAGCCCCTGTTG
>NZ_JAAVVE010000007.1 GCF_018449795.1 Sphingomonas sp. dw_22
GGGGGGGGGGGGGGCCGGGGGGGCCGGGGGGGGGGGGGGGGGGGGGGGGGGGGGGCGGCGGGGGGGAGGGGGGAGGGGGGGGGGGGGGGGGGGGGGAGAGGGCGGGGGGGGGGGGGGGGCGTGGTGGGGCGGTCCCACAGCGTCAACTGATCGGGGATCGAGAGCGGCTCGTTCACCAGCTCCAGTCCCTCGGGCTGGGCGAACAGGTCGCTGTCGGCCAGCGCATTGTTGAGCCGGGTCGCGAGCAGCGGCCCGAAATCCTCGATCGCGCGGAGCATCCAGCCAAACAGCCGCTGCTGCCGGTCCGCCTTGTCCGCGAAGGGCACGATCAGATAGCTCAGGTCGACCGGGAAGGAGGGCTTGAAACGCCGACCCAGCGCGTCGATCCGCGGACCCGGATTGCGGCGGCCGGTATTGGGCGTGACCCGCCACAGGAACAGCGCGATCCCGTCCTTCATCGGATCGTGGAAGTCCTTGGGCTGATAGGCTTCCACGTTCAGCGATCCGCCCAGCCCCGATCCGGCATAGCGCTCGCGCAGCATGTCGGCGATCGTGGTGGTGACGGCGGAGATCGCGCGGAAATCGGCCATCAGCTTGTCCCCCGCGGCCGCCGGAGGAGCTGGCGCATCTGCTCGATCGTGTCGGCGTCAAGCGCGATGCGCCGCTGGAGGACGGTGAGCAAAGTGCCCTCCCGTCCGCTTTCGGCAAGCGCGAAGACGCTGATCGATCGCGCCGCGAGCAGCGGTCGGGCGGCGGGATCGTCCTCGCGCAGGATCAGCACGTTGGCGCCGCTCTCCTGCGCGGCCAGGATCGGATCGGCGCCGGGCTCGACACGGCCCACGAGTCGCGCATCGGAAAAGGTGCTCAGCATCTGCGAGACGACCTCGCCGAGCATGTTGGGCATCGCGCCGAGCTGAATCCTGACGGCAATGGCACCCTCCAATTGCGAGCAGGAGGGGCGTATCAGGGGGAATTCGTCTCACCCATGGGCCGATTGGTCGCAAGACGGCCCGGGCCGGATTGGGTTGACGGCGTTTCTGAAATGTGTCCGTTTTGGCGGCTAATTGCCTGCAAACGCTTCCTGGGACATGGTCAATGGGCCGGATGGCCCAGGCCGAATCCAGCCGGTTCCGGCGGAGCATGCCCCCCATAAGGCACGGTTGCATCGCCTTCCGACTTTCGTAAACATGCAGCCGTCAGGTCGCAGCCGGCGCGCCGAAGTCCAGACAGTTCAGGCCGTCATCAACAGCGTGAGCGTTCGCGCCGTGAGAATCCGCCTGGCGGGTCGGCGGCGCGGTGCGGCATTCGCGCACATCGGGAGAGTGGCCCTGGGCCGCGGGACGGTGCTGCAGATGTACGACATTCGAATCGCCGGCGCGTTGGAGCGGCCTCGGATACTCGTGGTGAGCGAGGTATTGCTCTATCGGGAGGGTGTGGCCGGCGGACTGGCGCAGGCCGGCCGGTTTCGCGTCGTCGGCGCGGTCGGCGCGAGCGAGGTGCTGGCGGTGCTCACCGCCGAGCCGGTCGACGTCATCCTGCTCGACGCGTCCGAGCTCGATGCCCTGGAGATCGCGCGCGCGCTCCAGGCGCATGACAAGGCCGTGCCCGTGGTCGGCTTCGGCATCAGTTGCGATGCCAACAGCCTCGCCTGTGCCGAGGCGGGGTTGAAGGGTTTTGTCGGCCGCAACGGATCGATCCTCGATCTCACCCAGGCCGTCGAGCGGGCGCTGGCGGGCGAGGTGCTGTGCTCCAGCCGCCTGGCGGCCTTGCTGTGCGAGCGGATCGCGTCGCTCGCGGGCACGCGCCCAAGCGATGATGCCTCGCCGCTCACCCGGCGCGAGCAAGAGATCGCCCGGCTAGTCGCCGAGGGCCTGTCGAACAAGGAGATCGCGATCGAGCTCAAGATCGGCCCGGCGACGGTGAAGAACCATATCCACAGCATCCTGGAAAAGCTGCGGGTGAGCCGCCGCAGCGCCATCTCCACCCGCCTGCGCCGGCAGGAGGCATATTAGGGGCGCATTGGATCCTGGCGCACGATCACCCGGCTCGCCGTCACGCGATTGGCCAGCGGCCGGCCCGCCTCGGCATCGCTCAGGCTTTGCAGCGTCGTCTCGGCGATCGCGGCCAGCGCCTCTTCGGTCAGGAACGCCTGGTGCCCCGTGACCAGCACGTTGGAGAAGGTCAGCAGCCGCTGGAACACGTCGTCCTCGATGATCTCGTTCGAGAGATCCTCGAAGAACAGGTCGGCCTCCTGCTCATAGACGTCGAGCGCCACGCCGCCCACCTTGCGCGACTTGAGGCCGTCGATCAGCGCCGAAGTATCGATCAGCGCCCCGCGGCTCGTATTGACGATCAGCACGCCGGGCCGGGCACGCTCGATCGCGGCGGCATCGATCACATGATGCGTATCGGGCGTTAGCGGGCAATGCAGCGTGACGATGTCGGCTTCGGCCAGCAGCCGGTCGCGCCGCACATAGCGGACGCCGGCTGCGACAAGCTCCGCATCCTCCACCACGTCTGGGCCAGCACGTCGCAGCCGAAGCCCAGCCGCAGTGTCTTCGCCACCAGCGCGCCGATCCGCCCGGTGCCGATCACGCCAGCCGTCCGGCCGCTTAGGTTGCGCCCGATCAGTCCCTCCAGCGCGAAGTTGTTCTCGCGCACCCGCGCCCAGGCGCGATGGATGTTGCGATCCACCGCCAGCAGCAGCCCGATCGTGAATTCGGCCACCGCCTCGGGCGAATAGGCAGGCACGCGAACCACATCCACGCCCAGCCGTTCCGCGGCGCGCAGATCGATATTGTTGTAGCCCGCGCAGCGCAGCGCGACGATCCGCACGCCATGCGCGGCAAGGGCTTCGAGCACCGCCGCATCGAGCCGGTCGTTGACGAACACGCAGACCGCGTCATGCCCTTCGGCAAGCGCCACCGTGCTCGCGTCCAGCCGGGGCTCGAAATAGGTCAGGCGATGATCGAGCCCGCGATTCGCGGCGTCGAGGAAGCGTCGGTCATAGGTCTTGGTCGCGAAGACGGCGACATGCATGCCCGTCCTTTCAGCCGATCAGCACTCTCAGTAGCGCCTCGATGTCCCGCTCGCCATAGGGCTTCTCGACCAGCGGCGCCTCGTCGATGAACCCCTCCGGCGCGGCGCCATAGCCGCTGGCGAAGGCGAAGGGCACGCCGCGGCCGCGCAGCATCTCGGCGATGGGCGTGCTGCGCTCGCCCGCCAGGTTGATGTCGATGATCGCGGCGTCCAGCGCCTCGTTCTCGGCGAGCGCCAGCCCCTCGGACAGCCTGCCCGCCGGGCCGATGGCGATGCAGCCGAGCGCGTCCAATATGTCTTCCAGGCACATCGCGATGATCGGCTCGTCCTCCACCACCAGCACGCGGATCGGGCCGAACGGGCTCATTCGGCACTCTCGGGCAACGGCGCATCGACCGTGCAGACCAGCCCCTCGGGCCGAAAATCGATCGTCACGGTGCCTGCCAGTTCGGCCGCGAGCCCGCGCTCGATCATCCGCGTGCCGAAGCCGCGCCGCGTCGGCTCTACCACTTCGGGGCCCCCCTGTTCCTCCCACACCAGCGAGAATCGCGCCGATCCGCCGCGCGGGACGCGGGCCCAGCGGATCGCGACGCGCCCTTCCGGCCGCGAGAGCGCGCCATGCTTGACCGCGTTGGTCGCCAGCTCGTGGATCGCCAGCGCCAGGCTGATCGCGGTCTTGGGAACGATGGTGAGATCGGGGCCGTCGAGCGTGAAGCGGCCTTCCTTGCCGCCATAGGGAGCGATCGCGTCGCCGATGATCCGGGTCATCGATACGGCACCCCAATGCTCGCGGGTGAGCAGATTGTGCGCCTCTGACAGCGCCGCCAGCCTTCCCTCGAACGCGCGCCGCGCGATGGCGGGATCGGAATCATCCTTGAAGCTCTGGTTCGCGATCCCCTGGACGATCGCCAGCGTGTTCTTCACGCGATGGTTGAGCTCGTTCACCAGCAGCCGCAGATGCGCCTCGTTGCGCTTGGCCTCGGTCATGTCGCGGGCGATCGCGTGCAGGCCCGTCGGATTGCCCTCGGCATCGGCGGTGAGCTGCGAATTGACTTCCCAGACGAGCTGGCGGCCGTCGCGCGCGCGGATGTTGAGCATGAACCGGGTCGTGCCGCCATCGGCCAGTTTCCGGTCGAACGCCTCCATGCTCAGCGCATATTGATCGGCGTCCATGAACTCGGCGATCGAGCGGCCGATCACCTCGTCCTCGCGATAGCCGAGCGCGGTCAGCACGGCGGGATTCACCGATGTGATCTTCTGGTCCAGCGTCGTGGTTATCAGGAAGTCGTTGGCCTGTTCGAAGATCGTGCGGAAACGCTCCTCGCTGTCGCGCAGTTCGCCTTCGGCGCGCTTGCGGTCGGTGACGTCGAACGAGACCCCGACGAATCGGCTCGGCCGCTCGTCGAGATAGTCGATGCGGCTGCCATGGCTCTGCAGCCAGCGCTCGGCCTTGGTGTCCGCGCGGCAGATGCGGTATTCGATCGTATAGGGAATGCCCAGGCGGATGCAGCGCAGCGCCGTATCGCGGACCGTCGCCAGATCGTCGGGATGGATGCGGTCGAGCCAATCGTCGAAGCTGCCCCGGTTGTCCGCGCGGCGCGGCATGCCGAGCAGGTCGAAGCGATTGGGCGACCATTCGCCCTCCATCGTCTCCAGGTCGAGCTCCCAGGCGGCCATGCCGGCGCTCTCGGTGGCGAGGCGCAGGCTCTCCTCGCTCTTGCGCAGCGCCGCCTCGGCCTCGCGCCGGTGCGTCACGTCGATCGTCACCGCCAGCACACCGAACGGCTTGCCGTCGGGGCGTCGGATCACCGATACCGAATTGCTGACCCAGACGACGCCGCCGTCCTTGCGGACATAGCGTTTCTCATGCGTGTAGGGCGTGCCGTCGCGCACCGCCCGCTCGAACAGACCCAGGTTGCGGCCGAGATCGTCGGGATGCGTGATCGACTGCATCGATCGACCGATCAGCTCCTCGCGGCGCCATCCCGCGATCTCGCAGAAACGGTCGTTGACCAGGGTGAACCTGCCCTCCAGATCGACCTGGCCGAAGCCCGCCGTCGCCTGGCTGATGAAGGCCGAGAGCTGCACCTCGCGCTCGCGCAGCGACAGTTCCGCCGTCTTCGCCTCGGTAATGTCGTGCGCGACGCCGATGAAGCCGATATGCCGCCCCTGCGCGTCCCATCGTGGCGACGAGGTCGAGTGCAGCCAGCGCCATTCGCCCTTGCTGCTGCGGTATCGGCCTTCGAGCTCGAAGGTCTTCAGGCTCGCCTCGCCCGCGATCGATTCGCCCAGCAGTCGCGGCGCATCGTCCGGATGGATGATCGTGCGCCAGTCGAATTCGAGCGCTTCGGCATAGGATACGCCCAGGAACTCGACATAGGCGCGGTTGACGAAGCTGCGCTTGCGATCGAGCCGCGTCACCCACACTGCCACCGGCGCGCTGTCCGCTATCAGGCGAAACTCGTCTTCCCCGACGGGAAGTGGTTCATGGCCCGCCTGCGTTTCGATCATGGGGTTTGGCGCACTCGAAGAGGCATCGACGTGCAACCTAAACGGTATGTGCCTTGAATCAACGGCGAAACGCCGGGCCTTCCCCGGCCGAATGCGCGGAGAGGAGTTTCAAGCCGAAGCCGCAAGAGGGATCGTCAGCGGCTTCGGCTTGCTCCCCGGGGCGGCAACCCGTTCCGGTTTGCAGAACGGACGCGTGGCGCCCGCGATACTGGCAAGGGCTTCCGGGAGGGAGGAAGCGCCCCGCAAGAGCGCGTCTAGACGCGCCGGGCGCCGCTCTTCATTCAGATATTCCCCATTCCGGGAAATCCCTATGCCGTGTTCGGGGCCGCGCTCAGGCGTGGCAGCCGCGCACCGTCTCCAGCACCCGCTCGGCCCATTCCCTGCGGCAGATCAGCAGGTCGGGGATCTCGGTGCCCCTGCGGTTGTAGACGATCGGCGATCCGTCGATCCGCGAGGCATGCAGCCCGGCCGCGAGCGCGACCGCGACCGGCGCGCAATTGTCCCATTGGTGCTGGCCGCCGGAGTGGAGATAGATCTCGGCCTCGCCGCGTACCACCGCCATCGCCTTGGCGCCCGCCGATCCCATGCCGAGATGGATCGCGCCGATCCTTTCCCCCACATCCGCGCACAGCTTGCTCGGCCGCGAGCGGCTGACCAGCATCCGCGGCGGGACGTGCGCCGGCGGCAGCGGGGGAGGGGCATCGCTGGAAATGGTGCAGCCGAGCCGAGGCAGCGCGACCGCGCCCACCGCCGCCCTGCCGTCGATCGCGAGCGCGACATGCACCGCCCAGTCCTCGCGCCGCTCGCCGAACTCGCGCGTGCCGTCGAGCGGATCGATGATCCACACGCGGCTGTGGTGGAGGCGGTCGAGATCGTCGATGGATTCCTCCGAAAGGATCGCATCGTCGGGCCGCGCAGCGCGCAGTCGATCGAGGATCAGCGTGTTGGCCTCGCGGTCGCCCCGCGCGCCGTCGGCGGAATTGCCCTGGATCTTGAGCAACAGCTTGCCAGCCTCGGTGGCCAGTTCGCGGGCGAGTTCCGCATCGGTCAAATCACCGGACTCCAGGTGCCCATGATCGCTTCCACGATCCGCTCGGCCGCCGCCTCGGGCGTTTCCCTGGTGGTGTCGACGCGTATCTCGGGGTTTTCCGGCGCCTCATAAGGGCTGGAGATGCCGGTGAAATTGGCGATCTCGCCGGCGCGTGCCTTGCGGTAGAGGCCCTTCACGTCGCGCGCCTCGGCCAGCTCCAGTGGCGTATCGACGAAGATCTCGAAGAATTCACCTTCCGGGAGCATGGACCGCACCATATCGCGCTCGGCGCGGAAGGGCGAGATGAATGCGGTCAGCACGATCAGGCCCGCATCGGTCATCAGCTTGGCGACTTCGCCCACGCGGCGGATATTCTCGATCCGGTCCTGATCGGTGAAGCCCAGGTCGCGATTGAGCCCGTGGCGGACATTGTCGCCGTCGAGCAGGAAGCTGTGCTTGCCGAGCGCATGGAGCCGCTTCTCGACCAGGTTGGCGATGGTCGACTTGCCCGATCCGGAGAGCCCGGTGAACCACAGCAGGCGCGGCTTCTGCCCCTTTTGCTGGGCATGCGCCTCGCGCGTGATCTCGATCGCCTGCCAATGGACGTTCTGCGCGCGGCGCAGTGCGAAGTGGAGCATGCCCGCCGCCACGGTGGCGTTGGTCAGCTTGTCGATCAGGATGAAGCCGCCCAGATCGCGATTCTCGGCATAGGGCTCGAACACGATCGCGCGGTCGGTGGCGATCTCGGCGGTGCCGATATCGTTCAGGTGCAGCGTCTTGGCGGAGCCATGTGCCAGCGTGTTGACGTCGATCGCATGGTCGGGCGCGCGCACTACTGCGCTCACCATCTGGGTGCCGAGCTTGAGCCAATAGGCGCGGCCGGGGAGCAGCTCGGCTTGGTCCATCCAGACGATCGTCGCCTTGAACTGGTCGGACGCCTCGGGCGGGGCGTCGGCGATGGCGATCACGTCGCCGCGCGAGCAATCGATTTCATCGGCGAGCGTCAGCGTGACCGACTGGCCGGCGACAGCCTCGTTCAGATCGCCGTCCATCGTGACGATGCGGGCGATGCTGCTGGTCTTGCCCGAAGGGAGGATGCGCACCGCGTCGCCCGGGCGGACAGTGCCGCTGGAGATGAGGCCCGCGAAGCCGCGGAAATCGAGATTGGGGCGGTTCACCCATTGCACGGGCATCCGGAACGGCCTGGCCCGATCCGCCTCGGCATCGACGTCCACGCTCTCCAGATGCTCGATCAGCGCCGGGCCGGTGTACCAGGGCGTGTTCGGCGAAAGCGCGGTGATGTTGTCGCCCTTGAACCCCGAGATCGGGATCGCGGTGAAGCCGTCGATGCCGATCTCGCCGGCGAAGGCGCGATAGTCGGCGACGATCGCGTCGAACATTGCCCGGTCATAGCCGATCAGGTCCATCTTGTTCACCGCCAGCACGATGTGGCGGATGCCGATCAGATGCGCGAGATAGGAGTGCCGCCGCGTCTGGGTGAGCACGCCCTTGCGCGCGTCGATCAGGATCACGGCGAGATCGGCGGTCGAGGCGCCGGTCACCATGTTGCGGGTATATTGCTCGTGCCCCGGGGTATCCGCGACGATGAACTTGCGCTTCTCCGTCGCGAAGAAGCGATAGGCGACGTCGATCGTAATGCCCTGCTCGCGCTCGGCGGCGAGGCCGTCCACCAGCAGCGCGAAGTCGATCTCCTGGCCCTGGGTGCCCAGGCGCTTCGAATCGCTCTCCAGCGCGGAAAGCTGGTCCTCGAAGATCTGCTTCGAATCATAGAGCAGCCGTCCGATCAGCGTCGACTTGCCGTCGTCCACCGATCCGCAGGTGATGAAGCGCAGCAGCGTCTTGTTCTGGTGCTGGGCGAGATAGGCCGAAATGTCGGACGCGATGAGCGCGTCTGGGCGGTAGGAGGTCATGCGAATGCCTCCAAGCCGTCGGCCCGCGCTGAAAGCCCTCTCCCCTCTGGGGAGAGGGTTGGGAGAGGGGCAGTGCCGGCAAGGATGAAAGTCGAGAGTGCATCCCGCTCCCCCTCTCCCCGACCCTCTCCCCGGAGGGGAGAGGGAGTGAAGGCGCTCCCCATCAGAAATACCCCTCCTGCTTCTTCTTCTCCATGCTCGCCGTCTGATCGTGGTCGATCGCGCGGCCCTGGCGTTCGGAGGTGGTGGTGAGCAGCATCTCCTGGATCACCGCTTCCAGCGTGTCGGCCCGGCTCTCGACCGCGCCCGTCAGCGGATAGCAGCCGAGCGTGCGGAAACGGATCGAGCGCTCGACCGGCACTTCGCCCGGCCTCAGCCGGAAACGGTCGTCGTCCACCATCAGCAGCAGCCCGTCGCGCTCCACCGTCGGGCGCGGCGCGGCGAAATAGAGCGGCACGATCTCGATCCCCTCGGCCAGGATATACTGCCAGATGTCGAGTTCGGTCCAGTTGGAGAGCGGGAACACGCGGATGCTCTCGCCCCGGTTCTTGCGGGCATTATAGAGGTGCCACAGCTCCGGCCGCTGCTGCTTGGGATCCCAGCGATGGCTGGTGGTGCGGAACGAAAAGATGCGTTCCTTGGCCCGGCTCTTCTCCTCGTCGCGCCGCGCGCCGCCGAACGCCGCGTCGAAGCCGTATTTGTCGAGCGCCTGCTTGAGTCCCTCGGTCTTCCACAGGTCGGTATGCAGCCCGCCATGGTCGAAGGGGTTGATGCCCTTTTCCGCCGCTTCCGGATTATGGTGGACCAGCAGGTCCATCCCCGCATCCGCCGCGGCCTTGTCACGCAGGTCGTACATCGCGCGGAATTTCCAGGTCGTATCGACATGGAGCAGCGGGAAGGGCGGGGGCGTCGGGTAGAACGCCTTCTTCGCCAGGTGCAGCATCACCGCGCTGTCCTTGCCCACAGAATAGAGCATCACCGGCCGCTCGGCCTCGGCAACGACTTCGCGCAGGATGTGGATGCTCTCGGCTTCCAGCCGCTGGAGATGCGTGAGCGACGGCCGGGAAACCCCGTCTGTCGCGCCAATGCTCACGCTTTCGCCGTCCATGGTACTTCGATGCAGCATGGGCGGCGATTTAGGAAGGTGGGCGAGGAACGGCGATCTAGTTTATGTTTAGCGCCCGATAATCAGGCGACCGCCGGCTTGCCCACGCCGACCAGCTTCAGCCCCGCCCGCGCCGCCTCGGCCGGGGGATAGATATTGCGCAGGTCGACCAGCAGCGGCGCCTTCATGATGCTTGCGATGCGGCCGAGATCGAGCGCGCGGAAGGCATCCCATTCGGTGACGATCACCAGCGCATCGGCGCCGTCCGCCGCCGCATAGGCGCTTTCGGAGAATTCGACGCCGTTCAGCAGCGGCCGCGCCTGCTCGAAGCCCTCGGGGTCGTATGCCTTCACCGTCGCGCCCGCATCCTGCAGCGCGGCGATGATCGACAGGCTCGGCGCGTCGCGCATGTCGTCGGTGTTGGGCTTGAAGGTCAGGCCCAATATGCCGACCGTCTTGCCGCGCACGTCACCGCCCATCGCCTTGATGACCTTGCGGCCCATCGCGCGCTTGCGGGCGTCGTTCACCTGCACCGTGGCCTCGACGATGCGCAGCGGCGTCTCGTTGTCCGCCGCGGTCTTCATTAGCGCCAGCGTGTCCTTGGGGAAGCAGGAGCCGCCATAGCCGGGGCCGGCATGGAGGAACTTGGAGCCGATGCGGTTGTCCATGCCGATGCCGCGCGACACTTCCTGCACGTCGGCGCCCACCTGTTCGCAGAGATCGGCGATCTCGTTGATGAAGGTGATCTTGACCGCCAGGAAGGCATTGGCGGCATATTTGATCAGCTCGGAGGTGCGCCGCCCGACGAACAGCAACGGCGCATTCTGGTTGAGCGACAGCGGGCGATAGATGGCGCGCATCACTTCGCGCGCGCCTTCGTCGTCGGTGCCCAGCACGACGCGGTCCGGGCGCTTGAAATCCTCGATCGCCGCGCCTTCGCGCAGGAATTCGGGATTGGAGACCACCTGCGCGCCGCTGTCCGGCGCCACCTCGGCGATGATCCGCTCGACTTCGTCGCCGGTACCCACCGGCACGGTCGACTTGGTGACGATCACGCTGGCCTTGGTCAGGTTCTCGGCGATCTCGCGCGCCGCGGCGAAGACATAGGAGAGATCGGCATGGCCGTCGCCGCGCCGGCTGGGCGTGCCGACCGCGATGAACACCGCATCGGCATCCTTCACGCCTTCGGCCAGGTCGGTGGTGAACGAAAGCCGCCCCGCCTTGACGTTGCTGGCGACCAGTTCGGCCAGGCCGGGCTCGTAGATCGGCATCACATTCTGATGCAGCAGTTCGATCTTGCGCGAATCCTTGTCGACGCAGACGACCTCATGCCCGAAATCCGAGAAGCAGGCGCCCGAAACCAGGCCGACATAGCCGGTGCCGATCATAGCAATACGCACGGAGAATCCCCTGTAGCTAGGTTGCTGCGCTCTTAGCCTAACTTCGCCGCGCGGCAACCCGGCGATGCGTCCCGCTGCCGGGACACCGGGCACGAAAAAGCCCGCAAGTTGCGGGCGGAAAAGGTGAAAATGAACCGTCCGGGCCGGTCAGCGTGCCTCCGACATCGAAGACGCTTCACCGCCGGCCCGGAAGTAGCGATCGGTTAGAACGGACGAATGGTTTCGCCGCTCACGCCATCGCGGAACAGAATGCTGAACGCGAACATTTTTATTCTCCCATCGTGCGCAGCGATGCGCAATCGTTTCGTTAATGTAAAATTAACCCTCAAGCAATCCGGAAAACTGCGGAGGGAGGCGGTTAACCCTCTGGCAAAGCGCGTTCCGTTTACCATTCGTTGAGCCTCTTTAAGGTACCGCTTGGATAGATGTCGGCACGGATCGAGCCTTCGACGCCCTCGGGCAGCACTTCGCGCGTGCCGGCGAATCCCGCCGGTGCCGTCGAACACGCGGATCACGAAGCCGCGGGCGCATCGCGCGACCGGCTGGTCGATACGGCAATGCCTCTACAGGCCCGCAGGCGCATTCCCTGGCAGCGCACCAGCGATGATCGCCGCGCCGACCATGGTCTGTGGAGCGTTCTCTGCCAGTGCGAGATCGCCAATTTCGCGATGCTGCGCCGGCATCTGGGCCGACCCCGCGCGGATGCGCTGGTGCTCGACGTCGGCCATGTCGTCACCAGCCTGTGCCCGGATGCGCGGATCGTCACTGCGGGGCGTTCGCTGATCGAATTCGCGTTCGAATGCGACACGCCCGAAGCCGCCGCGGCCGAAGTCGAAAAGATACGCAAGGCCCTGCTGGGCCCGCTCGACCTCGAAGGCGAGCGCTATCAGTTTCAGATGCATTTCGGTGCCGCCGCGGCACCGGCGGGCGACGGGGACGATGTCCGCTTGACCGAAGCAGCCGAATCGGCGCTGGATCAGGCCCGCACCGACGGGCGCGTGGTGATGCTCGATCTGTCGCGCACCGATCTGGCCTTCGATCGCCTCACGCTGATGCGCGAGCTGCCGCGCGCGATCGCCAATGGCGAGATGTTCCTGCAATATCAGCCCAAGGTGCATGTCCGCCGCCAGCAGATCGCCAGTGCCGAGGCGCTGGTGCGCTGGCAGCATCCCGTGCGCGGCCTGATCCTGCCGGGCGACTTCATCTCGGTCGCCGAACAGGCGGGCGAGATCGGCGCACTCACGCTCTGGGCGCTGCGCCAGGTCATTACCGACCAGAAGCTGCTCGCGGCCGACGGCCATGACATGCCGCTGTTCATCAACATCTCGGGCATGCTCCTCGCCGATGCCGGCTTCGTTGCCGAGACGTGCGAGATCATCGCCCAGAACCGCGACGCCAAGCTCGGCTTCGAGATTACCGAGACTGCGGTGATCCGCGATCCCGAAAGCGCGATCCGGCATCTCCAGATGTTCGCGGACGCCGGCGTCACGCTGGCGATCGACGATTATGGCGCGGGCCTCTCCTCGCTGGCCTATCTCAAGCAGCTCCCCGCCAAGGAGCTCAAGATCGACAAGATGTTCGTGATGCAGCTCACCTCGAGCAATCGCGATCCGCTGATCGTCCGCTCGACGATCGATCTCGCCCATGCGCTCGAGATGGAAGTGACTGCGGAAGGGGTGGAGACGCCCTCTGCGCTGGCGCTGCTCAGCGTGATGGGCTGCGACATGGTCCAGGGTTTCCTGATCTCGCGTCCCATCGCCATCGATGCCTTCCGCGCCTATCTGACGCAGGAGGGTCACCTCACCGCGACGGGAGGTCTCCAGCCGTCGTTCACCCGGCCCGAAAGCTTCTGGAAGCGCGCGTGATCCGCGCGACCCGGCATTTTACGCTCTTGCTGGCTCTGTGGTTTGGCGCGGCTGCGACGTCCGCGCATGCGGCGGATGCGCAGTTTCCGCAGCCGCTGGAGGCTGCCTTTGCACGCACCAAGGACGCCATGGTCGCCGAGCCCAGCGAAGCATTTCGCGAAGTCGCGAAGGCGGAGATTCTGGCACGCAACCTCACCGATCCGCACCAGCGCACCATCGCTCTTGCCACCGTGCGTTGGCTCGCAGGTGAGGCCAGGTTGCGCGACGATGCACCGGACAAGGCCGCGCCCCTGCTCGCCGACGGTCTGCGGCTGATCGCTCCGATCACGAAGCCGTTGAAGCTGCGCGGCGATCTGCTGATGTCGCAGGGTGCATTCTACATGCAGCGTGCTCAGGCCGTGGAAGCGCTGACGAACTTCCAGGATGCCTATCGTATCTTCGGAGCAGTCAAGGAGCCGCGCAGCCAGTCGATCGCGCTGCAGAATATCGCGTCGCTTTATCTGAGCGCGAACGATACCTCTCGCGCTGAAGCCTATTATCGTCAGGCCGCCGAAGCTTATGACGGCGACCCGCTCATGTCCTTGTCGCTGCATAATAATATCGGCAGCGCCCTGATGGTGCTGGAACGCTATTCGCAGGCCGAGGAAGAGTTCGGCAAGGCGTTGGAGATCGCCCAGAAGCTCGGTAAACCGCTGCTCGAAGCGCGGATACTCGCAAACATCGGTCGCAATCGTGTGGAGTTGAAGCAGTTCGACGCGGCTGATCGCACGCTTTCCCGCGCCTTCGCGCTTGCCACCGGGCCGGATGCAGATTCGCTGCGCCGGCAGTTGTTCTCAACGGCGGCGCGCCTCGCCGCCGATCGCGGTGATTACAAGCGCGCCGCGGCCCTAATCCGCGAATGCTTCAAGGGGGTCGACCTCGCCACGACGACTGGCGCGTTCCGCAACGCGCATTTTTATGGGTATGAGATATATTCGAAGCTTGGCGACGATCGCCTCGCCCTCCGGCATCTAGAATCGCTCAAGCGGCTCAACGACGAATCCGCCAAGGTCGCGGTGACCACCGGCGCCGCGCTGATGGCGGCCCGCTTCAACTATGCCGAGCAGAAGGAGCATATCGCCACCCTGAAGGCCGAGGAGGCGCGGCGCACCGTCGAGTATCAGCGCACTCTGTTCCTCAGCCTGGGCGGCGCGACGCTGGTCGTGATCGCATTGCTCACCTTCGGCCTCATCACGATCCGCCGCAGCCGCAACCAGGTCCGCGACGCCAACGTCGTCCTGAACGAAACCAACATTGCCCTCGAAAAGGCATTGCAGGCCAAGACCGAGTTCCTGGCGACGACCAGCCATGAGATCCGCACCCCGCTGAACGGCATATTGGGCATGACCCAGGTGATGCTCGCCGATCCCAAGCTCCAGCCCCAACTGCGCGACCGGATCGGCATCGTCCACGGCGCCGGCATGACGATGCGCAGCCTGGTCGACGACATCCTCGACGTCGCCAAGATGGAGACGGGCAACCTCACCGTCGACAATGCGCCGATGGACCTGCGCGCGACGCTCACCGAAGTCACCCGTATCTGGGAGGAGCAGGCCCACGCCAAGGGCCTCGGCTTCCGCCTCGAGCTCACCCATGCCCCGACCTGGATCGAAAGCGATGCCGGGCGCCTGCGCCAGATCGTCTTCAACCTGCTTTCCAACGCGATCAAGTTCACCGAGCGTGGCAGCGTCACCGTCCGCGCGGTCGGGGAAGGCGAAGGCGATGCCCGCAGGCTCAAGCTGACGATCGCCGATACCGGCATTGGCATCCCCGCGGACAAGTTCGAGGAGATCTTCGAATCCTTCCGCCAGGTCGATGCCAGCACCACGCGCCAGTTCGGTGGCACGGGCCTGGGCCTCACCATCTGCCGCAACCTCGCCCGTGCGCTGGGCGGCGACATCGCGGTGGAGAGCAGGCCGGGCGAAGGCTCCAGCTTCACCATAGACCTGCCGCTCGTCCCCGCCGAGGCACCGGCCGAGGCCGCCGGCGGAGCGAAGGGCGGTGGTACGCTGCTGATCCTCGATCGCAATCCGATCGCGCGCAGCATGTTGCGCACCCTGTTCGAGCCGCGCGTGGCGCGGCTCGGCTTCGCGGCGAATGCCGAGGAAGCGATCGCGGCGATCGAATCCGGCGGCGTCACACGGCTGCTGATCGACGAAGCCACGCTCAAGGCCGGCGAAGGCGACCCTCTGGAAACATTGCGGAAACTTTGTACGTTGGGCGAGGGCATGGCCGCTGCGATTCTGTGGCTCAGGCCCGATGCCGAGACCAAGTTGCAGCTTCTGGACGCAGGGGTGGATCAGGTGTTAGAAAAGCCCATTGCTAGCGCTGCGCTTGTCGAGGCAGTCATTCCGGGGGGAAGTGAAAAATCGGCGGGAGGAGGGGCGGACCCGCTTGTTTCGCAGGCGGCTTAGCGCGATAGCACACCTAATGAAAAAGAAGGTCGCCCAGGTTTCCACGGTCCGCGCAGGCGGCCGTCGATGAATATCCTCTTCATCGAGGACGACCCGATGAACCGTCGGGTCGTGAAGGACATGCTCGACGTCGCGGGAGCGACGATGGCCGAGGCGTCCTGGGCCGAGGAGGGGCTTGCCCGCATCGATGCCGAGACGTTCGATGTCATCCTGGTCGATCTGCGCATGCCCGGCACCGACGGCTTCGAGACGATCCGCCGGATTCGCGGGCGCGGCGACGAAAAGGCCGAGCTTCCGATCATCGTGGTGACGGCGGATACCGCGGTCGACCTGCGCGAGCGCTGCCTCGCGATCGGCGCCGACGATGTGCTGTTCAAGCCGGTGGCGATGGACGCGCTGTTCGATTCGATCGGCCGCGTCCTGGCCGTCCGCGGCGGCGGAGGGATGATCCTTTAGCCGGGCAGGACTGCCCGCTTTCCCCGTCATCCCGGCGAAGGCCGGGATCCAGGGTTTCTCTGACGTGTCGCCCGTGACTCCTGGATCCCGGCCTTCGCCGGGATGACGGAGTGGGTGGGTCAGTCCTCCAATATCCGCGAATGCCGCGCAGTATCCCGCATCCCCAGATACGTCGCCAGCGACACCCCGATCATCGTAGTCACATACCAATAGAAGCCGCGCTCCCACCCCGCATCCTTGAACCACAGCGCCACATAAGGCGCCGTGCCTCCGAAGATCGCATTGGCGAGCGCATAGGGCAGCGCCACCCCCAGCGTGCGGATATGCGCGGGGAACAGTTCGGCCTTCACCACCGCGTTGATCGAAGTATAGCCGGTGACGACCACCAGCGCCCCGGTCATCAGCAGGAAGGCGGTCACCCCGTCGCGCACGCCCTCCAGCGCGACGAAGATCGGATAGGTGAGCGCCACGCCCAGCACGCCGAACCCCACCATCAGCGGCTTGCGCCCGATCCGGTCGGACAGCGCCCCCGCCAGCGGCTGGATCGCCATGAACACCAGCAGCGCCGCCGCGTTCACCTGCGTCGCCGCCGCATCCGAAAAGCCCGCGGTCTTCTTCAGGAACGCGATCGGATAGATCGTATAGGCATAGAAGGCGAGGGTGCCGCCGGCGGTCAGCAGCATCACTACCGCCGCCTCGCGCGGATGCTGGAGGAACAGCGCGCCGAAGCTCGATTTGTGGGCGGTGTCGCGGTTCGCATAGCTCTCGGTCTCGGCCAGCCGCCGCCGCAGCCAGAATACGAGCAGCGCCAGCACGCCGCCCACCGCGAACGGAATCCGCCAGCCCCACTCCTTCAGCGCCGCCTCGGGCATCGCCGCCTGGAGGATCAGCAGCACGACCAGCGCCACGAGTTGTCCCGAGATCAGCGTCACATATTGGAAGCTGGAGAAGAAGCCGCGATGCCTGCGCCCCGCCATCTCGGACAGATAGGTCGCGCTGGCCCCATATTCACCGCCCAGTGACAAGCCCTGGACCAGCCGCGCGACGATCAGCGAGGCGGTCGCCAGCCCGCCGATCTCGGCATAGCTCGGCGTCAGCGCGATCATCAGCGAGCCCAGGCACATCAGCGTCACTGACAGCGTCAGCCCGGCCTTGCGCCCGCGCCGGTCGCCATAGACGCCCATCAGCCACCCGCCGATCGGCCGCATGAAGAAGCCGATCGCGAACACCGCCCAGGCGTTCAGATCCTTGGAGGCATCGTTGCTGGGGAAATAATGCGGCGCCAGATAGCTGGCGAGCACGGCATAGGCATACCAGTCATACCATTCGACCAGATTGCCCGCCGATCCCCCCAGGATCGAGCGGAGCCGATGGCGGGGGGCGGGTGCGGATGGCGTCATCGGCGGCACTATACCAAGGCGTCGCCAGCCGGGAAGGGCGGGGCGGCGCCGCCGCCCATCTTGCACTCCCCCGCATAATCGGGTTGGACGGCGGCATCAGGAAAGTCGGGACGAGGGTTCAGGGCCATATGCATCGTTATCTGCTCGCCGGAATCGCCGCGCTGGCGCTGGCCGGCTGCCAGTCCGCCGCCGAAAAGCACGCCGCGGAGACCGGCGAGGTCGATGTCGCCAATGTCTCGGTGGACGAGCTTTCCAAGGTGCTGAAGGCCGCCCGCGCCAAAACCGAGCTCCAGCCCGGCATCTGGGAGACGCGGATGCACGTCGTCTCGGCCGATCTCTCCGCCTTCAAGGGCGAGGACCGCGCCGCGCAGGAAGAATCGATCCGCCGCCAGGAGCGTCAGAGCACGAGTTGCCGCAAGGCCGAGGAGCTCAAGCCGCTCGACATCCGCAACCTGGAGCAGGTCGCGGGCCAATGCTCGGTCGCCCGCTATGTCGCCAAAGGCGGCAAGCTCGATGCGAGCATCAGTTGCAGCAAGGATGGCGGCACGCCCACCATCGTCCTCGCCTCGGGCACGATGACCCGCACCGCGTTCGACGTGAAGATCGCGCAGGAGACAGGCAAGCCGGGCGATCCGGACCATGTCGCGATCCAGCTCCAGGCGATCGGCAGGCGCACCGGCACCTGTAGCTGAGGCGCGCTTCCCCGGCGCAATCCGGGCAAGGTGTAGCGTGCGGGCCACAGTCTGTTGCCCATGTCACGCGCTTTTCCGGCGCCCCGCCCTTGAAAAATACGGATTCGCCTGATAGGTGGCCGCCACGACGCCGCAACTCCGGTTCCGGCGAACCCTTATCTATTGAATATGCGATCGGAGCATTACGGCTTTATGCAAATCATCGTCCGCGACAACAACGTCGACCAGGCGCTGCGCGCGCTCAAGAAGAAGCTGCAGCGTGAGGGCGTTTATCGCGAGATGAAGCTCCGCCGTCACTATGAGAAGCCCAGCGAGAAGCGCGCTCGCGAGCGCGCCGCCGCGGTTCGCCGCGCGCGCAAGCTCGAGCGCAAGCGCGTCGAGCGCGACGGCGCCCGCTAAGCCTGTGCTGCCTCCTGCGCTCGCGCACGAGGAACCTGCGACTTTTGTGACTTTAGGGTAGCTGGTACCCGTCGGAGCCCATCCATGTCCGTGACTGCCGTTCCGCTCCAGCCCGTCAAGCGGGCGTATAAGGTCTGGCTGTGGATCGGCGTGCTCGCCGGAATCCTGCTCGCCGCCGGCCTGGCTTGGGCTGGCACCCGCGCGGCGGTGGCGGCCAAGCTTCCGAACGAACAGTTCCTCGCCTGGCACAAGGGACAGCCCGGCATCGTCACGACCGCGTCGGGCCTGCAGTACCAGGTGATCGAGCCCGGCAGCGGGCCGAACGTCGCCGATCAGGACGGCGTGGTGCTGAAGATTCATGGCGTGCTGCGCGACGGCACCGAGTTCCAGCCCGAAGCGCCGATGCGTTTCCAGGTCGGCCAGCCGATGATCCCCGGCTTCACCGAAGGTGTGAAGCTGATGAAGAAGGGCGCCAAGTACCGCTTCTGGCTGCCGCAGAATCTCGGCTATGGCGCCGAGCCGGGCGCAGGCAACGAACTGTCGGATAAGGTTCTGGTCTTCGACGTCGAGATGCAGGATCTCGTCCCCGCCGCCGTCATCCAGCAGATGATGACGCAGCAGATGATGCAGCGTGGCGGCGCCCAGGGTGGCCAGGGCGGGGAGCCCCAGGTCCAGGACGGCGAAGCGGGCACCGTGCCGGCCGAACGCTGAGGCATTGGCTTCGCGATGCTTTGCGAGCTCGAGCGAGCTCGATCATGACTCGTAGCCGTCTGTTCCTGCTGGCCTTCTTTGCGGCGGCGATCTTCGCCTTCGTGATGGCGGTTCTGCCGGCACCGCCGGTGCTGGTCCAAAATTTTTCCGACAAGGTCCAGCATGCCGCTGCTTTCGCAGTCTTGACCCTCCTCGCGGCGGGGGCGTTTCCCCGCGTTCGGCCGATCTATATCCTTTTGGGCCTTTCCGGGTTCGGCGGGCTGATCGAGATCGTGCAGGGGCTGCCTGCGGTGCATCGCGATTCGGATTGGTTCGATTGGCTGGCGGATACCGCCGCGATCCTGGGCGCGCTTGCCGTGATATGGCCGCTGCGCCGATTGCTGCTAGGCGGCGAGGCGGCCCCCAAGGCGTAAAGCGGTTGCGAGTATCCCGGGCCTTGAGTACGGCCGGGTATCCGATGGAGGGGCAGGGCACGGTGAAGGGCATCATTCTGGCGGGGGGCAGCGGCACGCGGCTCTATCCGGCCACGCTGTCGATCTCGAAGCAGTTGCTGCCGGTCTTCGACAAGCCGATGATCTATTATCCGCTGTCGGTGCTGATGCTGGCGGGCATCCGCGACATATTGGTGATCTCCACCCCGCGCGACCTGCCCTTGTTCGAGGCATTGCTGGGCGACGGCTCTGCCTTCGGCATCAACCTCAGCTATGCCGAGCAGCCCCAGCCCAACGGCCTGGCCGAAGCCTTCATCATCGGTGCCGATTTCGTCGCCGGCCAGCCCAGCGCGCTGATCCTGGGCGACAACATCTATCACGGCGACAAGATGGGCGAGAAATGCCGCATCGCGGCCGAGGAGGCGTCGCGCGGTGGCGCCAATGTCTTCGCCTATCATGTCGACGATCCCGAGCGCTACGGCGTCGTCGCCTTCGATCCGGAGACGGGTGTCGCGACCAGCGTCGAGGAGAAGCCGCTCGAACCCAAGTCCAACTGGGCGATCACCGGCCTCTATTTCTA
The DNA here is from genome assembly GCF_018449795.1 of Sphingomonas sp. dw_22. Lineage (GTDB taxonomy): Bacteria > Pseudomonadota > Alphaproteobacteria > Sphingomonadales > Sphingomonadaceae > Sphingomonas. The sequence goes on from NZ_JAAVVE010000007.1 coordinate 20,004, forward strand.
CGACAAGGACGTGGTCGACATCGCCCGCTCGATCCGCCCCTCGGCGCGGGGCGAGCTCGAGATCACCGACGTCAACCGCACCTATATGGAGCGCGGCGACCTCCACATCACCCGCCTCGGCCGCGGCTATGCCTGGCTCGATACCGGCACGCACGAGAGCCTGCACGAGGCGAGCGCCTATGTCCGCACGATCGAGCACCGCACCGGCATCAAGATCGCCTGTCCGGAGGAGATCGCGCTCGATCTCGGTTGGCTCGACGGCGAGGCAGTGCTGCGCCGCGCGGGCCAGCTCGGCAAGACGGGCTATGCGGAATATCTCAAGCGCCTCGTGAAGAACGCCGCATGACCGGCTTCCGCCGCCTGGCGATCCCCGAAGTGATCGAGATCACGCCGCCCAAGTTGGGCGATCATCGCGGCTTCTTCTCCGAAGTGTTCAAGCGTTCGGCGTTCGAGGCCGAGGGCATCCATATCGATTGGGTCCAGGACAATCAGAGCCTGTCCGCCGAACCGGGGACGGTGCGCGGCCTGCACTTCCAGGCGCCGCCCTTCGCCCAGGCGAAACTGGTCCGAGTGCTGCGCGGCGCGATCCATGACGTTGCGGTCGATATCCGCAAGGGCTCGCCGACCTATGGCCGATGGGTCGCCTGCGAGCTGTCGGCGGAGAAGTGGAACCAGCTCCTGATCCCCGCTGGCTTCGCGCACGGTTTCATGACGCTGAGCCCGGACACCGAGGTGCTCTATAAGGTCGATGCGCCCTATTCGCGGGAGAGCGAAGGCGCGATCCTGTGGAACGATCCTGCGCTCGGTATCGAATGGCCATCCGCCGGTGGTGTGCCTGTGCTGTCCGACAAGGACGGGGTAGCGCCGCTGCTTGCGGAGTTCGATTCGCCGTTCACGTAAGCGGCTCCATAGTCACGCGAAGGCCATCGATCTCGGCGATTCAGGCGGCGGTGTTCAATATCCAGCGCTCGCCGCCCTCGAACCCCATCGCAGTCAGCTTGCCGCTATCATAGGCGCCGGTATCGAGCCCGATGCGATGTTCCCGGAACTCGACGTCTTCCCTGATCGTGTGGCCGTGCACGATGACTTTCTCCAGCGCGCCTCGGTGCTCCAGGAACTCTTCGCGGATCCAGCGCAGATCGCTGGTGCGCTGACGGGCCAAGGGCTCGCCGGGGCGCACGCCGGCGTGCACGAACGCATAGTCTCCGATGGTAATCAGATCCTCGAATGCCTCGAGGAATGAAATATGTTCCGAAGGAACGCGCTCGCGAAGCATATCAAGCAGTTCGGGATATTCGCACGCGCGATATGCATCGTCGGTGATGCCATAGCTGGATATGGTCTCGCGTCCGCCGATCCGTGTGAAGAAGGCCAGCGCCTTCAGGTCGCCGTTTAGCGCCTTGAGGAAAACCTCCTCATGATTGCCGAGAAGGAACCGGAAACTGCCGTCGGTCTTCGACAGGTGCAGCGCGCGCTCGACCACCTGCGCGGAGTTGGGGCCACGATCGATCAAGTCGCCAAGGAAGATGATCTGCGTATCGGCATCCGGCCGTGCGGCAGCGTCTGCTTCGATCGTTTCCAGCAGCGTATCCAGGAGATCCAGGCGACCGTGAATATCGCCGATCGCGTAAATGCGTTGCCCTGGCGGCACAGCGCCCGTCGGCTTGCGAGCGGCGGAAGAACGAGCGAAAAATCTCGAAAGCATCAGCGTAATCGGTGCTCAAATACAACCGGAGGCGAACTACGCCAATTCCTGGCGGGCACGTATTTTCCGTAGCGCTCCGGAGCGGGAAGGCAACCAGCTAGCCCGATCCCAGATAGCATAAACAAAAGTGGCGGCCACAAGGACCGCCACTCGAAACCGGACTTGCCGAAAGCCTTAGTTGCTGTCGGGCTCGTCGTCGTTGTCGGCCAGCGCAACCGCGCCACCGATGATCGCGGCGGTCGCGAGAACGCCAATGATCACGGCCGGGGCCAGATCGCTCTTCTTCTTCGAGACGGTCGCAGCGCGAACGCCCGAAAGCGACAGCTTCGAAGCCGAATTGGCAGGGGCCGCCAGAACAGGCGTGGTCGCCAGCGAGGCGACGGCAGCGGCCGTGAGAAGCTTAGTCAACATTCTTATACTCCCTCTTTGAGCTCCGGTGCTCTCGTCTCATTGCCCTATGGCATAGGATAAATGCGACGGCAACACCTCAAACGCAAGCAACAACCAGAACTCGCCTGTCGTTGCTTCAATGCAACACGGTCCGGTTCGTTCCGGACTCCTCTCCGCGGCAGCCGACCCATGCCGCAGAATTGAAGGTCATAACGCTGCGATGCGATATCGCCAAGGGGTTAACAAAGCTATCCCGTCGCGGCTGTTGCGCCCTGTTCCTTATAGGACACGGGGGCGCAGATGCTGCGTTGCCGCGACGAATATTGCGGTATCGTTTGACATTGCGCCGGGCTCCCGGCCTTGCTTGCCGGGAGTGGCGGGGTTCGCCGCTCGCGTGATGAGTTGGGGATTCTATGAAAAGGCGCCGTATTGCCATTTCCGTCCTGGGCAAGGGAGTGCTTCTCTGCCTTGCGGGCGCGCTGCTTGTGGGAGCGCGTGTCGGTGAAGCTGCGCCGGACGATTCGGCGCTGTTCGAGCAGCTCCGTGCGAGCGATCTCGAAATGGCGACGATCGGCTGGCGGCTTGCCTCGGCCAATGCGCCGCTGTGCGACCGGCTCGAGCCGGGCCTGGGCCTTCAGCTCCACACGCTCGATCAGTTCGCATCGCAGTTGCGCGACAGCGCCCGGAGCCATTTCAAGTTCGCGACGCCGGTGGCGATCGAGGGCGTGATCCCGGACGGCCCGGCGGCACAGGCCGGGCTGCGGCCGGACGATTCGGTGGTCCGCATCGGCCCGGTCGATATCGCCGCCGGTACGGGCAAGCCGGGCACGACCCAGCGCCTCGTCGCCGTCCAGCTCGCCGTCGCGCAATTGCCGCCGACGCAGCCGATCGAGATCGCGGCGATTCGCGACGGTGCGCCGCTGACCGTCACGGTGCAGCCGATTCCGGCCTGCCGCTCGCGCTTCGAGCTCGAGCTCGCCGACAATTTCAGCGCCTCGGCGGACGGGAGCATGGTCCAGGTCAGCTCGAAGCTGCTGGAGACCTATCGCGGCGATCGCGTCGTCGCTGCCATCGCGCACGAATTCTCGCACAATATCCTGCACCATCGCGACCGGCTGGAGGCGCGGGGGGTGACGTTCGGGATGCTCGCCGGTTTCGGCGGAAACGTGAAATATTTCCGCCAGACCGAGATCCAGGCGGACATATTGTCGGTCTATCTGCTCGCCAATGCGGGCTATGATCCCAAGGCGGCGCCGGATTTCTGGCGCGATTTCGGGCCCAAATATGCCGGCGGCATGTTCCGCAGCCGCTCGCATCCCTATTGGCGCGATCGCGTCGCCACGCTGGAGGCGGAGATCGCGCGGGTCCAGGCCGATCCGCAGCGGCCGCACGTCTCGAAGCTGATCGCCGAGCGGGACCAGCCGCTCGACGGCGATTGGCAGGCGCTGCTCGTTCGCAAGCGCTGAGCGCAGTCAGCTCGCCAGGCGAAGCGCCTCGCCGGGCGCCGCGCGGGGCTGATCGGGCCAGACGCCGCGCGTGTCATAGACCAGCTTGTCGGCGCGTTCGTCGAGCGGCACCGATTTGAACACGTCGTGATCGACCAGCACCACGAAGATCGGGCAGGTCTCGATCGCGGTGTCGATGTCGATAAGCTGCGCGCCCGTGCCGTCGAAATCGGCGGGCAGGCGATCGACATAGGGCTCTACGATGCGGATGCGCTCGCCATGCGCCGCAGCAAGATGCGCAGCAATCTTGAGCGCCGGGCTCTCGCGGAAATCGTCGATATTCGCCTTGAACGCCAGGCCCAGGCAGGCGACCGGCGCGTTCGGCAGCTGCGCCAGCAGGGCCTCGGCGCGCGCGATGCTGTAGTCGGTCTTGCCGTCGTTGACCTCGCGTGCGGTGCGGATCAGCGGCGTATGCTCGCGGTCTGCCGCGACCAGGAACCAGGGGTCGACCGCGATGCAATGCCCGCCCACGCCGGGGCCGGGCGACAGGATGTTGACGCGGGGGTGGCGATTGGCGAGCCGGATCACTTCCCACACGTCGATGTCCATCCCCTCGGCGATCATCGACAGCTCGTTGGCAAAGGCGATGTTGACGTCCCTGAACGCATTTTCGGTGAGCTTGGTCATCTCGGCCGCCTTGGCCGAGGTGGTAACGCAGGCGCCGCGCACGAAGCGGCGGTAGAATTGCAGCGCCTTGCGCGCGCAGCGCGGGGTGACGCCGCCGATCACCCGGTCATTGTCGATCAGCTCGACCAGGATGCGGCCAGGCAGCACCCGCTCCGGGCAATAGGCGATCGCGACATCGGGGCTGCCGGTGCAATGGCCGGGGATCTTGAGATCGGGGCGCAGCCTGGTGAGCAGTTCGGCGACCTTCTCGGTCGTGCCGACGGGCGAGGTCGATTCGAGCACGACGACGTCGCCGGCCTTGAGCACCACCGCGATGCTGGTCGCCGCCTTGAGCACATAGCCGATATCGGGCGCGTGGTTCTCGCCGAAGGGCGTGGGCACCGCGATCACGAACACATCGGCCGGCTCGATCTCCAGCGAGGCGCGCAGATTGCCGCGCGCCACCACGCCCGATACCAGGCCGTCGAGGTCGATCTCCTCGATATGCACCTTGCCCGAATTGACTGTGTCGACGACGTTCTCGTGCACGTCGATGCCGAGCACCTTGGCGCCGGTACGCGCGATCACCGCCGCGGTGGGAAGGCCGATATAGCCCAGGCCGAGAACGACGACCTTGAGCTCAGAGTCCGAAACCATGCGCGACGATCCCCGCAATCCGTGCCGAGGCCTGGCCGTCGCCGAAAGGATTATGGGCGCGGGCCATGGCCGAATAGGCGGCATCATCGTCGAGGAGCGTTGAGATTTCGGAAACGATGCGATCCGGGTCGGTGCCGACCAGCCTGGCGGTGCCCGCTGCGATGCCTTCGGGGCGCTCGGTGGTCTCGCGCATCACCAGCACCGGCTTGCCCAGCGCGGGGGCTTCCTCCTGCACGCCGCCCGAATCGGTCAGCACCAGTTCGGCCATGTCGAGCGCGCGGATGAAGTGCGGATAATCGAGCGGCTCGATCCGGGCGACATTGGGCCGGTCGCCCAGCACTTCGTCCATCACCGATACGACATTGGGATTGGGATGGACCGGGAAGAGCAGCGCCACATCGTCGCGCGCGGCGATCCGGGCGATGGCGACGGCGATCCCCTTCATCCCGTCGCCGAAATTCTCGCGGCGGTGGGTGGTGACGAGGATCAGGCGCTTGCCGGCGAAGCGCGCTGCGATCCCGTCCAGCCCAGCGGCGAGGCTCGGGTCTGCCTCGATCCGGGCGCGGGTCGCGTGCAGCGCGTCGATCACGGTGTTGCCCATCACATGGATCGTCGCCGGATCGATATTCTCGCGGCGCAGCGCCTCGGCGGCAGTTTCGGTCGGCGCGAAATGCTGGTCGGCGATCGGGGCGACGATCCGGCGGTTCACTTCCTCGGGCCAGGGCTGGTAGATGTCGCCCGAGCGCAACCCCGCCTCCACATGGCTGACGGGCACCTTGCGGTAATAGGCGGTGAGCGCGCCGACCATCGCGGTGGCGGTGTCGCCCTGGACGATGACGCGGTCCGGCCGCTCCGTATCCATCGCGCGGCCCAGCTCGGTCAGCAGCCGTGCGGTCAGCACGTCGAGCGACTGGCCCGGCGTCATCAGGTCGAGATCGATGTCCGGCATGATCCCCGCGATCGAAAGCACCTGATCGAGCAGCCCGCGATGCTGGGCCGTCACGCAGGTACGCACGTCGAGATCGCCGCGCGCCTGCAGCGCATGAACGACGGGGAAGAGCTTGATCGCTTCGGGGCGTGTGCCAAATACGATCAGGATGCGCTTGCGCGGGCTTGTCATGCGCACTCCTTAGCGCCAACGCCTAACCATCTAGTTACGCGAACGTCACGGGCGAAGCATTTGCGCGGGACTGCACGTATAGCTATGGGCGCCGTCGCAACTGAAACGAGGATCTATGTCGTTCAAGCCGCTCCGCAAGGCCGTGTTTCCCGTGGGCGGCCTGGGTACTCGCTTCCTGCCCGCCACCAAGGCGATGCCGAAGGAAATGCTGCCCGTCGTCGATCGGCCGCTGATCCAATATGCCGTCGACGAGGCGATCGAGGCGGGGATCGAGCAGATGATTTTCGTCACCGGCCGCGGCAAGTCCGCAATCGAGGACCATTTCGACATCGCCTATGAGCTCGAATCGACGATGACCGCGCGCGGCAAGTCGCTCGAGATCCTCGACGCCACGCGGCTCAAGCCCGGCGCGGTCGCCTATGTCCGCCAGCAGGAGCCGATGGGCCTGGGCCATGCCGTGTGGTGCGCGCGCGACATCGTGGGGGATGAGCCGTTCGCGGTGCTGCTCGCCGACGATTTCATGGTCGGCAAGCCCGGATGCCTCAAGCAGATGGTCGAGGCGTACAACCGGATCGGCGGCAATCTGATCTGCGCGCAGGAAGTGCCCGAGGACCAGACCGACAAATACGGCATCATCACGCCCGGCACGCGCGACGGGGCGCTGACGGAAGTGAAGGGCCTGGTCGAGAAGCCCAAGCCGGGCACGGCGCCGTCGAACCTCTCGGTGATCGGCCGCTACATCCTCCAGCCCGAAGTGATGCGCGTGCTCGACAGCCAGGAAAAGGGCGCCGGCGGCGAGATCCAGCTCACCGACGCGATGGCGCGGATGATCGGCGATCAGCCGTTCCACGGCGTCACGTTCAGCGGCACCCGCTATGATTGCGGCGACAAGGCGGGCTTCATCCAGGCCAACATCGCGGTGGCGCTGGCCCGTCCGGACATCGCGCCGTCGATCCGGGATTTCATGGCGCGCACCTGCGGCTGAGGCTGCGAAGGCTCAGGCCCGGACGATCTTCTCGCTAACAACGCCAGCCTTGCCGCAGGCATTGCGGGTGTCGATCACCAGCCTGGCGTGCTCGACCAGCGCGGCATAGTCGATCGCGTCGTGATCGGTGGCGATCAGCACCGCGTCATAATCGGCGATCGCCGCAGGATCCCAGGCCACGCCGTGGCGATAGTTGAGCGTCGGATGCTCGCGCGTGCCGTTGATCTGGGCGACGTGCGGGTCGTGGAAATCGGCGGTCGCGCCGCGGGCCTCGATCATCTCCATCAGGCGTAGCGAGGGGCTCTCGCGGATGTCGTCCACATTTTTCTTGTAGGCGACGCCCAGCACCAGGATCCGCGCATCGCGCAGGCCCCGGCCGGAGCGCGCGTCGAGCGTGTCCGCCATCACGCGGACGACATGCTGCGGCATGTCGGCATTGATCTGGCCGGCCAGTTCGATGAACCTGGTGTGCTGGTTGAACTCGCGCGCCTTCCAGGTGAGGTAGAAGGGGTCGATCGGGATGCAGTGCCCGCCCAGGCCCGGGCCGGGATAGAAGGGCATGAAGCCGAACGGCTTGGATTTGGCCGCGTCGATCACTTCCCACACGTCGATGTCCATCGCGGTGAAGATCAGCTTCAATTCGTTCACAAGCGCGATGTTGACGGCGCGGAAGACATTCTCGGTGATCTTCACCGCCTCGGCCGTGGCGGCGGAGGAAACCGCGATCGTCTGCGGCACCACATGCCGGTACAGCGCCAGCGCCAGGTCGGCGGAGACGGTATCGTCGGCGCCCACGACCTTGGGAATCTTGGTGGTCGAGAAGGTTGGGTTGCCCGGGTCTTCGCGCTCGGGAGAATAGGCGAGGAAGAAATCCCGGCCTGCCACCAGCCCGCCGGCCTCCAGGATCGGCTGCATCACTTCGCGGGTGGTGCCCGGATAGGTGGTCGATTCGAGGATCACGAGCTGGCCCCGGCGCAGCGTCTTCGCGATCGCCGCGGTCGTCTCCTCGACATATTTGAGGTCGGGCTCGAGATGGCGGGTGAGGGGCGTCGGCACGCAGATCAGCAGCACGTCCGGCTCGCCCAGCCGGTCGAGATCGGCGGTCGCGTCGAGCTTGCCGTTGGCGGCCAGCGGGGCGATGCGGTCGCCCGCTATGTGCTTGATATAGCTCTCACCGCGCTTGAGCGCATCGACCTTCTCGGGATCGAGATCGAAGCCCAGCACGCCGCACTGCGCCTCGCCGAAAGCCACTGCCAGCGGCAGGCCGACATAGCCCATGCCGATCACGCCGATCACCGCCTTGCCGGTCTCGATCGCCGCCTGAAGCTTCAGCCCATGGGCTGGCCATTCGATAGTCATCCGTCCCCGCTCGTCGAAAGCCTAAGGGCTCCGTCATGCGGCAGCGGGGGTTTCAGTTTCGATAATGGTCCAGATACCATTCGATGAACTTCGGCACGCCTTCGCCCGGCGGCGTGGCCGGCTTGTAGCCGGTGAGGCGCTCCAGCAGCTCGGCGGAGGCGGCGGTGGCGGGGACGTCGCCCTGCTGCATCGGCAGGAAGTTCTTGATCGCCTCGCGGCCCAGCGCCTTTTCCGCCGCGGCGATATAGTCCATCAGCGGCGTCGGCGTGCCCGCGCCGATATTGACGACGCGAAACGGCGCCACCGGCGAGAGGCTGTCGCCCTCGACCGGCACGTCGCCGGGCACCGCCTTGGTCAGCCGCACGATCGATTCCGCGAGATCGTCGATGTACGTGAAGTCGCGCACCATGTTGCCGTTATTGTAGACGTCGATCGGCTCGCCGGCGAGGATCGCCTTGGTGAACTTGAACAGCGCCATGTCCGGCCGGCCCCATGGCCCATAGACCGTGAAGAAGCGGAAGAACGTCATCGGCGTCTTGAACAAATGGCTGTAGCTGTGCCCCATCAGCTCGGTCGCGCCCTTGGTGGCGGCGTAGAGGCTGAGCGGCGTCGCGGTGCGCTGCATCTCGCCGAACGGCATGTCGGTGTTCGCCCCATAGACCGAGCTGGTCGAGGCGGCGAGCAGGTGGCGGACGGGATTGTGCCGCGCCAGCTCCAGCACGTTGAAGCTGCCGATCACGTTCGCGCCGATATAGCTGGCCGGCGCGTCGATGCTGTAGCGCACGCCCGCCTGGGCGGCGAGGTGGATCACCACGTCCGGCTTGAACGTGCGCCAGGCGTCGCCGAACGCGTCGGCATCCTCGATCGAGACCCGCGCGACCGAGAAATTCGCGTGATTCGAGAGGATGTCGTTCCGCGCCTCCTTCAGCGCGACGTCATAATAGGTGGAGAAATTGTCGACCCCCAGCACGGTTGCGCCCTGCTGAAGCAGCTTGCTCGCTGTATGGAAACCGATGAACCCGGCCGAGCCGGTGACGAGAACGCGGGGGCTGCTGTCAGTCATGCTGCGCCCCGTGCAAGAAGACTGCACGCAAGTCCAGTCAGTCGCAAGACGAGCAGCCCGGATCCTTGGGCAGGCTGAGCGTGCGGAAGCGCAGCGCCAGCGCATCGACCAGCAGCAGCTTGCCGGCGCTGTCCTCGCCGAACGGCGCGCAGGCGCGGATCGCCTCCAGCGCGGCGAGGCTGCCCATCACCCCGGTCAGCGCGCCGAGCACGCCCTGCTCGGAACAGCTTACCTCGGCGCGTTCGGGATCCTGGCCGACGAAGCAGCGGTAACAGGGCTTGTCCGCCTCCCAGCCGCGAAACACGCCGAGCTGCCCCTCGAACTCCGCCACCGCCGCCGAGACCAGCGGGATATGCAGCCGGTGCGTCGCATCCGCGACCGCCAGGCGGGTGGCAAAATTGTCGGACCCGTCGAGCACCACATCGGGCCGCGCGGCGCCGAGCAGGTCCGCCGCATTGTCCGCGCCGATCCGCTCGCGAATCCCTTCGAAGCGCACGCCGGGATTGAGCCGCGCCACGGCCCGGGCGGCGGCGGTCAGCTTGGCATCGCCCACATCCTCGCCGCCATAGAGCGTCTGGCGCTGGAGATTGGAGAGGGCCACCGTATCGTCGTCAACTACCGTGATCCGGCCGATCCCCGCCGCTGCCAGATACTGGATCGCCGGCGATCCGATCCCGCCCGCGCCGATCAGCAGGACATGGCTGGCCTTCAGCCGCGCCTGCCCGCCGCCGCCGATCTCGCGCAGCACGATGTGGCGGGCATAGCGATCGAGCTCCGCGTCGGAGAGCGTCATTTCCAGGTGAAGGTCAGGCTGGTCTTGTACCATTGCTCGCTCGGCGTCGTGCGCGGGAGCAGATTGTTGCGCGCGAAGCCCGCGACAAGGGCTGCCGCATATTGTTCGACCGTCGGGCACTGGATCGCGCGGGGAATGCTGGTGCGGATGCCGTCGCTCGCATCGACCAGCACGGCGACGTCGATCGTCACCGATTGGCCGCCCGCCGGGGCGACCGGGCATTTGCGCGCGGCCACTTCGCGCTGGACGAAGGCCTGCATCTCCCCGGTCACGACCGGCGGCGCGCGATAGGGGAGCGGCGCAAGGCTCTCCCAGTCTATCGGCGCGTTCTGCAGCGCCATCACCAATGCCAATGCCGCGATCATATGCCCGTCGATCCGAAGCCGCCGCTTCCCCGCATGGTTTCATCGAGCGACCCGACCTCGTCGAGCTCCGCGCGCTGCACGGGCGCGGGCACGAGCTGTGCGATCCTGTCTCCGCGCCCAATGGTGAAAGGCGCGTCACCAAGATTGGCTAGGATCACCTTTACCTCGCCGCGATAGTCGCTGTCGATCGTGCCGGGGGTGTTGAGGCAGGTGATGCCGTGCTTGAGCGCCAGGCCCGAGCGCGGGCGGACCTGGACCTCATAGCCCGCGGGGATCGCCATGGCGAAGCCGGTCGCCACCGCATGGCGGGCGCCCGGCGCGAGCACGAGATCCTCGGCCGCGACGACGTCCATCCCCGCGGCACCCTCGGTGGTATAGGCGGGAAGCGGCAAACCCTCGCCATGCGGCAGGCGCAGAAGCGCGATTCGAATCGGTGGGAACATCTCAGCTTTTCTTTGCGAGCGCGGCGGCAAGTCGCGTGGTGGCGGCGAGCACTTCGGGGTCGTTCAGCAGCTCATGCCCCTTGCCCGGTACGATCCGGTAATCGGTGGCGACGCCGCGCAGCGTCAGCGCCTCGGCATAGGCGCGCGAGAAGGGGATGGGGGTGACCGAATCGTCGGCGCCGACCAGCACGGCGGCGCGCAGGCTCGGCAGCACGCCGCCCGAGGTCTTGAGCGGATCGAGGCTGGTGACGGTGCTGCCCCAGGCGGGATCCTGCTTCTGCATCCGCGCGCGCCATTCCGGCAGGGTGCAGGGGCAGGAGACCAGCACCATGCCGTCCAGCAGCCCTGGCCGCGTGCCGGCGAGATTGGCGGCGATGGCCGCGCCGCCCGCATCGCCGACCAGGATGGTGTGGGCCTTGGGGTAGCGGGCACGCAGCGCCGTGATCGAATCGCCTACCGCCGTGATGCGATCGACCGTGTAATTGTCGCCGGTGCCGCTCCCGCGATCACCCGGCGAGCTGTGGCCGGTGCCGTCGGCATAGCCGGGGCGCAGCACCGCGACCGCCGCGCTCTGCGGCACCGCACGGGCGGCGGCGGCGGCGAAGGCATAATGGCTCGGCTGGCCGTCGGCATGGAGCACGACGATCAGCGTCCGCACCGCGGCGCCGGAGGCCGGGCCGAAGGTCTCGGTGTAGAGGCCGGTCGGCGCCGGCGCGAGCGCGGGGCTCTGCGGCACGGTCGCGGTGCATCCGGCAAGCAGCAGGGGGAGGACGAACAGGCTAGAGCGCATCGGCGATCCGTTCCGCCAGCCGGCGCGCGACTTCGCTTTTGGGCAGGCGCTCCCAATGCTCGACGCCGTCGGCAGTGACCAGATGGATGCTATTGGCTTCACCGCCCATCACATCGCCCGAAACGTCGTTCGCGACAATCCAGTCGGCGCCCTTGCGAGTCCTTTTCGCGGTGGCATGCTCGATGACTCGTTCGGTTTCGGCGGCGAAGCCCACGACCAGCTTCGGACGGCGCGGGCCATGGGCGAGCTGCGCGAGGATGTCCGGGTTCTCGGAGAGCTGGAGGCTGGGCGGCGCATCGCCCTTCTTGATCTTCTGGAGCGCGGTATCGGCGCGCCAGTCGGCCACGGCGGCGACCATCACCGCGGCATCGGCGGGAAGCGCGGCCTCTACCGCCTCCGCCATCTCCCGTGCGGTCTCGATATCGATGCGGGTGACGCCGGCGGGCGTGGCGAGCGTCACCGGGCCGCTGACCAAAGTCACGCGCGCGCCCAGCCGGGCCAGTGCCTCGGCGATGGCGAAGCCCTGGCGGCCTGAGGAGCGATTGGCGATGTAGCGCACCGGATCGATCGGCTCATGCGTGGGGCCGGCGGTGACGAGGATATGCTTGCCGGTGAGCCGCTTCGATGCACTGGAACCCGAATCCAGTGCGGCCTGGATCGCCGCGAGGATCGCCGGCGGCTCGGGCATGCGTCCGGGGCCATATTCGCCGCACGCCATCGGGCCTTCGTCGGGCTCCAGCACCGTCACGCCGTCGCCGCGCAGCGTCGCGACGTTGCGGCGGGTGGCGGCGTGCTGCCACATGCGCACGTTCATCGCGGGCGCGGCCAGCACCGGCTTGTCGGTGGCGAGCAGCAAAGTGGTGGCGAGATCGCTGGCGATGCCGGCGGCCATCTTCGCCAGCAGATCGGCGGTGGCCGGCGCGACCACGACCAGGTCCGCCTCGCGGCTGAGCTGGATATGGCCCATCTCGGTCTCGTCCTTCAGATCCCACAGCGTGGTATAGACCTGATTCTCGGAGAGCGCGGCGAGCGTCATCGGCGTGACGAAATGCTGGCCGCCCTCGGTCAGCACGCATTTCACGCCGATCCCGGCCTTGCGGCACAGCCGGATCAGCTCGGCGGCCTTGTAGGCGGCGATGCCGCCGCCGACGATGAGCAGGATGCGTTTCATCGCGTCACCTTTGTAACCGTGATCCGCCGCCTGTCGAGCGCGCGGACGAACAGGTCGCGCAGCGCGTCGGGTACGAAGACCAGCCCCACCAGCGATACCGGCGCGATCATCAGCGCCCAATAGAAGGTGTCGAGCCGCGCGAACAGGCCGATCGCCAGCGCATAGACCGCCAGCAGCACGAACATGCGCAGCCCCAGCGAATCGTTCCAGCTCGCCCAGCCGAACAGCGACAGGCCCACCAGCAGCGCGGCGATCCAGAGCGGCAGGATCTGGAGCGCGGTGGAGACGCTGAGCGACTCCACGAAGAAGCCGAAGCCGTTGAGCCCGAGCCAGCCCGGCGAGCGCGCGTCGAGCGGCCCGGTGACGCCGGAGACGGCATAGGCATGGACGCCCAGCACCGCCGCGAAGACCAGCAGCGCCGCGCCCCAGCCCAGCGCCTCGCGCTTCTGGCCCTCCAGCCAGGCCATCAGCGCCATCACTACCACATAGAGCGCGGCGGTCTCGCGGATCAGCATCGCCGCCAGGCCGATCGCCACCGCCTCGATCCAGCGTCCCGGCCGGCGCAGCGCCAGCGAGAGCGCGACGAGCAGCCCGGCCCAGATCTCATGGAAGGCGGCCAGCTCGGACTGGAGGAAGGCGATCAGCGATCCGAGCATCAGCAGCAGCGTGGCGACACGCGGCAGCCAGCGGGGCAGGGCCGCGCCCAGCCGCGCGCCCCATGCGATCATGGTCGCCAGCACCAGCGCGAACAGCATCGCGTTCGTCGCCCATTCGGGTATCGCCGCCTGGATGACGGCGAGCGCCGGCAGGCGGAAGGTGAGGAACGGCCGCAGCGGATAACGGCCGGCACGCAGCGCGGTGGCGGCCGAGACATAGTAATTGTCGCCGCCCTTCACCCCGGCCGAAACCCGCTCGTAAAGCGCGAGGTCGGTCATCTCCTGGTCCACGCCGCTGGCGGAGGCGCCGGTCGCGGATTGGGGCACGCTCAGCGCGGAAAGGCATGCGGCGAGGAGCAGGACGAGCGCAAGCAGCGCGAGCCGCGCCTTGTTGCGGCTGAGGGCGGCGAAGCGGCTCGGCGTGCCGGTCCAGAAGATGCGGCGCGGCTTCATGTCAGCAGCAGGGTCGCCCCCACGCCGGCCGCCAGGGCGATGATCGCCACCGCCGCATAGCGCCAGCCGCCGCCGACCCGGACGACCTGGATCTCCTTGAGCGGCGGCGCGGGCGGGGCGCCGCCGGGCGCGGGATAGCGCAGCTCGATATTGCGGATCAGATCGGGCAGGCGCAGCAAGGTGCGGAAATCCTTGACCAGACGATCGGCGACCGCCGCCTCCGGCCCCAGCTCGGTGCGGAGCCATTCGCGCACGAAGGGGGCGGAAGTCTCCCACAAATTGATATCGGGATCGAGCGTGCGCGCGACGCCTTCCACCATCACCATCGTCTTCTGGAGCAGCAGCAGGTGCGGCTGGGTCTGCATGTCGAAATCGCGGGTGATGTTGAACAGCCCGTCGAGCATCGCGCCGACCGACATGTCCTTGACCGGCAGCCCGCGCATCGGCTCGCCCACCGCGCGCAGCGCCGTCGCGAACTCGGCGACATTGTGGTGCGCGGGAACATAACCCGCCTCGAAATGGATCTCGGCGACGCGCTTGTAGTTGCCGGTGATGAGCCCGTAGAGGATCTCGGCGAGCCAGACGCGGGCGCGCCGGTCGATCCGGCCCATGATGCCGAAATCGATCGCGGCGATGCGGCCGTCGGGAAGCGCGAAGAGGTTCCCCTGGTGCATGTCCGCATGGAAGAAGCCCTCGGCGATCGCCTGGCGCAGGAAGGCACGAATCAGCTTGCCGGCGAGCGCGGTGGTGTCGTGCCCGGCGGCGACCAGCGCATCGACGTCCGATAGCTTGATGCCGTCGATCCATTCGAGCGTCAGCACCTTGCCGGTGGTGCGCTGCCAGTCGATCGTGGGGACGACGAAATCGGGCTCGGCCTGCATCCCTTCGGCAAGCTCGGATGCGGAAGCGGCCTCGCGGCGCAGGTCGAGCTCGCGTGCCGTCCAGCGCTTGAAGGTCTCGATGATGAGGCGCGGGCGCAGGCGCGACGCTTCGCCGCCCATGCCCTCGACCTGGGCAGCCGCCCATTCATAGGTGTCGATCGCCTTGGCGAACTCTGCCTCGATACCCGGCCGCAGCACCTTCACCGCGACGCGCTTGCCGTCGGTCGTCACCGCCCGGTGAACCTGGGCGATCGAGGCGGCGCCGATCGGCTTCTCCTCGATCTCGGCGAACATCGCTTCCAGCTTCTTGCCATGGCTCGATTCGATCCGCTCGCGGATCACCGCGAAGGGAACCGGGGGCAGCGCGTCCTGAAGGCGCAGCAGATCGCGTGCCGCGGCCTCGCCGACCAGATCGGGGCGCGTGGCGAGCGTCTGGCCGAGCTTGATCGCGGCGGGGCCGATCGCCTGGAACGCATCGGCGTAGCGCGGCACGGCGGGCACGCGCGCGCCGAACCGGGCGATGCGCGCGAGGCGGCGCACCGGGCGCGGCGTGTTGGGATCGCGCTCGATGCCGGTGAGCGCGCCGTGCCGCGCGAGGATGCGGCCCCATTTGAGCAGGCGGTAAAGATGGACGGGGGGAGCGGTCACGGGCGGATCAGATCTTCCAGCCGCTATGGATCGCCACCAGCCCGCCGAGCAGCGGCTCGACCCGGGTCTGGACGAAGCCGGCCTCGCCGATCATCCGCTCGAAGGTCGGCATGTCCGGGAAGCGGCGGATCGATTCGATCAGATAGCGATAGCTTTCCGCATCCTGGGCGAGGAGCTGGCCGAGCCTGGGCACCAGGCGATGCGAATAGGCGTCGTACACTTCAGCGAAGCCCGGCCACTGGGTGGTCGAGAATTCGAGCACGAAGAACCGCCCGCCGCGCTTCAGCACGCGGTGCGCCTCGCGCAGCGCCTTGGGGATGTCGGTGACGTTTCGGATGCCGAACGCGATCGTATAGGCGTCGAAGAACCGGTCGGGGAATTGCAGCGTCTCGGCGTTCGCCTCGCTCCACACCAGCCCGTCGATGCCGCGCTTGGCCGCGCGCTCGACGCCGACCGCGAGCATCTCCGGATTGATGTCGGCGACGGTGATCGCCGCGCCGGAGGGGGCCATGCGGAAGGCGATGTCGCCGGTGCCGCCGGCCATGTCGAGGATATGCTCGCCGGCGCGCGGTTTCACCTTGCGGACGAAATGGTCCTTCCACAGCCGATGCAGCCCGCCGGACATGGCATCGTTCATCAGGTCGTATTTGGAGGCGACGCTGGAGAAGACCTCGCCGACGCGGCGGGTCTTTTCCTCGGGGGCTACGTCCTCATAGCCGAAGGAGACGGTGTCGGGCATGGAGCGGCTCTAGCGGGGCCGGGAAGGCGGGGCTAGGGGGTAGCCGATGCCAGAGCTTCCCGAAGTCGAAACCACCGTGCGCGGCCTGGAGCCGGTGTTGCAGGGCGCGGCGATCGAGCGCGTGATCCTGCGGCGTGCCGACCTGCGCCGGCCGTTCCCGCCCGATCTCGGCCAGCGGCTCACCGGCGCGCGCGTCACCGGGCTCGGCCGGCGCGCCAAATACGGCCTGATCGGCACCGATCGCGGCGACACGCTCGTCTTCCATCTCGGCATGTCGGGCCGCTGGCGAATCGATCCCGAGGAACTGGGCAAGCACGACCATTTCGTGCTCGAGACCGCGCAGCACCGGCTCGCGCTCAACGATGCCCGGCGTTTCGGCTCGCTCGATCTGGTGCCGAGCGATTCGCTCGACGCATGGCCCGCCTTCACCGCGCTCGGCCCGGAGCCGCTCGGCCCGGATTTCACGCCCGCGCATCTGGAGGCCGCGTTCGAGGGCCGGATCGCTCCGGTGAAGGCGCTGCTGCTCGATCAGCGAGTCGTGGCGGGGCTGGGCAATATCTATGTGTGCGAGGCGCTGCACGTCGCCGGCATCGCGCCGACTCGCCCAGCCGGCACCATCACCGCGCCGCGCCTCGCCAGGCTGGTCGGCGCGATCCGCGAGGTGCTGGTGGCGGCGATCGAGGCGGGGGGATCGACGCTCAGGGACTATGCCCGCCCGTCCGGCGAGCTTGGCTATTTCTCCAACCAGTGGCGCGTCTATGGCCGCGAGGGCGAGCCCTGCGCGTGCGGCGGCACGGTGGAGCGGCGCGTGGACGGCGGGCGCTCCACCTTCTGGTGTCCGAAGTGCCAGCGGTAATGCCGGCGGTAATGGTTGACCCGAATCGCATCCGGCGGTAAAGGGCCCGTCTTTCCGGGCGTGGGCAATGGTCCCGCGCCCTTCTACATTAAGCTTAGGAACGAGATGTAATGGCGAATACGCCGCAAGCGAAGAAGCGCATCCGTCGCAACGATCGCCGTGCCGAGATTAACGGTGCGCGCGTCAGCCGCATCCGCACCTTCGTCAAGAAGGCCGAGTCGGCGCTCGAAGCCGGCGACAAGACCGCGGCGACCGCCGCGCTGGCTGCGATGCAGCCCGAGCTGGCGCGCGGCGTCGCCAAGGGCGTGCTCCATAAGAACACGGCTTCGCGCAAGTTCTCGCGGCTTACAAAGCGTCTCGCAACTCTCGCATAATCGTCACTTTTTCGTAACGATTGCCCCGTCGGTTCTCTCCGGCGGGGCTTTTCGCGTGCGCGAAATGTTCTTTTGGTAAACGCGGCTTCATGAATCGCGCAATGCGCGGAAACCCAACGAGTCGCGTGTCTTCACGCCCGCTTTTATATGCTAAGCTGTTGATTTCTAAGGGGTGAAATCTGCAAATGGCGGATTTCCTTGAGTCGTGGCGTGTCAACCAAACTATTTCAGAATCTTTACATGCCGGGGTCTTGCTCGACTCGAATTCCGGTACTTAAAACAACCCTCCCGGCCGAGTTCTACCGCCGGGTTTAGCGAAGCCTGATCGTCAGCCCGGGGGCAATGTCCGGCTGCGTGGGGCCTCAGGTCGGAACGAAACAGTGCGCGGGGGGAATACGCTTCCCGCGAGGGAGGATTGCGTCGTTGTGACTCAAGTAAAAGCCTTGGAGCAGGATGGGATGGAGGCAGTCACAAAGGCGTGGTCGCATGTGCGGGGCAATCTGCGCCGCTCTGCGGGCCAGCGCCTGTTCGATCAGTGGCTGAAGCCGGTCGTCCTCATCGAGGAGAAGGATTCGAGCACCGTCCGTCTGGGCCTGCCTTCCGCGTTCATGACGCAGTGGGTGAAGAATCACTATGCCGAGCGCCTGCTGCTCGAATTCCGCGCCGTACTGCCGGCGATCCGCACCGTCTCGATCGAGACGGTGACGGAGGCGCCGGCCGTGCTCAAGGCGGAGCCGCGCCCGGCCGCCGCAAACATCGCGACTCCGGCCGAGCGCCCCAGCTTCGATCCGCGCTTCACCTTCGATCGATTCGTCGTCGATGCGAGCAACCGCGTGGCGTTCAACGCTGCGATGACCGTGGCCGAGCCGGGCAGCCCGCGCTTCAGCCCGCTCTATCTCCATGCGAGCACCGGCCAGGGCAAGACGCACCTGATGCACGCGATCGGCCATGCGTTCCTCGCAGCCAATCCGCACGCCACCGCGATCTATTCGACCGGCGAGCGCTTCATGTTCGAGTTCGTCCAGGCGCTGCGCAACAAGGATACCCACGCCTTCAAGACGCGGCTGCGCTCGGTCGACCTGCTGATGATCGACGATCTCCAGTTCATCGGCGGCAAGGACGCGACGCAGGAGGAATTCTTCCACACCGTCAACGAGTTCATGGGCTCGGGCAAGCGGCTGGTGGTCGCCGCCGATCGCGCGCCCCAGGCGCTCGAGGGCTTCGAGACGCGGCTCGCGGGCCGGCTGGGCTCGGGGCTGGTGGCGGACATCAAGCCGGCCGAGCTGGAGCTGCGCCGCGCGATCATCGCCCGCAAGCTGGAGGACATGCCCGCGGTCGACATGCCCGCCGAAGTGGCGGACCTGCTGGCGGCGCGGATCACCTCGAACGTCCGCGAGCTCGAAGGCGCGCTCAACCGGCTGCTCGCCTATGCGAACCTGTCGAACGAGACGATCACGATCGATTTCGCGACGACGGTGCTGGGCGAGGTGCTGCGCAGCAGCCAGCGCCGCATCACGATCGACGAGATCCAGCGCGCGGTCTCGGCGCATTTCGAAGTGAAGCAGATCGACCTGATCTCCGAGCGCCGCGCGGTGGCGATCGCCCGGCCGCGCCAGATCGCGATGTATCTGGCGAAGCGCCTGACCACGCGATCGCTGCCCGAGATCGGCCGCAAGTTCGGCAATCGCGACCATTCGACCGTGATCCACGCGGTCAAGCGGATCGAGGATCTGCGCGGCAAGGATGTCGAGATCGACGGGGCCGTCCGGGCGCTGATGCGCACGTTGGAGGGCTGATACGGCAGATTTCCGCCCCTCCCCGGGGCGGACGGGGTGGAGGTGTTCCGAGAGCGGGGCGCTTTAAGGGTCAGCCCTCCACCCCAAGATTTTATCGGCGCCGATTCGTACCGCAGGCATTTCCCGAAAATCGTCGCGTCGTCACGGCGTTGCGCGAACCATTTTCCTCGCGCAACGCCGTGACGACGCGACGGCTTTCAGACCTGCAACCCCACCGCCTGCTGCGCCGCCCGCAGCGTCGGCTCGGCCAGTGCGTTGGCGCGCGCGGCGCCCTTGGCGAGCTGGGCGCCCACTTCGGCGCGATCGTCGAGCAGCCGGGTCAGCCGCTCGCGGATCGGAGCCAGCACCGAGATGGCGAGGTCCGCCAGCGCCGGCTTGAACGCGCCGAAGCCTTGCCCCGCGAACTGCGAAACCACCGCCTGCGGCTCCACGTCCGCGAGCGCGGCATAGATCGTCACCAGGTTGCGCGCCTCGGCCCGCTCGGCCAGCGCATCGAACGAATCGGGCAGCGGCTCGGGATCGGTCTTGGCCTTGCGGAACTTGGCGGCGATCGTGTCGTCATCGTCGATCAGGTTGACCCGCGACAGGTCCGAAGGATCGGACTTGGACATCTTCGCGCTGCCGTCGCGCAAGGACATGATCCGCGGCGCGGCCTTCGAGATGAACGGCTCGGGCAGGGGAAAGAGGTCCACGCCGAAATCGGTGTTGAACTTGGCCGCGACGTCGCGCGCCAGCTCCAGATGCTGCTTCTGGTCCTCGCCCACCGGGACATGCGTCGCCTGATAAACCAGGATATCGGCCGCCTGGAGCACCGGATAGGTGAAGAGCCCGACGCTCGCGCCCTCGCGGTTCTTGCCGGCCTTGTCCTTCCACTGGGTCATGCGGTTGAGCCAGCCCATCCGCGCGGTGCCCTGAAGGATCCAGCACAATTCGGCATGGGCGGGGACGCGCGCCTGGTTGAACAGCACCGAGCGATCGTCGATGCCCGAGGCGAGCAGCGTCGCTGCCATCTCGATCGTCGAATTGGCGAGCTCCGCAGGCGAGATATTGCCGGTCAGCGCATGGAGATCGGCGAGGAAGAACAGGCATTCGCTCTGATCCTGCATCGCCACCCACTGCTTGATCGCCCCCAGATAATTGCCGAGGTGGAGATTGCCGGTGGTCTGGATGCCGGAAACGACGCGCATGATAGCTTACTCCGCGCCCGGATTGACCGTTCGGCCTTTGGACGGGCCGCGGGTCCGAGACGGCGGGGGCGCAGCCGCGTAGCGATGTCAGGGACGCGGCTCCCTAGCGTGCCGCCCGCCGCCGCACCAGCGCCTTGAGGTCCGAAATCAGGAAGGCGCGCGTCACGAAGCAGGCGATCGCATAGATCGCGCAACCCGCGCCCACCAGCACGATCAGCGCGCCATAACGCGCGACGATATGGCCGTTCAGCCACGGATCGAGCAGCCAGTCGAACCCATAGAGCGCCACGCCCATCAGCAGCGCGGCGAGCGCGAGGCGGGGCAGGCGGCGCTTCAACTGGGCGTCGGCAACGAAATGGCCGCGCGCGCGCAGCGTGCGATAGAGCATGAAGGTGTTGACGCTCGATGAGATCGCCGTCGCCAGCGGCGGGCCGACATGGCCGATCAGCGGGATCAGCGCGAGGTTGCACGCGATGTTCACCCCTACCGAGATGATCGCGTAGCGCACCGGCGTCTTGGTATCCTGCCGCGCATAATAGCCCGGCGTCAGCACCTTCACGAGCACATAGGCGGGCAGCCCGATCGAGAAGCCGGCGAGCGCCCAGGCGCATTTCACCGTGTCGGTGGGCGTGAAATGGCCGTACTGGAACAGGCCGCGCACGATCGGCTCGGCCGCGACGACCAGCGCGACCATCGCCGGCAGCGTGAGGAACAGCGCCAGCTCCATGCCCCGGTTCTGCGTCTCCATCGCCTCGGCCTCGGCGCCCTTGCCGAGCAGGCGGGAGATGGTGGGGAGCAGGATCGTGCCGAGCCCGATGCCGATCATGCCCAGCGGCAACTGGTTCAGCCGGTCGGCATAATAGATGTACGAGATCGAGCCCGCGTCGAGCAGATAGCCCGAAAGCGCGGTCGAGATGACGAGGTTGAGCTGCACCGCCCCGGCGCCCACGGCGGCGGGCAGGATGAGCTTCATGAGCTGCCGCACTTCCGGATCGAGCCGGGGCAGGCGGGGCCGGAGCGACACGCCCGATGCGCGGCAGGCCGCCGCCAGCCAGCCGAGCTGGAGCAGCCCGCCCAGCGGCACCGCGATCGCCTGCGCCCGCGCGGTCTCATAGGGGGTGCCGTTGAAGAAGAAGAGCGCCGCCACCATCGCGATGTTGAGCAGGATCGGCGCCGCGGCATTCACCCAGAATTTGTCGAGCGAATTGAGGATGCCGCCCAGCAGCGAGGCGAGGCAGATCAGCATCAGATAGGGAATGGTGATCCGGCTGAGCTCCACCGCGAAGGCGAATTGCTCATGGCTCGGATGCTGCCGGGCGAAGCCGCCCGAGAGAAAGGCGGTGAGCGGCCATGCGGCGACGAGCATGACGACGGTCATCGCGGCCAGGAAGGCGAACAGCACCGCCAGCGTCCGTTCGGCGAAATCGAAAGCGGGGCCGCGCTCGCCCGTCTCGCCCAGCTTGCGGTTGAACATCGGGATGAACGCCGATGCGAAGGCCCCTTCCGCGAAGAAGGAGCGGAACATGTTCGGCAGGCGGAAGGCGACCAGAAAGGCGTCGGACGCGAAATTGGCGCCGACATAGCGCGCCTGGAGCGAATCGCGGACCAGCGCCAGCACGCGGCTGGCGAGCGTCAGGCCGCCGACCGAACCCAGAGCGCGGGCGAGCTTCATCGCGGCACTAGTGCGTCAAAAGGGGCGGGGAACGGCGGCATCGTGCATCCGTTCCCCGATCCTCAAGCGTGACCGGCTTCCTGCCCCTCGGCGAGGGCCTGCTGCGCGCGCTGCTGGAGGTAGATGCCGCCGAAATCGATCGGCTCGAGCATCAGCGGCGGGAAGCCGCCGTCGCGCACGGCATCGGCCAGCACGCGGCGGGCGAAGGGGAACAGGATGCGCGGCGCTTCGCCGAGCAGGAAGGCGTCGAGCTGGTCCTGCGGAATGTTGCGCAGGCCGAACAGGCCAGCATAGGAAAGGTCGACCAGGAACGCGACCTGATCGCCGGCCTGGGCGCGGACTTCGATCTTCAGCACGACTTCGAACACGTCGTCGGCGATCTTGCCCGAGCCGATGTTGAACTGCACGTCGATCGCCGGCGGGGTCTGCGCCTGGTAGATGGCGGGCGAATTCGGGTTCTCGAACGAGAAATCCTTCACATATTGCGACAGCACGCCGGCCTGCGGGGCGGTGTCTTCGCCGTTCGCCAGGGGCTCGCCGAATTCGGCGGTGTCGTTCTCTGCCATCAGAAGTTTCCTCTTATTCTGGAAAGTTTCGCGCATCAGGCGCGTTAAGTACGCCGCGCGCCTAGCAGGCAGGCGCCAGCCGTGCAATCGGTGGGTAAGTCTCCCGATTTGAATCCCGGGGCGGGAGGGCTTATGTAGGTCTGCAAGAGTGTAGCCCGTACCGGGCTTTTGGAGGCGCGGTGTTCTACGTCATTCTTTTCGCGATGGTGGCAGGCTTTCTGGCGCTCAGGCTCTATACGGTGCTCGGCAAGCGCACCGGCCATGAGCAGGCGCTGCCGAAGCCGGCGGAGGAGCGCCTCGCCGCCGCGCCGATGCCGCGCACCATCGATGTCGTCCCCGAAGTCCGCGAGACCGGCAACCGCACGATCGAGGCGGGCGCCGAGACGGGCCTGCGCGCCGTGGTCAACGCCGATTCGAGCTTCGACGTGGCGCAGTTCGTCGAAGGCGCCAAGTCCGCCTACAAGATGATCCTCGAAGCCTATTGGAAGGGCGATGAGGAGACGCTGGGCTGGCTGGTCGAGGACGATGTCCGCGCCGGCTTCCTCCAGGCGATCGCCGATCGCAAGGCGGCGGGCCATGTGCTGGAGAACCGGCTGGTCGCGATCGAGCGCGCGGTCATCTCCGAAGCCTCGGTCGAGGGGCGCGTCGCGCGGATCGTGGTGCGCTTCGATGCCGATATCGCGGCGGTGACGCGCGATCAGGACGGCAATGTCGTCGCCGGCTCGCTCACCGACGCGGTCGAGACGCACGACATCTGGACCTTCGCGCGCAACCTGCGCAGCGACGATCCCAACTGGAAGCTCGTCGAAACCGACGAAGCCTGAGAGGCATGATGCGGATCTGGGGAGGGGTGGCGCTCGCGGCGCTTCTGGGCGCATGTTCGAGCGGCATCGTTCCGCCTTCCCCGGGGCAGAGACCCGCGCCGGCACCGCGCGAAACGGAGGCGCCCAGGGCCACCCGGCCCGCCGCGCTTCCCGAAACCCCGGCCAACCTGCCCGCGCGCCAGCCGACCCCGGCAATCCCGCTCCCGCCCGCTCCGGCGCCCGCCATGCCCACCGGCGTGACGACCGCCGCCGGCGCGGGGCTGCTCCCCGGACCTGCCGTCGATACGCTGCCTATCACCCAGCAGGGCGCCGAGCGCGCGCTGGCGGCCTTCCGCATCTCCTGCCCCACGCTCCAGCGCCGCACCGATGCGACCGGCCTGACGCGCGGCGCCGACTGGGCCGATGCCTGCGCCGCCGCCGCGAGTTGGCCGTCGCGCGATGCGCCCGCCTTCTTCGCGCGCTGGTTCGAGACGGTGCAGGTCGCCGACGGCCAAGCCTTCGCCACCGGCTATTACGAGCCCGAGATCGCCGGGTCGCGCGATCGCCGGCATGGCTATGAAGTGCCGATCTACGGCGTTCCCGACGATCTGATCGAAGTCGATCTCGGCCTGTTTTCCGACGACCTGAAGGGCAAGCGCATCCGCGGCCGGGTGAAGGCCAAGAGCTTCGTGCCCTATTTCGATCGCGGCGAGATCGAGGCCGGCGCGCTTGCGAGCCATGCCCCGGTGATCGCCTGGGCGGCCGATCCGGTCGAGATCTTCTTCCTCCAGGTCCAGGGCTCGGGCCGGCTGCACCTGCCCGACGGCGGCGTGATGCGGATCGGCTATGCTGGGCAGAACGGCCGCGACTATACCGGCATCGGCAAGCTGATGCGCGACCGCGGGCTGCTTGGCCCCGGCCAGGCATCGATGCAGGGCATCATGGGCTATCTGCGCGACCACCCCGAGGAAGGGGCGGCGATCATGCGCGAGAACAAGAGCTTCGTGTTCTTCAAGGAGCTGACCGGCGCGGGCCCGCTGGGCGCGATGGGCCATCCGGTGACCGGCTGGGTGAGCGCCGCCGCCGATCCGAAGTTCGTGCCGCTCGGCGCGCCCGTGTTCCTCTCGATGGACCGCACCGACGCGACCGGCCTGTGGATCGCCCAGGATACCGGCGGCGCGATCAAGGGGCCGAACCGCATCGACACCTTCTGGGGCGCGGGCGAGGATGCGCGCGCGATCGCCGGCGGCATGTCCGCGCGCGGCACGGCCTGGCTGCTGCTGCCCAAGGGCACGCTGGCCCGGCTCGCTGTGCCAGTTCTCGCTCCCGCAAATCCGTGAGCGGCCACGGGCGCCGCACGCTGGCGCCCGAGGAAGCGGCGCTGTGGAAGCGGGTGATCGCCACGGTGACGCCGCTGAGGCCCGCCAAGGCGCCTCCGCCCGAAAAGCCGGTCGCGGCGGCCAAGGCGGAGGAGCAGGCGCAGTCCGTTCCCGCACCGCCGAAGCCGGCGATGCGCCTTACCAAGCCTCCCGCCGCTCGCATCCAGCCTCTCCCCGCCCGCAGGGAGGAGAGCAACACCCTCGACGGCTCCTGGGACCGCCGCCTGTCGCGCGGCCTGGTCTCGCCCGAGAGCGCGATCGACCTGCACGGCCACAATCTCGCCTCTGCCTATGACCGCCTGGATTTCGGCCTCGCCCAGGCGATCGCGCGGGGAGACCGGGTGCTGCTGCTCATCACCGGCAAGCCGCCCCGGCCCGAATCGGAGCGCCCCCACGCCCGCGGCGCGATTCGCGCGGCGGTGGGCGATTGGCTCGCCTCCTCGCGCCATGCCGATCGGATCGCGGCGGTGCGCGCCGCGCATCCCAGGCATGGCGGAACGGGCGCGCTCTATATCGTGCTGCGCCGTCCGAAACCTGCACCACAGCGAATTTCTTAACCTCTCTCTGCCAGCATCCTGACCTTCTGAACCCGGGCGGGGGCGCCCGGTAACGGTGGTTTGGGGACAGAGTCGCAGGTGGAAGGCATTTCGCTCAAAAGTCGCGCAATCGCCTTCGCGATATGCGCCGGAGCGGTGGCGTTCATCCTCGCGCTGACGGCTGTCGCCGAGCCGATGCAGATCACGGTCGAGAGTGCCGGCCGCGCGCTGATCGTCTCGATCGTCTGCGGCGTGATGTGCTGGGCGTCGGCCGAACGCACCATCGCCTCGACCGCCGGCGCGATCGACGCGGCGATCGATCGCCTCACCACCGCGGCCAATGGCGACCTGCAAAGCGAAGTTCCCGACGAAGTGCGCCAGTCGGTCCCCGCGCTCGCCCATGCGATGGACGGGCTGTTCCACCAGCTCCACGCCAATCTGGAAAGCGTCCAGCGGCTGGCGATGTTCGATCCGGTGACCGGCCTCGCCAACCGCACCAATTTCCGCCGCACCGTCGAGCGGGTGCTGGTCGATCTGCCCCAGGGCGTGACCGCGGTGCTCTATTTCATCGATCTCGATCGCTTCAAGTCGGTCAACGACACGCTCGGCCATGCCACCGGCGACGTGCTGCTGGGCATGGTCGCCAATCGGCTGCGCGCGGTGGCCGACCGGTTCGCCGCCGAGGGGGACGTCCGCCCGCCGTTGATCGGGCGGCTGGCCGGCGACGAGTTCACGATGTTCTTCCCCGATCTGCGCGACCTGCGCGAGGCCGACCGGATCGGCCGCGGCATCCTGTTCGCGCTCTCCGAACCCTTCGACCTGGCCGATCAGGAAGTCTCGATCGGCGCCTCGGTGGGCATTGCCCGGCGCCCCGAGCACGGCACGACGCTGCACGACATGATGCGCGCCGCCGATGCCGCCATGTATCACGCCAAGGGGCAGGGCCGCGGCCGCGTGGAGCATTTCACCGAGCTGCTCGCCACCGAGATGGCCGATCGCGCCCGGCTCGAAAGCGATCTGCGCGTGGCGGTGGAGAAGGGCCAGTTCACCCTGGTCTTCCAGCCCCAGGTAGCGGCGAGCGACGGCCGCATCGTCGCCGCCGAGGCGCTGCTGCGCTGGCGCCACCCGGACGGCCTCAAGCTGCCCGCCACCTTCATCCGCCGCGCCGAGGAGACCGGCCTGATCGTCGAGATCGGCGAATGGGTGGTCACCAGCGTCGCGGAGACGATCTCGCGCTGGGCGCGGCTCGGCATCCGGCAGCGGCTGACGGTCAACATCAGTCCGCGCGAGATCGATCACGTCACCTTCTTCCGCCGCCTCCGCGAGGCGATGATGGCGGCCAAAGCGCCGGCCAACCTGCTCGAGCTGGAGCTCAGCGAGACGCTGGCGATGCATTGCTCCGAGGAAGTGCTGGAGGCGGTGGCGACGCTCCGGGCCGATGGCGCGAGCGTGGCGATCGACGATTTCGGCACCGGCTATTCGAACCTGGCGCGGCTGCGCGACTTGCCGATCGATCGGGTCAAGCTCGATCGCAGCGTGATCGAGCATGTCGCGGTGAACCCCGAGGCGCGCACGATCGCGCAGGCGGTGATCGGGCTGATCCATGGCCTGGGCTGCGAAGTGGTGGCCGAGGGGATCGAGAGCGACGCGCAGGCCGCGGTGCTCCGCGTGATCGGCTGCGACGTGCTCCAGGGCTATGCTATCGCCCAGCCGATGGCCGAGGACGATTTCCTCGCCTGGGCGCGTGCCGTCGAGCCTAGGCGCGCGGTATCCTGAGCGCCCGCCGCAACACCTCGGCATAGACCTCCGCCAGCGCCCGCAGGTCCGCCACCGCCACCGCTTCGTCCAGCTTGTGCATCGTCGCATTGACCAGCCCGAACTCGACCACCGGGCAGACCCGCGAGAGGAAGCGCGCGTCGGAAGTGCCGCCCGTGGTGGAAAGCTCGGGCGTGATGCCCAGCACCGCCTCGACGGCGCCGGAGACCAGCGTGGAAAGCGCGCCCGGCTCGGTCAGGAACGCCTCGCCATAGACGCGGCCCTTCACCTCGGCGTTCGGGGCATGGCGGCGCACGATCGCCTCGATGCGTGCGATCAGGTCGGGGCCGCGCTGCATGTCGTTGAAGCGGATGCTGATCCGCGCCGCCGCGCGCCCCGGAATGACGTTGGTCGCGGGATTGCCCACCGCGAGATCGATGACCTCGATGTTCGAAGGCTGGAACCAGGCATTGCCGGTATCGAGTTCGATCGCATCGATCTCGGCCAATGCGCGGATCAGGCGCGGCACCGGATTGTCGGCGAGGTGCGGATAGGCGACATGGCCCTGCTGCCCGATCACCGCCACGTCGATCACCGTCGAGCCGCGCCGCCCGATCTTGATCGTGTCGCCCAGCCGGTGGGCGGAGCTCGGCTCGCCGACCACGCACATGTCGGGCTGCACGCCGCGCTCGGCCATGCGCTCGATCAGGCGCGGCGTGCCATAGGTGGCGGGGCCTTCCTCATCGCCGGTGATGATCAGGCTGACAATGCCCTTGGCGGGCGCGGATGCGAGCGCGGCGACGAAGGCGGCGATCGATCCCTTCATGTCCACCGCGCCGCGCCCATAGAGCAGGTCGCCGCGGATCTCGGGCGCGAAGGCGCCGCTGGTCCAGCCGGCACCCGGCGGCACGACGTCGAGATGCCCGGCAAAGGCGAGATGCGGGCCGCTGTCCCCGCGCACCGCGAGCAGATTCTCGACCGGCCCGTCCGGCGCCTCGCCCTCGACGAAGCGCTCGACGCGAAAGCCCAGCGGCAGCAGCGCGGCCTCCAGCACGTCGAACACTTCCCCGCGTGCGGGCGTTATGCTCTCGGCGGCGATCAGCGCCTTGGTGAGTTCGACGACGTCGGGCACATTATCTCCATCAATCCGTGGAGGCGGCATTGCCCAAGCTCGATCTCGATACAATCCCGCAGACCAATGCGACCGGCTATCCGCCGCATTATGCCGGGCCGGTGCAGGGGCGCTGGTATCGCCGGCTGGGGCCGGCGAACGGCCTGAGCGACTTCGGGGTGACCCATGTGACGCTCAAGCCCGGCGCCTGGTCGTCGCAGCGCCATTGGCATGAGGGCGAGGACGAATGCGTGGTGATGCTGGCCGGCGAGGCGGTGCTGGTCGATGACAATGGCGAGACGGTGATGCGCCCCGGCGACATCGCGGCGTTCCCCAAGAACGACGGCAACGGCCATGTCCTCCAGAACCGCAGCGATGTGGATTGCGTGTTCGTCGCGATCGGCCGGCCGGGCGACACGGACTGCCACTATCCCGACATCGACATGCACCTGCCTGCGGGGGAGGACTTCCGCCGCAAGGACGGTTCGGAGTTCTGATTTCGGGACGGCAGCCCTACCTTCCCTCTCCCCTTGAGGGGAGTGCGAGGTCGAACATGCCCCGCATGCTCGAGGATCGCGCGGGGCGCGATCCGACCTCGCACTGGTTGCGCAGACTTGGGTCGCGCACTTGCGCGGCCTTAGTCGGAGCTGGGTGAGGGGTGGGCGGCTGCGCAGCAGCCGCGCGGAGCTGCGCTCCGCTCTACCCCTCTCCAAGCTGCGCTAGGCAGCAAGCTGCCAAGCTTCGCTATCCTCTCCCCTATCAAGGGGAGAGGAATGAAAGGCCAGATACCGATCCATCCCATGCCTTCGGAGGCGAGGCGCGCCTTGCAATGTAGGATTTCGCCTGCAAGCATCGACGGCCGCTCTTTGACAGCCTGAATATGCACGCATTCGCCCTCGCGCATGCCCGCGCGGAATGTGCGACTTTAGGGCATCCCGCTACCGCCCCATCCGAGTCAACCAACCCTCCCGGGGAGTCAAATGAGTCAACCGGCACAGGCCGGCCCCACGGATTTCCGCGGGTTTCCCCGATCAGGCCGGCGCCATCTCGAACTGCTCGATCACCCAATCCTCCTCCTGCGCGCCGGCGATCCAGTCCTGGAGGAAGGGGTGCTGGAGCACCGCCAGCATATAGGCCTGGGCGAAGCGGGGCACGGGCAGCGAATAGGTGACGATCCGCGTCACCACCGGCGCGAACATGATGTCGACCGCGCCGAACGCGCCGAACAGGAACTCGCCTTCGCCGCCGAAGCGCGCGCGGGCCTGTGCCCATAGCTCCATGATCCGCGACAGATCCTGGAGCACGTCGGCATCGGGGGTCTTGGGCGGATAGACCTGGCGGATGTTCATGCTGTGCTTGCGGCGCAGCGCCGCGAAGCTCGAATGCATCTCCGCCGCCATCGATCGCGCCATGGCGCGGGCGGCATCGTCCTTGGGCCAGAAGCGGGTGTTGCCGGTCTTGTCGTTCAGATATTCGACGATCGCCAGGCTGTCCCACACCACTGCCTCGCCGTCCCACAGGATCGGCACCTTGCCCGAGGACGGGGCGAACTCGTCGCCTTCGCGGCGCCTGTCCCAATCCTGGTCGTAGAGCGGGACGACCGCTTCCTCGAAGGGAAGGCCGGATTGCTTGCAGGCCAGCCAGCCGCGCAGCGACCAGGACGAATAGGCCTTGTTGCCGATGATGAGCTTCATGGGGGTGGGGATAGCCATGCAGGCCCGAAGGGGCAACCGAACAGGCGCTTGCGGCGCAGATCGAAACGCGACAGAATCGAGCATCGGGGCTCAAGTCATTGCGAATCCCTGGGGGGAAGAATGAAGTATTGGGGAATCGGCCTGCGCGTCGCGGGCGTGATCGCTGCCGTGCTTTCCATGGGTGCGCAGGCACAGCAGGAAGTGCCGGCGAAGAAGACGGTGCCTGCGCCGCTCGATACGGCGGTGTTCGCCGAAGTGCCCGCGGTCGAATCCCCCCAATTGTCGCCCGACGGCAAGCTGCTCGCTGCCAAGATCGCCGTTGGCGGCACGCAATATTTCGCCGTGATCCCGCTCGACGGATCGAAGCCGATCGTGATCGGCCTCAACGAGATGGACCTGAACTGGTGGGAATGGGTGAATGACGAATGGCTGGTGGTCGGGGTCGGCCAGCTTACCCCGGTCGAGGGCGACAAATGGTATGTGTCCCGTGCGGTGAGCGTGAGCGCCAGGGACGGCCATTTCGTGAACATCACCAATCGCGATGCCGGGCAGGATGCCGACGACCTGATCTGGACCGCGAACGACGGTTCGCCGCGCGTGCTGATGGCATCGCAGACGTCGATCTATTCGAACGAACCGGGCTTCTGGCCGCAGGTCGAGGAAGTCAACATCGCGACCGGCAAGCGGAAATTGGTGATGACCGGCCGGGAGGGCGTGTTCAGCTGGTATGCCGATGCGCAGGGCATCGTGCGGATGGGCGTGGGCGGAACGCTCGACGGGCGCACGCGGCGCGTCGTCTATCGCGAGGATGCGCGATCGAGCTTCCATGTCATCGATCGCGCCAAGGGCTTTCGGGAGGGGCTGACCGTGCCTGCCCTGTTCCTGAACGAGCCGAACAAGGCGCTGGTGGTCTCCGACGACGAGCAGGGCTATTCGGCGCTGTACGAGCTCGATCTCGCCACCATGACGCGCGGCAAGCAGCTTTTCGCCAGCAAGGGCCATGACATCGGCGGCCTGGTCTCCGACGGCACCGGCGCCGGCTATCTGGGCGTGCGCGTCGACGAGGACAGGCCGGCGATCCGCTGGACCGATCCGGCGATGGAGGCGATGCAGAAGGCCGTCGCCGCCACGATCAAGGGCGGCGACGCGCGTATCGTCTCGCTGAACAAGGACCGTTCGGTCGCCGTGGTCCATGCCGGCGGGCCGAGCGCACCCGGCGCCTATTTCCTCTATCGCCAGGCCGATGGCTCGATGACGCGGCTGAGCACCGGCAACAGCACGATCGGCCTCAAGCTGATGCACCCGGTGCGCACGATCCGCTACAAGGCACGCGACGGGCTGGAGATTTCCGCGGTGGTGACGATGCCGAAGGGCAAGTCGGGCAGGCTGCCGCTGATCGTGATGCCGCATGGCGGCCCCTTCGCCCGCGATACCGAGGAATGGGACTGGTGGACCCAGTTCCTCGCCGATCGCGGCTATGCGGTGGTGCAGCCCAATTATCGCGGCTCCTCGGGCTATGGCACGGCGTTCACCGCCCGGGGCGAGGGGCAATGGGGCCTGGCGATGCAGGACGACCTGAACGACGCCGTGACCGCGCTTTCCGACCTGGGCCTGATCGACCCCAGGCGGGTATGTATGGTCGGCGCCTCCTATGGCGGCTATGCCGCGCTCCGGGCGGCGCAGCGCGACGGCAAGCTCTATCGCTGCGCGGTCTCCTTTGCCGGCGTGTCCGATCTCAACCGCATGATCCGCTATGACAGCAGCTTCCTGGGATCGCAGGGCCGCAAGGATTGGCTGCGGGCGCAGGCGCCGGACTTCCGCCAGATCTCGCCGCTCTATCATGCCGAGGATTTCTCGATCCCCGTGCTGCTCGTTCACGGCAAGAAGGACCGGGTCGTGCCGCTCAACCAGTCGCGGGTGATGGTCGACCGGCTGAAGGACGCGGGCAAGGATGTGACCTATATCGAGCAGCCCGAGGCCGACCATCATTTCTCGCGCGGCGCCGACCGGCTGGAGTTCCTGAAGGCGCTGGAGGCGTTCCTGGCGAAGCACAATCCGGCCTGAGCTACGCCTTCACATAGACCCAGGCGCGCTTGCCCGAGGCGAGGGGGGCTTCGATGCGGCGGTAATTCTCGCTCTCGTAGATGTCGGCGGCGGCCAGCTCCTGCGGAGTCAGGTGGAAGACCTTGCCGGGGATCGGCGCGCCCGCGCCGGGCACCAGCGCGAGATGTGTCTCGATCCCGCTGGCATCGAGCACGGCTGGATCGCGGATCTGGATCTCGATCGCCTCGAAGCCGTGGAGCGCATCGTCCTCGCCTTCGAGCAGCCGCCCGAACGAGGAGAGCTGGACGCTCTCAAGCTGGAGCGTGCCGTAGGAGAAGAGCAGTTCGGTCGTCATAGGCGCAGATGGATGCCGCGCCGGTGGAGGGGAAGCAAGGCGGTGATAATGATTAGCAATACGATCGCCGCATAGACGAAGGAGGCGAGCCAGGGGTTGAGGATCACCTGCAGGAGATGCGCGAAGCACCAGCCCTGGAGCGTGTCCCGCCCGACGAACAGCTTGAACCCGGCGATGCCGATCAGCAGTGACAGGACATAGCCCAGGATCGCATTCATCCCCAGCACATGGAGCGGGTAGAGCGGCTTGCGGAGCGCCGGCCTCCGTGCGGCGATCGTCGCCAGCGCGAGCAGCATCGCCGAGAGGCCGGAGGTGAACAGCGCGAAGCTGCTGGTCCATAGCTTCTTGTTGAGCGGGAAGACCGGATGGAGCGCGAGGCCGAGCAGCGCCAGCGCGGCTCCAGCCAGCGCGATCCGCGCCGTCGCGCGCTCGGGCGCCGCTTTCCAGATTGCTGCGGCCAGCATCCCGAACAGCACATTGGCGAGGGCAGGGATCGTCGAAAGCAGTCCCTCGGGATCATAGACGACATTGCCCGCCGCATCGGTGCCGCCGCGCCACATATGCGCGGTGGTCAGCAGGGCGCGATCGACATAGCCGGCCAGATTGCCCTCAGGGCTGAGCTGTCCCGCGCCGAAGCCGGGGACAGGAACCAAGGTCATCAGCCCCCAATAGAGCAGCAGCGCACCGACCGCGGTGCTCAGGATCGCCGGTACGTTCAGATGCGAACGATTAGCAGTATCCCGCTTTGCGGTCAGGATGGCGAGGCTTGCGGCGAGCGCATAGCAGAGCCCGATCCGCTCCAGCACGCCGAGCACCCGGAAGTTGGCGATGTCGGGACGGACAAGGAACTGGAACGCCCAGCCGATCGCGATCAGCGCCAGTGTCCGCCGCGCGATCCGGAGCCAGATCGCGGCATCGATCCGCTTGGGGAAGGAAAGCCCGAGCGCCACGCCGACTGTGAACAGGAAAGCAGGAAAGACGAGGTCGGTCGGGGTGAAGCCGTGCCACTCGGCATGATCGAGCGGCCACCAAACATAGTCCCAGCTCCCCGGCGTGTTGACGACGATCATCCCCGCGACCGCGAGCCCACGGAAGATGTCGAGCCCGGCGAAGCGCGGGGTGGTGCTGTTTCCGTCGGCCATTGGTCCTCCCTTGCGCGAGCATGGAGCGGTCCGGGCGGGAGGGCAATCGCTTGGATATCGAGAGGCAGCGCACGCACCAGCTTCGTCACCCCGGCCGCAGTTGCCCCCGGGGTCCACCGGGATGCTGGGAGAGCCGCTGGAGGCGTGAGGGGGGGCTCTGGAGGATAAGTGGACCCCGGCACTGCGGCCGGGGTGACGGACAGAGGAGAACCGGCGATCCTAGCCGATCGATTCCAGCACGGCGGCGCGGAGTTCGGGGATGCCCATGCCCTTCTCGCTCGACGTGACGAGGATGTCGGGATGCGCGGCGGGCCGCTTGCGCGCCTCTTCGGCGGTCTGCAGCGTGATTTCGGCAAGCACGCTCGCCTTGATCTTGTCGGCCTTGGTCAGGACGATGCGATAGCTCACTGCCGCCGCGTCGAGCATGTCGAGGATCTCGCGATCGACATCCTTGATGCCATGGCGCGAATCGATCAGCACCAGCGCGCGCTTCAGCGCCTGCCGTCCGCGCAGGAAGTCGTTCACCAGATAGCGCCACTTGCGGACCATGTCCTTGGGCGCCTTGGCGAAGCCGTAGCCGGGCATGTCGACCAGCCGGAATTTGAGCGGTTCGCCCACGTCGAAGAAGTTGAGCTCCTGCGTCCGCCCCGGCGTCACCGAGGTACGCGCCAGGCTGTTGCGCCCGGTGAGCGCGTTGAGCAGCGACGACTTGCCGACGTTCGAACGGCCGGCGAACGCCACCTCGGGCACATCGGGATCGGGCAGATGCTCGAGTGCGGGCGCCGATTTCAGGAAGGCGACGGGGCCGGCGAAGATCTTCCGCGCGGCCTCGATCGCTTCGGGTTCGAAAGCGGTCACTTTGCCGCCACTTCCTTCTTCTTCACCGGCTCCTTGAGCTGCGGGTGCCGCGAATAGAGCCATTGCTGCTGGAGCACGGTGATGACGTTGGAAGTGATCCAGTAGACCTGCAGGCCTACCGCGAACGGCGCCATCAGGAACATCATCATCCATGGCATGATCGCGAAGATCTGCTTCTGCATCTCGTCCATCGGCGCCGGATTGAACTTCATCTGGAAGTACATCGAGATGCCGAGCAGCACCGGCACCACGCCGATCGCCAGGAACGAGGGCGGGGTGAAGTGGAGATAGCCGAACAGATTGACGATCGTCGCGGGATCGGGCGCCGACAGATCCTTGATCCAGCCGATGAACGGCTGGTGCCGCATCTCGATCGTCAGCAGCAGCACCTTGTAGAGCGCGAACATGATCGGGATCTGGAGCAGGATCGGCAGGCAGCCCGCGAGCGGGTTCACCTTCTCTTCCTTGTAGAGCTTCATGATCTCCTGCTGCTGGCGCTGCTTGTCCTCCTTGTAGCGCTCCTGCAGCGCCTTCATCTTCGGCTGGAGCGTACGCATCCGGGCCATCGATTCGAATTGCTTGTGCGCGATCGGGAAGAGCAGGCCGCGGATCGTGATCGTCAGCAGGATGATCGCGACGCCGAAATTGCCGACCATGCGGAACAGCCAGTCGAGATAGTAGAAGATCGGCTGCTCGATCATGCCGAACCAGCCCCAGTCGATCGCGCGGTCGAACTGCACGATGCCGAGCTTGTCCTGATATTCGTCGAGCTGCTTCACTTCCTTCGCGCCGGCGAAGAAGCGGCTGGAATAGGTGACCTTCTTGCCCGGCGCGAGATCGAGCGGCTGGGCGAGGCGATAATCGGCCTGATAGGCCTGGGCGGTGGTGCCGCGCTGCTGGAGCTGGACGGGCACGCGCTGATCGGGGACGAGCGCGGTCAGCCAGTAATGGTCGGTATAGCCGACCCAGCCGCCGGTCGTGGCGAACTGCTTGGGCTCCGCCTCGGTGTCCTTCCAGTTGATATAGTCGGCGGCGCCATTGTAGACCGCGATCGGGCCGACATGGGCGGCCCATTGATCGACGTCGAGCGAGCGCGCGGAACGCGATACCAGCGCATAGGGCGTCACCGAAACCGGCGCGCTGCCGACATTCGCCACGGTCTGCTTGATGCTGAACATATAGTCCGGATCGACCGACAGCTCGATGCGGAAGACCTGGCCGGTGGCATTGGTCGCGGTGAGCGTCACCGGCGTCGTCGGGGTGAGCTTCTGCGCGCTCGCCTGCCACACCGTGTCCGGCCCCGGCGCCTGGATGCCCGAAGCCTGCCAGCCGAACTGCGCATAATAGGAGCCCGCCGCGCCGCTGGGCGAGAGCAGGCGGATCGGCGGCGAATTCTTGCCGACCGTCTCGTCATATTTGACGAGCACCAGGTCGTCGATCCGCGCACCCTTCAGGTTGATCGTGCCCTTGAGCTTGGGCGTGTCGATCTGGACGCGCGGCGTTTCGGCCAGCACGGCCTTGCGATCGCGCAGCGCGCCTGCCGAATCGGCACCAGGATCGGCCGTCGGATTGGGCAGGGGGACGGACTTGCCGTTCACCACCTTGGTCGGCGCCGGCTGCTGCTGGGGGAAGACCCAGTGCATGATCGTCGGCCAGCCGAACAGGATGAGCGCGGCAAACAGCGCGAAGATCACGAAATTCTTTTGGTCGTCTTTCACCGAATATTCCCCGGAAGATCCATCATGGCACGGGATCGTAGCCGTGCCCGCCCCATGGATGGCAGCGCGCGATTCGCTTGACGGCGAGCCAGCCGCCCTTGGCCGCCCCATAGCGGCGAAGCGCCTCGATTGCATAGGCCGAACAGCTCGGGCTGTAGCGGCAGCTTGGCGGCAGGATGACCGACGGGCCGAGTTGCCAGCCGCGCGCGATCAGGATGAGCAGGCGGGCGATCATTGCGTCACACCCTTGTCGGAGGTTCCGCTCATCGCTTCACCTTGGCCAGCGCCTTGGCGAGCTCTGCCTTCAGATCGGAAAAGTCGCGCTCGATCCCGCCGTTCCGGCCGATCAGCACATGGTCCGCGCCGGGCAGGCCGGCGGTGGGCAGCACTTCGCGCGCAAGGACACGGAAGCGGCGCTTCATGCGATTGCGGACGACGGCGTTGCCGACTTTCCTGGAAACGGTGATGCCGATTCGCATGGTCGCGTCGGCATCCTCGCGATCGCGAACGAGCAGGACGAAGCCGGGCATGGGTGCCCGCTTCCCCGCGTTCGCGGCGAGATAGTGCTTGCGCTCGGTAAGCCGAACGAGGCTGACGGGCTTTAGGCCGACAGCTTGTTGCGGCCGCGGGCGCGGCGGGCGCGGATCACCTTGCGGCCGCCCGGGGTCGCCATCCGCGTGCGGAAGCCGTGCCGGCGCGCACGCACCAGATTGCTCGGCTGAAAAGTCCGCTTCATCGCTCATCCTCGAGTATCTAGAACGTAAAATGGCCACCACTAGGGCGGCCGTGTGTGGGGTGCCCATACGGACGTCCGCCGCGGAAGTCAACGCGGGTCCAGCGGAAAACCGGGCGCGGCGGCCTCGGCCCTGGCGATTTCCGCCTCCTTGGCACGTTGCCGGCGCCGGCGGAAGCTGCGGCGGCGCAGCGCCATGTCCGCATAATGGCCGAATCGGGGGAAGCGGCGCTTCAGCCGCACGAAGCGTCCGCGCGCCCATTGCGAGTTCTGGAGCACCAGCACCAAGCCTGCGGCGAACACGAGGATGCCGCCCGGCCCCGGAAGGATGCCCACCACCGGCGACGCCGCCATCACCAGCAGTCCGGTCACGAGCAATATCGTGCGGACGAACGGGCTGCGGAGGCGGGCACGTGACATAGCTGGAATGTGGGTGGCGTGTGTTGGTCCTGCAAGACAGGGATGCGGGACAGGGCGGGTGCCTCCATTACGGCTGCGATCCATTCCACAATGGAGAAAAGCGGTTATGGTCGGGCCTTCAGGGGGAGGCGGATTTGGTCGCGAGCGTATCGACGGTTGCGTATCTGGGGCTCGAGGCGCGCGCGGTGGAGGTGCAGTGCAATCTCGTCGCCGGCCTGCCGAAATTCGTGGTGGTGGGTCTGCCCGACAAGGCGGTGGGAGAGAGCCGCGAGCGCGTCCGTGCAGCCATGTCGGCGATCGGCCTGGCGCTGCCGCCCAAGCATATCGTCCTCAACCTGTCGCCCGCCGACCTTCCCAAGGAAGGATCGCATTTCGACCTGCCGATCGCGCTGGCGCTGCTGGGGGCGATGGGCGTCGTCGATGCCGAGACGCTGGCGGGCTATGTGGTGGTGGGCGAACTGGCGCTCGACGGCCGGATCGCGCCGTCGCCGGGGGTGCTTCTGGCGGCGCTCCATGCGGGCGAGATCGGCAAGGGACTGGTCTGCCCCGTGGAGCAGGGGGCGGAGGCAGCCTGGGCAGGGCAGGCCGAGGTGGTCGCCGCGCCCGACCTGATTGCGCTGCTCAACCATTTCAAGGGCAACCAGTTGCTCGCCGCCCCGCCGCCGGGAGAAGCCGATGCGCCCGGCATCGGACCCGATCTCGCCCAGGTGAAGGGCCAGGAGACCGCCAAGCGCGCGTTGGAGATCGCCGCGGCGGGCGGGCACAACATGCTGATGGTCGGGCCGCCCGGCGCGGGCAAGTCGCTGCTCGCCTCGTGCCTGCCCGGCATATTGCCGCCGCTCGACGCCGCCGAGGCGCTGGAGGTCTCGATGGTCGCCTCGGTCGCGGGCACGCTGGCCGGCGGGCGCCTCACGCGGACGCGGCCCTTTCGCACGCCGCATCATTCCGCCTCGATGGCGGCGCTCACCGGCGGAGGGCTCAAGGTGAAGCCGGGTGAGGTGAGCCTGGCGCATCTGGGTGTGCTGTTCCTCGACGAGTTGCCCGAGTTCCAGCGCGCCGTGCTCGATTCGCTGCGCCAGCCGCTGGAGGCCGGCGTGGTCAGCGTCGCCCGCGCCAATGCCCATGTCACCTTCCCGGCGCGCGTCCAGCTCATCGCGGCGATGAACCCGTGCCGCTGCGGCCATCTCGGCGATCCCGCGCTCGCCTGCGCCCGTGCGCCGCGTTGCGCGGCGGACTATCAGGCCAAGGTATCGGGGCCGCTGCTCGATCGCATCGATCTGCATGTCGAGGTCCAGCCGGTCACCGCCGCCGATCTCGTCCTGCCGCCGCCCGCCGAGGGATCGGCCGAAGTCGCCGCGCGCGTGGCGATGGCGAGGGACGTGCAGACGGCGCGCTATCAGGGTGTGTCCGCGCGCACCAATGCCGAGGCCGAAGGCGACCTGCTCACCGCGCATTCGTCCCCGGACGAGCCCGGCCGCAAGCTCCTCGCCCAGGCGGCGGAGGCGATGCGCCTGTCCGCGCGGGGTTATACGCGGGTGCTTCGAGTCGCCCGCACGATCGCCGATCTCGCGGGCGTCGAAGGGGTGGGGCGCATTCATGTCGCCGAGGCGCTCAGCTATCGCCGCCAGCCGCCGAGAAATTGAAGCGCGGAGCGCATCGCGGAAAGACGATTGCGCGCGCTCCGCTTTCGTGTTGGTCTTCGTCCGGTAGACAAGCGAATGTGAAGGGGGATGCGAAATGGATTGGATGCTGTTGCCGCTCCGGCGCTACGCCGACTTCCAGGGGCGTTCGCGCCGCATGGAATATTGGATGTTCACCCTGCTTATTATCCTGGCGTCGATCGTCTGGGGGATCGTGTTCGCGATTCTGGGTGGGTTTTCCGGTTTTAGCGAATATGGCGGGTCGTCCCTTTTCTCGGGCATCGCCGGGCTATGGGCGGTGGTCGGCGGCCTTGCCTATCTGGCGATCCTGATCCCCGGCATCGCGGTGCAGGTGCGTCGCTTCCACGATCGCGACATGTCCGGCTGGTTCGTGCTGCTCAACTTCATTCCCTATGTCGGCGGCCTGATCGTAATCGTGTTCATGTTGCTGGAGGGCACGCGCGGACCGAACCGATTCGGCCCGGACCCCAAGGATCCGCTGGCCAATGCCGAGGCGCTGGCCAGGGATTTCTCCTGATCCGAGGGTGCTTGCGGGGGGCGGGCGCTTCGTATAGCCACGCCCCTTCGCTGCCCCTGTGGCGAAATTGGTAGACGCGACCGACTCAAAATCGGTTGCCGCAAGGCATGCTGGTTCGAGTCCGGCCAGGGGCACCATTTCCGATCGAAACCGGGTGCTTCGGGCGTGCCGTGGGTTGCCGGAAGCTCTTCGCCGCTTCAACGCTACGACCCGATACTGCAGAGGTCGGCCTCGCAAATATCTAGTTCGTTTCGATCTCAATCGGATAGCGATCAATGCCGTATGGCGTTTGCTATACGCTCTTCCTCAAAAGTCGGCCCTTTGGTTCTGGCTAGTTTCGTCTAGCCCGCCAAGCCACGCCCTCAACTTGTCGGTCAATTGTATCAACAATAGGCGCTTGTCGGTCTGACGCAGACAATTGGCTTCCGCCACGATCCTTCAGGCGGGGAGCGCCATATCTCCACATTATCAGCCCGTCCGCACATCGGGCGGAATTACCTCCATATATTCAGTCAATTATCCTGACATCTCGTCCTCAAGCTGTCTGATAGATCAATAACGTTGACTCGAAATTTCAAAATGCGTTACAGATATATCAGATTGAAGCCGGGAATAACCGGTTCAGCGAGAGGGAGTGGATCATGGGAAATTTCGGAAAACTGAGCACCAGCTGCGGCGTGATCGCTGTCGTGTTGATGGCAACTGCCGCGCATGCCCAAACCGACAGCGGCCGCGGCACGTCACCTGCGGATCCGGCGGGGCAGGAAACCACGCCCGGAGCCGAGGCTCCGGCCCAGGAGAGCGAGATCGTCGTTACCGGCATTCGCCGCAGCTTGCAGGATTCGATCGCCATCAAGCGCAATTCGGTGAACGTCGTCGATTCGATCGCGAGCGAGGATCTCGGCAAGCTGCCCGACCAGAATGTCGCAGAATCGCTGCAGCGTATTCCAGGCGTCGCGATCGATCGCAATCGCGGCGACGGCCAGTTCGTCTCCATCCGCGGCCTCGGGCCTGCCTTCAACACCGTGACGATCAACGGACGCACGATCGCGACCGAGAATGTCGGCCGCGAATTCAGCTTCGACGTCCTTCCGTCGGAACTGATCTCGGGCGCCGATGTCTACAAGAGCCCGACTGCGCAGATCAATGGCGCCAGCATCGGCGCCACGGTGAATATCCGCACGGTGCGTCCGCTTGACCTCAAGCCGTTCGTCATCGCCATGTCCGGCGGCGCCAATCGCGAGGTTCTCGCGGATAGCTGGGCGCCCAGTGCCTCGGGCCTGGTGAGCTGGCATAATGCTGCGGGCACGTTCGGCATCTCGCTGGTCGGATCCTATGACCGGCGCAAGATCCGCGTCGACGAGTTCGACGTCAGCGCCGGCTTCGTGAAGCGGGGCAATCTGCCGGGCGATTATTTCGCCGGCCGTTCCGGCCCGGACGTGGCGCCGTTCCATGATCTCGACCAGGCTTCGGGCTTCTTCCCGTCGTTCATCCTGTCCGACAAGGAGCGCATCGGCTTCGACGGAACGATCCAGTTCAAGCCGACCGAGAATCTGTCGATGTCGCTCGACACCTTCTATTCGAAGCTCAACCAGATGGACCAGACCATCGGTCTGTCGGTCAATTTCCCGGTCGGCACGCTGGTCGATCAGGTGGTCGAGAACAATACCGCCGTCTATCAGAAATACGTCAACAACACCGCCGACGAGATCATGACGCGCAGCCCCCGGCGCAGCGAGACGCTGCTCGTCGGCTACAA
The DNA here is from genome assembly GCF_018449795.1 of Sphingomonas sp. dw_22. GTDB lineage: Bacteria > Pseudomonadota > Alphaproteobacteria > Sphingomonadales > Sphingomonadaceae > Sphingomonas. The sequence goes on from NZ_JAAVVE010000007.1 coordinate 61,268, forward strand.
CGCAGCGTGGAAGAGCGGCGATTTCGATCTCACCGGTGACGTCTCCTATTCACGCGCGACGCGCCGCGGCAAGGAGGACAACCAATATTCGACCATCCGCCGGACCGGGCTCGTGGTCGAATATGACCGGCGCACCGGCAGCCCGATCTTCGACTATAATTTCTACAGTCCCGATTATCCCAACGCCGCCACCGACGTCGATCATATCGGCGCACATTACGAGAATGACGGCGGCTCGGACTATACCGACCAGACCTTCGAGGCGAAGCTCGACGGGGTCTGGCATCCCGGCGGCGGAGTCACCGCCTATGTCGGCTTTGCCAAGGAGAACCGGAAGAAGACGGTCGACACCATCAAACAGTCGTCGGACTCGCAATGCGCCTTTTGCGGCGGAACGCTCTATTATCCGATGCCGTCCGACCTGTTCCATCCGACGGGGATGACCTTCTTCGAGAAGTATCAGGGCAACATCCTGCGCGACTGGATCCAATATGATCCGCGCCAACTGGTCGATGCGCTTCGCAACTATTCGGGGCCGACGCCGGCCGGCTTCGTCGGATATCAGGATCCCACCTTCAATCCCGCCGGCAGCTCGGTGGTGCGCGAGCATGTGAACCTCGGCTACCTCATGTTCAATATCGAGGGGATGCTGGGCAGCATGCCGGTGTCGGTGAATGCCGGCGTGCGGGTGGAGGATACGCATTTCACTTCGGACGGCGCCGCCCAGACGGTGATCAGCGCGCGGCCCAATGGGCTGGGGCAGAATACCATCGTGCTTTCGCCCGTGGTTCCGGTCGGTTTCGGCGGGCATTATACCGACATCCTGCCGTCGATGAACATCAAGCTCGACCTCACTTCGCATCTGGTGGGCCGCTTCGCCGCATCGCGGGTCGTGACGCGTCCGACGCTGTCCGATCTCTCGCCCGCACAGTCGATCTCCTCGAACCCGGGGCATGAGCAGATCATCCGCGGCAACCCGGATCTGCTGCCGTTCCGCGCCTCGCAGGTCGAGCTTGGGCTCGAATGGTATATCAACCGGCTCTCGATGCTTTCGGGCGCGGTGTTCTACAAGAACATCGACTCCTTCGTGTCGCCCGCGACGACGCCGCAGATCGTCGACCAGATCACCTTCCAGGTGACGCAGCCGACCAACGGCAAGGGCGCCACCGTCGAAGGCGTCGAACTCGGGTATCGCCAGGTCTTCGGCTTCCTGCCCGCGCCGCTGGACGGTCTCGGCTTCCAGGGCAGCTTTACCTATGTGAAGAGCAACGCGGACTACACCAACGCCGTGGCCGGCGTCAGCTACGGCCTCGTCGGGCTTTCGAAATTCTCGTACAGCGCGGTCGGCTTCTACGAGAAGGGGCCGATCCAGCTCCGGGCGGCCTATACCTGGCGCGACAAGTTCCTCCAGACCGCCACCGGCATGAACGGCGATCCGGTCTATTTCGCGTCCTATGGCCAGCTCGACGCGAGCGCCTCCTACGCCATCACCAAGGAGATCACGGTGGACCTGCAGGCGCTGAACCTCACCGACAGCAACGAGTTCACCTATTTCACCATTCCGAGCCGCACGTCATCGTACCGGACGGTAGGCCGGCGCTATCAGATCGGCGCACATGTCCGGTTCTGAGCAAGGGGGAGCGGGAATATGAAATGGTCTCTCGTCCCGGTACTGGCTCTTGCCCTCGGCGTGGGGGGAGCCTGGGCCGGTGCCCCGCGCGCTGCTTCCGAAGGTCCGGTGGTCGCTACCGCCGCCGGACCGGTGATCGGGATGACATTGGAGGATGGCAGCGTCGCCTTTCGCGGCATCCCCTATGCGAAGCCGCCGGTCGGCGAACTGCGCTGGCGTCCTCCGGTCGAGACCGATGCCTGGTCGGCGCCGCGCCCGGCGGTCGCCGAGCCGCCAGCCTGTCCGCAGTCCGTCTATGGCGGCTGGAACCGGCATGCGTCGGAGCATTCCTCGGAAGACTGCCTGTATCTCAGCGTCCGCACGCCGAACCTTCATCCGGCGCGCCGGCTGCCGGTGATGGTGTGGTTTCACGGCGGGGGCAACCGCGCGGGCAATGGTACCGAGGTGATTCTGGACAATAGCGGCTCGGGCGCGATCCGGCCCGCCGATCTGGTGGGCAAGGGCGTGGTGCTGGTGGGCTTCAACTATCGGCTCGCGGCACTGGGTTTCCTGTCGCATCCGGCGCTCACCCGCGAATCGCCGGATCACGCATCCGGCAATTACGCGCTGATGGACCAGCAGTCGGCGCTCGCCTGGGTAAAGAGGAACATCGCCCGCTTCGGCGGCGATCCCGGCAATGTGACGGTCTTCGGCCTTTCGGCCGGCGCCAAGGACATCAACCTGCTGCTGCTCTCGCCACGCTCGAAGGGGCTGTTCGCCAAGGCGATCGCGGAGAGCGGCCCGCCCGGCGGCGGCCTTGCGGAGCGGACGCTCGCCGAGAACGAGGCGGTGGGCAGGATCATCGCCGCCAAGGCGGGGGCCGCCCCGGATGCCGATGCGGCCGACCTGCGGCGGTTGCCGGTCTCGGCCCTGGTGGAGGCCGATCACGACATCGATGCGCCGGGGCTGAACGACGCCGACCATATCTGGGCCTCTACTGCCGACGGCGTGGTGCTGCCGGAGCGGCTTGAGGAACTGCTGCGGCGCGCCGCCAGTCCGGTGCCGCTCATCATCGGTACCAACGAGAACGAATATGTGACCGGCGACGTCAAGGCCGATCCGCAGGCCGTCATTGCCCGGCGCTTCGGCAAGGACGTGGCGAAGGCGCGTGCAGCCTATGGCGCGCTGCCGGCGGACAAGCTGCCGATTACGCTGGCGACTGACCTCTATTTCCGCTGCCCGTCGCTGACGGTTGCCAAGGCCCGCGCCGGGGCGGGGCGTCCCGTCTGGGTCTATAACTGGAACCACCCGAGCGCCGACGGCGCCACGGTGCGCCATACCTCGGAATCGGCCTATGTCTTCGATGCGAGCCTGCCCGGGAGCCCGCCGATCCAGGCCTATTGGCTGAACTTCGCGCGGACGGGGGATCCCAACGGCGCCGGCCTGCCGCGTTGGCCGCGCTACGATACCAAGGCGCGCGCCCATATCGAATTCGGAGTCGAGGGAACCAAGGCCCGTTCGAACCTCCATGGCGCGGCCTGCGACCTCGTGACCGCCTTCTGATCCGCCCGCCCGGCACCCGGGCAGACGGCGAATATCCATTCGGGAGACTGGCATGCTGAAAAGACTTTGGCCGTCGCTGTGGCCGGCATTGATGCTTCTGTCGCCGGCTGCGGCATATGCGCAGGAGGTTCGCCTTTATATATCCCCCGCCGGCGACGATCGCGCCAGCGGAGCGGCCGATGCGCCGTTCCGCAGCCTGGCGCAGGCCCAGGCCGCGGTGCGCCGCGCGAACGGCAAGGCGGACGTGACCGTGTTTCTGATGGACGGCGTCTATCGCCTGGACGCTCCACTGCGCTTCACCGCGCGCGACGGCGGGCAGAACGGGCATCGGGTGACATGGCGCGCGGCGCCCGGCGCCCATCCCGAGATTTCCGGCGGCGTTCCCGTCACCGGCTGGACGCTGTTCGACAAGCAGCGGAATATCTATGTCGCCGATGTCCCCAAGGGCCGGGATGCCCGCCAGCTCTGGGTCAACGGCGTGATGGCGGATCGCGCCGCAGTCGAGATCCCGATCCGCGACGTGGAATTCTCGGCAACCGGCTTCACCATAAAGGATCCGGACTTCGCCTGGCTGGGCAAGGTCAAGGATCCCGGCCGCCTGGAAATGGCGTTCACCAATCTGTTCACCGTCCGCTTTTCCCCGGTGGCGTCCGTCGACGGCCTCACCTTCACGATGCGGCAGCCGGCATGGGACAACAACACTTGGGGCTATGACACGCCGACCCGGCTGTCGCTGCCCGATCAGGCGCATATGTACATCGTCAACGGGCTCGAGCTGATGGGCCGGCGCCACGAATGGCACTTGAACCGCGACCAATGGTATATCGATCCGGCTGCCGGCAAACTCTATTACAAGCCCGATCCGGCGGACGACATCGCCAAGCTCGACATCGTCCTGCCGCGGGTCGAGGCGCTGGTCAGCATCTCCGGCACGGTCGACAAGCCGGTCGAGAATCTCAGCTTCTCCGGCCTCCGTTTCGCGCATACGAGCTGGATGGGCCCATCGGCCCCGACCGGCTATGCGGACCAGCAGAGCGGCGCCTATCTCAAGGAAGTGGCCGATAGCCGCCCGCCCGACGCCTATCGCACCTGCGGGCGCGGCTGTCCGGAGTTCGAGACGATGCGCATGCGCTGGAGCCAGATCCCGGCGGCGGTGCAGGTATCCGCCGCGCGCGGCATCGTGTTCGACCATGACGAGTTCACGCAGCTCGGGCAGATCGGCCTGGGCATCGGCACGGACGACAATGCCAATCTTTCCGGCACGGGTCTCGGCGCGCAGGACATCGTCGTCCGGCGCAATCGCTTCGCGGTGCTGGCGGGGGGAGCGATCCTGGCCGGCGGCGTGCGCGAGGCAGCGCACCATCCCAGGGATCCGCGCCTGGTCAACCGCAACATCCTGATCGAGAACAACATCGTGACGACGGTGAGCCAGGACTTCAAGGACAATGCCGCGATCCAGACGACCTTCATCGACGGGGCGCATATCCTGCACAACGAAGTCTCGGACGCGCCCTATGACGGCATCGCGGTCGGCTGGGGCTGGGGCTATTTCGACGCCGGGGGGAACCCCAATTATGCCAGGAACAATTACGGCTACCGCTCATGGCCGCGCTTCGAAACGCCCACGACGCTGCGCGATACGATCGTGGCCTATAATCGCATCCATGGGGTGAAGCAGCTCTTCTTCGACGGCGGCGCGATCTACAACCTGTCGGCCAATCCGGGCGCCGTGATCCACGACAATTACGTGTTCGACATCGGCGACCGCATGGGCCTCTATCTCGATGAGGGTTCCAAATTCGTCAGGGTGGAGAACAATGTCGTGGAGACCAACGGCAACTGGCTGTTCGCCAACACCTCGGGCGATAATTACGCGTTGGGGATGACCGCGCGCAACGTGGCGCGGGGCAATTGGCACAATTCGCTCAAGCATCGCGGCGCCTGGCTTCCGCAGCTCGGCAACCTGCTCCAGGACAATCACCACGTGCCCGACAAGGCCTGGCCCGAGCCTGCGCGTCAGGTCATCGCGCAGGCGGGGGTGCAGCCGGAATAGGGGGTATCGCAGGATCGGGCGCGCGGCATGTCTAGGATGCCGGCGCCTTCGACGTGGCGTTGAAAACGCGGTGCGACACGCAATTGTCGTCCACCACGTCCCAGTCGATGTCGATGCCCAGCCCCGGCCCTTCGGGGACATGGATATTGCCCTCGGCATCCATCAGGTCGCGCAGGCTCTGCTTCATCGGGAGCTGGAACGTGTCCTCGGGGACGAACAGCTCGAAATATTCCGAATTGCGCACCGCGCAGGCGACGTGGAGGTTGGCGACGTCCATCGGCCCCATGGTGGTGGTGTGCAGCTCGCAATTGATGCCGTGCGCCTCGGCCAGGTGGCAGACCTTCAGCGTGCCGGTGATGCCGCCCTTCCACGAGACGTCGGCGCGGACCATGTCGAGCGCGTCGGCCTTGATCGCCTGGGCGACGCCCCAGGGGCCGCCGCGCGTCGTCTCGGTGCCGACGATCGGGATGTCCACGGTGGCGGCGAGCTTGGCGTATTTGTCGAGCTCGTAATCGCGGAACGGCTCCTCGAACCAGTAATAGTTCAGCGCTTCGAGGTGACGGGCGACGCGGATCGCCTCGGGCAGCGTATATTCGGCGACCGGATCGGTCATCAGGATCATGTCGGGGCCCACCGCCTCGCGCACTGCGGCGTGGATCGCCATGTCCATGCTGCTCGGGCCGCAGGGATGAACCTTGTACGCCTTGAAGCCGAGCTCCTTGTAGTGCAGCGCCTCGCGGACGTAATCCTCGATCGCCGGGAGCCACAGACTGCTCGCATAGACCGGCTGGCTGGTGCGGTAGCTGCCGAGATAGCGGTGGAGCGGCAGGCCCGCGGTGCGCGCCGCCGCGTCCCACAGCGCCACGTCGATCGGGCCGGGCAGGAAGACCGGGAAGAAGGCGCCGTGCCGATCGATGTTCCAGAAATCGTGCCAGATCTTCTCGCGATCATGGATGCTGCGGCCCAGGATCACCGGCGCGATGACGTCGGACAGATAGGCGTCCGTGATCGCGCCCGAGCGTGCCGCCCAGAAAGTCGCGATGCCCTCGATCCCGTCCGAGGTGGTGATGCGGCCGACACCGTAGCTCCACGGCATCGGTGCCGCGCCTTCGCGGTCCTCGTCGAACAGCCCCTTGGGCCGGTTGCAGATCCAGGTCTCGAACTTCTCGACGCGCATGCGGCATCCTCGCTTCTTTGAACTTGTCTTACAGGATAGGGCGGCTACACCTTCCCGACAACATCAAACGACACGGGAAGGGGATAGACGATGACGGGCGCATCGCCATTGCTGCTGGCCAATGCGGAGTTCGGCCGCCGCGCATTCACGCTGGGAATGGGCGCGGCCTTCGCCATGGCGGCGATGCCGGTGCGGGCGGCAGGCGGGCTGCGGACCTTCCACGATGTGCGCGACTATGGCGCGAAGGGCGACGGCAGGGCGATCGACAGCGGCGCGATCAACAAGGCGATCGAGGCTGCGAGCAAGGCCGGCGGGGGGACGGTGGTGGTGCCGCCGGGCAATTACCTCTGCTTCTCGATCCGGCTGAAGGACGACATCACGCTGGTGCTCTCCTCGGGCTCGGTGCTGATCGCCGCCGATCCGGATACGCATGGCCTCCATTACGACCTGCCCGAGGGCGCGCAGGAAGAGCAGTTCAACGATTTCGGCGTGGTGCATCAGCATCCGGCGCTGATCTATGGCGACGGCGTCCGCAACGTCGCGATCATCGGCAAGGGGCTGATCCACGGGCTGGGGCTCGACCGCGAAGGGCCGGGACCGCGCTGGCACGGCGCGGCGGACTGGACGTCGCCCAAGTCGCAGGGATTGACGCCCGAACAGGCGCGGCTGCTCGACCCGAAGGAGCAGGCGCAGCAGGGGCGGGGGCACAAGTCGATTGGATTGAAGGGATGCCGCAACGTGCTGCTGCGCGACTTCTCGATCCTGCAGGGCGGGCATTTCTCGGTCTATGTACTGGGGTGCAGCAACGTCACGATCGATAATCTGACGGTCGACACCGATCGCGACGGCATCGACATCGATTGCTGCCGGAATGTCCGGGTGAGCAACTGCATCGTCAATGCGCCCAAGGACGACGCGATCGTGCTCAAGAGCAGCTGGGGCATGGATCGCCTGCTGTTCTGCGAGGACGTGACGGTGATCGGCTGCAAGACCAGCGGCTATCTGCTCGGCTCGGTGCTGGACGGCACCTATCAGAAGTCGCCCTATCTCTCGCCGGACAAGCTCGGCGTGCTTGGCCGGATCAAGCTCGGCACCGATTCGATCGGCGGCTTCCGCAACATCCTGGTCGCCGACTGCACCTGCGAGAACAGCCGGGGGCTCCAGCTCGGCGCGATCGACGGCGGCGTGCTGGAGGACGTGACCTTCGCCAACATCACGATGCGCAATCCGGTCAACCATCCGCTGTTCGTGCGCCTTTCCGCGCGGCAGCGCGCGCCGGAGGGGGCGCCGGTGGGGACGGTGCGGCGGGTGCGCTTCTCCGACATCAACGTGTCCGGCGCGGACGGGCGCTATCCGTGCGGCATCGTCGGCATCGCGGACAAGGCGATCGACGATGTGTCGCTGGAGGGCGTGCATGTCGCGTGCAGCGGCGGCGGGACCGCCGAGGACGCCGCGCGCGTGCCGCCCGAGCGGCGCAACTCCAGCCTGGAGCCGAGCTTCATGGGCACGCTGCCGGCGTTCGGCCTCTATGTCCGCCACGCGCGCAACATCGCGGCGAAGGACGTGACCTTCACCACCGAGAAGCCCGATGCGCGGCCGGCGATCCTGCTCGACGACGTTGCCGGCGCGCAGATCGATGGGTTGCGATCGAGCGCGGACAAGGCGGGCGCGGTGCGCGCGACGGCAAGCAGCGACGTGGCGATCGGGGCGGTGGCGAAGCTGGCGGGCTGAATCCTGTTTTCCCCTCCCTTGCAGGGAGGGGAAAACAGGACAGTTACGCCACGCCCGCGCCCATGATCGGCGCGAGGATCGCCGAGAGCGCGTCGTCGAAATGCTGCGCCATTGCTGCGGCCGCGCCGGCCGGGTTGCCAGCGACGACTTCGCGGACGATGTCCTCGTGCAGGTCCTGCACCCGCCTCAGCTCGGGCGTGGCCGACCAGCGCTCGATGCCGGCGAGCATCGAGGCCTCGATGAGCTGCCGGAATGCCTCGATCAGCAGCGGATAGAGCGGATTGGCGGTCGCCCGGGCGAGGGTCATGTGCAGCTTGAGATCGAGGCTCGCATAGCCCTCGGCATTGCCGAGATGGCCCGGCATCTCGGCGACGATCGCCTGCAGCTCGGCGATGTCCGCCTCGGTGCGGCGCTCGGCGGCGAGTGCGACCATCGCGATCTCGATGCCGCGGCGCATCTCGAGGATGTCGGGGGCCTCGGCCTGGCCGATCAGGACCGCGTTCTTGATCACGCGCGAGATCATCTCGCCATCGACCGACACGATCGTCGCGCGCTTGCCGACCGCCATCTCGACAAGCCCGGTCGCGGCGAGCGTCCGCATCGCCTCGCGCACGACCGGCCGGCTGACGCCCAGCGTCAGGCTGATCGTCGTCTCGCTGGGCAGCTTCGCGCCGGGGCGCAGCCGCTCGCTGGCGACATGATCCCGCAAATAGTCGATGACACGCTCGACCAGGCCGATCGCTTTCGTGCCCCCGGCTTCGGGTTCATTGCTCGTCGCCTGCACGATGTAATTCCCTCCTGAACCATAGTCTATCGGCAGATTTTGCCACAGGGGCAAGCAGCCGCGGCCGGACCTTCCCCAAAAAAGCTGCTTGCGTCATTTCGGTGCAAGCTGGTAGTGACCTGTCTTACAGGATGCGCCAAATAGATCCTGACAAGCAAGCGGATCCGTTGAGGAAGCTGAAGGCATGACCACCAATATCGGCGCGGACGCCGGAGCGGCCGCCGTCCCGGCGCCGGCTGGCCGGTATCGCTGGACGATCTGCGCGCTGCTCTTCGCCTCGACGACGATCTGCTACATGGACCGGCAGATATTCGGGCTGCTCAAGCCGGTCCTGGATCTCGAGCTCGGCTGGTCCGAGACCGTCTATGGCGACGTCATCGCCACCTTCTCGCTGATGTATGCGTGCGGCTATCTGTTCGGCGGGCGGCTGATGGACCGGATCGGCGTGCGGCGCGGGCTTTCGCTCGCGGTCGGCGCCTGGAGCATCAGCGCGGCGCTGCACGGGCTGATGACGACCGCGCTGGGCTTCAAGTTCGCGCGCGGCGCGCTGGGGCTGGCCGAGGGCGGCAATTTCCCCGCCTCAATCAAGGCGGTGCGCGAATGGTTCCCGCCGCGCGAGCGCGCCTTCGCGACGGGGCTGTTCAATGCCGGCAGCAATATCGGCGCGATCGTGACGCCGATCAGCCTGCCGTTCATCGTGGCGCTGGTCGGCTGGCGGGCGGCGTTCCTGATCGCGGGCGCGCTGGGGCTGATCTGGGTCGCGCTGTGGCTGCGCTTCTATGATACGCCCGAGCGGCAGCGGCGCCTGTCGGCCGAGGAACTGGCCTATATCAAGTCGGGCGACGTCGATGCGCCGGCGCCCGCGCGGGTGCCCTGGCTGTCGCTCTTCGCCTATCGCGGCACCTGGGCCTATGCGATCGGCATGCTGCTCACCAGCCCGGTCTGGTGGTTCTATCTCAACTGGGTTCCCGGCTTCCTGCACCAGCGCTTCGGCGTCGACATGATGGCATCGATCGCGCCGCTGGTGACGATCTACCTGATCGCCGATATCGGCAGCATCTTCGGCGGCTGGATCTCCTCGCGGCTCATCAAGAGCGGCATGCCGACGCTGCGCGCGCGGATGATCGCGATGCTGTGCATGGCGATGTGCCCGATCCCGGTGGCGCTCGTGTCGGGCGTGTCGGGCATGTGGCCCGCCGTGCTGCTGATCGCGCTGGCGGCGGCTGGGCACCAGGGACTTTCGGCCAATCTCTATACCGTCGTGTCGGACACGCTTCCCGCGGGCGCGGTAAGCTCGGTGATCGGCATCGGCGGCTTCGCGGCCGGAGTCACCGGCATGTTCGTGGCGATGGCGGTGGGGCGGATCCTCGACGCCACCGGCGGCAACTACATGGTCCTGTTCATCGGCGCCGCGGCGGCATATCCGCTGGCGGTGCTCATCATGGCGCTGATCTTGCGGAGGCCCCGGCCGCCCGCGGCATCGATCGCCCCGGATGGACTGCGGCCAGCCTTGATGGAGCAACAATGAACGACGCAGCGCTTTTCGACCTGTTCAAGGCAGAGCTCTACACGCCGGTGGTGGGCGATATCCTCGACACGCTGGGGCTGGTCCACCAGTTCCTGCCGCAGCCGATCCAGCCGATGGTCACGGACATGAAGCTGATCGGCCGCGCCATGCCGGTGCTGATGATCGACGTCTATGGCGAGCAGGCCCAACCCTTCGGCAAGCTCACCGAGGCGCTCGACCAGCTTGAGCCGGGCGATATCTACCTCGCCAGCGGCGGCGAGATGCGCTGCGCCTATTGGGGCGAGATCCTGACCGCCACCGCGCGGACCCGGGGCGCCAATGGCGCGGTGGTCAACGGCTATCACCGCGACACGCCGATGGTGCTGGAGCAGGACTGGCCGGTGTTCAGCCGGGGCCGCTTCGCGCAGGATTCGGGCGTACGGACCAAGGTGGTGGACTATCGCTGCCCGATCGAGGTGGGGCCGGTGACGGTGCAGCCAGGCGACCTGGTGTTCGGCGATCTCGACGGCGTGCTGGTGATCCCCGCGGCGCATGAGGCCGAAGTGGTCGAGCGCGCGCTGGAGAAGGCGCGCGGCGAGAAGCTGGTGCGCAAGGAGATCGAGGCGGGCATGTCGAGCACCGACGCCTTCGCCAAATACGGCATCCTCTGATGACGACCGCCTTCCGCATCCACGCCGCCGATAATGTCGCGACCCTGCTCGCCGATGGCGAGGGTGCGGTGGAAGTGCGCGGCGAGGGAGCGGGGGAAGTGACGCTGCTGGAACCCATCGCGCTCGGTCACAAGGTGGCGCTGGCGGATATCGCCAAGGGTGCGGCGGTGGTGAAGTTCGGCATCCCGATCGGCACCGCGAGCCGACCGATCCGCTTGGGGGAGTGGGTACACCTCCACAACCTCACCAGCAGCTTCGACGAGCGTTCGGGCGGGTTCGATCTGGAGACCGGGGCTTCCAAGGACATGGCCTATGACTGAGCCTTTCGACCGGCAATGGACCGGCTGGCTGCGGCCGGACGGGCGCAAGGGCGTCCGCAACCTCGTGCTGGTGATCTACACGGTCCAGTGCGCCGCGCATGTCGCCCACGCCATCGCGGCGGGCGAGGAGGATGTGCAGGTCATCGGCTTCCCCGGCTGCTACGACAATCAGTATGCGATCCGGCTGGTGCTGGCGCTCGCGCGGCATCCCAATGTCGGGGCGGTGCTCTCGGTCGGGCTGGGCTGCGAATATACCCAGCCGGCGCGGATCGCCGAGGCAGTGGAGAAGAGCGGGCGCCCGGCCGATGCCTTCTTCATCCAGGATATGGGCGGCACCCGCTCCTCGACCGAGAAGGGCAAGGACATCGTCCGGGCCCTGCGCGACCGCATCCGGCTGGAGACGCCGCGCGTGCCGATGGGCTTCGCCGACCTGACCCTGGGCGCCGAATGCGGCGGATCGGACGGGACGAGCGGGCTGGTCGGCAATCCGGCGGTCGGGCGGCTGTTCGACGCGGTGGTCGATGCGGGCGGCTCGGCGATCTGCGAGGAGATCGTCGAGATGATCGGCCTCAAGGACACGATCCTCGCCCGCGCCGCCGACGATCGCGCGCGCGGCGAGCTGGAGGCCGCCTATGCGAAGGCCGAGCGCTATTGCCGTGAGGTGCGGCAATATTCGATCTCGCCGGGCAATTTCGCGGGCGGGCTCACCACGATCGAGGAAAAGAGCATGGGCGCCTTCGCCAAGAGTGGATCGCGGCCCATCCAGGGCGTGATCCGCGTCGGCGAGCAGCCGCCCTGGCCGGGCATGTGGGTGATGGATTCGGTGCCCGACCCGCATTTCATGCAGTTCGGCTACACCAACCCGAACGACACCGAAGGCATCATGGACCTGATCTCCGGCGGCAGCCAGATCGTGCTGTTCATCACCGGGCGCGGCAGCGTGATCGGATCGCCGGTCGCGCCGCTGGTGAAGGTGACGGGCAACAGCCGCACCTATGCGCGGATGCAGGAAGACATGGATTTCGACGCGGGCCGCGTGCTGGCGGGCGAGCTGACGCTCGACCAGTGCGCCGCCGAATTGGGAGCGATGGTCGCCGATGTCGCGGCGGGCACGCCGAGCAAGCCCGAGGCGCTCGGGCACAGGGAGTATTTCGTGATGTACAAGCACCAGGACACGCCGGATCTGGACAGGGGGTGCCGCAGTGCCGCTTGACCACGCACGGGCGTTCAGCCTCGAAGGCGAAGTCGCGCTCATCACCGGCGGAGGCTCGGGCCTCGGCCTCGGCATGGCGCGGGCGATGCATGCGGCCGGCGCGAAGGTCGTGCTGGTCGGCCGCCGGCCCGACATGATCGAGAACGCCGCTGCCCAGCTTGGCGAGGGCGCGTTCTGGGAAGTCGCTGACGTCACCGCGTTCGACACCATGCCGGCGCTGGTCGAGCGGGTGCGCGAGAAGGTGGGCGACATCTCGATCCTCGCCAACAATGCCGGGCATAATTTCAAGAAGCTGGCGGTCGACACCAGCGTCGAGGAATTCTCCGGCATGCTCGACACGCATGTGCTCGCCGCGCACAATCTCACGCGTTTCGTGCTGCCGGGGATGCTGGCGAAACGCCACGGCTCCATCCTGTTCACCGCATCGATGACCTCGCTGATCGGCATGCCGGGCGTGATCGCCTATTCGGCGGCCAAGTCGGCCTATGTCGGCATGGTCCGCGCGCTCTCCACCGAAGTGGCGGGGCAGGGCGTGCGCGTGAACGCGATCGCGCCGGGCTGGATCGAATCCGCGATGCTGCGCAAGGCGCTCGACGGCGACGAGGCGCGCTCCTTGCGCATCCTCCAGCGCACCCCGATGCAGCGCTTCGGCGAGGCGGAGGATATCGGCCTGGCCGCTGTCTATCTCTGCTCGCCCGCCGCCAAGTTCGTAACCGGCGTCCTGCTGCCCGTGGACGGCGGCGCCTCCCAGGGATTCTGACCATGACCACCGAAACGCCGCTCGCGCCGCACCCCGATCGCCTGCTCCCCGCCGATCCCGAAACCCGCGCCATCGCGCGCGAGCTTTACCAGTCGGTGAAAGACCTGCCGATCATCAGCCCGCACGGCCACACCGATCCGTCCTGGTTCGCCGAGAACCAGCCCTTCCCGGACCCGGCGACCTTGTTCATCGTGCCCGACCACTACATCTTCCGCATGCTCTACAGCCAGGGCGTGCCGTTGGAGGAACTGGGCGTGCCGCGCATCGACGGCGGCTGGACGGAGACCGACACGCGGAAGATCTGGCGCCGCTTCGCCGAGAATTTCCACCTGCTGTGCGGCACGCCGAGCCGGATGTGGCTCGATTATGCGTTCCATGAGGTGCTGGGCATCACCGAGCGGCTCTCGCCGACCAATGCCGACCGGATCTACGACCAGATCGATGCGCAGCTGAAGCGGCCGGAGTTCCTGCCACGCGCGCTGTTCGAGCGGTTCCGGATCGAGGCGCTGGCGACGACCGAGAACCCGCTCGACGACCTGCGCCATCACAAGGCGATCAAGGCCAGCGGCTGGGGCGGCAAGGTCGTCACCGCCTTCCGTCCGGACAATGTCACCGATCCCGAGCATCCGCGCTTTGCCACCGACCTGCCCGAGCTGGGGCGGATCACCGGCGAGGATGTGGGGAGCTGGGAAGGCTATCTCGCGGCGCTCCGCAACCGGCGGCGCTATTTCATCGAGCATGGCGGCGCGACCTCGACCGACCATGGCCACCCGACCGCGCATACCGAGAACCTGCCCCAGGCGGATGCTGCTGCGCTCTATGCTCGCGTCGCCGCCGGACAGGCCGATGCGCGGGAGGCGGAGCGTTTTCGCGGCCAGATGCTCACCGAGATGGCGCGGATGAGCCTGGAGGACGGGCTGGTGATGCAGATTCATCCTGGCGCGCTGCGCAGCCAGAATCCGGCGGTCACCGACACGTTCGGCGAGGCCAAGGGCGACGACTGGCCCTCGCCGACCGAATATGTCCGCTCGCTCAAGCCGCTGCTCAACGCCTTCGGCAACGAGCGCGACCTGACGATCATCCTCTTCACGCTCGACGAGACCACCTATGCGCGGGAAATCGCCCCGTTGGCGGGCCATTATCCGGCGCTGCGCATCGGCCCGGCCTGGTGGTTCCACGACAGTCCCGAAGGGATGAAGCGCTTCCGCGAGCAGGTGACCGAGACCGGCGGCTTCTACAATACCGTCGGCTTCAACGACGATACGCGGGCCTTCTTCTCGGTGCCGGCGCGGCACGACCTGAGCCGGCGTATCGATTGTGGCTTCCTCGGCCGGCTGGTGGCGGAGCACCGGCTCGACCGCGACGAGGCGTTCGCGGTGGCCAAGGATCTGGCGTATAACTTGGTGAAGGCCGCGTACCGGCTTTGACGCTTCTCCCTCTCCCCTTTGGGGAGAGGGAAGGGGCCCGCCGCGAAGCGGTGGGAAGGGAGAGGGGCAGTCGTATCACGACACACTGCCCCTCTCCCTTCCGCCGACTTCGTTGGCTCCCTCCCTCTCCCCGATGGGGAGAGGGATATCGGGTCAGGCGTCCACCACGCCCGGCTCGCCGTTCACCCGGACATTCTCCAGCTTCACGCCCGGCACGCCCTTGGCGATCAGGTGCGTCCGCTTGGGGTCCAGCAGCGTCACGTCGATGTCGCGCAGCGTGAAGTTCGAGATCGCCGTCGTCGCGTTGGCCGAGATGTTGCCGAAGCCACGCGTCGTGCCGCGCACGTCCTCGATCACGATGTCGCGGATCACGCCGCCTGGCGGGGCGGCGGGAACCTTGGTGCCATGGGTGAGGCGGGCGTTGACGATCAGGCCCATCGCCGGATCGTCGGCGCCGAAGGTCTCGGGATGGCCCAGGCCGTAGAAGACCTCGCCGTTATGCCAATGCGACACGGGGTTCGACGCCGGGGCGAGGCGAATGCCGCGCACATGGAGCCGCTCATAGACCTGGCCCGGCGTGTCCGGCCGGATCTTGAAGCGGATCGTGGGCATGTCGCCGACATTGGTGATCCGCTCCACCTTGATGTCGCGCATGATCGTGCCGTTGCTGCCGAAGGTGACGCAGCCCAGTCCTTCGGTGAACAGGCAGTCATGGATGTGGATCCGCTCGGTGGGTGGCGCCTCGGCATAGGCAGCCGCGCCCGGCCCTTGCGTGCCCTTCAGCGCGATGCAGTCGTCATCGACCGAGAAGCGGCAGCGGCGGATCGTCACGTCCTGGCAGCTGTCGACGTCGATGCCGTCGCTGCTCGGCGCGCGGATATGGTGCGGCACCTCGAAGCTCGTATCCTCCACCACCGCGCGGCGGCAGCGATAGATATGGAGGTTCCAGAAAGCCGAATCCTTGAAGGTGACGCCGCTCACCAGCAGGTCTTCGCAATCCTGGAGGAAGGCGAGCTGCGGGAAATGATATTGGACGGGATGCCCTTCGACATTCTCCTTGGGCGCCTCGAAGAACATGCGCCAGAAGGGCTCGCCATTGCCGTCGAGCGTGCCGGGGCCGACGATGCGCAGCCCGCGATTGCCGGTGGCGTTGACCAGCGCCATGCGTAGCGGCTCGGGAAAGGCTTCCACGAAGCGGCGCATGACCAGCGGATAATCCTCGAGATTGGGCGAACCCTTGAGCACCGCGCCCTTGCTGAGCTCGAGCCCGACGCCCTGCTTGAGTATGATCGAGCCGCTGAGGAAAGTGCCGGCGGGCACCACCACCATGCCGCCGCCGGCCTTGGCGCAGGCGTCGATCGCTTTCTGGATCGCGTGCGTGTTGATCGTGCTGCCGTCCGCCACTGCGCCGTAGCGGGTGATGACGAAGCGTCGCGCGGGCCCCGCCGCCAGACTCGGAAAGGCCGGGAGCGTGCAGAGCAGCCCCGCCGCCGGCAGCCCGGCCAGCAATTCGCGTCGTGATTTCTGCATTTCAGACCCTCCCTCTTTCGTCTGGCCACATTTCCGAAACAATTTGTCCGGGCGTGCGGCTAAGATCTTGTCTTACAGGTTGTTCTGTCATACAGGTTTCGTCACCTCAAAGGCAAGAACCGACATAGAGGGAGGATACCGATGGCATATTTTTCGCGGCGCTTTGCCGCGCGTTTTGGCATGGTTTCGGTGCTGGCCCTGGCAGCGAGCGCAACGCCAGCCATGGCCCAGACCGCCAACCCCACCCCCGTCCCGGACCAGCAGCAGCCTGTTTCGGACCAGCAGCAAACGGATGCTCAGCAGACGCCTGAGGCGTCGTCCGACGGTGAAATCGTCGTCACGGGTTTTCGTGAATCGCTCAACAATTCGCTGGCGCTCAAGCGCCAGGAAACCGGCGTGGTCGATACGATCCTGGCCGAGGACGTCGGCAAGTTTCCCGATTCGAACCTTGCCGAGTCGATGCAGCGCCTTCCCGGCGTGGCGATCACCCGGGGCGACGGCGGCGAGGGCAAGACGATCTCGGTCCGCGGCCTCGGCGCCCAGTTCACGCGCGTCCGGCTGAACGGCATGGAGGGCGCCAGCTCGACCGGATCGTCCGATATCCGATCCGGCTATGTTTCCTCGCGCTCGTTCGATTTCAGCACCTTCGCATCGGAGCTCTTCAGCTCGCTGTCGGTCCGCAAGACCAGCTCGGCCGATGTGGAAGAGGGATCGCTCGGTGCGACGGTGGACCTCCAGACGCCGCGCCCGCTGGACGCGAAGGACGATTTCACCCTCGCGGCCAGCGCGCAGGGCACCTATGACGACCTGCGCGACCGCATCAGCCCGCGCGTCACGGGGCTGGTGTCCAAGAAGTTCCTCGACGGCACGTTCGGCGTCGCCGGCTCGATCGCCTATACCAAGCGCTACACGCGGGAAGAGGGCTGGTCGGCCATCGACATCCTGCAGGGGAGCCTGAACCGCTTCTGTTCGCCGGTCGGCTACCCGACGCAGAGCCCGGCGAACAGTGCGACGAACGGCACCACGGCGGCGAATTGCTCCACGGGCAATCCGCGCCTGCCCGACACGCCGACCAATGCGGCCAACTATGCGATGGTCGACAATGCCAACACGTTCGTCGCCCGCAGCCCGCGCCTGATCCGTTCGGACCAGGATTATTCCCGTCTCGGCGCCACGATCACCTTGCAGGCCCAGCCCTCGGACCACACGAAGTTCGCCCTCGACGGCCTCTATTCGCGGTACGACGTGACGCGCAGCGACCAGACGATCACTGCGATCTCCTTCTCGCGTAACGCTGCCCAGCACGGCAGCGCGGAGACTTCGGTGGTGGATGCCGCCCGCGCCGACGACGGCACCCTGACCTATGGCCTGTTCAACGGAGTGGACGTCACCGACGACCTGACGCTCACGAAATACACGACCACGTTCAGCCAGATCAATCTGAGCGGATCGCAGGATTTCGGCGCGCTGCAGCTCGATGGCTATGTCGGCATGTCGCGAACGATCGTCGACCGGCCGATGCGCACCCAGATCGGCATCTTCGCCAACAACGTGAACGGCTTCTCCTACGACTTCCGGAACGGCGAGCGGATTCCGGAGCTGAACTGGGGCTTCGACGTCACGAATCCTGCCAACTTCGCCTTCGCTCCCAACACGGCCGACAACACTGTTCGCGGAACGCTCGCGCTGACGCGCGGCCGCGACGAAACCAACAACACGACCGCGGAGATGAATGCCGCCTGGTCCATCGCCGAAGGGCTCAAGCTCCGCGTCGGCGGCCAGTATCGCGATTCGAAATACGAGACGCTCAGCCGCAGCCGGGTCACGCAGAACATCGCGCCCGATCTTCCCGCCGGCACGACGATGGCCCAGGTCACCTCGCCGCTCACCGGCTTCGGAAAGTCGCTTCCGGTCGATGTGACCACGGGCTGGGCGATGCCCGATTACGACAAGTTCGATTCGGTGCTGCACTTCTCGGACGAAACCGGTGCCTATGCGCTCACCACGACCACCGACGGCAACCTGAAGGAGACGGTGAAATCGGCTTACGGCATGGTCGAGTTCAATACCGACGCGCTGCCGGTGCGGATTCGCGGCAATGTCGGCGTGCGTTACGTCCATACCGATCAGGTGGGCCAGGGCTCGCTCGCCGGCACGCCGCTCACCCTGTCGCGCAGCTATGACGACTGGCTGCCCTCGGCGACGTTCACGGCGGATCTGAGCAGCAATCTGGTCCTGCGTCTTGCCGCGGCAAAGGTCATGGCGCGGGCGGAACTGTCGGACCTGCTTCCCGGCTCGGTTTCGATCGCGCTCAATACGCGCACGGTGTCGAGCGGCAACTTCCTGCTCGAACCGATCCGGGCGAAGACGGCGGACGCCTCGCTGGAATATTATATCGGCAGGAGCGGGATCATCTCGGTCGGCGCCTTCTACAAGGACATCGATACCTTCATCCAGACGCTCCAGCGCAACATCCCCTTTGGCGAGACCGGGCTGCCGCTCTCCCTGCTCAATGGCTCGAACAACGATGCCAACACCGAGTTCACGGTTTCCAACAAGACCAACACGCCGGGCGGGCCGCTGAAGGGCGTCGAAGTCAACTTCCAGATGGGGCTGGATTTCCTGCCGGGGTTCCTCTCGAACCTGGGCGTGCTCGCCAACTATACCTATGTCGATTCGAAGATCGTCTATTGCACGAACGCGACCTGCACCACGACTGTCCGGAACGATCTGGTGAACCTGTCGAAGAACACGCTGAACGGCACGCTCTATTATGAGGACAGCAAGTTCAGCATCCGCGCCAGCGGATCCTATCGCGACAAGTTCCTCCTCCGGGTTCCGTCGGGTCGCGCGGGAAGCGACGTCCAGGGGAACACGTCGTCCTTCTTCCTGGATGCCACCGCATCGTATCAGCTGACCCCCGCGGTGAAGCTTACGGTGGAAGCGCAGAATCTCACCAACCAGGAACTGGGCCTGTACATGGATTCGGTCCGCCAGGATCCGCTCTACAGCGCCTATAGCGGTCGCAAATTCAGTGCGGGCGTCGCGGTCAAGTTCTAAGGCACGCGCCCAGGCGCCAAAAGGGGGAGGCCCGGCCCTTTAGGGTCGGGCTTTCCCGTTTCCGCTAGCGCTGGATCGGAATCGTCACCTTGCCCGTCGCGGCCCATTCGGTGCCGCGCAGCAGCAGCGTGCGGAACCAGGGATTGGCGAGGTTGGGAGAGGGCTCGTCATGCCAAGTATGGCCGAGCATCGTGACATAGACGCGCCCTTTCCCCCAGCGGCGCACCCAGTCCATCGGCTCATTCTCCTTGACCGGCGCGCACCAGGCATAGGTGAGGAAGGTGAGCGCGCCGTCGCGTATCACCGCTTCCGGCCCGTGCTGGCCATAGGTGAGCTGCTCGGACTGGACCGCGAAGCTGACGGGCAGGCCGTGGGTGATCGGATGGCTCCGGTCGCGCACCGTGACGTCGAAATCATAGCGGCGCGGGTGATTGGGATTGAGCCCGGTGCCGGCGGGGAGGATCACCGGCTTGCCGGCGGTGTCGAAGGTCACGCCGGGGCCGAAGCCGTTGGGCCGCCACAGCAGCCCGACCATCTCCTCATAGGCGCGCCAGCCGGGAAAGGCATTGTTGGCGGCGTGATAGCTGACGAAGCCGCCGCCGTGCTTCACATAGGCTTCGAAATCGGCCTGCACCGCGGCGGGCCACTGGACCACGTCCTTGCCGTGGTCGCCGCCGTTGAAATTGCTGATGACGACGGCGTAGCGCGCGAATTTCGGCCGCCAGCCGGCCCAGTCGGCAGTGGGTGCGCCGCGCGGCGGGCTGGTGGAGATGTCGACGCTGAAGCGGCCGCTGTCCTCCAGGATCCGCTTCAGTACCGGCGTGGTGGCGAGCCAGTCATGGTTGTTGACGCCGTCGACGATCAGCACGCGCAGCCGGGCGGGGCGGGCATCCGCCGGCAGCGCGAGCCCGAGCAGGATCGCGAGCGACAGGAGCAGGCGGACGATCATCGCGGGCGGCTCCTAGAGGCTGTAGAGGATGGCGGAATGCGGCGGCACGGTCACCGTGCGGCCGGGCTTGACCGCGATCTCGCGCAGCGTGACGCCTTCCCTGGCGTCGCGCGCCGGGCCGGTCAGCAGCATGGCGCTGCGCTTTGCCGGGGCGGGCAGGGTGACGGTGGCGGGCGTCAGATCCTTGTTGAAGATCGCAACCTGCCGCTTGCCTTGCCGCTCCAGCGCATAGGCGGTGACGAAGCGGCCGGCGCCGGCCAGCGTCACGGGCACGAAGGTCGCGCCGGTGAGCAGCTGGGCGAACTGGATGCCGTAATATTCCGGGCGCCGCACCAGTCCGGCGGATGGCGTGCCGGCGATCGGGGTGTAGAAGCCGTTGCCGCCGCCGTGCCAGTTCACGCCGATCCAGCCATATTGGGCGAAGCGCAGCATCGTATCGGCGCACCACAGGGCCGCGCCCAGCGTGTCCGAAACGCCCGGCTTGCCGCCATCCCAGCAACTGTTGCCTTCGGAAAGGCGGAAGGGCAGCCCGGCGGTCTTCACCGCCGCCTGCACCACCGGCACGCGATCGGCGTGCATCGTCGTGGTTTTGGGATCGGGCTCCATGAGCTGTTCGAGCGTGGCGTCGGGCGATCCGGCCGGACCCATCGCGTAATAATGGCCGGTCAGCATGACGACGTCCGGATGCTTCGGCGTCTCGGCAGCGAAGGCGGTGAGATAGTCGAGCTTGTTGGAGATGTCCGGCCCGGCGAACTTCACCCCCGGCGCGGCGGCGGCGATCGCGTCGTGGAAGACGTTCCATTCGCGGATGAAGTCGGCGGGCGTCCATTCGGCCGGGCGATAGCGCGTGCGGAAGGAATCGGGTTCGTTGCCGATCTGGAGCAGGATCAGCCGCGCCCCGAGGATGCGCTGCACCGCTGCGGCCTCGGCAGCGGCGTTCTCCTTGGTGCCCTGGCCGAAATTGAGGCCCCAGATGCAGTTCCAGCCGGTCGCATCGAGGAAGCCGCGCAGGTTGCGCAGCGCCAGCGCGGTGGTGACGGTGCCGTGCTTGACGGTCTTCGACGTGTCGGGTCCGAACACTTCGAAGGGCGCGGGCCCCTGGGGATCCTGGTCCGAATAGCTCGTATATTCGCTCGATCCGCCGCCGATGCGCAGCACGCCCGAGGGCGACAGGCCCTGGAAGAGCGACACCAGCGGCTTGTTCGCCGGTGCGAAGAAGTCCGGGTTGGCGAACTGCGCGGCTTCGTAGGAAAGGCCGACATAGTCCGCGGGGATGGTGGGGCCGGTGGCTCCGGCGCCGAGCGACAGCGTGATCCCCGGTCCCTGGGCGAAGGCGAGACGGGGCAGGCTCGCCGCGGCAGTCGCGGCGGTGATGCGGTTGAGCAACTGGCGACGGTTCATGGAAACTCCGCTGGATCGGGGAAAGCGTGGCTATTGCAGGTTCACGAAGGCGCCGCCGTCGACCAGCAGCGCGGCGCCGGTGACGTATTGCGCCATGTCGGAGGCGAGGAAGACGACGGGGCCGACCATGTCCTCGGGCTGGCCGAGGCGACCAAGGGGGATGCGGCCTTCCATGTATCGGCGCTTCCCTTCGTCGGCGAGGTCGTCCTTGTTGATTTCGGTGAGGATGGTGCCGGGGAGGACGGAGTTGCAGCGGATGTTGTGCTTGCCGAGCGCGATGGCAGTGGACTGCATCAGCGAATGGAGCCCGGCCTTGGTGGGGGTGTAGTGGGTCTGGAACTCGCCGCCGACCAGGGCGGAGATCGAGGATACCGCGATGATCGCGCCGCCGCGGCCTTGGGCCACCATCTGGTTGGCGGCGGCCTGGACCATGAAGTATCCGCCGAGCAGGTTGACCTGCATGGTGCGCTGGACGGTCGCGACGGGCATGTCGAGGAAGCTGTGGAACGGGCAGATGCCGGCATTGGAGACCATCACGTCGACCTTGCCGAATGCGTCCACCGCTTCGCTGACGAAATTTCCAGCCGTGTCGGGGTCGGCGACGTCGCCCTTGACGGCAATGGCGCGGCGGCCCCGTTCCCGGATTTCCGCCACGCAGCTTTCGGCACCGGCATCGTCGCGGTGATAGTTGATCGCGACATTCGCGCCATGCTCCGCCGCGCCGATCGCGACGGCCCGGCCGATGCCCGCGGACGCACCCGTGACCAATATCGTCTTGCCTTCGAGCAGCCTCGCCATTTTCACCTTCAAACCACAGGGAGCGTTTGACGCTGGCTGAAACGCCAGTCTAATATCTCAGATAAGCACTATAACATTTCAGATATAGAGGAAACTGGGCTCATGAAGCTTTGTCGATATGGTCCAACGGGAGCCGAAAAGCCCGGCCTCATCGCTGCCGACGGATCGTTGCGCGATCTTTCGGACGTGATCGCGGACATCACCCCGGAAACTCTTTCGGACGAGGCCCTCGCCAGGCTGATGCTGCTGGACAGCGCGCTGCTGCCCCGCGTCGAGGGGAATCCGCGCTATGGTGCGCCGGTCGCCGGCACGCGCCAGTTCATCGCGGTCGGTCTCAACTATGCCGATCACGCGGCGGAATCGAACCTGCCGATCCCCGGCGAGCCGGTGGTGTTCAACAAATGGGTGACCTGCATCCAGGGGCCGAACGACCCCGTCGTCATCCCGCGCGGATCGGCGAAGACCGACTGGGAAGTCGAGCTCGGCGTCGTGATCGGCACGCGCGCCAGCTATGTCGAGGAGGCCGAGGCACTGCGCCATGTCGCGGGCTATTGCGTGATCAACGACGTCTCGGAGCGCGAATGGCAGGCCGAGCGCGGCGGCACCTGGGACAAGGGCAAGGGCTTCCCGACCTTCGGTCCGATCGGCCCGTGGCTGGTGACCGCGGACGAAGTGGGCGATCCGCAGAAGCTCGGCATGTGGCTCGAGGTCAACGGCAAGCGGATGCAGGATGGGAGCTCGAGCACGATGATCTTCGGCATCGCGAAGCTCGTTTCCTACATCAGCAGCTTCATGACGCTGGAGCCGGGGGACATCATCACCACCGGCACGCCCCCGGGCGTCGGCCTCGGGCAGAAGCCGGAGCCCTGGTATCTGAAGCCCGGTGACGTGGTGCGCCTCGGCATCGAGAAGCTGGGCGAGCAGCGCCAGGAATTCGTCGCCTGGTCGGCGGAAGGCTGATCCACAATCGCGGGCGACCGGCCGGGACAGGCTGGCGCCCCACAGGAGAGGTGCAGATGGAAGCATATTTCGGACGGCGCGCGTTCCTGGGCGGAGCGGCCGCCGGCGCGGGGGCGCTCGCAATCGGCATGGCGGAAGCGCAGGAGCATGAGGCGCCGCAAACCACCAGCGGCCCCGCGCTGTTCCCCTATCAGGAGCAGACCCGCGCGCGGCGCATGCGCTGGTGGCAGGATGCCCGATTCGGCATGTTCGTCCATTGGGGCCTCTACAGCGTGATCGGGCACCAGGAATGGGTGATGGAATCCGAAGGCATCCCGATCCCGCAATACGAATTGCTCGCGAAGCACTTCAAGCCGAAGCCCGGCGCGGCGCGCGAATGGGCACGGCTCGCCAAGCGCGCGGGGCAGAAATACATGGTGCTCACCACCAAGCATCATGAAGGCTTCTGCCTGTGGGATACCAAACTCACCGACTATAACGCCGTACAGCAGGGGCCGGGCCGTGATCTGGTGCGCGAGTTCGTCGAGGCGGCGCGGGCCGAGGGGCTGAAGGTCGGCCTCTATTATTCGCTGATGGACTGGCACCATCCGGACGGCGCGGCCTGCGCGACCGACCCGGCGGCGCGCGAGCGTTTCGTCGCCTATACCCACGGCCTGATCCGCGAGTTGCTGACCAACTACGGTAAGATCGACATCCTCTGGTACGACGTCACCTGGCCACTCACCCCTGAGCAATGGCGCGCCGAGGAGATGAACAGGATGGTGTTCGATCTTCAGCCCGACATCGTCGTCAACAATCGCAACGGACTGGCGGGCGATTTCTCGACACCCGAGCACAAGGTCGCGGCGGACCAGCGCGCCTGGGAGACATGCGAGACGATGAACCTCGGCTGGGGCTATCAGCGCACCGACAACGAGTGGAAGAACGCCAGGCGCATCATTAACGACCTGACGTTGTGCGTGCAGCAGGGCGGCAACTATCTGCTCAACATCGGGCCGGACGCTGCGGGTGACGTACCGCGGGAATCGGTCGAGGTACTCGATCAGGTCGGCGCATGGTTGAAGACCAACGGAGCATCGATCTACGGCGCCGAGGGCAAGGCCGCGGATGCGTTCGGCAACTACACCAACTTCACCAAGGCCGGGAACAAGCTGTACCTGCACGTCTATTTCTGGCCGTCGAAGACGCCCGCGGCGCAATGGCTCGACTTCTACCGGCCCGAGACGGTGATCGCGGTGGGCGGGGTGCGATCGAAGGTGGTCGCTGCGCGGCTGCTCAAGACCGGGCAGTCGGTGCAATTCACCCAGGACGGCGTCACGCTTCGCCTAACCGGACTGCCCGATGCGGCGCCGGATTCACCTACCACGGTGATCGAGCTGGAATGTAGCGGCCCTGCATTTGTGGACCATCACCTGATCCGGCCGGAATGGCGACGCTATCGGGTGGGCACCGTCGCCTGACGAAATGGCGGACGAAGCCGTCCACGTTCATATTGAACGCGGCGGTCGAGTTTCATGGCGTATCACAAAAAATGGGCGGGCCAACTGTGTCGAGCCCGCCCGGAGGGGGACTCAGTTGTCGGGCGCCTGCGCCCAACGGCGCGGGCTGGAGGAGGAAAGGCGCAAGCTGAGCGTAACCGTCTGATCCTGGGGCAGCACGATCTCGCAGCTATCCCCGCCGGCGCCCGGGCCGCGCTTCAGCGTGCCCCCGCTGATCGCGGCGGAGTCGATGCCGTGCCAGGCGACCAGCGTGATCGTCTGTGGGCGGAGCGAGGTGATCTGGATCTCCGCCGTGCGCGCATCCAGATCCCAGCGCAGGTGGTCGATCCGCGCGAAGGTGCGCGCGCGCATGCCGTTGATGCTCCCGCGCGTCAGGTCGGCGGGCAGCGCCGGCAGGATCTCGATCAGCCCCGGCCGCGAATAGGCGAGCATCTCCATCAGGATGGTGGGGAGGCCGCCCTGTGCGTCGGGCTGGGGGCCGCTATAGGGATTGTGCGAGCTGCGCAGCGTCTGGTTGAAATAGCCCTGGTTGAGGAGCTGCTTGATCTCCCAGTCGACCAGATGCCGGTCCTTGAGCCGTGCCGCTGCGAGCGCGCGGTGGCACAGGCCATGCGCCGAGGAATTGGCCGGTCCGCGCTTGCGATCGGCGATCAGCGCGGCGCGGGCGAGATCGGGCGACTGCGCCGGCTGGATCTCGTCCGACGGCCAGGCGCCGTAGAGATGCGAGACGTGGCGCTGGTCGTAATTCTCGTCGAGGCCCGGCCAGCCCCATTCCTTCAGCGTGCCGTCGTCGGTGGTGCGATAGGGCGGCATCTTGGCCAGGATCGCCTTCCATTTCGGGATCCGGTCGGCATCGCTGCCCAGGATCTCGCACGCTTCGATCAGATGGGTCAGCACTTCGCGGCACACCATCACGTCCATCGCCGAATTGATGACGAACGGCACAGGCGGCGCCATGTGGAAGGCGTCATAGGGCGTCAGTGGCCAGGCGTCGGTCGGCAGCGGCTGGGCGTTGAGCGGCCAGTTCTCCGGCGAGAAGCTCGGCACGAAGACGTAATTGCCGCGCTCGTCCTCGATCGAGAGGAAATCCTCGTAGAACAGCGCCAGTTCCTTGAGGCCCGGCACGACGCGGTCGCGCAGGAACCGGGTGTCGCCGGTGGTGAGGTAATAGTCCCAGAACGGGCTGTAGAGCCAGCCGCCCGCGGAGATCCAATAGGGGTGCGGCCAGATGCCGGCGCCCTCGGTCGTCGCATAGTGATAGCTGACGCCGAACTCCTTGTTGGGCATCAGCGGAAAGACCGCGCCGCGCGCGCCGAAGATGTTCTTCGCGTTGGCGCGACAATCGGGCAGGATGCCTTCGATCCAGTTGAAATAGGGCCGCATCACCTCGGGCAGGTCGGCCATCGCGCCGGGCGCCATCTGGAGGTTGATGTTGATGTTGACCTCGCCGCCGATCGGCTGGACCGGGAATTCGCCCGAAGAGAGCAGCATCCAGTAGCGGCCCATGTCGAAGATCCGTTCGA
The DNA here is from genome assembly GCF_018449795.1 of Sphingomonas sp. dw_22. Taxonomy (GTDB): domain Bacteria; phylum Pseudomonadota; class Alphaproteobacteria; order Sphingomonadales; family Sphingomonadaceae; genus Sphingomonas. The sequence continues at coordinate 87,803 of NZ_JAAVVE010000007.1, forward strand.
GCAAGGCGGGGGCGTAATCGGTGCGGGTGCGCTGGTCGTCGAGCAGTTCCTCGCCCGAAAAGCCGCGCTGGCTGGCGCCGCCGAGATCGAGCGTGACGCGGTTCATGATCTCCGACTGGATCGGGCGGTGGCGCGCGAGCATCGCGTCATAGTCGCCGTCCAGCCCGGCCATGCCGGCTACGAGCCTGTCGACCAGCTCCCGGGCGAAATCCTTGAACCATTGGATGCGCGTCAGCAGCACGATCGATTCGGCATTCTCGATGACCAGCCGGTCGCCGTCGAGCCGCGCGGTGCCGCCTTTGCGGACGATTCGGACCACGCCGGCATAGCCGTTGCCGTTGACCGAGGGATCGAAGCGGCCGGTGAGGATCAGGTGCTCCTCGTTCCCCTCCTGCCGGAAGGTGACCGGGCCGTCGTGCCGGCCGACCTGGGGCTGTTGCAGGCTGATCGTCGCGCTGACCGGCCTGCCGCCGGGCGCGCGGATTTCCTGCACCGCGACATTGTCGGGGCGCGATACGAAGGTGCGGCGTACCCAGTCGCCGCGATTGTCGTGCCACAGCACGCGGATCTCGCCGCTCTCGAAATCGACCGTCCGCAGATAGTCGGTGACGGCGGGCGTCTCCGGCATCTCGATCTTCATGCTGAAGGCCGGAATGGTCGGATGCGCCTTGGTGTTGACCGGGAGGCCCGCGGCGGAGAGCGCCTCGAAGGCGTGATTCACGCCCTCGCGATATTTGCCGGCCAGCAGCAGCTTGCGGATGCCGGGCAGCTCGGCGGCGACGTCGGGCGCCTCGAACGGGCGGCGCCACGGCAGCATCAGCCGCTCGTGGCGGAACTGGAGCTGCTCGGCATAGGGCGCGCCGGTCAGCTCCAGATACATCGGGCCGTTGCCGGAGAGCAATGTGTCGCGGAAGCCGGCGGCCGGCACGGTGCTGCACACGCCCCGGCGCGGCACGGCGTTGCGGCGCAGCCGCTCGCGGCGCGACATGGGGGTGACCTTGGGCCCGGAGCTCTTGGCCAGCAGGGGAAGCGGCGGCTTGGGCAGCAACTCGCGCTCGAGACCGGCGGCAAGCGGCCGGGTGGCGATCGCCTGTTGCTGTGGCTTCGGAGGAACCGGGACGGGCGCGGGAGCCGTCCCCGCCGCTTCGGCCCGGGCCAGCGGCGCCGCGCCCGCGAAGGCCGCCATCGCGGCTCCGGTCCTCAAAAGCTCACGACGCTTCACGACCCATCCCCTCATTTTGTTTTGGGGCAGCTTACTTATCAGAATAGCACGTCGTCAATATCAATATGTATAATAGATATATCAGTTCGAGCCATGCACGCCGAAGCTGTTGCTCGTGCCCGGCTGGGCAGGGAGGGGCGATACCGTGAGGCGTTCCACGAGCGTGGGGAGGTGCAGCGCGGCCTCCTCGCCGGCGTGCAGTGACAGCGCAATCCGGCGGTCGCCGAGCCGTCGCATCGTGCCGGCGCCCTTGAGGATGGGCGTCTCGCCGCCCCAGTCGCACTCGATCACGCAGGGCTCGCCCGCCAGGCTCTTGACCCGCACCCAGGCGGTGCGGCATGCGATCCGGCGCGCACTCACCAGGAAGGCACCCTCGGCGCGGAAATCGCTGAATATGAGATCTGGCCAGGCGGTGGGGATCGCGGGGAAGACGCGAATCGCGCCGCCCCAGCTTTGCAGCACCATGTCGTGGATCGACTGTGCGCCGGATAGCGGCGTCTCGATATTCTGGCCGCTCTCGGCATACATGGTGTTGGCGAAGCTCTTGCCGATGCCGCTCTTGCCGGCGACCAGCGCCTTGAGGCTGCCCAGCGCAGCGTCGCCCTTGCCGAACGCGGCGTGGAAGGAAGCGGCGGCCGACAGCGACCAGCCCGATCCCTGGCCGGCCGCCGCGGCGGTATCGAGCCAATAGGCCGTGGATTTCTCCAGCAGCGGCAGCTTGGCCGGCGTGTCGCGATTCTCCAGGTAGAGCGGGTAGATCATCATCAGATGCGAATAATGGCGGTGCGGCTGCACGGCCATGTCGGCGCCGACGCGATAGCCATGCTCATCGACCGGATAGGGCGTGAGCCGCGCGGCGATGTCGCGCCATCTGGCCAGCATCGGGTGGGTGGTGCCGAGCGTGCGGTGCCCCTCGATCAGCGCGCCGATGCCCCAGCGCAGCAGCGCGAGATCATAGTTGCAGTCGCGCGTGCTGCCGATTTCGGGCGAATAAGTGACGCCCAGATGGAGGCGCCCGTCCGCCTTTTCGGACAGGATCGGATAATAGAGCGCGACCGCCTCGGCGAGCAGCGGCAGCAGCCGCTCGCGCAGCATGCGGCGGTCCATCGTGTAGCGATATTGCAGCCAGTAGAGTTGGCAGACCCAGAGGAGGTTGCCCCATTCCTTCTCGTAGCGCCGATCGGCCTCCATCGGCGCTTCGAGATCCTGCTGGGTGACATGGCCGATCGCGGCGGCGCCGGGCGCGACGGTAGAGGCGGTGCGGCGCAGCGCGTCGCGATGCGTGTCGAGCGCGTGGAACAGCCCTTCGGCCAGCGCGAGGCGATTGCTCGGCTGGAGCGCGTAGGTGCTGATCTGGACGTTAAGGTTCCAGGTCAGATACGGCCAGTTGCTCGGCTGGAGCCAGGGGCCGTGCGTGTCGATCACGCCGCCGTCGGGGCGGGCGATGCAGCCATATTTGTAGATCTGGATCCAGTAGAAGCTCTCCAGGCGCGTATCGGGGAGCGACAGGAAGCTGGCGCGATGATGCGCGTCCCACCAGCGTCGGTGCGCGAGACCGGCCTTTGCCCGATCGGCGGCGAGCGCGGCACGAACGTTTCGCGCCGCCGTCTCCAGCGAACCGCTGTCGGGGAACGACATCGCGTTGCTGATGACCAGCGTGCGCCGGTTGGGGGCCTGTGCCTGTTCGGCCCAGGCAGTGGTATAGCCGCCGCCCGCCAGCAGCGGCTGGAACCAGCGGTTCACGCCGTCCGCGTCGCGGCGTTCGCCCGGTGGATTGTCGACCCAGATGCGCGCGGGCTGGCCGTAGTCATGTTCGTACTTGGCGGCATCGGCCGCGGTGCGGACCGGCGGGCGCGTGGAGACGGCAGGCGTAGGGTGCCACGTCCAGGCGCAGCCGGCTTCGTCGCCCGAAGTCTCGAGCTCGATCGCCATGTGCGGCTGCTCGGCATGGACGAAGGCGCGCAGCCGGATGGCGCCGCGATCGGTGACGACCTCGCCGGTCAGCTCGGCGCGATGGAGATCGAGCCGCAGCCTCGCGCCCGTGATCCGCCCGACCGGCTGGAGCAGGAAATCGCCGACATGATAACGCGCGCGCGAATAAGCGGGCCAGCCCCAGCTGAAATCGCGTCGGTCATAGACATCGACATTGTCGAGCGCGAAGGACAGCGCACCGCCTTCCTTGGTCTCGGTCATCGAAAGGGCGAGCCTGCCGTTGCCGAGAAAGGGTGCCTCGCCCCAACTGCGCGGCAGCCGATCCCAGATAAGGTCGTGGCGGGCGAGGATGGCGGGCCAATCGACAAGATCCTCTATCAGGGCAGGGGGCCGGGCGGGATTCGCCGCAGCGATCAGGGGAACCGCAGCGCCCGCCGCCAATATCGTGCGGCGATCCAGAGGCCGATCGAACCCGTCATCCTGCATATCCTCGCCCTTCGCTGCTTTTCCGGAAAGCTAGCTGATAGATTTTCGAAAAGCGATCTGCTTACTTGGAGTTTCTTGCAGATTAGGCCCGTTTTTGCGGCTTCCGGGGAAGTCGGGGTGGAAAGTATCTGATAACTTCCGGCCGTCCCTATCCCTCACTTGCCCCGTACCAGCCGAGCCCCGCCGATACTGCGTGCGCCGCCTCGGCCAGCAACGCCTGGCCGGCATCGATCGCCACCGGCTGCGAGCCGTCGATCCGTTCGAGGAACGGGATGGTCAGCGCGGCGGCCAGGTGCCCGTCGAAGCCGAACACCGGATAGCTGATGTCGATCACGCCATGGGTCATCGGGCTCGGGCGCCGCTCGAAGCCATGGGCGCGGATTGCGGCCAGCACCGGCTCGACTTCCGCCAGCGCCGCGGGCGCTTCCCCGCTCCGTGCGCCCAGCAGCGTGTAGAGCCGATCCGCATCGGTGAAGGCGAGCAGGACGTTGCCCGAGCAGCTCTGGAGCAGGTCGATCGGCGCACCGAGGCGGACGCTGAAGCCGGTGGGGCCGGGATTCTCCTGCCGCAGCACCACCAGTCCGCGGCTTTCCGCGGGCACGACCAGATGGCAGGACTGCAGCACGGCATGCGCCAGATCGTACATCACCGGCGCGGCGACATGAGTGAGATCCTGCACCGGCGTAGCGCGATAGGCGAGGTCGAGCACGTGATAGGTGACTCGGTAGCGATCGGTTTCGGGCACCTTGCGCAGATAGCCGCGCCGCTCCATCACCACGACCAGGCGGAACAGCTCGTTGATCGAGCGATCGAGGCCCGCGGCGATTTCGGTCATCGTCAGGCCGGCGGGATGGTCGGCGAGCAGTTCGAGGACGTCGAATCCCTTTTCGAGCGCCGGTGCCGAATAGGTGTTCTTGAGCGGCTTCTGCTCGCCTTCGACTGTCATCGCATTCCCGTCATGTGGAGCAAGAGATGCCCCAGCTATCGTGCGGGAGTGCCGCTGCCAAGGCGGGCTCAATGGAGCGGTGAGGCGGCCGGCTCCAGTCGCGCCGTGCGGATGCAGCGCAGGGCATAGACGGCGACCGCGGCGAAGCAGGCACAGGGCAGGGTGATCGCGAGCTGGATCGTGCCGGCCATCTGCGAGATCAGCCCCATCAGCGGCGGGAACACCGCGCCGCCGATGATCGCCATGATGATCAGCGGTGCCCCCAGCATTGCCTTGTCGCCCAGATCCTTGACGCCCAGCGAGAAGATCGTCGGGAACATGATCGACATGAAGAAGCTGGTGAGTGCGAGCGCGCCGACGGCCACCCACCCCGTGGTCAGCGCCGCGGTCGCGGTCAGGGCGATGTTGGCGAGCGCGAAGACCAGCAGCAGCCGGGTGGCCGGGATCTTCTGCATCAGCAGCGTGCCGATGAACCGGCCTGACATGAAGAGGACGAGGCTGAGCGAGAGCAGATAGGCGGCCGTCTTCTCGGGCGTGGCGGGAACCAGCTCCTTCACGAAATCGACAAAGAAGCTCCAGATGCCCACCTGCGCGCCGACATAAAAGAATTGCGCGATCACCGCGCCGGCAAGGCAGGGTGTGCGCAGCACCTGCCACAGCGATATGCGCTGCGCCGGTCCTTCCGTCGCGCTTTCGGTTGCCCGCACGTCGGGCAGCCGCACGATCGCCACCGCGATCGCGACGAGGATCGCGATGCCGGCAAGCGCAAGATAGGGGATCTGCACCATCCGCGCCTCGGCAAGGCGATAGGCTTCGAGCTGGGCGGGCGCCATCGCGGCGAGCTGGACCTTGCTGTGCTCGATGCCGGAGAAGATGAAATGGCCGCCGATGATCGGCGCCATGAAGCCGCCGAAGCCGTTGAACGCCTGGGCGAAGTTCAGCCGCTGCGAGGCCCGGCTCGGATCGCCGAACGCGACGATATAGGGATTGGCAGCGGTTTCGAGGAATGCGGCGCCGGAGGCGATGACGAACAGCGCGGTCAGGAACACCGCATAGTGGCGGATCTCGGCGGCGGGATAGAAGATCAGCGCGCCCACGGCATAGAGGCCCAGCCCCGCCAGGATGCCGGCGCGATAGCCGTAGCGGCGCATCAGCAGCCCCGCCGGCAGCGCCATGGTGAAATAGCCGAGATAGAAGACGAACTGTATGAAGCCGGCTTCCGCGCGGTTCAGGTCCAGCGCCTTCTGGAACTGGCGGATCAGGATGTCGTTGAAATTGTTCGCCAGCGCCCAGAGGAAGAACAGGCTTGCCACCAGCGCGAAGCCGGCGACGTAACCGGGCGTGATGAACGATCCGCGCGGGGGCGTGTCCGCGGCGCCGATGTCGGCGGGTAGGCTGGTGGCGGCCATCGTCTTCCTCTCCTCGCCCTGTCCGTCTTCGGATCTTCGGGCATGTCGCGCGGGGATTCCCGCGCCGATGTTACAGGGTCATGATCGCCTTCAGCACCGATCCCTGGTCGGAGATCAGGCCGGGAATCTGCTCCGGCGCTTCCGTGAGCGGAAACGCATGCGTCTTGATCGCATCGGTGGGGATGTGGCCCTGCTCAATCGCGGCGATCACGGCGCGGAAATCCGCATTGGTGGCGTTGCGGCTGCCGATCAGCCGCATCTCGCGCTTGTGGAACTCCGGATCGGAGAAGGTGATGTCCTGCTTGACCACGCTCACCAGCACGTAACTGCCGCCATGCGCGACATAGGCAAAGCCCTTTTCCATCGCGCGGCTGTTGCCGGTGGCGTCGAACACCCGCTCGAAGAACTCTCCGTCCGTCCGTGCCGCGAGCGCCGCATCGATATCCGGATCGACCGCGACGACGTCGGCGATGCCGATCGCGTCACGGGCATAGTCCAGCCGCTGGCGGCTGGTGTCGGCCAGGGTCACTGCCGCGCCGGCCAGCTTCGCAAACAGGGCGACGGCGACGCCGATCGGACCCGCGCCGACCACAAGCACGCGATTGCCCGGCTCGACTTCGCCCCGGCGCACGGCGTGCGCGCCCACGGAAAGGAACTCCACCATCGCCGCCTGGTCCGCGGTCAGCGAACCCGCCGCGATCACCGCGCGCTCTGGAACCGCCAGATATTCGCACATGCCGCCATCGGTGTGGACGCCGAGCACTTGGATCGAGACGCAGCAGTTCGGCTTGTCCGCACGGCAGGCGACGCAGGTGCCGCAGGCGAGATAGGGATTGATCGTGACGAGCGCGCCCATGGCGAACGCGCTGTCCGGATCGGCCTCGGCGACCTCGCCCGCCAGCTCATGGCCCATCACCCTGGGATAGCTGAGGAAGGGCTGGTTGCCGGCGAAGATATGATAATCGGTGCCGCACAGCCCGATGCGCCGGATGCGGACCAGCACTTCGCCTGCCTGCCGGACCGGAAGCGGCCGCTCGGTCACGCCCAGCTGGTGTGGCCGCTCGCAGACGACTGCCTTCATGGCGATGCTCTCCCCGGCGCCTCAGCGCCCTTTTACATATGAAAGTCTCTTTCAAATGACGGCAAGCCAAGCCATGTGCAAGGAAAACCTGTCAGATCAGTTCAGATCGGAGGCAGTCAGCGTAATGGGCTGACCCTGTCTGAGCACGATTTCCTTCGTCTTTCCGGCGCAGCGGACCACGCGCTTGCCACCGGCTTCCGGATGGAGCGTGACCGAATCGAGCGTGCCGTCCTTCCAGGCGAGATCGATCGCGCACGCCCCCCGCACGCGCACGCCGCGCAGCGCGCCCGTCGGCCAGGCCTTGGGCAAGGCGGGCAGCACATCGATCAGATCCCCCCGGCTCTGCACCAGCATCTCGGTCAGCGCGGCGGTGCCGCCGAAGATGCAGTCGATCTGGAACGGCGCATGGTGCCCCAGCATGCCCGGGGCACCGGGGTCGGCCTGGATCAGGCGGAGCATCATGTGGTGGGCCTGCTCGGGCTCGCGGAAATGCGCCCAGAGCGCGGTGCGCCAGGCAAGCGCCCAGCCGGTCGCCTCGGTCCCGCGCAGCTCGAGCGATCGCCGGGCGGCGCGCACCAGATCGGGCGTGTCGTCGAGGTTGATCTGCTGGCTGGGATAGACGGCATAGAGGTGCGAGGTGTGGCGATGCGTCGGCTCGACGGCGTCGGCGTCCCAATCGGCGAGCCATTCCTGGAGCTGGCCGTTCTTGCCGACCTGATGCGGCGCGAGCCTGGCGCGCATCGCCGCGAGCTGCGGGCGCAGGTCGGCGTCGAGGCCGAGCAGCTTCGCAGACGCGGCGGTGCGATCGAACAGGTCGCGCAGGATCTGCATGTCGAGCGCGGGCCCGGCGCAGAGCGTGCTGCCATGGCCATGGTCATTCTCGGGCGAGACCGAAGGACAGGTGACCATCCAGCCGCTCTTCGGATCCTTCACCAGCGCATCGAGGAAGAACAGCGAGGCGCCGCGGAGCAGTGGGTAGATGCGGCGCAGATAGGCCTTGTCGCGGTGGAAGTCGTAATGATCCCAGAGCTGGACGCTCAGCCAGGCGGCGCCCGTCGGCCATAGCCCGGTGCGGGCATGGTCGATCGGCCCCGAGGCGCGCCACAGATCGGTATTATGGTGCGCCACCCAGCCGCGCGCGCCGTACAGGTTCTTCGCCGTATAGGCGCCCGAGACCGCGAGCTCCTCGATCATCGCCACCAGCGGCTCGATGCATTCGGGCAGGTTCGCAGTATCGACCGGCCAGTAATTCATCTCGGTATTGATGTTGATCGTGTATTTCGAGCCCCAGGGCGGCCGGTTGCTCTCGTTCCAGATGCCCTGGAGGTTCGATGGCTCCGATCCGGCGCGCGACGAGCAGATCAGCAGATAGCGGCCGAACTGGAAGAACAGCGCGGCCAGCTCGGGATCGGCGCGGTCGAGCGCATGGCCGGCGCGCGCATCGGTCGCGAGCGTGGCGGCGCGGCTGGTGCCGAGGTCGATCGAGACGCGGCGGAACAGCCGGCGGTGCTCGGCGCTGTGGTCGTCGCGAAGCTGGGTCCAGGATTTGCGCGCGGCGGCGGCAAGCTGCGCGCGCACGATCGCCTGGGGATCGCCCGAGACGTCGACCGGCGACTTGAAGCTGCTCGCGGCGGCCAGCAGGATGGTGACCGAGCGTGCGCCGCGCACCTGTACCACCGCGCCATCATGGCCGACCGTGCCGCCGTCGGCGACGATCTGCGCGCGGGTCTCGAAGCGGAGCTTGCCGGGGATGCCCCGATCCGAATTGTTGACGCCGCTCAGCACCAGGGTCGATTCGCCCTCCACGGTGGCGGTCGCGCGCTGGCCGGTGCCGAACGAGCAGTTCAGCGCCATCGGGCCACCTTCGGCGCGGACCTGGATCGCGATCACCTGATCGACGGGGGAGCTCAGGACTTCGCGGATATAGGTGACGTTGCCCGAGACGAAGCGCGTGCGGCTGATCGCGGCGTCGAGATCCAGCTCGCGCCGGTATTCCTCGACCGGCGTCTCCTCGACATCGACCAGGTCGAGCCACAGGTCGCCAAGCGACTGATAGGACATCTCGCGCATCGGGATCGACTGGACGTGCTGCTCGGCATAGGCTTCGGCCTCGGCATATTTGCCGGCGAAGATCATCTCGCGCACCTTGGGCAGGGCTTCGCGCGCGTCCGGATTGAGGTGCTGATAGGGGCTGCCGGACCAGAAGCGCCCTTCGTTGAGCTGGAGCCGTTCGAGCTTGATGTTGCCGAACACCATCGCGCCCAGCCGGCCATTGCCGATCGGATGGGCTTCGGGCCAGGTGCCTGCCGGCTTGTTGTGCCACACCGTCCAGCGCTGCGGATTCGCATCCCCCGGCGCATCGCCGCCTGCGGCCGTGCCCTGCGCCGCCGCGCGCGCCGCCGTGGCGGTCAGCGTTGCGGCAAGGCCCGCTTCCAGCACTTCGCGCCGACTGATCTCCATTCCGCTCCCTCCTCATCGATATATCTGATAACTTGCGTGTGAGTAGCTTGATAGGATCGTCTCTGCAATCGGACCGGATGACAGTTTCCACGCCACCGGATAAGGAGGCCGGAGACAGGGAGGACCAGAATGGCGGGCAAGCCCGAACCGCAGAAGCTGTACCAGGCGATCATCGCCACGCTGCAGGGCGAGATCGCCGAGGGCCGCTATGCCACCGGCGAGCGGCTGCCGCCCGAGCGCGCGCTGGTCGAGCGCTTCCAGGTCAGCCGCCTGACGGTCCGCGAGGCGATGATCGGCATGGAGATCATGGGGCTGGTCGAGGCGCGGCGCGGCTCGGGAGTCTATGTCACCGAACGCGGCCGGGAAATGCTGTCCTCTGCCGAACTCGACATCGGTGCCTTCGAGCTCACCGAGGCGCGCCGGCTGGTAGAGGGGGAGTGCGCGGCCCTGGCGGCACTCACTGCCGACGAGGACGATGTCGCTGCGCTGCGCGACATTCTCGATCGCATGGAGGCGGAGAACCGGCAGGAAGGCCGCCAGGACGAAGTGGCCGATCGCGAATTCCACGTCCGCATCGCCCAGGCCACGCGCAACGAGGCGATGGTGCTGGTGATCGAGACGTTGTGGGATGTGCGCTATCGCTCGCCGTTGTGCATGGAGATGCTTCAGCGTTCGCGGGAGGCGGGCGTGAACCCGCGCATCGACGACCATCGGACGATCGTCGATGCGATCGCCGCCAGGGATCCCGCGCTGGCGCGGCGCGTGATGCGCGATCATCTGGGGCGCGTCATCGAGAACCTGCTCACCGCGACCGAGCTCGACGCGATCAAGCGGGTGCGGCGCGAGGCCGCCGAACTGCGCGACCGGACGCAGCGCTTTTCGGCTGTCTGACAGGGCGCCTTGCCACGCGGCGCCCGCCGTGCAAGATATCTGACCAATTAAACATGTGGTCAGATCATTGCGAGTCGGCCGCGCAGGAGGTGCAATGTCGTTCGATTCCGCTGCCGTTGGCGGCAGCCCGCTCAAGATCCGTGACGCGCGCGTCATCGTCACGTCGCCCGGCCGCAACTTCGTCACGCTCAAGATCGAGACGGACCAGGGTGTCCATGGCATCGGCGACGCGACGCTGAACGGACGCGAGCTTTCGGTCGTCTCGTACCTCCAGGATCATGTCGTCCCCAATCTGATCGGCCGCGACGCGCACCGGATCGAGGACATCTGGCAGTTCCTCTATCGCGGCGCCTATTGGCGGCGCGGCCCGGTGACGATGACCGCCATCGCCGCGGTCGACACCGCTTTGTGGGACATCAAGGCCAAGGCGGCGAACATGCCGCTCTATCAGCTTCTCGGCGGCCGCTCGCGTGACGGCGTGCTCGTCTATGGCCATGCCAATGGCGCGGACATCGAGGAAACGGTCGACCAGGTCGGGCGCTATATCGACATGGGCTATCGCGCGGTGCGCGCGCAGAGCGGCATCCCCGGCGTGAAGGGTGCATATGGCGTGGGCCGCGGCGACCTCTATTACGAGCCGGCCGACGGCACGCTGCCGACCGAGACGCTCTGGTCGACCAGCGCCTATCTCCAGCATGCGCCCAAGCTGTTCGAGGCGGTGCGCGCGGCGCATGGCCCGGCGGTCGAACTGCTCCACGACGTCCATCACCGCCTGACTCCGATCGAGGCAGCGCGGCTGGGCAAGGCGCTGGAGCCGTTCCGCCTGTTCTGGATGGAGGATTCGACGCCGGCCGAGAACCAGGAGGCGTTCAGGCTGATCCGCCAGCATACGGTGACGCCGCTCGCGGTGGGCGAGATCTTCAACACGATCCACGATTGCCGCGAGCTGATCCAGAACCAGCTCATCGACTATATCCGCACCACCGTCGTCCATGCCGGCGGCATCACCCATCTGCGCCGCATTGCCGATCTCGCCTCGCTCTATCAGGTGCGGACCGGCAGCCATGGCGCGACCGACCTGTCGCCGGTGTGCATGGGCGCCGCGCTGCACTTCGATACCTGGGTGCCCAATTTCGGCATCCAGGAATATATGCGCCACACGCCGGAGACCGACGAGGTCTTCCCGCACGATTACAGCTTCGACGACGGCTATCTGCGCGTCGGCGAGCGGCCCGGGCACGGCGTCGATATCGATGAGACGCTGGCGGCGCGCTATCCCTATGAGCCCAAGCAGCTCCCCGTGGCGCGGCTGACCGACGGCACGCTCTGGAATTGGTGAGCCTGGCCCGCCTGTTCCGCGCGGCAGCCCTGCTGCTGGCGCTGCTCGCCCTGCCGCCGGCGGCGCAGGCCCGCGACGTCCGCGAGGACCGGCTGGTCGAGGGCGGCTGGCGCTCGGCGGTGTTCGATGCCGATGCCGAGGGGCGCATGCCTGTTGCGGACGGCTTCGAGCATGCCGGGTTCGACGATCGCGCCTGGACGCCGGTCTCGGTCCCGCACAATTGGCAGGGCTATTCCTACGATCGCCAGGTGGTGAAGGGTGCGCGCCACGGCACCGCCTGGTATCGCACGCATCTGAAGATCGCCGCGCCCAGGGGCGACGAGCGCGTCTTCCTGATGCTCGAAGGCGCCGCCAGCTATGCGGCGGTGTGGCTCAACGGCAAGCCGGTCGGGCGGCACGGCGGCGGGCTGGTGAGCTTCACGCTCGACGTGACCGATGCGGTGAAGGCGGGCGACAATCTGCTCGCGGTGCGCACCGATAATCCCGCCGACATCCAGGATCTGCCCTGGACCTCGGGCGACGACGGCAATGACGGCGGCTGCTGCGAAGGCTCGCAGCCCTTCGGCATCTTCCGCCCGGTCCATGTGATCCGCACCAGCGCGCTGCGGGTGCGCCCGTTCGGCATCTATGCCTGGGGCGAGATCGGCAATATCGATGCGGCGCGCGCCGACCTGACCGCGCGCGCCGAGATCGAGAATCTCTCGGCACGGCCACGCGCCTTCGATCTCGTCACCCAGATGATCGATCCCGAGGGGCGCGTGGTTGCGGAGCAGCGCGCCGCGCATCGGCTCGCGCCCGGCGAGAGCGGCCAGTTCGATCATGCCTTGCCGCGGATCCCCGGCCCGCGCCTCTGGTCGCCGGCATCGCCGACACTCTATACCCTGCGCACGCGGCTGATGGAGAATGGCCGCGTCGTCGATGAGGCGAGCACGCCCTATGGCATCCGCACCGTCGAGATCCGCGTCCAGGCCGATGGCAGCCGCCGGCTCTATCTGAACGGCGCGCCCTTCGTGGTGCGCGGCATCGCCGAATATGAGCATCTGCTCGGCGGCTCGCACGCCTTCTCGCCCGAGCAGGTGGCGGCGCGCGTCGGGCAGGTCGAGGCGGCTGGGTTCAACGCCTTTCGCGACGGCCACTATCCGCATAATTTCCGGTATGGCGACAAGCTCGCGAAGGACGGCGTGCTGTGGTGGACCCAGTTCAGCGCGCATCTCTGGTTCGACAGCGCGGCGTTCCGCGCCAGTTTCAAGAGCCTGATGACCGATTGGGTGCGCGAGCGGCGCAACAATCCCGCGGTGTTCCTCTGGGGCCTCCAGAACGAAAGCCGCCTGCCGCCCGAATTCGCGCAGGAGATGGTCGCCGTCATCCGCCAACTCGATCCCACCGCCTCGAAGCAGCGCCTGGTCACCACCTGCAACGGCGGCGACGGCGCCGACTGGAACGTGCCGCAGAACTGGTCGGGCACCTATGGCGGCGATCCCGACAAATATGGCGACGAACTGATCAAGCAGGCGCTGGTCGGCGAATATGGCGCGTGGCGCTCGCTCGAGCTGCACGGCGAGCCGCCCTATGCCGATGGCGTGCTGTCCGAGACGCGCATGGCCGCGCTGATGCAGAAAAAGGCGCGGCTGGCCGAGAGCGTGGGCGATCGCAGCGTCGGCGAGTTCCACTGGCTGCTCGCCACGCACGAGAATCCGGGCCGGCCGATGCGCTCCGACGGCACCCAGATCTGGGACGGCGTGCGCGAGCTCGATCATATCGGCCCGGCGAACAATAAGGGGCTGATGACGCTCTGGGGCGAGCCGCTCGACGTCTATTACATGTTCCGCGCGCGCCAGGTGCCGGCGAGCGTTTCGCCGATGGTCTATATCGTCTCGCACACCTGGCCGGATCGCTGGAGCGGGCCGGGCGTCAAATCGGGGATCGAAGTCTATTCGAACTGCGACGAGGTCGAGCTGTTCAACGATCCCGCCGGCCGCATCAGCCTGGGCCGCAAGCGTCGCGACGGCGAGGAGCGGTTCCGCTGGGACGGTGTCGATGTACGCTATGATACGCTTGCCGCGACCTGCCTGGTCGATGGCGCGGTCAAGGCGCGCGACACGATCACGCTCGACAACCTGCCGCCGGCACCCGACAGCGCCGCTCCGGCCGCCGCGTCGATCACTGCGCGCGCGCCCGGCGCACACTATATATACCGCGTCAATGTCGGCGGGCCGGAGACGGTCGATGCCGCCGGCAATGTCTGGCTAGCCGATCGCCATCTCGTGCCCGGCGCGCGCTGGGGCTGGCAGAGCTGGGCGGATGCCTATCCGGACCTCGACCCGCAGCTCGGCAGCCGTCGCAAGACCTTCGACCGGATCGAGGGCACGGACGCCCCGGCGCTGTTCCAGAGCTTCCGCTATGGCCGCGACCGGCTGCGCTACAGCTTCGCGGTGCCCGACGGCAGCTATCGCATCGAGCTCTATTTCGTGGAGCCCTGGTACGGCCGGGCCGGCATCGACGCGCGCGGCTGGCGGCTGTTCGACGTGGCGGTCAACGGACGCACGCTGATCCGCGATCTCGACATCTTCAAGGAAGCCGGATTCGACCATGCGCTGAGGAAGGTCGTCACGGCCCGTGCCGAGGGCGGCAAGCTGGTGATCGATTTCCCGCGAGTCGCGGCGGGGCAGGCGATCCTGGCCGCCGTTGCGATCGCGTCGGACAAGACGCTGCCCGCGGTGCAGGGCGACGGCACCGATCTCATCGCACCCGTGGCACCCTCGGCCGGGGAAGCGCGCAGCTATCTCGACAATGGCGATTCCGTCTTCGCCAAGGGGGATGAACGCTGGAGCGGCCTGTCGCACGAGTTGCTCGACAGCGACTGGGTACGGCCGGTGGCGGGGCAGGCCGGCGGCGCCATGGTGACGGTGCGCGTGGAGGCGGATCTCTATCTTCCGATCGTCGCCGGTGCGGCAGTTCCGCCCGGCTGGCAGGATTCGCCGTTGGTCGGCGCGATCGGCGACAAGCCGCATCGCTTCGTGACGCGCCGCGCCAAGGCGGGCGAGAGCGTGCCGATCCCGGCCGGCGTGCCGGTGCTGGTCCGCCGCGATCTGGTTTCGCCCTATGCGCCCGGTGCGTTCAGCTTCTCGCGCGACAAGGGACTTACCGAGGCCGAGGCGGGCACGGTCGCCGCCACCAACGCGACGGTCCGCAGCGCGATCAAGGGCTATGGCGGGCAGGGCTATGTCCTGCTCGGCGAGGGTGCCGCGCGACTCGGCTGGAAGATCCAGACGGGCCTTGCCGGGCGCCACCGTTTCACGATCCGCTATGCGCTGCCGCAAGGCCGCTCGGTCGCGGCCACGCTGGTGCTGCGCGACGCGAGCGGCATCGTCGCGGCATCCGCGCCCGTCCGGTTCGAAGGGAGCGAGGGCTGGCAATCCGCGGCGGCCGAAACCGCCGCGATGATCAATGCGGGGGATTATTCCGCGTCGCTGGAAGTCGGCGACGGCGCCGGCCTCGCCATCGATTCGCTGCGCCTGGATTGATCGTTCTCGCCGTCTCGAAGGGGCCGAAGGGACGCCCGTTGCAAAGCTGCAACAACTCTTGGAAAGTGACTTTCGTGTATGAAAGCGCTTGACTGAAATACCAATTGGTCTGATTGATATTGATAATGAAGCCATAAGAAGGCGCGGAAAGCGCTTCCGTCGCTTGGGAGAGGTTCAGATGTCTGATAAGTTTTCGTTGTTGAGCTCTGTTGCGTTCATTGCGTTTGCAGTCGCCTCGCCGGCCCATGCGCAGGATGCGGCGGCTGCTGCCCCGGTGGCGCAGGATGCGCAGCCGACCGAGCAGGAAAGTGCCGCCGACGAGATCGTCGTCACCGGCCTGCGCAGCTCCCTGAGCAATGCCGCCAACCTGAAGCGCACGTCCAACCAGATCCAGGATTCGATCGTCGCCGAGGATATCGGCAAGCTGCCCGACACCAACATCGCCGAGCTGATGCAGCGCATCCCGGGCGTCCAGATCGCCCGCAACACGCGCGGCGAGGGCAATGGCTATGTCGTGCATGGCCTGAAGCAGGTGATGACCACGGTGAACGGGCGCCAGCTCTTCACCGTGACCAACCGCAGCGCGACGCTGCTCGATTTCTCGGCCGATATCCTGTCGGGCCTCGACGTCTACAAGACCGCGACGGCCGACCAGATCGAGGGCGGCCTGGGCGGCCTGATCAACATCCACACGGCGCGGCCGTTCGATTTCAAGGGCTTCCACCTCTCCGCCACCGGGTCGGGCGCCTATAGCGAGTTCCAGGACAAGATCTCGCCGCGCCTGTCGGGCGTGGTCAGCGATCGGTTCGAGACCGGCGCGGGCGAGATCGGCGTGCTGTTCGGCGGCCAGTATGAGCGCGTCTATTCGGGCGGCTACCAGGTTTCGACCAACGCCTATGCCAACACCACCAGCCTCTATGATCGCGACGGCGACGGCACGTTCAACGCGACTCCGGCCGATGCCGGCGACACGGTGCAGATCCCCAGCCAGATCCGTCCGCGTTACGAGACCGGCGACCGGGTGCGCTCCACCATCTATGGCGCGGTCCAATGGGCGCCGTCGCCGGATCTCACCTTCCATGCCGACGTGACCCGGAGCCATTCGGGCGGCCACAGCTTCACCCAGCAGATCTCGGTGCAGGCCGACGCCCAGACGCGCGGCGTGCCGTCCTCGTTCGTCTACAAGGATGCCCCGAACGGCGACGTCCCGGATTCCTACACGCTCACCAACGCGCTGGTCCGCTCGGTGACCGGCGCCAGCGACAATCCCTACAACACCACGTCGGTAGGCGTCGGCTTCGATTGGCACAGCGGCGCGCTGACGCTCTCGGGCGAGGGGGCCTATGTCGACAGCTCGGGGCCGTTCTATTCGCGCAGCATCGCGATCCAGACCCGCGCGCCGACCGCTACGGTCGATCTTTCGGGCAGGACGCCGACCGTCGACGTCACCGGCGTCGATCTGACCTCGGCGAGCAGCTATACCGGCGCGGTCACCTATTCGGACCTCGGCCAGCAGAGCAGCGGCCGCGAGCCGTCCTTCCGCCTCGACGCCAAATATGAAGTCAATGGCGGCCCGATCACCGGGCTGATGGCCGGCGTGCGCTATGCCCGTCACCGCGCGATCAACGACGTCTACAGCATCAGCCCGACGGTGACGCTCACCCAGCCGCTCGCCTCGGTGACCGAGCTGACGCCCAACGACCTGTTCACCAACCAGAACCAGCCGATCAGCCAGTGGCTCGCGATTTCCGATCGCTACATCAAGGATGCGACCGAGACGCGCGCGCTCGCCGGCGTGCCGCTGGTCGATCAGCCCTATCCGCTGACCAACCACTATAATTATCTCGAGAATGTCTGGGCGCTCTACGGCGAGGCGGAGTTCGCCTTCAACCTGGGCGTGCCCATCGACGGCAATCTCGGCCTGCGCTACGTCAGCACCAAGAACCAGCAGAGCGTGTACGACGCCACGCTGCGCCCGGTCGAAGGCGAGGCGAGCTACAATAACTGGCTGCCGAGCGTGAACGTCCGGGCGAAATTCACGCCCAACCTGTTCCTGCGCCTGGCCTATTCGAAGGCGATCACGCGCCCGGATTTCGGCAACCTCTCGCCGGCGCTGGTGCTCAACGCGCTCAGCGAGACGGGCAGCGGCGGCAATCCGGACCTGCAGCCGACCAAGGCCGACCAGTATGACCTCTCGCTCGAATATTATTTCGGCAAGTCGAACTACCTGGCCGGCGCGCTGTTCCAGAAGAACGTGACGGGCTTCGTCCAGAAATTCTCGGTGGACGAGGTGATCGACGGCACGACCTATTCGATCAGCCGTCCGCGCAACACCGGATCGGGCAAGATCAAGGGCTTCGAGATCACCTATCAGCAGTTCTTCGATTTCCTGCCCAGCTTCCTGAGCGGCCTCGGCTTCCAGGGCAACTACACCTATGTCGACAGCTCGCTGCCGGTGGTGGGGCAGTCGATCACGGTGCCGGCCGACCTGCTTTCGAAGAATTCCTACAATCTGACCGGCATCTACGAGAAGGGGCCGATCTCGCTCCACGTCTCGTACAACTGGCGCTCGAAGAGCGTGCAGACCAACTTCTCCGACAATTTCGGCCGGACCTTGTGGAATGCCCCGCAGGATTCGCTCGATTTCTCGGCGACCTACAGCATCAACCAGAATGTGCAGCTCAAGTTCGACGTGGTGAACCTGACGACCGCCTACCAGTTTCAATATTATGGGTCGCCGGACCTGCCCACCGTGGCGAACCAGCTCGATCGGAGCTATCAGATGGGCATCCACGTCAATTTCTGATCGGGACAACAGCTAAAGGGGAGGGCCGGAAGTGGAGACGCTTCCGGCCCTTTTTCATGATGCGCAAGACAGCTTCGCTTCTGCTCGCCCTCGCGGCGCTCCATGCCGTGCCGGCCCGGGCGCAGCTCGACGGCAATTTCGACGAAGCCAGGGTCGCGCCCTATCGATTGCCCGATCCGCTGGTGATGGCGGACGGGACTGCGGTGCGCACCGCGGCGCAATGGCGCGAACGGCGCCGCCCGGAGCTTGTCCGGCTGTTCGAGCGCAATATCTACGGGATCAGCCCGCCCGCGCCGCGCGGGATGCGGTTCGTGGTGACGGAGACGAGCGCGAACGCGCTCGGCGGCCTCGCGGTGCGCAAGCAGATCCGCATCCATCTGGACGGAACCGCCGGCGGGCCGCAGATGTCGGTGCTGATCTATCTGCCGGCCCATGCGCGCGGGCCGGTGCCGATGTTCGTCGGCCCCAACTTTCACGGCAACCAGTCGATATCCGCCGATCCGGCCATCGCCATCACGCCGAACTGGGTGACGCCGGCCGAGGGCATCGCCAAGAACCGCGCCACGCTCCATTCGCGCGGTACCGACGCTTCGGAATGGCCGATCGAGCGTATCCTGAAGGCGGGCTACGGCGTCGCGACCTATTTCACCGGCGATCTCTATCCCGATGGCGACAACCAGTTCGCCCAGAGCATCCAGCCCTGGTATCGCACCAGCCCCTCGGCACCCGATCATTGGGGCGCGATCGCGACCTGGGCCTGGGGGCTGAGCCGGGTCTACGACTATCTGGCGACCGACCGCGCCGTCGATGCGAAGCGCGTCATCGTCATCGGCCATTCGCGCTACGGCAAGGCGGCGCTATGGGCCGGCGCGCGCGACACGCGCTTCGCCGCGGTGATCTCGAACGATTCGGGCGAGGGCGGGGCGTCGCTCTACCGGCGCAATTTCGGCGAGACGATCCGGGTGATGAACAATTACTGGTTCGCGCCGACCTACAAGACCTTCTCCGAGCGCGAGGCCGAGCTGCCGGTCGACGCGCACGAGCTGATCGCGCTGGTGGCGCCGCGCCCGGTCTATATCGGCGCGGCGAGCGAGGATCTCTGGGCGGATCCGCTTGGGCAGTTCCTGGCGGCCAAGGCGGCCGGGCCGGTCTATCGCCTGCTCGGCGTCGAGGGGCTGGCGGCGGACGCGATGCCGGCGCCGGGCCAGGCGATCCAGTCGCGGATCGCCTTTCACCTGCGCGTCGGCCCCCATGCCATCACCGCGTGGGACTGGGACAATTACCTCCGCTTCGCCGACAAGTTCCTGCCGCCGCGCTAACGCCGGACGATCGCGCCGTTATTATCGGTCATGGGTTGAATCGACTCTTCAGATATTTCATAACGTCGTTCTGATATCGCAAGGCGGCAATCGGACAAGCCGCGGCCAATCGGCAGAATCGGGGGAGAGACGGATGGTTTTCGCGCGTTCCTGGCTGGCACGGATGCTGCTGGCCTGCCTGATGCTCGCGTTGCCGTCCGTCCCGGCATCGGCCGATCCGGGCCGGACCGAAGTGTCTCTCGCCCAGGGTTGGCGCTTCCATCTCGGCGCCGTGACAGGCGATGCCACTGCGCCGTCGTTCGACGATAGCGGCTGGGAACGCGTGGCGGTGCCGCACACCTGGAACAAGGTGGGCAATTACGGTGAGGCGCGCCGCCCGGACGCGAACGTCACGCGCGGGGTCGGCTGGTATCGCCTCAAGTTCCAGGCGCCCCAGGCGACCACCGACAAGCGCTTCTATCTCCAGTTCGATGCCGCGAGCATCGTCTCCGAAGTGTGGCTCAACGGCCGGAAGCTCGGCGGCCATGCCGGCGCGTTCAGCCGCTTCCGGCTCGACGCCACCGCCGCGATCCGCCGCGGCGGCGACAATGTGCTGACCGTCAGGGTCGACAATTCCAAGCCCGAGCCCGGCAGCGCCACCGAGTTCGTCGTGCCCATCTCGGGCGATTTCTTCATGTATGGCGGGCTCTATCGCCCCGTCGCGCTGATCGTGACCGGCGCGGCGCATGTCGACCTGCTCGATCATGGCGGCCCCGGCATCTACGGCCATGTGACCAGCCTGAGCGACGCGAGCGCCGGCGTCGCCGTGCTCACGCGCCTGCGCAACGAAGGCGCGTCCGCCACGAACCTCACCGTGCGGACCCTGGTGGCCGATGCGCAGGGCCGCGAAGTCGCGCGCACCGAGCGCCGCGTGCAGGTGCGGCCCGGCGCCTTGGCCGAAAGCCAGGCCGATCTCGCCATCGCGTCGCCGCATCGCTGGGACGGCACCGCCGATCCCTATCTGTATCGCGCCACCGTCGAGGTGATCGGCGCGAAGGGCGCCGTGCTCGATCGCGTGGCGCAGCCGCTCGGGCTGCGCACCGTCGCGGTCGATCCGAACCGCGGCTTCATCCTGAACGGCAAGCCGCTCAAGCTCCACGGCGTCACCCGCCACCAGGACCGGCAGGACAAGGGCTGGGCGCTCTCCAACGCCGATCATGCCGAGGACATGGGGCTGATCCGCGAGATGGGCGCGAACAGCGTGCGGCTGTCGCACTACAACCATGCCGAGCCCTTTTACGACCTGGCCGATCAGGACGGCATGATCCTGTGGGCCGAGCTGGGGCTGGTGAACCTCGCCTCGATCCCCGGCAAGGCCGATACGCCGCCCGAGATGAAGGCGAGCGCCGAGGCGCAGCTCGTCGAGCTGATCCGCCAGAATTACAACCATCCCTCCGTCGCCTTCTGGTCGATCGGCAACGAGATCACCAACTGGGCGTCGAAGGGGATCACCCCTTCCAACGCGCAGCCGCTGATGAACGCGCTCGACGCGCTGGCGCATCAGGAGGACAAGACCCGGCCGACGACGATCGCGGTATGCTGCGAGACGCTGCCCGGCGAGAAGGACGACGGGCGCGACCGCACTTCGGGCACCGCCGATACGGTCGGCTACAACCATTATTTCGGCTGGTACGGCGCGGGCGGAGTCGAGAGCGCCGCGCGGCTCGGCGAAGTCATGCTGGGGCTGCACAAGGAGCGTCCGAACCAGCCGGTCGGCGTCGGCGAATATGGCGCGGGCAGCGCCGTCACCCAGCATACCGACAATGTCCATGGCGGCCGCGTCGAGAGCATCGCCCGGCCTCAGCCCGAGGAATATGAGGCGGCGGTCCACGAAGTCGCGTGGAAGAGCATGGCGTCCTTCGATTTCCTCTGGGGCACCTATGTCTGGCAGATGTTCGACGCCACCAGCGACCTGCGCTTCGAAGGCGACAGCACCGACATCAACACCAAGGGGCTGGTGACCTTCGACCGCAAGACGCGGAAGGACGCCTTCTATTTCTACAAGGCGGCCTGGACGACCGCGCCGATGATCTACCTGACCAGCCGCCGCTATGTGGACCGTGCCTATCCGGTGGTCGACGTGCGGGCCTATAGCAACGCGGCGAAGGCCAGCCTGACGCTCAACGGCCGTGCGATCGGCAGCGTGGCCTGTGCCGACCATATCTGCACCTGGCCGGGCGTGCGGCTCGATCGCGGCGACAATGTGCTGGCGGCGAGCGTCGAGGGGGCGAGCGATCGCATCACCTGGCGCTATGCCGGCCCCGACCGCGCGCTGCATATCCGCGCGGGCACGCTGACCGGCGCGACGCTTGCCGACGGCACCCGCTACGGATCGGACGACTTCTTCGACGGCGGCACCGGCATCACGCTCAATCCCTATAAATATGCGCTCTACGTGATGCCCAAGCCCGAAAAGGGAACCCGGCAGGTGCTGGGAACGCAGACGCCCGATCTCTATGCGAGCTGGCGCAGCGGCGCGCGCTTCAGCTACGCGCTGCCGCTGCCGAACGGGCGCTACAAGGTGACGCTGCACCTGTTCGATCCGGTCGAGACGGTGGCCGGCAAGCGCGTCTTCACCGTGACGGCGGGCGGCGGCAAGCCGGTGACGATCGATCCGGTGGCGAAGGCCGGCGCGGGAATGACCGCGACGACGCTCGACCTGCCGGCGATGGTGACCGACGGCACGCTGCGGCTGGATTTCGCGGGGAAGGTGGGCGAGGCGCTGGTGTCGGCGATCGATGTGGTCGCCTATTGACCCGCTTTCCCCTCATTCGGCAGGCGGCGTATCCAGTCCCTTGTGGTCGGTGAGCCGGAAGATCCGGTCCATCGGGAACCAGGTGCCGTCCGGACCCGCCGCGGGGATCGGCTGCTGGAACTGCCGCATCCGCCTTTCCCACGATACGACCGCGGGATTGGCGGCATCCATCTTCGCCTTCTCCTCTTCCGAGAAGGAATCGCTCGCCTCGATGATCATGAACATGCGGTTCCCCGCACGATAGATCTCCATGTTCTCGATGCCGGCGTCGCGGATCGACTGGGTCACTTTGGGGAAGGTGTTCCCCACTTGGTGCCAGCGCTCATATTCGGCGATCAGCGCGGCATCGTCGACCAGGTCGAGCGCGAGGACGATGCGCCGAGTGTTGGAGCGGGTCATGCGTTGGTCCAGCCGCCGTCGATGATGTTCACCGTGCCGGTGGTATAGGCCGAAAGGTCGCTGCCGAGATAGAGCGCGAGCTCGGCGATCTCCGTGCCCTTGCCGACGCGGCCCATCGGCTGGCGGGCGACGAACTCGGCGCGGGCCTTGTCGGCATCGCCGGTGGCGGCCAGCCGCTCGTCGAGCGACGGCGACTGCACGGTGCCCGGGCAGATCGCGTTGCAGCGGACGCCCTGGGTCACGTAATCGAGCGCCACCGATTTGGTGAGGCCGATCACCGCCGCCTTGGACGCGCCATAGACGAAGCGGTTCGCCACCCCGATCACCGATCCGGCGACCGACGACATGTTGACGATCGATCCGCCGCCGCGCGCGATCATGCCGGGCAGGAAGGCGCGGATCATCCGATAGGCGGACTTGACGTTGAGATCGAACGAGAAGTCGAAATCGGGCTCCTCGGTGGTCAGGATCGTGCCGGCATGGACGAAGCCGGCGCAGTTGAACAGGATGTCGACCTGGCCGATCTTCTCGCCGAACGCGCGGATCGCGTCGCCGTCGAGCAGGTTGAGGACATGCGTCTCGCAGCCCGTGAGCGTGGCGAGGGTCTGTTCGTTGATGTCGGCGGCGATGACGCGGGCGCCCTCGCGCGCGAACAGCTCGGCGCTGGCGCGGCCGATGCCCTGGCCCGCGGCGGTGACTATGGCGATCTTGCCTTCGAGACGTCCCATCTGGATTGCTTTCCTGTTCGTTCAGAGAGTGGCGGGGGCCGGCTGCGGGACCGGTGCGTCCACGCGGATCAGGCCGCGTTCCTTGAGGTCGCTCCACAGCGCGGGCGGGATGGCGAGACCCATCAGCCGCACCGCCTCGGCCACCTGGCGCGGGCTGTTCATGCCGGGGATCACCGAGACGACCTGGGGATGCGCCAGCGGGAATTGCAGTGCGGCGGCGGCCATCGGCACGCCGTGCGCCGCGCAGGCATCCTCGATCGCGCCGACGCGGTCGATGATCGCCTGGGGCGCGGGTTCGTAATTATAATGGAGCTCGCCGCCGTGCCGCACGCCCTTGGCGAGGATGCCCGAATTATAGGGGCCGCCGAGCACGATCTTCACGTCGCGCTTCTCGCACAGCGGCAGGAAGGTCGCGAGCGAATCCTGTTCGAGCAGCGTGTAGCGGCCGGCCAGCAGGACGACGTCGAGATCGCCTTCGCCCAGCACTTCCTCGCATATCTCATACTCGTTGACGCCGAGCCCGATCGCACCGACCGCGCCGCCGTCGCGCAGCTCGCGCATCGCCCGATAGCCGCCGTCCATGAACTCGCGGAAGCGGGCGGGGTGATCGTCGCCATGGGTGAAGCGGCCGATGTCGTGCGCGTAGAGAATGTCGATGCGGTCGCGGCGCAGCCGGCGGCGGCTCGCCTCATAGGAGCGCATGATCGAATCATAGCTATAGTCGAACACGCTCTGGACCGGCTCGGGCGTGACGAAGCCCTGGCGGAGCGCGCCGAGATCGGTGCCGGCGGGGACGGGATCGAGCCGGCGGCCAACCTTGGTCGAGAGGACCGAGGTCTCGCCCGGATCGATCTCCGGCAGCGTCGCGCCCAGCCGCTTCTCGCTGAGGCCGAAGCCGTAATGCGGCGCGGTGTCGAAATAGCGCATGCCCGCGTCCCAGGCGGCGCGGACCGTCTCGGCGGCATTCTCCTCGCTCATCGCGCGATAGAGATTGCCGATCGCCCCGGCACCGAAGCCGAGGGTTCCGAGCGCGTTGAGATCCACCATGGAGACGATCCTGCTAAAGCCGACTGATATATCAGCTAAAGCAATTCATACGTCAGCCGTCAATCGGCGATGCCGTAAAAGGCGACCCCCACGCGCTCGAAAAGATTGGCTTTCGCCTCTTCGCCGGACGGCGCGGCGAGATCGAGCGCCACCTGCACCCAATCGGCGTAACTGTCCCCGGCATGGAGCAGCACCGGCCAATCGCTGCCCCACATCAGCCGGTCCGGGAAATGCTCGGCGAGATGGGCGACATAGGGGGCGAGGTCGGCCGCCGGCTGTCCGGGGGCCTGTTCGGTCCGGAGACCGGAGAGCTTGCAATAGAGGTTGGGCAGGGCCGCCAGCGCGGCGATGTCGTCGCGCCAGGGATCGAGCTCGCCGCGCGCCGCGAAGGGCTTGGCGCCATGGTCGATCACGATCGGCAGGTCGGGCCAGCGGGTGGCGAATTGACGGAGCGGCGCCAGGTGGCGCGGCTGGACCAGCGCATCGAAGCTGAGGCCGTTCGCGAGCATCGCCTCGATCGACGGCGCGATCTCCGAACGCAGGATCCAGTCGCTGTCGTCGATCGACTGGAGCATCGGCCGCAGTCCGCGCAGCTTCGGCCGCGCGGCAAGCTCGGCGATCCGCGCCGGCGCATCGGGCCGTTCGAAATCGACCCAGCCGACGATCGCCTTGACCAGCGGATCGGGGCCGGCCGCTTCGAACATCCAGTCGGTGTCGCGATCGTCGGGCTGGGACTGGACCAGCACGCTTCCCACCAGTTCCAGGCCCTGTGCCGCGTCGCGCAGGTCGTCCGGCAGGAAATCGCGATGGATCGCCGGCCATTCGGCATCGGGCCAGCTCTGTCCCGGACCGCCGATCTTCCAGAAATGCTGGTGCGCGTCGAGAACCCGCATCAGAACATGCCGAGGATGCGCTGGAGCGCCGCCTGGAAATGGTTCGAGACGGCGGCTTCGGCGGCGGCCGCGTCGCGCGCCCTGGCGGCTTCGAGGATCTCGAGATGCTCGCGCAGCGTGCGCAGCGCCAGCGGCTGGGTGACCAGCCGTTCGAGGCGGATCAGCGTCACGTAATTCTTGAGGCGCCGCGCGGTTGTCTCGATCAGCGGATTGCGCAGGCTCGTAATCATGCCGCCGTGGAGCCGCTCTTCGAGCTCGCCCAGCCGATCGAGCGCTTCGGCGTCGAATCCGCTCCGCTCGATATCCTCGATCAGCGCCTTGTGGTCGGCGATCAGCGCCGCCACGGTTTCGACGCCCGCGGTCTCGGCATAGGTGCGCGCCGCCGCGCGCTCGATGATCGTGCGGAACTGATAGGTGCTGCGCGCCAGCTCCAGGTCCGGCTTCAGGAACTGGATGCCCGAGCGCGGATGGATGGTGAGCACGCCTTCCGCCTCCAGCACCCGCAGCGCATCGCGCAGCGGCTGGACGGGAATGTCGAGCAGATTCACCAGGTCGTTCTGTGAAACGAACGCGCCCGCAGGCACCTTCCGGTCGAAAAGACCCTCCAGAACCTTGTCATAGGCGATGTCGCTCAGACGACGGGTATCAGGGGCTTCGCGGGTTCCCGCCGAATTAGCCAAAGATGCCGCTTGCGTCATTCTGTCCCCTGTCATATCTCAAACAGGTAACTGATATTTCAATACCTGTCCAACGCCTAGAGTGTAGTGGGGAAAATGCGCATAGTCGACTTCCGTATCACCCGTTTCCAGTTCCTGCGCGACCGTGTGATCGGCGACAGCCAGGTGCGCGCGGATGATGTTCATGTCGCGGCGCTCGAACTGATCGGCGAGCGCGGCGATATCGGGCTCGGTTTCGTGCAGAGCCTGTTCCATCCGCTTCCCTCCGAAGCGGAACTGGTTCGCGTGTTCCGCGAAGAGGTATGGCCGGGCCTGGAGGGGCAGGCGGCCGGCGCGCTGGCGCATCGCGTCAATCGCCCGCGCGGCGGCAATGTCCGCCGCCTTTCCGTGCCGTTCGAAGAGGCGCTTCAACAGGCGGTGTGGGATCTCTTCGCCAAGTCGCTGGGAATGCCGCTGTGGAAGCTGCTGGGCGGCCGGCGCGATCATGTCCGCGGCTATGCCAGCGGGCTCGATTTCCACCTGCCGGACGATGATTTCTCGGCACTGTTCGAGACAGCGCTGTCTCAGGGCTTCACGGCGTTCAAGATCAAGGTCGGCCATTCCGATCTCGACCGCGACATCCACCGGCTCGATCTGCTGCGCAATGTGGCGGGGCCGGACGCGACGATGATGATCGACGCCAACGAAGCCTGGTCGCCGAAGCAGACGATCGCGAACCTCGAAGCCATGCGCCGCGCGGGGCACGACATCTTCTGGGTCGAGGATCCGGTGCTGCGCCACGATTTCGAGGGGCTGAAGCTGCTGCGCCAGACCGCCGGCGCGACGCTGATAAATTCGGGCGAATATCTCGATGTGTCGGGCAAGCGCCAGTTGCTCCAGGCGGGCGGCGCCGATCTGCTCAACGTCCATGGCCATGTCACCGACGTGATGCGGATCGGCTGGCTGGCGGCGGAGTTCGGCGTGCCGATCACGCTGGGCAACAGCTTCCTCGAGATCGGCGTCAACATGGCGGTGGCGCTGCCCGAGGTCGAATGGGTCGAATACAGCTACCAGAATTTCGACCATCTCGTGGAGACGCCCTTCGCCATCCGCGACGGCAACATCCATGCGTCGCGGGCGCCCGGCCACGGCCTGGTGCTGAGCGAGGATGCGCGCCGCGACTGGCGCCGTCCGGAAATTCTCGACAAGGCCGAACTCGGCGAGGCCCCGCGCCAGATCTACCTGGGCTGATCCCGGGATCGCACCGCAGGCGAGGCTCCCGTCAAGAGGGGCCGGCCGGCATCGGAGAGATATATGGAAGAGACCGCCGTTCCGCCCTCGGCCGAAGGCTTCGCCAATCTGATGCATGAGCCGGCGCATGCCGTAGGCCGCGCAAAATGGGTGCTGCTGGTTTCGCTGACCCTGGTCTTCTTCGTGCTGCTCGCGCTCTATTCGGGCGTGCTCTCGGTGCTGCTGCCCAACCAGATCCAGATGCTGGATCCGGGCGGCAAGGAGCGCAACCTTGCGATCGTCTTCGCGATCACCTCGGTATTCAGCACACTCGCGACGCCGATCGCCGGCGCGCTTTCGGATCGCACCCGCACGCGCTGGGGGCGGCGGACGCCGTGGATCGTGATCGGCGCGCTGATCGGCGCCGCGAGCCTGTTCGCGGTGTCGCAGGTGCAGAGCTTCTGGATGATCACCGCGCTGTGGGTCGTCTCGGCGGTCGCGCTCAATGCGATGCAGGCGGCGATCACCACGATCGTCGCCGATCGCTTCCCGGAGCGCGAGCGCGGCACCGTCTCGGGCTTTGTCGGCGCCGGCATGACCGCCGGGCTCACCGCGGGTACGGTGGTGGGCGGCATCACGGCCTCGCACCTGGTCACGGCCTATGCGCTGTTCGCCGGCGCGATCGCGGTGGTGTGCCTGTTGTTCGTGGTGCTGAACCCTGAGCCGCGGGTTCCGGTCGCCGCGCCCGAGCCCTTCCGCGCGGATTCGTTCCTCAAGAGCTTCTGGGTGAGCCCGCGCAGGCATCCTGATTTCGCCTGGGCGTTCCTGGGGCGCTTCACCATCTATATGGGCTATCAGGGCATCGTCACCTATCTGCTCTATATCCTCCAGGATCATATCCATCTGTCGATCGACGAGGCGAACCGGACGATCGCGGCGCTCTCCTCGGTCACCTTCGTCGCGCTGGTGATCTCGGGCTTCGCCTCGGGGTTCGTCTCGGACAGGATCGGCCGGCGCAAGCCGCTGGTGTTCCTCTCCAGCGTGATCATGGGCATGGCGCTGCTGGTGCCGCTGCTGCTGCCGACGGTGGAGGGCATGTACGGCTATGCGGTGCTGATCGGGCTCGGCTACGGCGCCTTCATGTCGGTCGACATGGCGCTGATGACCCAGGTGCTGCCCAAGCGCGCGGCGGGCGACGATTCCACCGGCAAGGATCTGGGCCTGCTCACCACCGCGATCAACATCCCGCAGATCATCAGCCCGGTGCTGGCGCTGATGCTGCTCAAGGCGACCGGCAATGATTACGGCGTGCTGTTCATCGCGGCGATGGTGTTCGTGTTCGCGGGGTCGTTCTTCGTCTGGCCGATCCGGTCGGTGAAGTAACGCCTGCTCTCTCCCTCTCCCCTTTGGGGAGAGGGCCGGGGAGAGGGGCAGTGTGTCTTGACCTGCGAGCGGAGGAGGAGGGGCTGTCGTCCTGCCCCTCTCCCAACCCTCTCCCCGGAGGGGAGAGGGCTATCGGCGCTTGAAGACGGGCGCGCGCTTTTCCTTGAAGGCGGCGCGGCCTTCCAGCGCGTCCTCGGTCGCGAAGCAGATCGTCTGGAGGTCGCGCTCATATTGCATCGCCTTGTCGAGCGGCATCGAGAAGGCGGCGCGCAGGTTGAGCTTGGCGGTCTCCGCCGCGATCGGCGCGCGCGACGCGATCGTCTCGGCCAGCGCGCGGGCGCGGTCCAGCAGCGCCTCGGGCTCCACCACTTCGCTCACCAGGCCCCAGGCGAGGGCCTGATCGGCGTCGATCGGATCGCCGGTCATGATCATCTTGGCCGCGTTCGACATGCCGATCGAATGCGCCAGGAACGCCGCCATGCCGCCGCCGCCGATCCAGCCGAGCTTGATCTCGGGCGCGGCGAACCTGGCGTTGGACGAGGCGATGCGGATGTCGCACGACAGCGCCGTCTCCAGCCCGCCGCCCAGCGCATAGCCGTTCACCGCCGCGATGCTGGGCTTCAGCAGATGGTGGATCGCGTCGCAATAATCGGCGCGGTTGCGGAAGTCCCAAGGGGTCGCATAGCTGTCGAGCTCGGCGATGTCCGACCCGGCGCAGAACGCCTTGGGGCCCGCGCCGGTGACGATCACGCAGCGCACCCGATCGTCGCGGTTGCATTCCTCGGCCGCCGCGACGATCGCCTTGGACATGGCCGGGGTGGCGGCGTTGAGCTTCTCGGGACGGTTGAGCGTGATCGTCGCGACATGGCCGTCGATCGAGAAGAGCAGATTGTCGGTCATCGGGGATTACCTTTCGGTGCCGGGCGTCCGGCTCTTGGCATAGGCGTCCTGCAGCGCGTCGAGGATCGCGCGGTGCGGCCGGCCCTCGGCCAGCCCGTCGCGGATCAGCGCCGAGGCTGCGGTCTGGAAGGCGATCGCGCCGTCATGGCGGGGCCGCACAAAGGCATGCTCCAGCGTCTCGGCGGTATCGCGGTAGAAGGAGCCCCAGCGCGCGTTGACCCCCGCATCGGCCCATGCCGCGCGCAGGCTCGGCTGGCCGTCATGTGCGGGGATGAAGCCGATCTGCGCCTCGGCGCTCATCAGCCAGCGCAGATGGTCGAGCAGCGCGGGCGACACATCGGCGCGGGCGGAGATGCCGATGCCGGTGCCGCCCAGCGTCGATCCGGCACGCCCGCCCGCCTCGGCGCGCGGCGCGTCGGCGAAGCGCAGCGCCTGCCCGGCAAGCGGCGCGGCATAGTTCACATAGCCATAGACCAGCGGGCAGAGCGCGACTTCGTTCGTCCCCGCCATCGCCCCGAGCAGCCCGATCGGATTAAGCTCCTTCACCGAGATGGGCGTGCGCGCGGCGAGATCGGCCATCAGGTCGAGCACGCGCGGACCCACCGCGTCGCCGACGAAACGCTCGGGATCGGCCTCGGCGGGGGGATCGCCGAATGCGGCGGCGATCGACTGGAAGCTCAGTGCCGCATGCGGTCCCGCAAGCGACAGCGCCACCGGCTTCGCCAGCGCCCGCACCTCGCCCCAGGTGACGGGCACGGGGCCGTCGAGCAGGTCGGGCCGGCAGACCATGACCTGGGTCGCGGCGTCGAGCGGCAGCGCCCAGTGCTTGCCGGCATAGCGATAGCTGCTGAGCGACGGCCCGATCGCGCTGCGGCCGATCGCGGCCAGCTCCTGCGGATCGAACAGGCTCTCCAGCGGCCGGAGACAGTTCGAGGCCACCGCTTCGCCGACATGCGGATGATCGAGCACCACCAGATCGTAGCGGGCGCATAGATCCGCGATCGGATGCGTCTCGAAGCCTTCGAGCGGCTGCTTGTCCCAATCGATCGCCAGCCCGTCGCGATCCTCGTCGAGCCGGGCCGCCGCCGCCGCGAGGGCGTTATAGCCGCGCGGATGGTCCCAGGTAAGCGCGCGATACCGCATCAGTCCTGCCGCACCGCTCCGGAGGCGAGCAGCGCGTCGATCGCCACCGCGTCGAACCCGGCCTCGGCCAGCACCTCGCGGCTATGCTCGCCGATCTGCGGCGCGCCGCGCTCGACGGTGGTCGGAGTCTTGGAGAAGCGGATCGGGAAGCCCGGCGTCTTCACCCGGCCTTCGCTGGGATGGTCGTACTCGACGAAGGTCTCGTTATGCGCGATCTGCGGATCGGCAACCACATCGGCATAGCCATAGACCGGGCCGGCCCAGATATCGTGCTGGCGGAACAGGTCGAGCCACTCCGCATTGCTCCTGGCGGTCAGCCGCCTGGCGACGGCCGCGAAGATCGCGTCGCGGTGCGTCCAGCTGTCGGTCTCGTCGTCCATGCCGGCGAAGCTCGGCTCGCCGATCAGTTCGCCCAGCTTCTCCAGATTGGCGAAGGCCATGGCGATGAAGCCGTCGGCGGTCGCGAACGTGCCGTAGGGCGCGCGGATATAGCAATGCGCGTGCGGCTCGGCCGAGCGGGTCTGCGGCTTGTGGCCGGCGGTGAAGACCGACATTTCCTGCATCTGGAAGGTCACGACCGCGTCGAGCATGTTGACCTGCACGAGCTGCCCTTCGCCGGTCCGCTCCCGGTGGAGCAGCGCGGCCAGCGCGCCCTCGAACGCCGCATAGGCGGTCACCGCGTCGGCGAGGAACTGGCCGGCGGGGGCGGGGGGATCGCTCTCGCGCCCCGCCGAGAGCATCGCGCCCGACATCGCCTGTAGCAGCAGATCCTGCCCCGGATGGCTGACATAGGGCCCGCTCTCGCCATAGCCGGACATCGAGACATAGACGAGGCGCGGATTGATCGCGGAGAGGGTCTCGTAATCCACGCCCAGCCGCTTCGCCACGCCGGGGCGATAGTTCTGGATGAAGATATCGGCGGTCTTCACCAGCTCCAGCAGCACCGCCTTGCCGTCCCCGGACTTGAGGTCGATCGCCAGGCTGCGCTTGTTGCGGTTCAGCGAGAGGAACGAGGTGTTGATGCGGTTGCCGGTCGCGCCGCCGGCCGCGCGGAAGCGCTGCCATTCGCCGCCGGTCGGCTCCACCTTCACCACGTCGGCGCCCAGATCGCCCAGGCGCTGCGCCGCGAAGGGGCCCGCCATCGCGATGGAGCAATCGAGTACGCGATAGCCGCTCAGGATACCCATGATTTCCGTCAGTCCTTAGTGCATGACCCAGCCGCCATCGACGTTGAGCGTCTGGCCGGTGATGAAGCCCGCGTCGTCGGATGCGAGGAAAGCGAGCGCCCTGGCGATGTCGTCGGGCGTGCCGCGCCGCTTGACCGCCTGATGATCGAGCACGAACCGGGTATAGCCCTCGGGGTCCGGGTGGATCTTCTCGGCATCGGTGGGAAAGGCGCCGGGGGAGACGGCGTTGACGGTGATGCCGTCGGGCCCGAACTCGCGCGCCCAGGCGCGGGCGAGCCCGACCAGCGCGCCCTTGGACGCGACATAGGGCGAAAGCAGCGCCCAGCCGCCATAGAAGGTCACGCTGGCGATGTTGATGATCCGGCCCCATTGCCGTTCGCGCATGTGCGGCAGCGCCACCTGCACTGCGACGATGCCGGCGTCGACGTTGACCTTCTGCACCGCCTGATGCTCTTCGATCGTATATTCCTCGAAGGGCTTGGAAGGGTAGATGGCGGCGTTGTTGATGACCACGTCGAAGCCGCCGACCTGAGCCGAGACGCGCTCCAGATCGGCGCGGAAGCCGTCGAGATCGGAGAGATTGCTGCGCAGCACGACCAGCCGCTCGCGGGCGTCGGCGGGGGCGGCGGCCTCCAGCGCGGCGATCTTGGCGGGATCATTGTCCACCGCGACCACGCGCGCGCCGGCTTCGAGGAACGCCAGCGTCGTCGGCAGGCCGAGCCCGCCCGCGGCGCCGGTATAGAGGATGGTGCGGCCGGCGATGCTCATGCGCGGGTCTCCCGTCCGGTGATCTTCGGATAGTTGCCGCTCGGCTCGGGGAAGTCGGCGTCCGGCTGGCCCGAGATGGCGCGGATGCGCTGCTCGGCGGCGGCGATGGCGTCCGCGCCGTCCAGCACCGCGAACACCGTGTCGTAAGTCCGCGCCTCGCCATGCTCCAGCCAGGTCAGCTCGTCCCGCTGGCGGGCGAATTGCTTGCCGAGGACATGGTTGGTCGAAGGCTCGATGCCGAGCGCATATTGGCCGGCCTGGAGGTTCTGCCATTCGTAATGGCAGGGGAACTGGTCCTTGCGCGTCTCCACCACCACGCCGAAGCCGATCGCATCGTTGACCAGCGCCACCGGCACGCGGCCCTCGGCATCGGCGGCCATCTCATGCTGCCAGACCTGCTCGTGGAAGCCGTGCTGCGGGCGCGGCATGGTGCGATAGCCGACGCCGCTCTTGGCATAGTCCGGCCCGGCATGCGCAGCCCACACCACGTCCTTCAGCGGCGCGAGATAGCGCGAGCCCTCCGCCAGCACCGGATGGCCGAGATTGATGTGATAGAGGAACATGTGCGGCGTGCGGTAGAAGCCGTGGTTCACCACGCGGTCGTGGAGATGGATTGCGTTGCCGCCCACTTCCGCCTCGATCCGGCGGATCAGGTGCAGATCCTCGCCGAACACGGTCGATTGCTGGACGATGCCTTCGGCCCACAGGATGCAGCGGTCGCCCTCCCAGCGCTCGCCATAGCCGGTCAGCTTCGCCGGGATCGTGCCGACGCGCCCGTGCAGCGAGGAGGAGACGGTCCCGCGCGGGCCGTAGACATATTGGCTGGCGTCATCCTCATCCATGAACAGGATATGGTCGAGCCCGCAGGTGACCATCAGGCCGGAAAAGGAGCGCAGCCAGGAAAGCCCGCCTTCGCCCTCATATTCATGCAGCCCGGGATGGCGGAAGCCGGCGGGCGAGTTCCAGCCGATCGCGCGGCCGTTGTGCTCGCAATCGGCGATGTCCATCGCGCGATCGACCAGCACGGTGAAGCGCAGCCCGGTGCCGGTGCGGAACTCCAGCATCCGCACGCCGCGCTCCACGCCGTCGCCCAGCGTCATCAGCCGGACCCCGGCGAATTGCGACAGCGACCCCGCATGCTCGGCGATTTCGCGCGCCGACATCGTTCGGCCGAACAGCTCGACCATGGTGCGATTCCTCCATTGGCGCGGCGATGGCCGCCAGCGTCATTGCCTAGTTAAATAGATCAGACGGTGCAACAGAGATATCAGTCAGAGACTAGAACGGATCGACATTCAGCTCTACTTTCCCTCTCCCCGTGAGGGGAGAGGGTTGCGCAGACTTGGGTCGCGCACTTGCGCGGCCTTAGTCGGAGCTGGGTGAGGGGTGGGCGGCTGCGCAGCAGCCGCGCGGAGCTGCGCTCCGCTCTACCCCTCTCCAAGCTACGCTATCCTCTCCCCTATCAAGGGGAGAGGAGACGTGGGCTGAATGTCGATCCGGCCTAGTCGAAGCTGCGGATATCTCCCAGCGTCACGCCGCTGCTGCCGCGCGCATCGATCGCCGCTTCGCGCGGGCGCTGCGAGACGATGCCGTCGATGATCGCCCCCTGCACGTCGTCCAGCACGATCGTCGGCCGGGCGTCGGGCGTCTCGGTGCGGAAGATCAGGTCGCGCAGCATCAGCCGGCGCGCGTGGCGCGCGAAGAAGCCATGGGCGGGCAGGGCGCCCATGAAGCTCACCTCGAGGCTGGTCTCGCGCTTGTCGGGCGGAACCCGCGCGGCATCCGCCGCCGTGCCGCCGCCGCGGCTGGTGACTTCGATATTGGTGAAGCTGATATCCTCCACCGGCGCGTCCGCGATGCCCGCGACGCCGCAAGGATAGCGCGGGTCCGCGCCCGAGACGTTGATGTCGCTGAACTTCACGCGGCGGCACTTGCCCACCGTCGTTCCCGCCGGCGCGCGCAGCCGCGCGGCCTGGTGGACGAACAGCGGATGGTTGACCGGATTGCGCATCGTGATGTCGGAGACGATCACGTCCTCCAGCGTGCCGCCGTCGACCACGCCCATCAGGATGCCGCGGCTGTTCTCGCAGGTGCAGTTGGTGATCTGGATGTTGCGGAAGCCGCCATTGCTCTCGGTGCCCAGCTTGATCCGGCCGAGCGGGCCGACGCTGTCGACGCTGGTATAGTCGGATTTCCGATAGGTGCCGTCGAGCAGCGATCCCAGCACATAGCCCATCGTCTTGCAGCCGATGACGGTCACGTCCTCGCAGATCACCTTGCGATCGAGCGCATAGCTGCTCTTGAGGACGATCGCGTCGTCCTTGGGCGCGTTGACGATGCAGTTGCTCACCCGCACGTCGCGGCAGCAATCGATGTCGATGCCGTCGCGATCGGTGTCGATCGTGAGGTTGTCGATCGTCATGTTGGTCACGCCGTGCGCGATCACGCAGAAATGGCCGCCCTGGAGCACGATGAAGTCGCGCAGCACCACATTGTGGCAGTCGCGCAGGCCGATCGACTTGTTGGCGCGGCCCAGCACGGCGCGCTCCTTGGGATCGCGCAGCCGCGCCTCGCGCGGGGTGATGCCCAGATCCCTGGGCGATTTCCAGCCGGGCTTGTTGTGCCAGCGATCGCCCGGGCCGTCGCGATTGAGGCCCAGTCCATGGATCATGCCGCGCCCGACGATCGCGACGTTGCTGACGCCGTCGCCATAGATCAGGCTGTTGTGGACATGGGTGATCCCGAAATCCTGGAACTGCTCCTCCATGTCGTTCTCGGGCTCGTCATAGCTGCCCTTGTGGACCGTCGGGTCCGCCGCCTCGATCACCGCGCCGGCGGAAAGGACGATCGTGACATTGTCCTTCAGCCGGATCGAGAAGCACAGATAGCGGCCTGGCGGGACGACGACGGTGCCGCCGCCCGCCTTGGTGGCGGCCTCGATCGCCTTGTTGATCGCGGCGCTGTCGATCGTCTTGCCGTCGCCCTTCGCGCCATAGCTGCGGACATCGTGGAACGCGCCCAGCGCCCGCGCGGTCTGCGCCAGCGCCGGCTGGGCGAGCAGCGCGGCGCCCAGTCCGATCACCGCGCCGCGGCGGCTGAGCTCGGTTTCGGCCAGCAGGCGGAAAGGGGCGCCGTTCACTTCACCGCTCCCGTCGCCGGATCGTAGCTGGGCGTGCCCGCCTTCGCCTCGATGCCCGATGCCTCCATCACCTTGCGCGCCTCGGCCGGCCAGGCGGTGCCTGCCACCAGATGGTCGTCGAGGATCAGATTGTTCTGATAGGCGTCCCACATGCCGCCGATCTCGGTGGTGTTGTGCCAGTTGCCGGTGGCGGTGTTGTCCGGGCTGATCCGCTGGGGGAAGGAGCCGCGCACCGTGTTGACGTTGAGCCACTTGGCCGCATTGTCGACCACGTTGTTGCGCACGGTCACGAAGCGCGAGCCCTCGTCGAGATAGAGCGCGATCTTCTTCGGGATGTCGTAGACGTAGTTCTCGGCGATCACCGTGCCCGGGCTGGCCGACAGGTTGTAGATCGCGCCGCCGTCCTCGAAATGCCGCTTGGCGCCGTGGATGCGGTTATAGGCGACGATCACGTCGCGGTGCGTCGTCGGCTCGTGATAGACCAGGTTGGGCGCATAGTCGTAATAGCCGCGCTCGCGCGTGCGGTACGAGGGATTGCCTCCAGGGTCGTTCAGCCCCCAGCCCCAGCCGATGTCGATCCCGTCATAGGGCGCGTCGGAGATGTCGTTGTGCAGGATCAGCGCGCGATCGACATAGGTGCTGAGCACCGCGCTGTTGTCCCGATAATCCTGGCTCACCTTCGAGATGCGGTTGTTGCGGATCGTCACCTGGCGGTTGGTCTGGCCTTCGGTCGCCGGATGGTGCGCCTCGCGCCGCACGCCGCCGACCAGGATCGCGCCGGCGGCGAGATCGGTGAAGACGTTGGCCGAAACCTCGATCGCCTGGGCGCCATAGCCGGTGCCGCTGGCATTCGCGTCGGGATTGTTGCCGATGCCGAGCGCGACCTGGCCCAGATGCGCGAAGACATTGTGATCGAAGGTGATGCGCTGCGCGGCCGACACCTGGATCGCGGCGGGGATCTGCGACCATTCGTTACGGCGCATCTCGAAGCCGGGGCAGCCCCAGGCGCAGCTCGCCAGCGCGTCGCTGGGGCGGCTGCGCGACACGCCGGCCAGGAATGCGCCGCTCTGCTGGTTGGCATAGCCTTCGCCGGTCGAAGGCCCCATCCAGCTCGTATAGGAGAAGCGGAAGCCGCTGAAGCTGATGTCGCGGACCGGGCGGTCATAGCTGCCGCCGATCGAGATCAGATAGGGCAGGCGGGGCAGCTCGGCGCGGACCTTGGCCATGTCGGTGCCGGGCAGGGGGCGGTAATAGAGCTTGCCCGCCGCGGGATCGAGATACCATTGGTCCGGCTTGGTCAGGAACGCGAGCGAATTGACCAGATAGAGATGCGCGAATTCCGGGCCATAGGGCTTGTTCAGCGTGTCATAACCCCAGTTGTTGTTGTCCCAGGCCGGCTGCTGCATCACGAGCCGGCGCCCCTCGATCCGCTCGACCGGCGAGAAGCGATCGGTGAAGAAGCCCAGCCCCTCCACTTCGATGCGGCGCTGATCGGGCAGCTTGGCGAGATAGTCATAGGCGGGATCGTCGATGACCAGCGCGGCATCGGCGAAGGTCACCGCGGCGCGGGGAATCTCGATCGCCGCGCGTTTGGCAAGGCGGCCATCCACCCAGAGCTGGCGGGCGTCAACGTCCTTGGGCACCGACGCGACATAGATATTGCGCGCCCGGTCGGCGAGCTGCCAGCCGCCTACGGAGACGCCGCCGGATATCACCGGATGGGCATTGTCCGCCGCCTTCCACGCGACGCTGTGCCCGTTCAGGCCCCCGTCCGCTGGGGTGAACGACAGGGGCGCGTCGAGCCGATAGACGCCGTCCATCACCGTCACGACGACATCGTGGGTCTGATTGGCGGTTCGCAGGGCGGTCTGGGCGCGCTTGAGCGTGCGGAACGGCTTCTCGCGCGTGCCCGGGGCCGCGTCGTCACCCTTGGGCGAGACGAAGAACTCGGTGGCCGCGCGCTCCTGCGCGAGAGCTGTCTCGGCCGAGGTGCCGGCACACAGAAGAATCGCAACGCGCCGCCACATATCCACCCCACTCCTCGCCATCTTCTGATTCTGAAGACTGATATAGCAGTTCGTGATATAGATATGTCAATCATGCTGGCGCGGCTGGATCGCCTGCTCGGGTCAGCGACAGTCCGGGAGATCGGGGCCGCCGGGAGCATCCGATGGCCGTGCGGCGACGAAGGTGAAGCTGGTGGAGCTCGCGAAGACCTCGCCCGGGCGCAACGCCGTCGAGGGGAAATCGGGATGGCGCGGGCTGTCCGCGAAATGCTGGGTCTCCAGGGCGAAGCCGTCGCCCTGGCGCAGCATCCGTCCCGCGCCGCCGCGCAGCGATCCGTCGAATCCGTTGGCGGTATAGAGTTGCAGGCCCGGCTGGTCGGTCCTGACGATCAAGGCGCGGCCGGATGCCGGGTCATAGGCACAGGCGGCCACGGGCAGCCTGGCCCCGGCAGGGGATCGCAGCACGAAATTATGGTCGAAGCCGTGAGCGGCGGCGATCTGCGGGTCGGGGGAGCGCATGCGCGCGCCGATCTCGGCCCAGTCGCGCAGGTCGAAAGGCGTTCCTTCGACCGGTTTCAGCTCGCCGGTCGGCAGCCGATCGGCGTCGAGCGGCGTGAAGCGATCCGCGAAGATGCGGATCCGCTGGCGATCGATGCCCCCGCTCGCGGCGCCGGCGAGGTTGAAGAACAGATGATGCGTCAGATTGACCACGGTCGGCGCATCGGTCGTCGCCCGATAGTCGAGGCGGAGCGTGTTGTCGCGGCCGACGGAGAAGGTCACGCTGGTATCCAGCGTGCCGGGAAAGCCGTTCTCGCCGGCGGGGCTGACCAGGCGGAGCCGCACCGCCGCCCGGCCGGGGAGCGACACGGTGGACGCCTGCCACAGCCGGGCGCCGAAGCCGCCTTCTCCGCCGTGGGAGATGATGCCTTTCGCATTGGCCGCGAGCTTGTGGAAGACGCCGTCCAGGGTCACGCCGCCCCCGGAGAGGCGGTTGGCGTAGCGGCCGATGATCGCGCTGAAATTCGGCCGCTTCTCATGCGCGGCAAGGCTGTCGAGCGACAGGGCGACATTCTCGACCCGGCCCTTGCGATCGGGCATTTCGATCGCGCGGATGATGCCGCCATAATCGAGCAGCCGGACCTTGAGCCCCGCGCCGCCGTCGAGCAGATATTCGTGGACCTCGCGTCCGTCCGCGAGATGGCCGAAGCTGCGCGAGGTCACCGTCTGGCCGGCGGCGGGGGCCGACGCCGCGAGCGCCGCGACCAGCGCCGCCGTCCTCCAGAGTGAGCCTCGTCCCATCAACGCACCTCCAGCACCGCCGCATTGTTCGCCTGCGTCACTTCGGCGGGCGCGCCGTCCAGCGCGACGCGCACCGTCAGCGGCCCCTGGGGCTTGCCCGACAGGCGCACACGAACGTCCTGGGTCTTGGGTAGCAGATCGGCGGGGGCGGCGAGCGCCGGAAAACGCGCCTCGCCGAGCGTGCGTCCTTGCCGGTCCGTGATCGTGAGGCGGCCGGCCGGTGTCGCCACCGCGCCCAGGCCATGCACGCGGACGCGGAGCGATCCACCTTGTAGCGTCAGGTCATCGGCGGAGATGCCGATATCGGCGCGGGTGGCGGGATCGTCGCCAGGCTGGTCGAGCGTGAAATCATAGACGATGGTCTGCCCCGGCGGGAGTTTCAGCTCGACGCCGAGCCCGCGCTCCAGCCGCACCGTCTCCGGCGCGCCCGCGGCATCCGCGCGATTGTCGCCATCGCCGTCGATCCCGCGCGTCATCCGCCACAGGCCCGGAGCGAGCATCGCGCCCGTCATCGTCGCGGTCACCGCCCGGCCGGACAGGTTGTGCGCGATCACCTGGAAATGCTTCGGATCGCCCTTGGGGATCAGGATGCCGACCTTTTCCGCGACATCGGGATCGTCGAAGCGCCAGCTCACCAGATTGCCGGGGTAATAATTGTTGCGCAGATGCGCCACGCCCCCCATCCGCGCGCGCTGGAGCAGCTCGCTGGGCACCGCGACGCGGTCACTCCACAGCTCGGCTTCGGTCAGCACATACATGCGCCGGTTGGTCTGGCGGATATCCTCCTCGTAGAGGCGGGTGAGGATGGCGTTGTCGCCCGTCTCCTGCCAGCGGATGAACTGGGCCAGCCGCTTGCCGCTGACCGAGCCGAGATTGGGGTCGTTGGCGGTGTCGGTGACGGCGTTCGGGTCGGATGCGATGGTGCGCGCCAGCGTGTCGCCGCCCGGGATGCCGGCGAGCACATCGGCATTGACCGAGAAGAGGGT
This sequence comes from Sphingomonas sp. dw_22, assembly GCF_018449795.1. Lineage (GTDB taxonomy): Bacteria > Pseudomonadota > Alphaproteobacteria > Sphingomonadales > Sphingomonadaceae > Sphingomonas. The sequence goes on from NZ_JAAVVE010000007.1 coordinate 127,776, forward strand.
GGGGAGCGAGGCGGAGGTGATCCCCTTGGGCTCCAGCGGCCGCAGAAAGCGCTGGTCGCCCGTCCAGCGCCACGCGGCCCAGAAATTATGCGCCGCGCTGGCGACGCCGGTGCCGCGCGCGGCGTCGGTCGCCCATTCGATCTCCTGCGGATAGGTCCAGTTGCCGGCGGCATCCTGCTTGCCGTGCGCCAGCCAGCCGTCCAGCGCGGAAAGGACCAGCGAGCGCACCTTCGGCGCGCCATTATAGTCGACCAGCAGCAGTCCCGGATGGGTGATGAGGAAGCTGTAGGGATATTGCCAGCCCAGATGGCCGCCGCGATCGATCCGCGACCCGTTGAACCACGCGCTGACGAAATGGGCGTGCCCGGCCTTGTTGACCTCGATCAGCCGGGAATAGTTGCGCGCGACCTCCATCGCCCGCTCGATCTCGCGCGGATCGCCCCAGGAGAGCATCATCGCCTGGGCGAGCGCGTTGATCCCCTCCTCATAGCTGTGGAGCTGATCGGTCTGGATGAAGCTCAGGCCCTTGTCCCACATCCCATTCGCATAGGTCGCGTCGAGCAGGGCGCGCTGGGACTGGCGCAGGCGATCGGGCTCCACGCCCATCAGCGCGAGGCCGACCCATTGGTTCACCAGATCGGTGTCGTCGGAAAGGCCGCCGCCGAACTCGCCGTCCGCGATCTGGCGATGGTCGATCCACCAATCGACGAAGCGGCGATATTGCGAGAGCGCCTGTGTCTGGCGGAACGCCCATTCGGGGACGCCCGCCGGCGCCGCGGACAGCGTGTCCGGGCCGGCCGGCTGCTCGGGATTCTTCTCCACCCACAGCGCCCGGGCGCGTACATTGTCGGGATCGACCCGCAGCACGTCGGACACGTCGCGCTCGAACCGGTCCCAGATCGGATAGAGGCGGGTGCTCGGCTGCTCCTCGATCAGCGAGGCGAGATTGTCGCGCGCCTGCTCCAGCCGGTCGGCGACATGCTCGGGCTTGGCCGCCTCGGCGGGCTTGAAGACCAGCGAGACCGTCATGCCCTTGAGGCTCTCCGCGCCGAAGCGCGGGTCGTCGGCCGCGAGGGTGAGCGAAACGCTGTCGCCCGAGCGCAGAAAGCGGTCGCGGCTGTCGAGCCAGATGCGCTGCGCCTTGCCCGGCTTCACGCGCACGATCACGTCGATCAGGTCGCGATCCGGCCAGAGCGGATCGTGGAGGCGGATGTTGAGTGGTGCCAGCCCGTCGGCGCCCGGGGTCAGGTCGAGTGGAGGCAGGCCGATCTCCACGCCGTCGAGCCCGGCGTTCAGATTCTCCCAGCCATAGCTGAAGCGTCGCGGCGTGCCGCCGGGCGGCTGGTCGCGGAAGGTGGCCGGCACCAGCACATGCACGACCGGCAGCGTGTGATCGCGCTTGGCCACGCTCGCACGGATCACCGGCGCGCCCGCGGGCAACGCGACCACGGTGGCGCGCTCATCGGCGGGAAAGCGAGTGGCGATGCGGCCGGTGAGCGGGGAAAGGCTTGCATAGCCCAGCGGGCTGGCGGCGGGATCGACCTTATAGTCCAGCCGGGCATAGCCGGAGGGCGCGGCGTCGATCGTCGAGATGCGATAGGCGCCGATCTCCTGGATCGGGGTCTCCTGCACGTCGTTGTGGAAGGTGAGCACGCCGCCGCGATGCAGCGCCGGCAGCCGGGTGGAGGTCCGCTCGGCGCCCTGGGGCCGGGTGAACAGGGTTTCGCCCGATGCGCTCAGCCGGCCATGCGCCGCGCCGACGATCTCGATATGGTTCCATTCCTCGTCGGGCAGGGTGAGCGTGTAATCCTGGCCGGCGGTGGCATAGACGTTCCAGTCGGGCAGCAGGAAATAGTCGCTGCGGCCGGGCAGGCGCGAGCGGTTGTAGACGCCGGGCCAGGTCGTCTCGCGGATGCCGTCCGCGCCGCGGAACGCCTTTTCCTTCTGGTCGCGCGCGTCGGCGAACTCGACCTTGCGCACCGCGATGGTCTTGCCCTCGGCCTGGTCGGCCGGTCCGGTCACATGATCCCAACCGTAGCGCAGGCGCCAATTGGCATCGGACAGGCTGCGCGGCTGCGCAGCCGGCACTTCGGGCTGCTTGCCGCCGGCCAGCGCCGCCACCTGGTCATCGTCCAGCATGTGATCGTAGACGTTCAGCTCGTCGATATCGCCCGAGCGGATATAGTTGAGCCCGCTCTCCACCTTTTGCGGGCTGATGACGCGCTGGAACGGGCCGAAGCCGAACAGCGCCTGGTCATAGACGGCGCGCGCCACCTTGCTCGCCACGCGCTTGCCGTCGATCCACAAGGTCACGCCCTGCGCCTCGTCCCAGGCGAAGGCGATGTGGATCCAGCGATCGGCCGCCGGTATGCCTGCCATCTTCCACGAGACGCGGGTGCGGGCGAGATCGGCGTCGGTGACGAAGGCGTCGAAGCCCTGGCCGTTCCAGTCGATCCGCAGGAACGTCATGTCCCAGCTGGTGCTGTCGCCGGCACCGACGCGGAAGATGGTGAAGGGCGATCCGTCCACCGGCGTTCGCGGCCGCACGAAGAAGGAGAGGGTGCCGCGCTGGGCGAAGATGTTGCCGGGCGCCGACCAGGCGAGGGTGAGCTTGTCGTCCATGCTCAGCGCGCTGCCGACGACGCCGTCGGGCACCTTCTGCACGCCCTGCTCGAAGATCGGGACGGCGAGGCCCGCCGCACGATCCGCGGTCGCGCCGGTTTCCCCGCTCACATGGAACAGCAGCCCCGATGATCCGGGCTCTTCGGGCTGTTGGGCGAATGCCGGGCACGCCATGGCCAGCCACAAACCCGCCGACAGCATTTGCCGCATCGCCACGATCCTCTTGCCTCTCGAGAAAAAAAAGGGGCCGGCCGCTTTAGCAAGCGACCGGCCGGAGGGGAGGTCAGAACTTGTAGAGGAAGCCGAAATTGATCTGCCGCCCGGTATGCGTGTAGCTGTTCGGGCTGAGGCGGATGGTATCCTGATACTGGTCGACGAAGGCGTCGGTCAGGTTCAGCCCTTCCACCTTGAGCTTCAGATGCGCGTTGATCGAGTAGGAGGCCGAGGCGTCCACGGTCGTCACTGACTGGGTGCCGTTCATGTTGTTGCCGGTGTTCGTGCCCGGCACGTTCGTCAGATAGCCGCTGCGATAGGCGACCGATCCGCGCAGGCTGAACTTGCCGTCGTCGAAATAGAGCGTGCCGTTGGCCGCGTTCTTCGAAAGGCCGACCAGGTCCGCCGTCACGGTCGAGGTGCCGCCCGCGTTGAGCAGATAGGTGATCTTCGAGGTGACGTGCGTGTAGTTCGCCAGCACGCCGAAGTGATCGAGCACATTGGGCAGGAAGTGCAGCGGCAGCGTCGACTGGAAGTTGACCTCGACGCCGTCGAGCGGGCCGCCCGGCGTGTTCACCGGCTGGCTGACGCGGAAGCTGTCGGTCGGGGCAGTCAGCGAGCCTTCGAGCAGCGATTCGGGCAGGCCGAGCTGGTTGAACGGCACCTGGCGCTGGAGCGACTGGACGTAGGTGCTGATGTCCTTGTGGAAATAGCCGACCGCGAACAGCGACGCGGGCGCAAAATACCATTCGGCCGAAAAGTCCAGCGTGCTCGCCTCGACGGGATCGAGCGTGGGATTGCCGAGCGTCAGGCTGCGATCGCCCGTCAGCAGGATGTTGCCGCCCGGAGTCAGGTTGCCCAGTTCGGGCCGCGCCAGCACCTTCGATGCGCCGAAGCGCAGCAGCAGGTCCGGGCGGAGCTCGGCGGTGAGGTTCAGCGACGGCAGCCAGCGATCATAGCTGTTGCGGGCGGTGACCAGCACCGGCGCACCCGCCAGCACCTGATAGCCGCGCGAACGCTGGATCGTCTCCACCCAGCGCACGCCCGCATTGCCGCGGATCGGCAGGCCCAGGGGCTCCATGTCGAAGTTGAACTGGCCGTAGAATGCCTTGCTCTCCTCGGTCACGCCGCGAACGCTGCCGCGCGCGCTGGCATTGTCCACGCTGCCCAGCACGAACAGGCCGGAGTTCGAATAGATGTCGAACAGATCGACATATTTCTCCACGTCCGGCACGACCCAGCTCGTCGGCGTGTCGCCGCGCAGGTCCATGCCCTGGCCATAGTCGGACACGGTCTTCGACAGGTCCGCCAGCGTCGTGCCGGCGGGCAAAGCGGGCACGGTCAGGTCGCTGGTGTTGCGCATGAAGCGCGTCGAATCGAATTCGAACTTCTTGTATTCGCCGCCGAACTTGAACTTGAAGCCCTGCGCCAGCTCCATCTCGCTGTTGAGCTGCGCGGTCTTGTACTTGTTCGACACGAAGAACTTGCGCGCGCGGATCTCGGAGACGCCGCTGTTGAAGCCATAGGCGTTCGCATCGTTCACGTCATAGCCGTAGGACAGGATCGGCAGGCGCGAATTGCCGCGGAAATCGAAGCTGTAGCCGTCGCTGTTCACGCGATCGTTGGTCACGGTCACGTCGAACGGGTTATCGAAGTGCGAGTTGGAGAGGCCGGCCAGCCCGTCGATATGCCACCAGTCGGCCAGCTCCTGCTTGAAGCTCAGCGTGTACTGCTGGAACTCGGTCTGCGATTTGACCAGCCGGTTCTCCGCGCGCATGTCGACATTGTCGAACGTGCCATAGACCAGATCGCCCTTGTCCGACACCACGGCGTCGAGCACCGAGGTCTGCGGCTTGCCGTTGTTCGAAAGCGCGCGGGAGAAGGAGAAGCCGTCGAGGAACTGCTCCTCGCGGTCCTCGTTGTTCTTCGAATAGAGCACGTCGAACGTCACCAGCGTGCGCTCCGATGGCTTCCACTGGAGCGATCCGGTCAGGCCCAGGCGGCGCTGGGAATAATCGAGGCGGCCATAGCGCGGGAGGCGCGGATTATGGGCGCCCTGGACAGCGTTATAGGCGGCGATATTCGCATCCGTCCCGGCCGGGCGCGCGACGCCGGTCGAGCATTCGGTGGCCGAAGCCCCTCGCGCCCCGTCGACATCCGGGTTCGGATTGATCGCCGCCAGGCCGACCGGCGAGCAGAAGCCGCCATTGGCCCCCACGTCGTCGAAGCCGCCACCGAAGCCATAGCCTTCCTCGTAGCGATGCGATTCCGAATAGGCGCCCGAGACGAGCACGCCCAGCGTGCCGTTGGCGAAGGTGGTGGAGAACAGGCCCACTACGCGCGGATCGATGCGGCCGCGCAGGTCGTTCCACTGGCCCTCGCCCGAAATGGTGGCGGTGGTGTCCTTGAAGTCGAAGGGATGGGCGGTCTGCAGGTCGACGGTCGCGCCGAGCGAGCCTTCGTCGGTCTCCGAATCCTGCGTCTTGTGGACGGTGATCGAGTTGAACAGCTCGGAAGCGAAGACGTTGAAGTCGAAGCCGCGGCCGGTGTTCACGCCGCCCGAAGCATCGGAGGCGCCGCTGGTCGCCTGGGCTTCCATGCCGTTGATGCGGACGCGGGTGAAGCCGGGCCCCAGGCCGCGCACGCTGATGCTGCGGCCCTCGCCGCCGACGCGGGTGATGCTGACGCCCGGCACGCGCTGGAGCGAATCCGCCAGGTTGTTGTCCGGGAACTGGGCGATGTCCTCGGCCTTGATGACATCGACCACGCCCGATGCGTTCCGCTTCGCGCTGATCGCCGAGGCGACGCTCTGGCGGAAGCCGGTGACGACGATCTCGGTCTGCTCGCTCTCGTCCTGGGGAGGCGCGTCGGCCGCGGCCATATTGTCCTGAACGGCAGTGCCGTTCGCCGGATCCGTCGCCTGCGCCATCGCCGAAAGCGGCGCGAAAGCCAGCGACATGCCCATCAGCGCCAGCGCCTTCCGGCTTGCCGAACCAGCGAGTTCCTTACCCAACCGCATCTCTCTCTCCCTATCGAACGTGCCGCTTCAGAAGGCGGCGTCGGTTGACCCTTGGAGGTTGCATATCGAGCGGTGTCTACCGGTGTCAATCTAAATTATGGAATATAAGACCACCATGTGGGACATATCGTGGAATAAGATGCTGTGGGGCGGATATATTGGCCTTCGAGGGCGGTCTGGCGGCTGACACCGGTTGTCCAATGGCATGCACGCGCGACAGTCCGTTCGCCGGGAGGGATGTCCTCCTGGCGGGGGGATATCGGCGACGTGGAATCGGGCACGGACCGGAGCGGAGCCGTCCCGTACTTATGGCATGCCGTGGCGGCGCGCCCAGCCGATGAACAATTCGGGCCAGGGTGAGGGCGTGCCGTCGGGCAGCGCGAGGCCGAAGCCGTGGCCGCCGGTCTCGAACAGGTGCAGCTCGGACGGTATTTTCGCGGCGCGCAGCGCGGTGAGCATTGCGAGGCTGTTCTCGACCGGCACGCTCGCGTCGTTGAGCGCATGGGCGAGGAAGGCCGGCGGGGTGCCGGGGGCGATATGGCTGTCGGCCGAGAAGGCGCGCTCGCGCTCCGGCGTGGGCGATTCGCCCAGCATCTGGGTGCGCGAGCCGCGATGGACGAACGGCCCGTCGAGCAGGACGACCGGATAGAGCAGCCCGGCCACCATGGTCGCCAGCGGCAATGCGTCGATCGCGTCGATGGCGGTGTAGGCCTGCCGGTCCGTCTGCGTGGCGAGGCGCGCGGCGAGATGGCCGCCGGCCGAGAAGCCGATCGTGCCGATCTCCGCCGGATCGAAGCCGTCCATCGCGGCACGGCTGCGCACGAGGCGAAGCGCGCGCTGCGCATCCTGGAGCGGCGCATCGGGGCCTGCCGCCCAGCCGTCGGCGGGCAGGCGATAGACGAGGATATAGCAATGATAGCCGGCGGCGGCGAAGCGGCGAGCGATCTGATAGCCCTCATGCCCGATCGCGACGCGGCTGTATCCGCCGCCCGGGATCAGCAGCAGCGCGCCGCCATTGGGCCTGGCCGGGCGCAGCATGGTGATCGTCGGGCGCCGGACATGGACGAAGGCGGTGTCGTCCTTGGGCGAGGCGGGGGTGCGCAGCGTCTCCTGCTCGATCGCGGTGACGCCGTCGCTGCCGGGCGGGTTGCCGGGCCAGAGCGGCATGCGCACGAAATCCTCGGGCACATGCTGCGGCTCCGCCCGCGCGACCGCGGGGGCGAGTCCGAGCGCCATGCCGGCCGCCATCAGCGCGCGGCGATCGATCGGGGCGCGGCTCATTCGCAGTCCGCCCGGCCGAGCGGGGTGGTGCGCTTCAGGTCCGGCCGGTCGGCGAGCACTTCGGCCGAGACCGGCAGGTGGAGCTGGCCCAGCCCGCCCGCGATCAGATCGGCGACGCCCCGCGCGCCGAGCTCGCTGAAATGCGTGTCGTCGTCGATGCCGTTGGGGAAGGCGGCGACATGATCGGCGGCGGCATAATGGAGATAATAGCGCTTTGCGCCTTCCTCGCCGGCGCGCGCGACCCAGTCTCGCGACAGCGTCTCCAGGTCGATGAGCGGCGTCTTCGTCTCGGCCGCGACCGCGCGGACCACCGCCGAATATTCGGCGAAGCCGGCCTTGACCTGCCCGCCCTCGAAGATCCGCTGCGCGACCGGTGTCAGCAGCACCGGCTGGCCGCCCTTGGCGCGGATCACGGTGATGAAGTGGAGCAGATTGTCGCGATAGCCGGTCCGGGCCTCGACGAAGCGCTCGGGCTTGGCGCGGTTGGCGTCGTTATGGCCGAACTGGATCAGCACCGTATCGCCCGGCTTGATCGCCGCGAGGATCGCATCGAGCCGCCCTTCGGACAGGAAGGTGCGCGTGCTGCGCCCGCCCATGGCATGGTTGCTCACCACGACGCGCGGCGAGAGGCCGCATTTCAGCATCATGCCCCAGCCCGTCTGCGGATAGCGCGCGGGCTCGTAATTGGCGGCGGTCGAATCGCTGGCGATGAAGATCGTGCTCTGCGGCGCGGTCTGGGCGAGGGCGGGAACCGCCGCCGCCAGCGCCAGTGCCGATATGATGCTGCGCATCCCGTCCTCTCCTTGTTTTATCGGATCTTACTGAAGGTTCACGAAGGCGCCGCCGTCGACGAGGAGGGCGGCGCCGGTGACGTATTGTGCGAGGTT
>NZ_JAAVVE010000070.1 GCF_018449795.1 Sphingomonas sp. dw_22
CTCTTGACTTTTTTTTTACAGCCGAAGACCGGCACACATGTTTTTCGCTGGGATGTGATTTCATACGGTTTGCTCTCCCACCTCCTCCTCCCGCTCTCGTGCCGTGGTGGCGGCATCGCCCTGCCAGCCGTCGATTGCGAGGCCGGCGCGGGCGAAGACGCTCTCGGGCTGGGCGGCGAGGCGTTCGGCGAGCAGCGCCGTGGTTTCGCGCCGTGCGGAATCGATCGCGGCGCCATGCTCGGCCATCCGCGCCTCCAGCGCCTCCAGCCAGTCCGGATCGGCGGGCGCATCCTCGGCGAGCAGCCGGTTGCGCTGGCGCATCGCCGCCTCGTAGCGCGTCGATTCATGGGCATGGCCGGGAACGAGCGCGAGGGTCAGCCGATCGAGGAAGCGGCGGCGCTCGCCCGGCCCCTCTACGAACAGCCGGTCCATCGCGGGCGTGAGCCAGAGCACGCCGACCCATTCGGCAAGCGCGGTGGCCGCCGCCTGCGCGCCGTTGATCCGCACGATGCGGCGCTCGGGGGCATCGGGCTGGATTCCTGTGCCGATATCGACGTCGTCCAGCGCGGCGGCGACGCCGAAGCCGCCGCTGCCGCCCTGTCGCGCCATTTCCGACAGCGTCGCGCGGCGCAGGCCCCGTCCCGGCGCGAGCAGCGACAGGGCTTCGAGGATGTTGGTCTTGCCCGCGCCGTTCTCGCCCGCGAGCACGACGAAGCCCGCGCCCGGCGTCAGCACGGCATCGGCATGGTTGCGGAAATCGGTGAGGACGAGGCGGGACACGGCCATGCCAAGGCCCTTAGCGCACCCCCTTGCCGACGAACACCACTTCGCCGATGAGGGGCAAAAGGGGATTCGCATGATCCGGAATTGCTTTGTTGTCGCCGCCCTCCTGCTCGCCGCCGCCTGTTCGAAGGCGCCGGAGGACGTGACCGCCCATTATACGGTCGCCGGCGGCCGCATGACCGTCACTGCCAAGGCTGCCGCCAATGGCGATATACGTCTGGATGCCGGCCAGCAGACTTTGCTCCACAAGAACGGCGTCGACTATATCGTGATCGACGAGAATGGCGAGCGCCTCGCCATCAGCTTCGCCGACTTCATCGCCGCCAACGAGCAGCTGATGAAGGAAAGCGGCTCCAAGCCGCAGCCGCGCCCGAACGATCCCGAATATGAAGCGACCGAAGTCGGCGAGGAGAAGGTCGCCGACCAGAAGGGCGCGATCTGGCGCGTGCAGCCCAAGGGCAACGCGGCCCCCGGCGAGACGCTGCAGCTCGTCGTCAGCGGCGATCCGGCGTTCAGCGGCATCGGCAAGGCCGTGCTGTTGCAGTCGAGCCTGCGCAATGCCGGCATGAAGCAGCTCACCGGTCAGGAAAGCAGCATCGAGAAGCAGATCGCGGCGGTTCTCGGCAAGGGCATGCTGCTGCGCATGGGCGACGTGATGACGCTGCAGGACGTGGCCAAGGGGCCGATCCCGGCCGCCGATTTCGCGCTGCCGAAGGTGCTGGACAAGGCGACCCTGGTGAAGCGCATGACCGAGGCGCGCGACAAGGCGCTGGCCGCAGCCAAGGCCCAGGGCGGCGCCACGCCGCCGGCCCCCGGCGCGGTTCCGGTGCCTGCTCCCGCTCCCGCTCCCGCGGTGCCGGCCCAGTGATTCGCCGCCGGGTCGCGCGGCTCGCGTTCGTCCTGCTCTGCTCGGCGCCGCTGCCGGCGCTGGCGGACGTGACCGCGCATTATACGCTGGGCGGCAAGGAGGCGCTGACGGTCGAGGTCGATGACGGCGGCAATGCCCGGCTCGGCGTCGACGGCAAGTTCAGCCTGATAACGCGCGACGGCGTCGATTATGTCGCGATCATGATGAAGGGCCAGGTGCTGGTCGTGCGCTATGCCGATCTGATCGCGTTGGCCAAGGTCAAGATCAAGTTCGATTCGGGCGCGCAGTCCGCCGATGAAGCCAAGGCGTTCGTCCTTGCCAGCGGCGCCGCGGCCGAGATCGCGGGGCACAAGGGGACGACCTGGACGTTCGGGTTGAAGGATGCGTCGCCCGCCGCGCATATGCTCGAAGTGGTGATGAGCGACGATCCCGAGCTCGCCCCGGTGGGATCGCTGGTCCGCCGGATGCTGGAGCCGGCGGTTCCGATCCTCCAGGGCATGTTCCCGGAAGCGTCGGGGTTCAGCACGCGGGTGCTCGAACTGCTTGCAAAGGGCACGCCGCTGCGCGCCGCGCCTTTCCTGGAGCTGGGATCGGTCGATCGGAACGAGATCGATCCGCACCGTTTCGATCTGCCCGGCCCGGTGATGAGTGCGGAGGAATTCGACAAGGCAGCCGATACGCCCGCCGCGAGCGGTGGCAGTGCGCTGCCGCCTCTGCCTTAAATCCCGCTGAGCCCGGCCGCCGCGAGGCTGGCCTGGGCGACCCGGTATTTGACCGGATCGGCGATGTTCAGCCGCTTGCGCACCGAATCGAGCGGCTCGTTGAGCAGCGCCTCGTAATCCTCGCCGTGCAGCCAGCCGGCGCGCTTGCCATGGGCGTAGCCCTCACGCACCGCGCGGAGGAAATCGAGCTTGCCGGTCACGCGGATGCTCTTGAGTGCGGCGCCTACCGCGATGAACGCCCAGCCGAGCCCGCCGGTCTGGGCATAGGAAAAGGCGACCAGGCACGCCTCGCCCAGATGTTCGCTGGCCTTGTAGCCGGTGACGACGTGCCAGATGTCGTGGATGTCGCGCTCGCGCCGGCCCATCCAGGCATAGGGATGCTCGACATCGCCCTGGAACACGCCCTCGGCCATGCTCACCTCGGCCAGGCCCTGCGCGCTGTAACCGGTCGAATCGAGGAAATCGCGATAGGCGGCTCCCACCGTGCCGGCCGCGAAGCTGTCGATCCAGCTCCGGTCGGACAGGCGCTGGGCCAACTCCAGCCGGCGATAGGCGAGGCGCCCGCCATCGGGGACGGTCAGCAGGCGGCGATAGTTGCGCTGCGTCACGTCGCCGTTCAGCGCGCGCATGATGCGGAAGACCTGGGTGGTATCGTCGCCATTGGCCAGCAGCCGGCGCAGCGCGCCGAACGCGGTGCCCCATTCGCGCTTCATCGGTATGCCGGGGTTGAACGGCTGGGGAGCTTGGGTGGCCATCGGTCGTATCCGTTTAACTGACATTGATGTAAATAACATCAAGGCGGCCAAAGATCAATTCCCGGCGGAATCGCGGATCGAACGGGCTGGGGAACGGGATAGAGCCGGGCGGCGAACGGGGGAGCCCGCCGCCCGACTCAAGTCCCGGAAAGTTGCGACCCTCGGGGCTTGGCGCCGCTCATGCCCAAATGCTGCCCCGCGGCAAAGCCGGGGAACCCCACGAATCGCGATTCGCCTGCCCAAAATGAGAATTGCGCAAATGCCCGCCGACTAGCCGAAAGAAGGAGGATTATTAAGTTCCGCTTCGATCGATCTGATATGCTTCGTATATTCGACTGCGGTTTGTGGTGCCTCACCGAAGTCTTTGGATGCACACTCGGATTGTTCAGGTTTATTGCGGAGCTGGTGGCGCAAGCCATTGGCGCCCACAATCGTCATCCCCGCCTGGATGGGGATGACGATCTCTCAGACGCGCATCGGCATCAGCACATAGAGCGCGGGCGACTGGTCGTTCTCGCGAATCAGTGTCGGCGCGGCGGCGTCGGCCAGATGGACCTCGACCAGATCGCTTTCGATCTGTGCGAGGATGTCCATCAGATAGCGGCTGTTGAAGCCGATCTCGAAGGGCAGGGAAGTATAGTCTCCGGGCACTTCCTCGGCCGCGGCGCCGTTCTCGGGGCTGGTGACCGACAGGATCACCTTGTCGCGATCGAGCGCCATCTTGACCGCGCGGGTCTTCTCGGTGGCGATCGTGGAGACGCGATCGACGCCTTCCATGAAGCTCTTGGGGTCGATCTTGAGGATCTTGTCGTTGCCGGTCGGGATCACGCGGCTGTAATCGGGGAAGGTGCCGTCGATCAGCTTCGAGGTGAGGATCGCCTGGCCGAGATCGAAGCGGATCTTCGAGTTGCTGAGCGAGACGCCCACCGAACCGTCGACCTCGTCGAGCAGCTTCCGCAGCTCCGCGATGCATTTGCGCGGCACGATCACGTCGGGCATCGCCTCGGCGCCGTCGGGGCGCGGCACGGTGACGCGCGCGAGCCGGTGGCCGTCGGTCGCGGCGGCCCTGAGCAGCGGCACGGCCTCGTCGGTCACGTGCAGGAAGATGCCGTTCAGATAATAGCGGGTCTCTTCGGTCGAGATCGCGAATCGGGTCTTGTCGATGATCTGCTTGAGCGTTTCGGCCGGCAGCTCGAACGTCGTCGGCAGCTCGCCCTCGGCGATCATCGGGAAATCGTCGCGCGGCAGCGTGCCCAGGTTGAAGCGGGCACGGCCGGCCAGGAGCGTCATCTTGCCCTCGGCCGCGGTCAGCTCGACCTGCGAGCCTTCCGGCAGTTTCCGGACGATGTCGAACAGCGTGTGTGCCGAAATCGTCGTCGCGCCGGGCTGGTCCACCGCGCCCGGTATCGTTTCGTCGATCTGGAGATCCAGATCCGTCGCCATCAGCCGTACCGCGCCGGAGGCCTGAGCCTCGATCAGCACGTTGGAGAGGATGGGGATCGTGTTGCGCCGCTCAACCACGGATTGCACGTGGCTGAGGCCCTTCAAGAGAGTCGCGCGTTCGATCGTCGCCTTCATGTGTATCAAACCCCCGGGCCGCCGCCCTCATTCCACCTGATGCCGTGCGGCCGGTGGCAGTTCGCCGTTCACTACCCTTAACGGCAAAAAGGGCCGGAGCAACCCGCTCCGGCCCTTCTTTCACACCAAAATTCGGCGTCGGTCGCGTATCAGAAGCGGACGCCGAGGCCGCCGACCACCTGATGGCGCTTCGCATCGATGCCGTTGTCGTCCGCGCCATAGTCCGAATAACGATATTCGGCCTTGGCGTAGATATTGCCGGTGAGCTTCATCTCGGCGCCCGCGCCCAGGCGCCAGCCGTCTTCTTTCTCGTTGTCGCGGATGTTGATCGCCGGGGTCGTGTTCGGCGAACTGTAACGCGTGCTGAAGCCGGCATTGGTATAGCCGCCCTTGGCATAGATCAGCGTGCGGCCACCGACCACGAAGCCGAGCCGGCCGCCGACATAGAGGTCGCGATCCGCCTTCACGCGCAGCGAATCGCCGGCGGCGAGGACGTCGGTCGCGCGATCGCGAGTCGAGGCGCCGGTGATCTCGCCTTCGACGCCGAACACGGTGTTGCCGCGCTGCAGGTCATAGCCGATCGCGCCGCCGTAGGTGACGCCGTCCTTCGATGCGTCATAGCTCGAATCGTCCTTGACGTGATCCCAGCCGACGATCGCCTCCGCGCGTGGGCCGGAAAATTCCTGGCCCGAGTCCTGCGCGAATGCCGGCGCCGCAAAGGCGGCCGAAGCGATCAGGGCGGCGGTGAAAAGCTTGGTACGCATAACTCAACTCCTTGGGTACTGGCCTGCCTTGACGAAGCAGGCGGGGGCGCAACCGCAGACCGGGAGTCTCGGTTGCATTGACCGCAGATAAGCGCGGAAAACCGTGGTTCTTGGGCTATGGTCGGCAGAGTCGACGCCGGCCCTGTGGGCACTCCCTTTTCATCTGCGGCGCCCGGTTTCGGGCCGGTGCCCTAGTGAGCCGGCACACCTGTCGGGCGAATGAACGAAACGGGGCCGAACTGAGGCATTGCGTTTCCCGACATGAACCGCTGAGAGAGGAAGCCATGGCAAGCAACCGCAAGGGCCGCGACTTCATCGCCCGGCATGGCGAGACGGTGTTTAACCTCGCGCGCCGGATGCAGGGCGATCATCCGCACACGCCGCTGACTCGCGCCGGATTCGCACAGGCGGACGCGATGGGGGCAGCGCTGCGCGAACTGCTGGGGGCCAGGCCCAAGCTCACCCTGTGGTCGTCCAGCGCCGGGCGGGCGCTCCAGACGCTGGCGATCGTTGCCGAGCATCTCGAACTCGACTGGCACCAGGCCAGGACCGACGACCGGCTGGTCGAGATCGGCATGGGCGAATGGAGCGGGCGCTATTATGCCGATCTCCAGGACGAGGCGCCGGGTTTCCTCGATTTCGAGCATGGGCTCTACACGCGGCCGCCGCCGGGCGGCGAATGGTATGATTCGATCGCCACGCGCGTCTCGGGCTGGCTTGCCGATACCGATGACGATCCGGGCGACCGGCTGGTCATCATGCACGGCATGTCGAGTCGGATTCTGCGCGGGGTGATGACCGGGCGCGATACAATGCCGCAGTTCGACGCGCCGGTGGCGCCGGACCTGCCCCAGGGATCGATCGTGCGGATCGAGCAGGGCGTCGAGACGGTGGCGCATCGCGGAACGGGCAGGGGCGCGGCGCCCGCATGATCGCGCTCGCGCTGCTCCTCGCCGTGATGCAGGGCCGTGAGGCGCTCGGCGTCTATGCGGGCTGGGGCGCATTCCGCGACGTGGCGCCCGCGCGCTGCTTCGCGATCGCCAGGCCGGCCGAGAAGTATCGCCAGGCACAGCCATTCGTCAGCATCGCCACCTGGCCGCGCAGCCGGGTGCGCGACCAGCTCCATATCCGGCTGAGCCGCGCGCGCGCCGCCAATGCCCGCGTCACGCTTTCGGTGGGCGAGCGGCGTTTCGAGCTGATGGCGGGCGATGCCGATGCCTGGGCGCCCGACGCGCGCACCGATGCCGCGATCGTCGCGGCGATGCGCGAGGGCCGCAGCATGAGCGTGGAGAGCGTCGCCGCCAATGGCGCGCCGTTTGCGGACAGCTATGCGCTCAAGGGCGCCGCGAGCGCGATCGATGCGGCTGCGCTGGGCTGCTCCGGGCGATAGAGGGCTTCTGCCCCAGACTTGACGCGGGGCCTTCGCACACGCCAAAGGCGCCCATGCCCCACGGTCCCGAGAGTGATCCCCACAAATTCCGCCGCCGCGGCGTCCTTTTCGTCCTGTCCTCGCCGTCCGGCGCGGGCAAATCGACGATCGCGCGGAAGCTGCTCGCCGCCGATGACCATCTCGAAATGTCGGTCTCCTACACCACCCGGCCGATCCGTCCGGGCGAAGTGGACGGCGTGGACTATCATTTCGTCGATCTCGAGAAATTCCGCGAGATGGTCACGAACCACGAGTTCCTCGAATGGGCGCATGTGTTCGATCACCGCTACGGCACGCCCAAGGCGCCGGTGGACGACATCCTCGCCTCGGGCCGCGACGTGCTGTTCGACATCGACTGGCAGGGCGCGCAGCAGCTTTTCCAGCTTGCCGGCGGCGACGTGGTGCGCGTCTTCATCCTGCCGCCCTCGCTGGTCGAGCTGCGCGAGCGGCTGGTCAAGCGCGCGACCGATTCGATCGAGATCATCGACGCGCGCATGGCCCGCGCCACCGCCGAGGTGAGCCATTGGGACGGCTATGACTATGTGCTGGTCAATGACGAAGTCGAGCAATGCTATGAATCGGTCCACACGATCCTGAATGCCGAACGGCTGCGGCGCTCGCGCCAGACGGGGTTGATCGGATTCATTCGCGGGTTGAATAAGTAACCTCCTTACAGGGGAGGTTGCGATGACAAAACTAGTGCTCGGCGGCGTGCTCGGCGGGATCGCCATGTGGTTCGTCGGCTTCATCTTCTGGGGGACGCCGCTCAGCCTGATCGCGCTCTCGCGCACCGACGATGCCGCGAGCGCCGCGATCCAGCAGGCGCTGGCCCAGCATCTGGGCGCGCTCGGCACCGGCGCCTATCCGATCCCGTGGCAGGGCACGCCCGCCGGCACCCAGCTCTACGGCCAGGGGCCGACGGCGATGCTGTTCTTCAACAGCAACGGCTTCGCGATTCCCGATACCAGTGCGCTGGTCGCGGGGCTGGTGCTCGCGATCGTCTGCGCGCTGCTGCTGGCGTTCGCGATCCGGATCGTCGCGCGCGGGCTGAGCTTCGCCGGCCGGCTGCAACTGGTGGGCATCGCCGTGCTGGCGATTACGGCCTATTCCGATCTCGGCCAGCCGGTCTTCAACCACATGCCCTGGGGCTTCTTCGTCTATCTGTGGATCAGCGACGTCGCGTCGTGGCTCGCGGCGGGGGCGGTGATCGCCTGGGCGCTGCCGAAGCCGGTGGCGATGCGGGTTTAGAGCAGCTCCAGGAACCGCGCGCCCGCGTCGAAATCGGCGCGGCGTGCCTCGCGGGCGCCGATCGCGAGGTCGTCATGGCCCCATTGCTCGGCCTGCCATTCCTCGTCGACATGCGCGGCGTGCCACACCGTATCGGCGTCCGCAGCGCCTTCGAGCAGCGCCAGCGCCGCGACGAGCGATCCGCTGACCGTCACCAGCGGCGAGAGCCCGGCGAGGTGGAACGCATCGAGCGCCGCCACCGCCTCGCCGAGCCGCGCGATCGTCGCGGGGGGCTGGGGCCGGTGCGTCACCCCGGCGGTCGTCTGGAAATGCACGTCGTAGCGGCCCCGTGCCCAGGCGAGCAGCGGATCCCAGGCAGCGGCCTGGCGTGCGACCAGCGGCGCGGGCTCTCCGGCGCGATAATAGAGGAGATCGCTTTCGCCATAGGCGGCGAGTCCCGCGGCGAAGGCGGCGGTGTCCGGTGCGATCCGGTCGATCGCGGCGTTGGCGAGCCCGGTCAGCAGCATTGCGCGCGGATCGAGCGTGTCGCCCACCGCGCGCCATTCCTCCGCCACCGCCTCGGCGAGCGCGAGCGTCGGCAGCGCCAGCGGCACGCGGCCGGGCGTGCGCACCGGCTTGCCGTCGAGCGCGATTCCGCGGCCCTCGATCGTCACCAGCTTCCAGAAGCGCTTCACGGCTGGGGCGGCGTCCGCCAGCGGCGCGCGAGGCCGCGCGGCACCGTCGCCATCATGTAGAGCGAGGCGAGGATCAGCGCGCCGCCGAGCAGCGTGTGCCCCGTCGTCACCGAACGGCCCGCGATCAGCAGCCCCAGCACCGCGCCGCAGGCTCCGGCCAGGTTGATCCCGGTCATGATGAAATAGCGTTTCCGCGCGAGGCGTTCGTCCTCGGTCATAGGCTCTCCAGATGCCCCGGCAGGGCATGGGCATGATCGGCGACGCGGGCCGCGCCGGCCGCGATCAACTCATGCGAGGTGTGGTAGCCCCATGCAACACCTAATCCGTGTGCGCCGGCATTGGCGGCCATCGCCATGTCGAAGCTGGTGTCGCCGATCATCACCGTCGTCTCCGGCGCGGCGCCCGCCTCGGCCATCGCCGTCTCGATCATCGAGGGGTGCGGCTTGGAGGGGTGGCGATCGGCGGTCTGGAGCGTGACGAAGCGATGCCTCAGCCCATGCGCCTCCAGCACGCGCAGCAGCCCGCGATCGGACTTGCCGGTGGCGACGCCGAGCAGCCAGCCGTTCGCATCAAGGGTTTCGATCGCTTCGGCGATGCCTTCGTAAAGCGGTTCGTCCTCGATCTTCCCCTCGGTGCGGAGGGTGAAATAGGCGCGCTTATAGTCCTCGGCCATCACCCGGTGGAGCGCGTCGTCGGCTTGCGGAAGCAGACGCGCGACCGCCTCGACCAGGCTCAGCCCGACGATCCGGCGGATCGCCTCGCGATCGGGCGGGTCGAGCCGCCGGCCGATGAAGCAATGCTCCATCGCCAGGCAGATGCTGGCCTGCGAATCGACCAAAGTGCCGTCGCAATCGAAGATGGCGAGGCGGTTCATGGACGGAAAATTCCTCCCCGGAACGGGGAGGGGGACCGCTCGCGAAGCGAGGGGTGGAGGGGTGGCGGTGGAACACCGCCGTCTACGACGGCGGCCCCTCCACCATGCTTCGCATGGTCCCCCTCCCCGTGCCGGGGAGGAATTGGGATGGGCATCACTTCTTTGCCCCGCGGCTCCGGCGTTCGCCGCGGCGTTCCTTGCGGACCGTCTTGGCATGGGCCCTCGCCTGGGCCTTTTTCTGCTCGCGGCTGAGCGGGGGGCGATCGTCGATCAGGTCGGTATTGCCCAGCGATTCGTCGAAGCCGAGCGTCTTCATCGATTCGGCGAAGTGCGAGGGCAGCTCGGCGGTGACATCGAGCTTGTTGC
The DNA here is from genome assembly GCF_018449795.1 of Sphingomonas sp. dw_22. Classification (GTDB taxonomy): domain Bacteria; phylum Pseudomonadota; class Alphaproteobacteria; order Sphingomonadales; family Sphingomonadaceae; genus Sphingomonas. The sequence continues at coordinate 10,062 of NZ_JAAVVE010000070.1, forward strand.
CATCGGGATGGTCGATGCGGATGCGCCGCGAGTGGAGATGGAGCTTCCGGGAGATGCCGCCGCTCAGGAACGCCTCCTGCAACCCGTACTTCCCATCGCCCACGATCGGATGGCCGATCGCCGCCATATGGACGCGCAGCTGGTGGGTGCGGCCGGTGAAGGGCTGGAGCTCGACCCAGGCGGTGCGGTTGCCGGCCTGCTCGATCACCCGGTAGCGGGTGCGGCTCGGCTGGCCCTCCTTCTCATCGACATGCATCTTCTCGCCGCCGGTGCCGGGCTGCTTGGCGAGCGGCAGGTCGATGATGCCGTCCTCGACCTCGGGCACGCCCATCACGAGCGCCCAATAGATCTTCTTGGCGGTGCGGCCCGAAAAGGACTTGGAGAAGAACGCCGCGGCGCGGGCGCTGCGGGCGATCAGCAGCGCGCCCGACGTGTCCTTGTCCAGCCGGTGGACGAGCTTCGGCCGCCCCTCGGCCTCGAACTGGAGCGCGTCGAGCAGCCCGTCGACATGCTCGAACGTCTTGGTGCCGCCCTGGGTGGCGAGGCCCGGCGGCTTGTTGAGCACGATCGCGCCGGCATCCTTGTGGATCACCATCTCGCGGGCGAAGGCGGTCTGATCGTCGCTGAGCGGCGGGCGGTCGGGCTTGGCCTTGACGGCGGCGGCCGGCTTGGCGGGCTCGGCCGGGGGGACGCGGATGGTCTGGCCTTCGGTCAGCCTATCGCCCGGAGTCGCGCGCGCGCCGTCGACGCGAAGCTGGCCGGTGCGCGCCCAGCGCGAGACGATGTTGAAGCTCACATCCTCCAGATGCCGCTTGAACCAGCGATCGAGCCGGATGCCGTCATCATCGGCCGCGACGATGAACTGGCGGACTTCGTTCTCGGCGCTCATGCCAGCGCCCGCATCAGGTTCAGACCCAGCGCCAGCGCGGCGAGCGCGCCGATCACCGAGAACAGCGCATAGCCGAGCGCGGTGCCCCAATCGCCGCGCTCGAGCATCACCATGAGGTCGAGCGAGAAGGCGGAGAAGGTGGTGAAGCCGCCGAGCACGCCGACGCCGAGCAGCAGCCGCCATTGCTCGCCGCCCTGGCCGAACCGCGCGAGGCTGCCCGCGAGCACGCCCATCAGCAGGCCGCCGATCAGATTCACCGCGAGCGTGCCCCAGGGATAGCCGGGGCCCCACAGGGCAAGCGTGGCGCGACCGGTCAGGTGCCGCGCGCCCGCGCCGATCGCGCCGCCGAGCATTACAAGAAAAAGATTGGGCATAAGGAGCGCGGTAGCGCGGCTGGGCCGATCTATAAAGCCCTGGCGTTCGGGGGAGGGGATCGCCGCGATCTGGTTGACACGGTTGACACCGGTATTGCGAAAAACCCTTCCTTCCCGAATTTCGCAGCTTTCGAGACTCGACGATGAGAAAGAGCCGGCGGGATATCGCAGGCGAAATCCTACATTGCCAGCGGTCTTCGCTTCACGGGCCGGAATGGCAGCCAACGATCCAGTTGTGGCCGTTCCATGAGGCGCGCTGGTCGCCCGCTACCGGACATATGTGTCGCGGGCCTTTTCAATCCAAGCTATGATCCATTGCATGTTGCCGCCGAACATCGTTGCCGCTCAACGCTTCGTCGATCTCGTCACGAAATGCGAAAGCCCTTCCATTGAGATGCTTGCGCGGCATTTGGATGCGCTTGCCCTGAGCTACCACGACACACCCCTCGGCGATCCCGATGAGAGCGACGAGCGGCCTGCGCCCGAAGGTCGCGTTGGGCGTGCGGACATTGACCCGCGCTTCCCTACTTTGGGCTACTATGGCTCTGCCGATCCCAAAGAGGTTCCGGGCGAAGCCCTTGTCGGTGATGCCATCGACGACATCATGGACATAACCAACGACCTGAAAGAGGTGTTGTGGCGGTTTGACCGGTTTGGACCTGATGATGCCCACTGGCATTTCCGGTTCCTATATCAGGTCCATTGGGGCGAGCACCTTCGCGACCTCGCCCGCTACCTCCATTCTCGGTTGCGCTTCGAGGAGGAACAGCATTCCGGTTGATGTCGGCTATCTCTGGCCGTGAGACAAAAGCTGCCCGTCGCTAAACCGCCAACAGCAGGCAGTCAGAGGGGGCGTCCGCAATCGACAGGATCGCCCGCGAACGGGAAGGAAATTCCCCTCAGCGCCCGTTGTTGGCGATCAGATCGATATCGGTGCCGCCGTCGCTGCGCGTGGTCAGGTACATCATATAGGCGCTGCCGTCCTTCTCGCGGGCGCCGCCAAGGATGTGCTGCTGGCCGTCGATCTGGTGCTCGGCGCTGTAACCGCCGCGGATCGCCTGGGTATAATACCAGTCGACCATCGCCTGCATCGGCTGGGCCGCGGAGAAGCTGACGATGCGCAGCCGGCACTTGCCGTCCTCGGTGCCCGCCGCCTCGGTGACGCGGGCCTGGGGATAGAGCGGCAGATCGGCGGGAAGCCGCTGCGCCCAGCCGGCGGAATAGGTGAGATGCGCCGCGCAGCCCTTGGTCTTCGGATCCTTCTGGCGCTGGGCGAGGGCGCCCGGCGTGATCGCCCCGGCCGCGCCGACGCCCTTGGTCGCGGGATTGGGGGCGGGGGCATGGAGCAGCCCGCCCTTGTCGACCGTATCGGTGTTGGCCGCCACGCCCTGCGCCGGCACGCCGCCCGAATAGGGCTGGCTGGGTGGGCGCACCGCGCCGCTGTTCGCCTGGCGACTGAGCTGCGGATCGACCATGATCTGGTCCTGGAGCGCGCTGGTCAGCGCCGGATCGGCGGCATTGGCGCTATTGTCCGCGCTGTCGTCGGGCGCAGGCCCGCCGCAACCGGCAAGCGCCAGCGACAGGAATGCGAAGGGCAGAAAAGCTCGACTGCGGAACACGCGACCGTCCTCTTTTGGGGATATCTGCGGGATGCCGCAGGAAGGTTAAGGAAGCGTTGGGCGAGACCTGCTGTGGTATCTTGCCAACACACTCGGGACGCACCATGTGAGGCGCATGTTCAATGTGATCTCGATCCTGATCGGCCTTGTCGCGCTGCTCATCGCCGTGATCGGCATTTTCCCGATCATCTCGCTCGTCAACTGGATCGCCTTCCCGATCGCGGTCGTCGGCCTGGCGTTCGGCCTGCTCTCGCGCGGCACGGCGGGGCGCAACCTCAATTTGCTGGTGCTGCTCGTCAGCGGCCTGCGGCTGTGGCTGACCGGCGGGATCCTGTGATCCGGTAACGCAAAAGGGCCCGGCGACAGCGCGCCGAGCCCTTCCTGCCTGCGCGGCAACCGGTCTTAGAGCCCGTTTGAGAAAGGCGGCGCCGGCCCGCTCCCCCACCCGGCCACCCATAATATACTGCCGTTGGGTGGCCGGGTGGGGGAGCGGGCCGGCCCCTCCTGGTCCAGCGCCGGTTGCGGACCACGTGGATCCCGATCGATTGCCCGTCCTCGGCGTACTCCAGCTTGACGACCCCCACCTCGCCCACGGGCCCTCGCCACCCGGACGGGGGGCGGGGCCGCCGGTCTGCGCCGCCCCCCCCCCCGCCCTGGGGCCGCGCACCGCCTC
>NZ_JAAVVE010000071.1 GCF_018449795.1 Sphingomonas sp. dw_22
GAGGATTTAAGCGTCGCGGCGGCTTCGCGCAGCCGCTCGTCGCGGGCCCCCAGCCACAGCCGCGCCGCCTCGCCGGTCAGCGCCTCGATGCGCCGCACGCCCGAGGAGACGGCGCTTTCCGAGATGATCTTGAAGATCGCGATGTCGCCCGTCGCACCGACATGGGTGCCGCCGCACAGCTCGACCGAATAGGAGGCATCCTCGCCCAGCCCCATCGAGAGCACGCGGACCTCGTCGCCGTACTTCTCGCCGAACAGCGCCATCGCGCCCGCCGCGATCGCGTCGTCGGGTGTCATCAGCCGCGTCTCGACCGCGCCGTTGTGGCGGATCTGCGCGTTCACATCGGCCTCGACATCGGCGATTTCCTGCGGCGTCAGCGCCGAAGGGTGCGAGAAGTCGAAGCGCAGGCGATCGGGCGCCACCAGGCTGCCCTTCTGGCTGACATGGGTGCCGAGGCGATTGCGCAGCGCCGCGTGCAGCAGGTGCGTCGCCGAATGATTGGCGCGGACACGATCGCGGCGCTCGGCATCGACCGACAGATGCACCGCGTCGCCCACCGCGATCGATCCGCTCTCGATCTTCGCATGATGCGCGTGGAGCCGGCCGAGCGGCTTGGAGGTGTCGTCCACCAGCGCGCGGAGCTTGTCGTTCGAGATCACACCGCTGTCGCCCATCTGGCCGCCGCTCTCGGCGTAGAAGGGCGTCTGGTTGGTGAGGATGGTGACGGTGTCGCCGGCTTCGGCCTTCTCCACCCGCGCGCCGTCCTTCACCAGCGCGAGCACCTGGCCCTCGCCCTCGGTGCCGACATAGCCGGTGAACTCGGTGCTCCCCAGCTCATCGGCCAGATCGTACCACAGCTCCTCGGACGCCTTGTCGCCCGAACCCTTCCAGGCGGCGCGGGCGGCCGCCTTCTGAAGCGCCATCGCCGCATCGAAACCGGCGCGATCGACGCTGATCTCGTTGGCGCGCAGCGCGTCCTCGGTCAGGTCATAGGGGAAGCCGAACGTATCGTAGAGCTTGAACGCAGTCTCGCCCGGCAGCGTGTCGCCGGCCTTGAAGCCCTGGGTCGCCTCGTCGAGGAGGCGCAGGCCGTTGGCGAGCGTCTGGCGGAAGCGCGTCTCCTCCTGGAGCAGGGTCGCCTCGATCAGCGGCTGGGCGCGGACCAGCTCGGGGAAGGCGGCGCCCATCTCGGCGACCAGCGCGGGCACCATGCGGTGCATCAGCGGATCCTTGGCGCCGAGCAGGTGTGCGTGGCGCATCGCGCGGCGCATAATGCGGCGGAGCACATAGCCGCGCCCCTCGTTCGCCGGCAGCACGCCATCCGCCACCAGGAAGCCCGACGAGCGCAGGTGATCGGCGATCACGCGGTGGCTCGCCTGGTTCTCGCCGGTGGTCGCGGCGCCGGTCAGCGCGCCGCTTTCGGCGATCAGCGCCTTGAACGTGTCGGTATCGTAATTGTCGTGGACGCCCTGAAGCACCGCGGCGATGCGCTCCAGGCCCATGCCGGTGTCGATGCTCGGCCGCGGCAGATCGCCGATGATCTCATCATTCTCCTGCAGGAACTGCATGAAGACCAGGTTCCAGATCTCGACGAAGCGGTCGCCATCCTCCTCGGGCGATCCCGGCGGGCCGCCCCAGATGTGATCGCCATGATCGTAGAAGATCTCCGAACAGGGGCCGCACGGGCCGTCCGATCCCATCGCCCAGAAATTGTCCTTGGTGGGGATGCGGATGATCCGGTGATCGGGGAGCCCCGCGATCTTCTTCCACAGGTCGAACGCCTGGTCGTCGGTATGATAGACGGTGACGGTCAGCTTCTCGGCTGGGATGCCCCAGACCTTGGTCAGCAGCGTCCAGGCATGGGTGATCGCCTGTTCCTTGAAATAGTCGCCGAACGAGAAATTGCCGAGCATCTCGAAGAAAGTGTGGTGGCGCGCGGTGTAGCCCACATTGTCGAGATCGTTATGCTTGCCGCCGGCGCGCACGCATTTCTGGCTGCTCGTCGCAGTCGAATAGGGGCGCGCTTCCAGGCCGGTGAAGACGTTCTTGAACGGCACCATGCCGGCGTTCACGAACATCAGCGTCGGATCGTTGTGCGGCACCAGCGGGGCGCTGGGCACGCGGGCATGCCCCTGGCCTTCGAAATAGTCGAGGAAGCTGCGGCGGATATCGTTCGTGGACGTCATGCGTTGCGACTTAGGGGGCCGCGCGCGTTCGCTCAAGCGAAACGGTTCGATCAGGGTAATTGGCCACGTTCTCAATCACCACCGTCATCCGGCCGCATCCCCGGTGCTTGAACGGCGCTGCGTCAGTCCGCCAATATTTCGGCTCAACGCTAGCGCGCAGCGCTATGCGATCGTTGCTGAGCCATCGCACCCCCGCCTGTGTCTCGCCGTAATGGGAAACCGCAGCGCAACTCATGAGATACCAATTGGGCGCCCATGAGGAGCGAAGAGTCAGTATGATATTGGGTACGTCGCCAACGACGAGCCGTTCGACCTGCGCTATGCTGCTCCCATCGGGAGACACGGACGAGGCCAGAACCGTGCGCTGCGAATCGAAGTAATAGGCCGATCCCCACCCCCAGATGGAAAGCGTGCCGATAATCAGGATTGATGCGGCTACGATCCAGCAGCCGATCCTGCCCAACGTCATCCTAGCGGCGCGTCGATCGACTTCGGCGGCTCGCTGAACCATTTCGGCCCCGCCTCGGTCATATGGAAGCAATCCTCCAGCCGCACGCCGAAGCTCCCGGGGATGTAGATGCCCGGCTCGTTCGAGAAGCACATGCCCGGCGCCAGCTTCGTCTGCTCGCCGCGGACGAGGTTGACCGGTTCATGCCCGTCCAGCCCGATGCCGTGGCCAGTGCGGTGCGACAGGCCGGGCAGCTTGTAGTCCGGGCCATAGCCGAGCGAGGTGTAATAGCCGCGCACTGCATCGTCGACGCTGCCGGTGGGCGCGCCGAGCTTCGCCGCCGCGAACGCCACCTGCTGGCCGTGCGCCACTTGGTCCCACACCTTGCGCTGCTCGGCCGTGGGCGCGCCATGGACGAAGGTGCGCGACACGTCGGACTGATAGCCCTGCACGGTGCAGCCGCAATCCATCAGCACGATCTTGCCCTCCGCCACCAGCGACGGCGTCTTGGTGCCGTGCGGATAGGCCGCGCCCTCGCCCACCAGCACCAGGCTGAACTCCGGCGCGCCGCCCAGCTTGCGCGTCGCCGCATCCATCAGCGCGGAGACGTCGCGCTGGCTCATACCCTTCTCTACCCGCGGATGGACCCAGCGATAGGCGGCGATCGTCACGTCGGTGGCGAGTTGCATCAGCGCGATCTCGGCCGGGGTCTTCACCATCCGGCAGCCCCGCACCACCGGATTGGCCGAAACGATCTTCGCGGACGGCAGCGCGCGCTGGAGGCCATCCATCGCGAAATAACGCACCGTCTCCTCGATTCCGATCGGGCGGCCGGCAAGCTTGCGGTCCTTGAGGAAGCCCGCGACGATGACCAGCGGATCCTCATCCTCCTGCCACACGCGCACCTCGGCGGGCACGCCCAGCGTCTCGCGGGTGCGCGGCTCCTCGAAGAACGGCGTGACGATGCACGGATCGCCTTCGACCGGCAGGATCGCCGCGGTCAGCCGCTCGCTGCGGCCCCAGCGGACGCCGGTGAAATAGACGAGCGACGAGCCCGGCTCGATCAGCACCGCGCCGATGCCGTTGGCGGCCATCAGCTTCTGGGCGCGGGCGATTCGTGCCTTGCGCTCCTCCGCCGAGATCGGCCGGGCGCCGGTGGTGATGTCCTTCAGCTCGGAAAGATCGGGCTCGGCGGCGCGGAGAATGCCGGGAAGACCAAGCAAGGGCAGAGCCGCCGCAGCGGTGAGCAAGTGTCGGCGCGCTAGGAAAGGCATGCGGATCTCCGGCCAAATCAGGTGCGCAAGCGATACGGTCCTTGACCCGGCGGCGACAATCCCCTTCCTTGCCGCGCTCAAACATCAGGGGATTTTCGTGGGCAAGCGACTGACATGGTTCATTCTGGCGGGGCTGCTGCTCGGCGGTCTGCTCGGCTGGGGGCTGAATGCAGCCTATGACGATGGCGGCGCGGGCACCCAGCAACTCGAAGGCATCGCCTATTATCTCGACATCCCCACGCAGATGTTCCTCCATCTCATCAAGATGATAATCGCGCCGCTGGTGGTCTCCACCCTCGTCGTCGGCATCGCGCATATGGGCAGCGGCGGCGCGATCGGGCGCGTGGGGCTGAAGGCGTTCTTCTGGTTCGTCTGCGCCAGCCTGATCTCGCTGACCCTCGGCCTGATCCTGGTCAACCTGCTGCAACCGGGCACCGGGCTGCATCTGGCACTGCCGGCGGTGAACGCCTCCAGCGGCGTCGATCGCGCCGCGTTCGACGTGGCCAAGTTCTTCACGCACATCGTCCCGACCTCCGCGATCGACGCGATGGCGACCAACGACATCCTCCAGCTCGTGATCTTCTCGCTATTCTTCGGCGTGGGCATGGCGGCGGTGGGCGAGAAGGCCGGACCGCTGCTGCGCGGGCTGGAGGCGCTCGTCTCGGTGATGCTGACCGTCACCGGCTATGTGATGCTGTTCGCGCCGGTCGCGGTGTTCTGCGCCGTCGCACGCACGCTGGCGACCAAGGGGCTGGGCGTGGTCGGTGACCTCGCCTTCTTCATGGGCAGCTTCTATATCGGCCTCTTCGTGCTGTGGGCGGTGCTGCTGGGGGCGTGCTTCCTGCTGGTGGGGCCGCGCACGGGGACGCTGATCCGCTATCTGCGCGATCCGATCCTGCTGGGCTTTTCGACCGCTTCGTCCGAGGCCGCCTATCCGCGTACGCTCGACGCGCTCGACCGGTTCGGCGTGCCGCCGCGCATCGCCAGCTTCGTGCTGCCGCTCGGCTATTCGTTCAACCTCGACGGCTCGATGATGTACATGACGTTCGCGTCGATCTTCATCGCCCAGGCCTATGGCATCCATCTCGACTGGGCGACGATGATCCAGATGCTGCTGATCCTGATGATCACCAGCAAGGGCATCGCCGGCGTGCCGCGCGCCAGCCTGGTCGTCATCACCGGCACGCTCAGCCACTTCAATATCCCGGAGGCGGGCATATTGCTGATCCTGGCGGTGGACCATTTCCTCGACATGGGGCGGACGGCGACCAACGTGATCGGCAATGCCGTGGCGAGCGTGGTGGTGGCGCGCTGGGAAGGCCAGCTCGACGCGCCCCAGGAACCCGAGCCGGAGATCAAGCCGATCGGTACGGCCGCAACGGCGGATTCCGACAGCTTCGAGGGATATGGGAAGCATTGAGGCTGTGCGGTCGGAAGGTCGGGTTGGGCGGTTTGGCTTGCCCGCTGGATTGACCGACTTACCGAGAACGCGCTCGATCTCGTAACTTTGTTGCGCGATCGGGATGACGACAAGATCGCCTGGTGGTGGTTACCGGCCCCTCAAGCCTTCTTCTTTGGGAGAAGGTTGGATGAGGGGACGCGAGGCGGAGCCTCGCGCGGCCGCAAGTGCGGCCGCTCACTCTCTCCCAAAGGAGAGGGAAGAAGGGGGAATGTCCGCATCGCCTGACGCGATGCCATCGCACGGACGGCCTGGATCACCTGACAATTCAAAGAGCGGCCGGGGCAAGGCCCCGGGCCACCCCGGCCAAGCATTCCAAATCCTACATTGCAAGCTCAGGCATAAGCATAGGGGCCGCCGGCCTTGAGCGCCGCCTGATAGGCCGGGCGGGCGTGGATGCTCTCCAGCCAGGCGGCGATATGCGGGCGTCCCTCGATGGCATCGGCCCGACCGACGGCCGCTTCCAGCGGGAAGCTCATCATCACATCGGCGGCGGTAAGATCGGGGCCGGCGAACCAGGCACGCTGGGCGAGCTCGGCTTCGACATAATCGAGATGGACGTCGATCATCGGCTGGAACTTCCTCTGCGCTACCTTGCCCAGCAGCGGCACGCGGCTGAGGACCAGCTTGGTGAACAAAGGCGGCATCAGCGAGCCCTCGGCATAATGGAGGAAGTGCCGATAGCGCAGCGCATCGTCGCGATGGCCAGGCACGCCCATGCGGCCGTCCGCCTTTTCGACCAGATATTCGACGATCGCGCCGGTCTCGGCGATCACCCTTCCCTCGTCCTCGACCACCGGCGACTTGCCGAGCGGATGGACCCGCCTGAGCTCGGGCGGGGCGAGCATCGTCGCCTTGTTCCGCTGGTAGCGCTTGATCTCATAGGGGAGACCGAGTTCTTCGAGCAGCCAGAGCACGCGCTGCGACCGCGAATTTTCGAGATGGTGGACGATTATCATGCCGGCTCCTGCGTGGCGGGACGGCGCAGACGCCGCCGGGCCGAGATCGACTTGACGATCGTGCGGCCGCCACCGGGCGGCAAGGGATGCTTCGCCCGGTCGAGCGCCGCGTCGATCAACGCGATGACGGCAGGCTCGTCGAGCAGCGCGACATCGGTCAGGCAGACATAGCGGCCCCGCCTTCCCTCTCCCTGGAGCAGCCCTTCGGGATCGGGAAGGCCGACGCCGGGCAGGAAATAGAGCAGTACGTTGCGCGGATAGACGGCGAGGCTGAACACCGCCTCCGAAGTCTTGATGCCCGGCCCGTAAGCGATCGCGAGCGCGTTGTAATTGTCATAGACCAGTTCGGTCACGCCCGGCAGCCGCGCCCGCAGCACCGCACGCCCGGCACTGACGCGATCGGCGATCTGCTCGGAAAAGCGCGCGATGAAGCCCTCCACCTGGACCTGGGTCGCTTCGACATCGTCGGGATCGGCGGGGCTGGTCATGCGAGTCCTTCTCTGGCGGGGGATCATATCAGGCGAATTCGATATGCAAATCATCAGGGGTGGCGGGCATCGAAGCTTCCCTACGTTGCCAGCCAAGTCCCGCGCCTGCGGCGCGACCCCTCCACCATTCGCTGCGCGAATGGTCCCCCTCCCCGTTCCGGGAGGGAATTGAAGAGCCGCTCTCGCCTGCGAAAGCCGAACCCGAATGGCGCCGGACATGCGGAAAGGCCCGGCGCAACAAGTGCGCCGGGCCTTCCGATGGGAGCTACGCCCGTGACCGACGCTACCGCCTGGGGCGGCAGTCCGGCCTCAAATTCCGTTACAGATCGTCGTCGCCTTCATCGGCATCCGGACCCGCCATCATTTCCTCGGCGACCTTGTCGGTGCGGCTGCGGATCGCGGCCTCCAGCCGATTGCAGAGATCCGCATTCTCCTTGAGGAAGGTCTTGGCGTTCTCGCGGCCCTGGCCGATGCGGACGCTGTCATAGCTGAACCAGGCACCCGATTTCTCGACCAGCCCGGCCTTGACGCCGAGATCGAGGATCTCGCCGATCTTCGAAATGCCCTCGCCATACATGATGTCGAACTCGACCTGCTTGAACGGCGGCGCGACCTTGTTCTTGACGACCTTCACGCGCGTCGCGTTGCCGACGATATCGTCGCGATCCTTGATCTGGCCGGTGCGGCGGATGTCGAGACGGACCGAGGCATAGAATTTCAGCGCATTGCCGCCGGTCGTGGTCTCCGGATTGCCGTACATCACGCCGATCTTCATGCGGAGCTGGTTGATGAAGATCACCATGCAGCGCGAACGGCTGATCGAGCCGGTGAGCTTGCGCAGGCTCTGCGACATCAGCCGCGCCTGGAGGCCGACATGGCTGTCGCCCATCTCGCCCTCGATCTCGGCGCGGGGAACCAGCGCCGCCACCGAATCCACCACCAGCACGTCGATCGCGTTCGAACGGACCAGGGTATCGACGATCTCCAGCGCCTGCTCGCCGGTATCGGGCTGCGAGACGATCAGTTCGTCGATGTTGACGCCGAGCTTCTTGGCATAGACCGGATCGAGCGCATGCTCGGCATCGACGAACGCCGCGGTGCCGCCGCCGCGCTGCGCCTCGGCGATGACATGGAGCGCGAGCGTGGTCTTGCCCGAACTTTCCGGGCCATAGACTTCGATCACGCGACCGCGCGGCAGGCCGCCGACGCCGAGCGCGATGTCGAGCCCGAGCGAGCCGGTCGAGATCGCCTCGACCTGCATCGTCTCCTTCGAGCCGAGCCGCATGGCCGAGCCCTTGCCGAAGGCGCGGTCGATCTGCGCGAGTGCGGCGTCGAGCGCCTTCTGCTTGTCGCTGCTGGGAGCTGCCATTTTGTTGTCGATGACCTTCAAAGATGCCGCCATTGGAAGTCCCCGTCGCTAGAAGGTTTGGCTTGTACGTTCAACTCTGTTGGACAAGCATGTATCGCATTTGTTCTATGAGAACAAGAGCGGAACGAAATTTTTCGTGGCGGCCGGGCACCAGGCCGATTAGCCAGCCGGGATGACGCGGATCATCGGCCATGTCGGCGCGCTCCATCGCTTCCCGGTCAAGTCGATGGCCGGCGAGCGGCTGACCATCGCCGAGATCGACTGGCAGGGGATCGAGGGCGATCGCCAATATGCCTTCCATTATACGGACAACGGCACGCGCTTTCCGTGGATGACGGCGCGCGACGTGCCGGCGATGGTGCTGTACAAGGCCGGTTTCGCCGATCCGGCCCGGCCCAGGACTTCGACGGTGACGGTGGAGACGCCCGACGGCGCGCGGGTCTCGCTCCACGATTCGGGGCTCCATGCGCATCTGGAGGCGGCGGCGGGCGCGCCGGTGGCGCTGATCCAGGTGGCGCGGGGCATCTATGACGCGATGCCGATCTCGATCCAGACGACCGCGGGCCATGCCCGGCTGGAGGCGGCGCACGGCGCGGCGCTCGATCCGCGGCGCTTCCGCATCAACGTGACGATCGAGAGCGAGTTGGACGCCGGCGCATTCCAGGGGCTGCGGCTGGCCTTCGGTGCCGAACCGGACGGCGCGGTGGTGCATTGCGCCGATCCCATTCCGCGCTGCGTGCTGATCACGATCGATCCGGACACCGCCGCCAAGGACGTGACGATCCTGCGCACCGTCGCGCAGCAATTCGGCAATGCCTATGGGATCTATGCGGGGCCGGCGCGGCCGGGACTGATCCGGCTGGGGGATCCGGTGCGCGTGCTGGAGTAAATGCCCGGCGCGACCGCTCAGCCCTGGAGCGAATCCAGTATCTTCTCGACGCTGCTCATCGTGAAGGGCTTGGAGAGGATCGGGCGGCCGCGATGCGCCTCGGCGATGGTGTCGCCCGCCCCGCCGGTGGCGATGACGAACGGGATGCCGAGCTCGGCCAGCCGGTCCGCGACGGGCCAGCTCTGCTCGCCGCCGCGCAGGTTGACGTCGAGAATGGCGGCGTCGATGCCCCCTTCCTCGATCCGCGCAAGCGCCGCCGCGACATTGTCCGCGCTGCCAGCCATCTCGCGATCGAGCGCCTCGAGGAAATCCTCGAGCATCATCGCGATGAGTTGCTCGTCCTCGACGATCAGGATGCGGCTAGGCCCCGGCATGCGCGCCCCTTTGCAGGAAATCCTGCCCTCGCCAAGCGCTATTTCGGGACGAGAACGTCTCGCGTCGCCTCCGCAAGTTGCTGAACCGAAAAGGGTTTGGGTAGGAAGGCGACATTGTCGAGATCGATCGAGCGGCGGAGCTGCTCCTCGGCATAGCCGGACATGAACAGGATCGGCAGATCGGGCCAGCGCTTGCGCACCTGGCGGACCATGGTGGGGCCGTCCATGATCGGCATGACGACGTCGGAAATCAGCAGGTCGGGCCTGGCGGCGGTCTCCAGCAGCTCCAGCGCGACTTCGCCGTTCTCGGCGGTGAGCACGGTATAGCCCTGGCGGGTGAGCGCACGCTCGGCAACGGCACGGACCATGTCCTCATCCTCGACCAGCAGGATCGTGCCCGTGCCCCAGAGATCGAGCTGCTTGTTCTTCGCCGTGGCGGGCAGCTTGGCCGGCGTCGCGGCCATGGGTTCCGCCGCGCTATGGACCGGCAGGTAGATGGTGAAGGCTGCCCCCTTCCCCGGCACATTCTCGGCGAAGATGAAGCCGCCCGACTGCTTGATGATGCCGTAGACGGTGGAAAGGCCCAGGCCGGTGCCCTTGCCGATCTCCTTGGTGGTGAAGAAGGGCTCCCAGATCTTGCCGATGATCTCGGGCGGGATTCCCGTGCCGGTGTCGGAGATGCGCAGCGCCGTGTAATCGCCGACGGGGAGGACGTCGTCGTCCATCTGGCGGACTTCGGAGGCCGAGACCGCCATCGTCTCGATCGTCAGCGTGCCGCCGCCATTGGGGCTGGTCGACAGCATCGCGTCGCGGGCGTTGACCGCGAGATTGACCACGACCTGTTCGAGCTGGCCCGGATCGGCGCGGACGGGGCCGAGATTGCGGCCGTGCTTGACGTCGAGCGTCACCGTCTCGCCGAGCAGGCGCTTCAGCAGGTTCGAGACTTCGGAGATGACGTCGGGGAGCTGGAGTATCTGCGGGCGCAGCGTCTGCTGGCGCGAAAAGGCGAGGAGCTGGCGGGTGAGCGAGGCGGCGCGGTTCGAATTGGCGCGGATCTGCTGGATGTCGTCATAGTCGCTGTCGCCGGGGGAATGGCGCATCAGCATCAGGTCGCAATGCCCGATGATCGCGGTCAGGATATTGTTGAAGTCGTGCGCGACGCCGCCGGCGAGCTGGCCGACCGCCTGCATCTTGGTCGCCTGGGCGATCTGGCGCTTGAGCTTGCCCTCCTCGCCCGAATCCTTGAGGCTGATGAGGACCGCCGCATCGCCCAGGCCGCGCGCGCCGGCGATGGTGATCGCGACGGGCTCCTCGGGCGCATCGACCAGCCGGACGGTCATCTCCACCGATTGCGGCGCCCCGCCGGCGAAGCGGCGGATCGCATCGGCGAGCGCGCCCTTGTCCTCGCGCACCACCAGGTCGCCCGGATAGAGCGGCGGCGCGGCAGCGTTGACGCGGGTGGCGCGGACGAAGGCGTCGTTCATGCTCGCGAACCGGCCGTCGCGATCGACCAGCGCCAGGCCGGACGGCAGCAGCGCGATCAGCGAGCGGACATGGGCGGAAGCGCTCGCCCCGATCGCGGGCGCGGGGACGGTGCCGGGCTCCTCGTCGAGCAGGGTGACGAGCAGGGGCGCGTCCTCGCCCTCGAGGAACGGTATCTGGAGGACGCGGAGCGCCGTGCCCTCGGCGCCTTCGCGCTCGAAGCGGACCAGGCCCAGCGAATCGGTGACGAGGAAGCGCGCGAAGTCCCGCCCCTCCACCGGCGCCTCGGCGCTGCCCATCGCGCGGGCGCGGAACACGCGGTTGGCGGCACGGATGCGGCCGTCCGGGGAGATCATCGCCGCCATGATCCCGGCCGATCCCATGCGATCGCCGGTATTGCCGCCGATCAGCGCCTGGACCTGGGTCGCGAGATCGAGCGCCTGGACGCCGATGAAGCGCCAGACGAGCGAATCCTCCCCCACCCGCGCGATCCGGACGGAGACCGGCGCGCCGAATGCCTGGACCTCGTCGCAGCGCGCTTCGCCCTGGCGCCACGCCGCGCGCGCGCAGGCGCCGAGCGCGGTGACGGACGCTTCGCTGACCGGAAGATTGGGCGGCGTCGGCCATCCGCCGAACAGCACCTCGTAGCGGCTGTTGGCGCAGACGAGCTTGCCCGAGCGATCGGTGACGGCGAGCGCATCGTCGCTGGCTGCGGCGAGCGCATAGGCGACGGACCAGTCGGTCTGGACCTCGGCGACCGGCTCGGCCCGGAGCAGGCGGCGGAAGGCGAAGGCGGCGCCGGCGGCGAGGATGCCGGCGGCAACGAAGCCGATCGCGATCGCGCGGTCGTTCAGCGTCAGCAGGATGAGCGCGGCCGCGGCGAAGCCCGCTACGATCGCCGCCAGCGCGGGCAGCAACGTCCTCGGCGCGGGGGATGCGGAATCGGGCTGCGTCGCCATGCCGTTACCGATGTTCGGTAGCGTGGGCGCGGTCAAGCGAATCCAAATCCTCCCCGAGCAAAGCCCGGGGAGGATTTCAGGTTAGATCACCAGATGCGGACGCGCTTCTCGGCCGGGAGGTACAGCTTGGCGGATTCCGCCGGGGTGAAGGCCGCGTACCAGGGATCGAGATTGCGCACGACCCAGGCGCGCTGCTCGGACGGCGAGTGCGGATCGGTGAGCAGCCGCTGGCGCAGGTTCGCCTCGCGATAGTTGCGGCGCCACACCTGCGCCCAGCCCAGATAGAAGCGCTGATCGCCGGTGGTGCCGTCGATCACCGGCGCCTCCTGCCCGCCCAGCGCCTTCTTGTAGGCGTCATAGGCCAGGGTCAGCCCGGCCAGATCGGCGGTGTTCTCGCCGAGCGTCAGCTTGCCCTGGACGTGCATGCCCGGCAGCGGCTCATATTGGTCATACTCCGCCGCCAACGCATCGGTGCGCGCCTTGAAGGCGGCGACGTCGGCCGGGGTCCACCAGTCGGTCAGGCGGCCGTGCATGTCGTACTTGGCGCCCTGGTCGTCGAAATGGTGGCTCAGCTCATGGCCGATCACCGCGCCGATGCCGCCATAGTTGATCGCCGGATCGGCGTTCGGATCGAAGAAGGGCGGCTGGAGGATCGCGGCGGGGAAGACGATCTCGACCATGCCGGGATTGGCATAGGCGTTCACCTCCATCGGCGTCATGCCCCATTCCCAGCGCTGGAGCGGCTTGCCGAGATGGCCGACATTGTCCTCATGCGCCCACTGGTTCGCGCGCAGATTGTTGCCGAAGGCGTCTCCGGCGACGATCTGGAGGTTCGAATAATCCTTCCAGCGATCGGGATAGCCGATCTTCGGCGTGAAGGCGGCCAGCTTGGCATGCGCCTTCACCTTGGTCTCGGCAGACATCCAGTCGAGCTTGTCGATCCGCTCGTCCATCGCGGCGATGATGTTCTTCACCAGCTTGTCGGCCGCGGCCTTGGTCTCGGGCGGGAAGTATTTCGCGACATAGACTTGGCTGACATTGTCCGACAGCGCCCCGGTGGTGAAATCGACCGCGCGCTTCCAGCGCACCTCCTGCTCCGGCGTGCCCGAGAGCACGGTACCGAAGAACGCGAAATCCTCCTTGTCGAAGGCGCTGGGCAGCACATCCGAGAAGCTGTGGAGCGAGCGCACCAGGAGCTGGTCCTTCAGCACGCCGATCGGCGT
>NZ_JAAVVE010000072.1 GCF_018449795.1 Sphingomonas sp. dw_22
TGTGGACTGGGACCTCAGCGGTTGTTCTCCCGCGCGCGGGTTTTGGGGGGGCGGGGGGGGGCGTCCCCTGGGTGTCGGCGGTGGACCAGTGTCGGGGGGGGGCGGCATGGGCGGCCCCAACGGAGCGCTTGCCGGGCGTATCCAGTTCAGCCTTTATCACACCTGGTATTTCAAGAATCAGGTGAACATCCGTGACGGCCTGCCGGTCATCGACCTGCTGCATGGCGGCGCGACCGGCAGCAGCGGCGGCCAGCCCGAGCACCAGATCGAGGCGCAGGCCGGCGTTTCGAAGGACGGGCTGGGCGCGCGGCTGATCGGCAAATGGCAGAGCGGGACCGAAGTGTTCACCGGACTGACCAACACCGAGCAGCTCGATTTCGGCAGCCTGGCGACATTCAACCTGCGCTTCTTCGCCGATATGGGCCAGCAGCTCAGCCGGGTGCGCAAGCATCGCTGGCTGCGCGGCATGCGCGTGACGCTGTCGGTCGACAATCTGCTCGACTCGCGCCAGCGCGTGACCGACCAGACCGGCGCGGTGCCGCTCAGCTACCAGCCGGACCTGCTCGATCCGACCGGCCGGAGCGTGCGGCTGAGCATCCGGAAGCTGTTTTTCTAGGTAGATCCTCCCCGGCACGGGGAGGGGGACCGCCGCCGAAGGCGGTGGTGGAGGAGGGGGTTCTCCACACGGGAATCGCTTGCGGCACGCCCCCTCCACCAGCCTGCGGCTGGTCCCCCTCCCCGTGCCGGGGAGGATCGGGAGCCCGCTCATGCGGCGGGGGTCAGAACCGTCCTGCCGTCTTGCCGCCCCGCAAGCGCCCATCGGCATCCTGATCGAGGATCCGGCGATAGAGCAGGGTGATCGCGACCCGCCGGTTGCGGGGGTCGGTGGGGGTGTCCTGGATCAGCGGCTCGCGGTCCGCGACGCCTTCGATCCGCTCGAAGCGCGTCTCGGGCACGCCGCCCGAGAGCAGCCGGCGGCGGGTCGCCTCGGCGCGGCCGCTGGAGAGCATCCAGTTGTTCATGTTCCGGGGATCGCCATAGCCGAGGCTGTCGGTATGGCCGCGGATCATGATCGGGTTCTCCAGACCCTGGATCGATTCGGCGATCGTGCCGATCAGGCTGCTGGCATCGGGGACGAGCGCGGTCGTTCCCAGATCGAACATCGAATAGTTCGCGTCGTCGAGCAGGTCGATCCGCATGCCGTCGCGGGTGGGGACGAAGCGGATATGGTTGGCGAGCCTGGCGAGCGCCGGGGTGGCGCGCATCCGGGCCTGGATGCGCCTGGTCGTCTCGCTGAAATTCTTCTGGTCCTGCTGGGTGAGCGCGCGCTGGTCCTTGAGCGTGCCCTTGTCGCCGGTGCCCACGTCGCGGCCGCCGGCGCCGCCCACGGGGACGGTCATCGATCGGGTGCCGGTCTGGCCTGCCCGGTTGGGATAGTTTTCCTGCGCGTTGATCGCGTCGCCGCTCAGCAGCCCGTTCGATCCGGCGCTGTTCTGCTTGAACTGGACCAGGGTGGGCGCGAAATAATCGGCGAGCGCCTTGCGCTGCTTCTCGTTTGTGGCGCCGAGCAGCCACATCAGCAGGAAGAACGCCATCATCGCCGTCACGAAATCGGCATAGGCGACCTTCCACGCGCCGCCGTGATGGCCGCCATGGCCCTCGATGAAGATCTTCCTGACGATGATCTTCGGCGGCTGGTTCGATCCGTGGGGAGCGCGGGCCATCAGCTTGCGGGCCTTGCTTTTGATTCGTGCGCCGCCGCGACGGCGCGACGGGCGATCGCCCGGGGCAGTGTTTTCGCGTCAACGAGATATGAGAGGCCGTGCCGGCTCGAACGCAGGGCCAGCATCGTCGCGTCGTCGCGGCGTCGCGCGAACATCACCGCCCCCGGAGCCCGTCGAACACCTCGGCGAAGCCGGGCTGGTTCGCATGGGCGATGCCCGAGCGCGCCGCCTCGATCACCAGCGGCTGCGGATGGCCGTGGAGCGAGGCGATGATGATCTGCTTCACCGTGTGGTAGATCGCGTCGTCGGCGTCGATCACCTGCTGGAGGCGGCTGGCGAGCGGACCGACGATGCCATAGGCGAGCAGCACGCCCATGAAGGTGCCGACCAGCGCCGATCCGATCATCGCGCCCAGGATCGCGGGCGGCTTGTCGATCGAGCCCATCGTCTTCACCACGCCGAGTACCGCCGCGACGATGCCGAGCGCCGGCAGCGCGTCACCGAGCGACTGGAGCGTGGTCTGCGGCCCCTGCACCTCGTGGTGGTGGGTCTTGATGGCATTATCCATCACCTCCTCGACCGCATGCACGTCGAGCGTGCCCGACGAGACGACGACGAGGCGCAGCGTATCGGCGATCAGGTTGATGAGCGCGTGATCGGCGAGCAGCCGGGGATATTCGGCGAAGAGCGCGGAGGATTTGGGATCCTCGACATGCGGCTCCAGCGCGATCGGGCCCTCGGTCCTGAGCATCTTCATCAGCTTCGAGACCAGGAAGATCGCGTCGAGATAATCCTGCTTCTTGTATTTCGGCCCCTTGAAGACCTTCATGCAGCCGCCGCCGAGCGCCTTCAGCTCCTTCATCGAATTGCCGATGATGAGCGCGCCCAGCGCGGCGCCGCCGATGATGAGCATCTCATGCGGGATGGCCTCCATCACGGGGCCGAGGGCGCCGCCGGTGATGGTGAAGCCGCCGAACACCATGCCCAGCAGCACGACAAGACCAATCAGCGGATACATGCGCTTTGCGTTCCCCCCGTCGCCGCGATCGGCCCTAGTATCTCGGTTAACGGCCGCTTCGCCGGTTTCTTGCGCCGGTTTCGCGGGTGAAGATGGTTAACGAGAGGGTTTAGTTCAGATAATCGAACAGCGAGAGGCTGGAGAGCTTGGAGAAGCTCGCCTGGGTCGCCTGGAGCACGGTCAGCGTCTTCTGGAGCTGGGTGATCGCCGTGGGGATGTCGGTATCCTCCAGGCCGGAGCGCTCGCTTTCGCGCGCCTCGCCCGCATCGACCAGCTGGTCGGCCGAGAGATCGAGCCGCGCCGCGCGGGCGCCGACCGAGGCACGGGCCGCTGCGACGCTGTCGAGCGAGGCGTCGACGCCGGTGATCGCGTCGGCCGAGGCCTGGCTGATGTCGCCGCCCGCCTTGAGCGCGGCGGAGAGATGGGCGAGCACCGCGAACATGTCGCTGCTCCCTGCCGCGAATGCCTGCGCGCCGCCGATCGAGGGCTGGATCGCATCGCCGTCGCCGACCGGGATCTTCGCCGGATCGCCGGCACCGACGAAGCTGATCGTGCCGTCCGGCGCCTTCGCATAGGCAGTGTCGCCGGTGGCGCTGCCGAACAGGGGCTGGCCGCGCACGTCCTTGGTGTTGGCCAGGCCGAACAGCGAATCGCGGATCGAATCGAGCTCCTCGGCGATGGCGAGGCGGTTCTCGTCGGTGAGCGTGCCGTTGCTCGCCTCCAGCGTGAGTTCCTTGGCGCGGGTGAGCTGCGATTGCACGCTGTCGAGCGTGCCGTCGCTCTGCGCGAGGATGCCCTGGGCGAGCTTGATGTTCGCGCCATAGGCGGTGTCGTCCGCGCCCGCGCGCGCCAGGCCCTGGAGCCGCAGCCAGGCGGTGGGGCTGTCGGCGGCGCCGTCGATCTTCTTGGTCGTCGCGATCTGGGTCTGCGCCTTGTCCGCCTGGGCCGTGAGCTGGGTCATCAGCGACAACGGGCGGTCGAACATCTGGCTGGTGGATACGCGCATCGGGCTCACCGGATTTCGAGGATGGACTGGAAGGTTTCGCGCGCGACCTGGATCACGCGGCTGGATGCCTGATAGGCCTGCTGGAAGCGCATGAGGTCCACGGCTTCCTCGTCGATATTGACGCCGCTCACCGAATCGCGCGCGGCGACGGCATTGTCGCGGATCGCGCCCTGCGCCTCGGCGACGCCCCGCTTGGCGGCAAGCGCGGCGCCGTTGGCGGCGGTCATGTCGATGATCGCGCCTTCGACATTGCCGGTGGCGCGCAGCGTATCGAAGCCGGCGAGGTTGCTGTTGTCGCGCGTGCCGGCGCCCGGCGCGGCGGCGGCGATGCCGTGCGGATCGTTCAGCACCATCGTCAGGTTCGAGGGCGGATCGCCGACCTGGAAGATCGGCTGGCCGGGATCGCCGTTCAGATCGACGCCGGCGGCCTGGACCGCGTTGACGCCATCGGCAAATGCCTGGGCCTGATCGTTGAGCTGGCTTTGTGCCGCGGCGATCTTTTGCGCGCCATCGGCATAGCCGGCGAGCGCGCCGCCGCTTGGCGAGAGCGTTGTCGTGGCGTTGCCGAAGCGGCTGGTGAAGGCGACGGCGCCCTCCCCGTTGCGGGCATAGGAGACGGTGGCGGAGTCGACGCCCTGGACGAGCACCGGCCCGCCCTCGCCACCGCCCTTGACGGTGGCGCGGCCGATTCCGTCGAACGATACCGAGACGTCGGTGATCGCGCTCATCGATTCGAGGATCTGGTCGCGCTGGTCGAGCAGGGTGGCGTTGGCCGCGCTGCCGGCCTGCGCACGGCTGAGGCCCGAATTGACCTTGGCGAGCGCCGCCGACAGGCCGTTGAGCTGCGTGGTCGCGGCATCGGCGCTGGCGTCGAGATCGGACGCGGCGGCCGAGAGCGCGGCGCCGGTGGCGGAGAAGGCGGTGGCGACGCTCTGCGCGGCCTCCAGCGTCGTCGCGCGCGGGGCGAGGGCTGAAGGGTCGGCGGCGATCGCCTTGGTCGAGGCGAAGAAGGCGGTCAGCCGGTCGCCGAGCTTGTTGTCCGAGAGCGCGCCGTCGATCCGGTCGAGCCAGGCGGCGCCCGCCTCGCTGCGCGCGAGATCGGAGCCGGCGGTGCGGACCTCGGCCGAACGGTACAGGTCCGCTGCGCGGGTGACGCCGCCGACCACGACGCCCAGGCCGTTCGGGATCCTGGAAGTGACGGAGGAAGGCGCCGCGACTTCGTTGAGCACGGTCGTCCGCCGCGAATAGCCGACGGTGCCCGCGTTCGCGATATTCTCGGAGGTGGTGGTCAGCGCCGTCTGATAGGCGCGGACGCCGGTGGCGCCGATCGAAAGCAGGTCGCTCACGGCTTCGTTCCTTCGCTATCCGCCGCTTTCGAGAGGAAGTCGGTCATCGCCTTGCCGATGCCGATCGGGGCGTGCGCGGCCATGCTCTCGACGAGCTTCTGGTCCTGCATGTCGCGGAACTGGTCCTCGCCCTTGCTGTCGAACAGGCCGTCGCCGAGCTTCGCCTGGCGCATCGACTTGAGCATCATGCCGGTGAAGATCGATTCGAACTTCTGCCCCGCCGCCTGGAGATTCTCCTTGGACGCGAGGCGTGACGTATCGAGGCCGATGCCGCCGGCGGCGGGTGAGGCGATGGGCGCGCTCACAGGACGATCAGCTCCGCCTTGAGCGCGCCGGCTTCCTTCAGCGCCTCCAGGATCGCGACGAGATCGGCCGGCGAGGCGCCGATGGCGTTCACCGCCTTCACCACATCGGCGAGCTTGGGGCCGGGCTGGAGCAGGAACATCGGCTTCTTCTCCTCTTCGACGCCGACGGTGCTGTGCTGCTCCATCATCGTCTCGCCCTTGCTAAACGGCAGAGGCTGGCTGACCTTTTGCGCCTCATCGATACGAACGGTGAGTTTACCATGGGTCACGGCCGCCGGGCTGACCCGGACGGCGGAGTTGATGACCACGGTGCCGGTGCGCGCATTGACGATCACGCGGGCGGGCGCCTCGGCGGCCTCGACGGTGAGATTCTCGATCTCGCTCATCATTTCGGCGCGGACATCGGCGCCCGGGGGCGACTGGACCGCGATCGAGACACCATCCAATGCACGCGCGCGGCCGGTGCCGAAGCGGGCGTTGATCGCGTCCTGCACGCGCTGCGCCGTGGTGAAATCGGCGCGGGCGAGGTTGAAGGTGAGGAAGGGCGACTTGTCGAAGCCGGTGTCGACGGTGCGCTCGACCGTCGCGCCCTCGGGGATGCGGCCGGTGGAGGGGATGTTGACGACGATCTTCGATCCGTCGGCACCTTCCGCGCCGAGCCCGCCCACGGCGAGATTGCCCTGCGCCATCGCATAGATCTGGCCGTCGGCGCCCTGGAGCGGTGTCATGATGAGGGTGCCGCCGCGTAGCGACTTGGCCTTGCCCATCGACGAGACGGTGATGTCGAGCTTCTGCCCCGGCTTGGCGAAGGGCGGCAGATCGGCGGTAATCATCACCACCGCCGCGTTCTTGAGGCCGGGTGCCACCCCCTGCGGAAGCTGGAGGCCGAAGCGCGAGGCGACGCTCTTCATCGACTGGACGGTATATTCGAGATTGTCGTCGCCGGTGCCGGGCAGGCCGACGACCACGCCGTAACCGGTGAGCTGGTTGGTGCGGATGCCCTGGAAGCCGCCCAGATCCTTGACGCGCTGCGCCATGGCCGGACTGGCGGCCAACAGGCAAACGAGGAAGGCGATGGCGAGACGGATCATGTGCGGGCTCCGCATCAGAAGGGGCTGAGCATCTGGAAGAAGCGGCTGAGCCAGCCCTGGCGGCTGGCGCGGGCGACGTCGCCCTTGCCGGTATAGGCGATGCGGGCGTCGGCTACGCGCGTGGAGGGCACGCGGTTGTTCGCATCGATGTCCGCCGCGCGGACCAGGCCCTTGATCTGGACGAACTCGTCGCCGCGATTGAGCGTGACGCGCTTCTGGCCCTGCACCAGCATCGTGCCGTTGGGATAGACCGCGGCGATGGTGACGCTGATCTCGCCCGAGAGCGCGTTGGACTGGTCCGCCGCGCCCTGGCCCTGGAAGTTGCGCGCGCCGCTGACGGTGGCGTCGGTGGGCTTGAACAGCGAGAGATTGCCGGTCGAGGGCGGGGTGAGCGAGAAGCCGCCGCCGCTGTCGAGCTTCGAGCTCGAGGATTTGGAGGCGCTGGTCTTCTCGACCAGCACGATCGTCAGCGGATCGCCGATGCGGCGCGCGCGCTGGCCCTCGTAGAGCGCGGCATAGCCGTCGCTCGCCTGGAAGATGCCGCCATTGGCGGGCGCGGCCACCGGCGCCGCGACGGGCATGGTGACCGAGAAATCCTCCTTGGGCTTCTTCTTGCCGATGCCGAGGATCTGCGCCTGGGCCGGCGCCGCGCCCGCGGCAAGCGCGAGCACGGCGATGCCGGCGGCGAGGCGGGCAAGCCGCTCAGATGTTCTGGTTGACATATTTTTCCATCTCGTCGGCGGCCGAGATCATCTTGGAATTGACCTCATAGGCGCGCTGGGTCTCGATCATGTCGACCAGCTCCTCGACCACGTTCACATTGGAGCCTTCGAGCATGCCCTGGCGGATATTGCCGCGGCCGTCCTGGCCGGCGATGCCGAGATTGGCGGTGCCGCTGGCGGAGGTCTCGATCAGGTAATTGTCGCCCGTCGCCTGGAGGCCGGCGGCATTGGGGAAGCTGGCGACCTGGATCTGACCGATCTGGGTCGCCTCGGTCTGGCCGGGCACGGTGGCGGAGACGGTGCCGTCGGTGCCGATCGTGATGTTGGTCGTGCCGTCGGGAAAGGTGATGCCGGGCATCACCTGATAGCCTTCGCTGGTGATGAGCTGGCCCTCGGGCGAGCGCGAGAAATTGCCGGCGCGGGTATAGCCGAGCGTGCCGCCCGGCATCTGCACCTGGAAATAGCCGTTGCCGTCCAGCGCCAGGTCGAGCGCGCCGCCGGTGGTCTGGAGCGAGCCCTCGGTCTCGATCCGGCTGGTGCCCTGGATGCGGACGCCGGTGCCGAGATTGAGCCCGGTCGCGTATTTCGTCTCCGAGGTGGAGGCGGCGCCCGGCGCGGTGACGACCTGATAGGCGAGCGTCTGGAACGAGGCGCGATCGCGCTTGAACGCGGTCGTGTTCACGTTGGCGAGATTGTTCGAGATGACTCGCATGCGCATGTCCTGGGCGTCGAGCCCGGTCCGCGCGATGTGCATTGCCGATGAACCCATCGTCTAAACTCCCTTATGCGGGCATCCGCATCAGCGATGCGGAGCTCTCGTCCATGGTCCTGGCTTCCTTGAGCAGGTTCGCCTGTACTTCGTAGCTGCGCTGGTTCTGGATCATGTCGACCAGCGCTTCGGTGAGGTTGACGTTCGACTGCTCGAGCGCGCCCGACTGGACCCGACCGTCCATGTCCTCGGGCAGCACGCCGCCGCCCTTCACATGGAGGAGGTTGTCGAGGCCCTTGGCGGTCTGGCTGCCGTCGGGGCTCGCCAGCTTGATCTTGTCGATCACCTGCGGCTCCTGCCCCGGCTGGGCGCCGGGCGGGACGATCGAGAGGGTGCCGTCGGCGGCGATCGCGATCGACTGATAGGGCGGCACGGTGATGGGGCCCCCCGACCCCATCACCGGGAAACCGTCGCCGGTTTCCAGCACGCCCGAGGCGGCGACGTTCAGGTCGCCGCGCCTCGTATAGGCTTCGGTGCCGTCCTTGGCCTGCACCGCCATCCAGCTGTCGCCGGCCACCGCCACGTCGAGCGGCCGCGCCGTCTGGACCAGCGTGCCGGCGCGCCGGTCGAAGTCGTTGACCTCTTCCGAAGAGAGCTCGCGGCTCTGGAAGGTCTGGCCCTGGAGCACGAGACGGTCGAAATTGACGCGCTCGGCGCGATAGCCCGTCGTCGATGCGTTCGCGATGTTGTTCGCGATCGTCGATTGCGACGCCATCTGGCTGCGAAGCCCCGAAAGCGCTGTGTAGACGAGCTTGTCCATGGCCTGTTTCCCTCAGTCCCTTCTCAGCTTCGGATGTTGAAGATGGTCTGCGAGATCTGGCTCTCGGTATCGAGCGCCTTGGCGTTCGCCTGGAAATTGCGCTGCGCGGCGATCAGCGCGACGAGCTCCTCGGTGATGTCGACGTTCGAGCGCTCGACCGCGCCCGACATCAGCGAGCCGAAGCCGTTCGAGCTCGCCTCGCCAACCATCGGCTCGCCCGAGAGGCCCGTCGCCGCCCAGGTCGAGTTGCCGAGCTGGCGGAGCCCTGAAGGATTGGTGAAGTTGGCGAGCATCACCTTGCCGAGCTGCTGCTGGTCGCCGTTCGAGAAGCTGGCGCTCACCGTGCCGTCATCGGCGATGGAGATGCCTTCGAACTGGCCGACCGCGGCGCCGTCCTGGGTGCGGTTGTTGACGCTGAAGGGCTGGCTGTTCTGGGTGGTCTGGGTGCCGAAATCGAGCGTGATCTGCTGCTCGGCGGTGGCGCCGGGCGACAGGAAGCCGCTGAAGGTGGTCGGGGCGGCGGGCGCGGTCAGCTTGCCGGTCGAATCGAAGTCGAGCGTGATCGGCTGGATGCCGTCGGTGCCCGCATCGGCATCGAGCTGCTGGTCGCCGACAAACGAATAGACCTTCCAGCTGCTCGTCGGCTCGCCGGCGCCCGGCGCGCTGTCGCGGACGAAATAATTGGTCATCGTCAGCGCATTGCCGCCGGAATCATAGATCGTCGTCTGGGTCGACTGGTTGTAGGTGCCCGGATCGAAGCGATCGAAGGCATAGGGCGTGTCGTCGAACCGCGCGGCATCGGCCGGGATCGAGGCGTTCGCCGAGAGATTGAGCGACAGGCCGACATTCTGCGTCGCCTCCGGCGTGCCGCTGGTCTGCGGCAGGCGCAGCGGCACCGCCGAATCGAGGCCGGTCGCGACCACCGCGCCCGATCCGTCGACCGGATAGACGAGCAGCTTGTTGCCCTGCGCATCGGTCACGTAGCGATCGGAATCGGGGGTGAAATGGCCGTTGCGGGTGAACATCACATTGCCGCTGCCGGCATCGGAGCGCACCGCGAAGAAGCCGTCGCCGGTGATCGCGAGATCGAGCGCCGAGCTCGACTGGCTGTAGCCGCCCTGGCTGAACTGCTGCTGGATCCCGCGCACCACCGTGCCCGAACCGACCATCTGGCTGGGGTTCGAATCCTTGGTCGAGGCGATCACGTCGGCGAAGGTCGTGGTCGAGCGCTTGAAGCCGTTGGTCGAGACGTTCGCGAGATTGTGCGAGATGGTCGACATGTCGGTCTGGGCGGCCTGGAGCCCGCTCAAGCTGGTGTAGAAGGACATTCGGGATACTCCGTGCGTGAGGGGACTCAGCCGATCTGGCGAACGGCGGAAACGGGAACCTGGCCGAGGCCGGGAAGGGTGAGGACGGGCGAGCCGTCGCTGCCGAGCGTGACCGAGGTGACCGGCGCCCAGACCAGCGGCGTGACCTTGACCGCGCCGCCATCGGCGTTGCGCGCGGCGGCGTGAATCGTGAACGGACCCGAGCCGGCGGGATCGCCGCTGTCGGTGCTGCCGTCCCATTCGAAATCGATCGAGCCCTTGCTCTGGGGCCCGAGCGAGACGGTCTTGAGCAGCCGGCCGCTCGCATCCGAGATCGAGACGTTGACGTCGGTCGCGTCGGCGCCGAGATCGAGCGTGCCGCCCAGCGAGCCGTCGGTGCGCGGATAGGCGGTCTCGCCGGGGGTCAGCACGGTGCGGCCGATCCACTGCATCGCATCGCCGGGCGTGGTGCCGTTCAGCCGGTCCGCGATCGCCTTCAGCGTCGAATTCATCTCGGTGACGCCGGCGAGCTGCGAGAACTGCGCCATCTGGGCGACCATCTGGGTATTGTCGACCGGGGCGAACGGATCCTGGTTCTTCAGCTGCGCGGTCATCAGCTGGAGGAAATCGTTCTGGTCCATGTCGGTCTTGCCGAGATTGGACGAGGCGGCGGCCTGCTGCGCGGCGGAGCCGGTGCGGCCGATGCCGAGAGAGGCGAGCGTGCTATCGAAATCGGACATATCAGCGACCCAGCTTGAGGGTGTCGGTGATGAGCTGCTTGGCAGTCTGCATCACTTCGACATTGTTCTGGTAGGAACGGGCGGTCTCCAGCATGTCGACGAGCTCGCGGGTCTCATCGACCGCGCTCTCCCAGACATTGCCTTCCTTGTCGGCCATCGGATTGCCGGGATCGTAGCGCCTGGTCGGCTCCGATCCGGCGGTGACGACCTGCTCGACATCGACCGTGGACATGCCGCTCGCTTCGTCGAACGACGTGCGGAACACCGGCTTGATCGTGCGGTAGGCGGCGTCGGCGCTCGACGCGACCGTGCCGGCATTGGCGAGGTTCGACGCGGTGGTGTTCATCCGCACGAGCTGCGCGGACATCGCGCGGCCCGAGACCTGGAAGATCGAAAGCGGCCGGTCGCCCATGCTCATTCTCCCTTCAGCGCGCGCGTGATCTGGCCGATGCGGCCGTTCAGGAACGACAGCGTGGTCTGATAGGCGACGGCGTTTTCGGCGAAGGCGGTCTGTTCGGTGGCGAGCTCGACGGTGTTGCCGTCCTGGCTCGGCTGGAGCGGCACGCGGTAGAGCGTATTGCCGTCGATCGCGTTGTCGACCGACCCGCCGTGCGCGTCGATCGAGGCGAGCGCCGCGTTGAAGTCGATGTCCTTGGCCTTGTAGCCCGGCGTCGACGCGTTCGCGATGTTCGACGCGAGCTGGCCCATGCGCTGCGAACGCAGCTCGAGCGCTGCGCCGTGAACGCCGAAAAGGCTGTCGTTGGACATGGGCAGTCTCCCGCACAAAAGTTCGTGCGCATCTCTGCAATGGGTGTGCCAATTCGGCTGGGGAGTGCAGGAAGGGGCGGATTCGGCGGGCGGGCGGCAAGGACTTGCCGGGCGGCGGCAAGCGGATGCCGGTGGCTGCTGTTCTGCCCTCACCCTTCCCACCGCCTGCAGCGGCGGGCCCCTTCCCTCTCCCGACGGGAGAGGGAGGGAGCGGCGGAGCCGCGGAAGGGTGAGGGCGGCTCTCGATATTGGCCCGTCCCTTGCACATGCGAGCGCATGGACTTCGCCAGCCTTCCCGGCCTTGCGCCCTTCATCGATCCGCTTGCGCTCGCCATCGTCGGCGGCGGGACCGCGCTCGCCATGGTGCTGCGGACGCCGGTGGGCGACCTGGCGCGCGGCTTCGCGGCGCTCCGCATGCTGCCGCGCCGCGCCTTCCGGGCCGAGCCGCTGCTCGACCAGATCGGCGCGCTGAGCCGGATCGCCCGGCGGCATGGCGTCATCGCGCTCGATCGCTCCGTGATCGCCGATCCGGACGTGGCCGCCGCGGTGGCCGCCGCGGTGGATGGCGCCACGCCCGGGGAGATCGAATTGCTCGCCGAGCAACGCCGCACCGCTCGGTTCGAGCGGCAGCGCGCAGCCTATGAGCTCTGGTCGGGCACCGCCGAGATCGCGCCGGCGATGGGCATGGTCGGCACGCTGATCGGGCTGGTGCGGATGTTCTCCGCGATGCGCGACACTTCGGCGATCGGCGGCGCGATGGCGGTGGCGTTGCTCGCCACGCTCTATGGCGCGCTGCTCGCCAACCTGGTCGCGCTTCCCATTGCGACGCGGCTCAAGCGGCGCGCGCGGCACGAGGCGCTGGAGCGTGCACGGCTGGCGGCGCCGCTGGCCGCGCTGGCCGCTATCGAGCCATCGGCGCGGCGCGACCTGCATGAGGTGGCGGCATGACCTTCGAGGAGGAAACCCCCGGCCGTCCGGTCTGGCTCATCACGCTGGCCGACCTGTCGCTGCGCCCGGTCGGCTCCTCCGTCTACCTGAAGGCGCGCGAGCCCAGTCCGCCCCGGCCCCCCCGCCCAATCCCCCCGGGCCGAGTCCCCGGGGGCCCGCGCGGCGCGCGGGGCGGTGCTCGGCGGGGGGACGGGCGCCGGGGGGGCGGGGGGGGGGGGGGGGGCCGGGGGGGGGACGGGGGGGGGGGGGGGGGGGGGGGCCGGGCGCCTTTTCTGGGTTGTCGAAATAGGGGGTCGGGGGGCGAGGCGTGCGGCGCGCAGCCAATCCATTATCGTGCGATTGAGGGAGATCAGCTGGGAGAGCGATTCGCGCCCCGCGATCCCGTCGCTGGTGAAGCGATCGACCCATAGGCCGAGCG
>NZ_JAAVVE010000073.1 GCF_018449795.1 Sphingomonas sp. dw_22
AAGGAAAGGGGACAGTAGAAGGTGGGGGGAGGGTAGGAGTGTCACGATGCAACCGCAGCCGCCGCGAAGAACACCAACAAGACAACCAAGGCAAAAGAGGAAGGCAGCCACGGGGCGCAGAGATGGGCACAGAGGCGAGGGCCGGCGGGGACGGCGAGCGCCAGTATCGGCCAGCCGGCCCGGCGCGACGCGAGCAGATGCCCCGGCACGGCGAAGAGCAGGGTGGCGATGGCGGCGGCGATCGGGGTGGCGCTGCGCTCGGGCTGGAGCAGGGCGAGCGCTTCGAGCACCAGCAGGAAGCCGAGCGCGGCCAGCGCGCCGGGCAGATACACGGCCCGGCGCCACGACAGGAACAGCGCGGCGGCGGCGAGGACAAGGTAGAAGCTCCAGGCCAGGCCGCCGAAATCGAGCGCGGGGGCGAGCACGAGCAACTGGACGAAGCCGGCCACCAGCGGGGCGACGCGGAGCCAGCGATTGGTCAGGCCGGTGGCGGGGAACGCGGCGCCGGCTCCGGCGGCGAGCAGCATGGTGAACCCGCCGACCGTCGAGAGATCGCCGGGGCGGCCCTGCAGGGCCGCGAGCAGGAAATTGATCCAGCCGAAACCCGCCACGCTGGCCGTGAGCGCGAGCCAGCCCCAGCCGCGATGGATGGCGAGGCCGAACAGGGCGGTGATGAACAGTGCGAGATAGACGAGCAGCGGCCCGATCCCGGCGGCGTCGAATCCGGCGACCAGGGGCGCGGCGAATCCGCCGATCAGCGCCATGACCGCGGTGGGCGGGCCGTGGCGGAGCGACAGCGCCATTGCGGCGGCCGTCACCAGCGCGACGGCGGCGAAGGCAGTGAGCGGGGTAATCAGGTGATAGAGCGCGGCGGCCATGTAGAGCGTGCCGTACAGGCTGGCGATGCCGGCGCCGGCGAGCGCCTGCGCGACGCGGGGATCGTCGGCGGTGGCGGGCAGGCGCCGCGTGATTTCGCTGGCGGCGATGAGCGCGAGGCCGAACAGCGCCGCGAGGACGGTGCGCGTCGCCGGGCCGAGCAG
Source organism: Sphingomonas sp. dw_22 (assembly GCF_018449795.1). Taxonomy (GTDB): domain Bacteria; phylum Pseudomonadota; class Alphaproteobacteria; order Sphingomonadales; family Sphingomonadaceae; genus Sphingomonas. The sequence continues at coordinate 1,041 of NZ_JAAVVE010000073.1, forward strand.
GCCGCTCTCGATCGAATAGCGCACGAGGAAGAAGCCGGCGAGCACCAGCGCGGCGCCGCCGATCCAGATCGGCAGGCGGCCGCCGATCAGCGATTCGAGACTGAAATCGGGAAGCGGACGCGGCTCGACGGGCGCCGGTTCGGGCGCGAATGTTGCGACCGGTTCCGGTTCCGGTTCCGGTTCCGGCTGCGCGGCCGCCGGTGCCGATACCGCAGGTTCATTTGGGGCGACCGGAGACGAATCCACGCTGCCCTGCTCAAAGCGGGCAAGCAACGACTCGACGCGGCGTACCTCATCCTCCAAAAAGGCGATGCGGCGAAAGACTACATAAAATGCCGTGGCGCCCGCGAGCGCGAGGAGGAATGTGAAGGCGGTCATCGGGCCGATCCTTGCACAGCACCACCGGACTGTCGCGGTAAACTAGGTCGCCCACGCGACCGAAATACTAGGCTGGTGCCCATTGCGGGGAGGAAATGCGTATGATCGTCTTTGGTTCGACCCTGTCGCCATACGTGCGCAAATGCGTGGTCTTTGCGCACGAAAAGGGATTGGCGCCGGAACTGAAGCTGGCCGGGATGGGACGCGGCGGACCCGAGTTCGAAGCCGCGAGTCCGTTCCGCAAGATGCCCGCGCTGAAGGACGGCGACTTCATGATCAGCGATTCGAGCGCGATCGTCGCCTATATCGATGCGAAATATGCCGAGCCGAACCTGATTCCCGAAGAGCCCTGCGCGCGGGCGCGTGCGATCTGGTTCGACGAGATGGCGGATACGCTGATGAACGCGGCGGGGAGCGTGATCTTCGGCAACCGATTCGTGCTGCCACGGGTGCTGAAGCAGCCTTGCGACCATGGGGCCGTGGAGGCGGCCGAACGCGACCAGTTGCCGCCGCTGCTCGACTATCTGGAAGGCGTGATCCCGGAGAGCGGGTTTCTGGTGGAGGATCGGCTCACCTTGGCCGATATCGCCATCGCGAGCCCCTTCGCGACGCTCGGCTGCATCGACGTGACCGTGGATTCGAAACTTTATCCGCGCACCGCCGCCTATGTCGCGGCGATCCACGCCCGGCCGAGCTTCGCCGCCATCATCGCCAAGGATCGGGCGGCGGTGAAGGCGATGGGCGGGCCGGTGCCGCCAGAAGCGGCGGCGGCATAGCCAAGGCGCGTCGGCGCCCCTAGATGGGGGCCATGCAACTCGCCTTCATCAAATGCCACGGATCGGGCAACGACTTTCCGCTGATCGACGCGCGGGGAATGGCGCTCGACGACGCCCAATGGGCGGGCATCGCGCGCGCGCTTGCGGATCGCGACGGGCCGGTGGGCGGCGACGGGCTGTTGCTGCTGACCGAGGGGAGCGGCGCGGCTGCGTTCGGCATGCGGATGTTCAATTCGGACGGGTCGGAGGCGGAGACCTGCCTCAACGGGCTGCGCTGCACCGCGCGGCTCGGATTCGAGCTGCTGGGGATCGACCATGCGCTGGTGCGGCTCAAGACCAGCGTCGCCGAAGTGGCGCGCGAGGCGGAGCTGGCGCCGGGCGTGACGACGGTGCGGACCAAGGTGGGGCCGGCATCGATCGCGGCGGCGGATGTCGGGCTGACGACCGGGGACTCCTTCATCGACGCGCCCATTCCGGGGCTGCCCGATGCGCGGGCGTTCACGGCGGTGGCGATGCCCAATCCGCATCTGGTGCGCTTCGTCGACGCGGTGGATGAGGCGGAACTGGTGGCGCTGGGAAACTGGTGCGAGAGCGGCCCGGCGCTGCTGCCGGCGCGGGCCAATGTGTCGTTCGTCGAGCAGCGGGGGCCGGCGGACCTCTATGTCCGGACTTTCGAGCGCGGCGTGGGGCTGACCGACAGTTGCGGCAGCGCGATGGCGGCGTCGGTGCTCGCGGCGGGGCTTACCGGGCGGGTGGCGTTCGGGCAGGAAATCCGTGTGTTCAACAAGGGCGGATTGGTGCGCGGACGCGCCGATGCCGAACGCAACGTCACGATCAGCGGCAATGCGACCTTCCTCTATGACGCGAGCGTCGAGGTGAATGCCGCGGGTGCCATCGCGCAGCCGCCGCTGATCCATGCGCGGCGCGAGGATGAGGCGCGCGCCTGGGAGGAAGCGGTCTCGGCGCTCGCCTGATCCTATGGGTCGGCGCGGGGGAGCGTGACGCGGAAGGCGGTTCCGTCCTCCTGTTCGACCCGTTCGATCGCGCCGCCATGCGCCTGAAGCAGCGACCGGACGATCGGTAGCCCAAGCCCGGTGCCGCCCCGCGATCGGCGCGTGGTGAAGAAGGGTTCGAAGATGCGGGCACGATCGGGCTCGGCGATGCCGGGCCCGTTGTCGGAGATGGTGATCGCGATGGTATCGCCGGCAGCGGCGATGTCGATCGTCACCGTGGCGGCGCCTGCCTGGCGGCTGTTGTCGATGAGCGCGGCCAGGACTGCCTCTATCGTGTCCGCCGGTGCCGCGACCGCCAGCGTTCCGGGATCGCCCATGACGATGTCGAAGCCGGGCGCGCGCTCCGCGTCCGCGATCTTGGCGACGATCGGGGCGAGGCGAGTCTCGGCGGGGGCTGCCGCCTGGGACATGTCGGCGCGGGCCAGTTCCAGAAGGCGCGAGACCAGCAGAGTCAGCCGTTCGGCGTCGGCATCGGCATTGGTGAGGAAGCGATCGCGTTCCGCGTTCGACATCGCGCCGGCATGATCGCGCAGCAGTTCCAATGCGCCGCGGATGCCGGCGAGCGGCGTCTTGAATTCGTGGCTCACGGCATGGGCGAAGTCGCGCAGATAGCGCGAGCGGCGGTCGATCGCCTGGGCCATGGCGGCGAAATCGACATAGAGGCCCTGGATCTCGATCGCGGCGGTGGGGGGCACGGCGGGCATGGCACCGCCGCCGGCGGACACTGCGCGGGTCGCCACGCTGAGCGCCTCGATCGGGCGGGCGATGCCGCGCGACAGCACGCCGCTCAGCACCACGAGGATGCCGAAGATGACCAGAATGCCGAAGGCGATCTTGCCGCGATCCTCGTAAAGTCCCTTGAACAGCGCGCGGGCCGAGCGTGACAGGAGCAGCACGCCGACGACGCGGCCGTCGACGATCACCGGCCGGGCATGATGGACGCGGATCGCGGCGGCGCGCGACAGCCATTCGAAGCGATAGACCTGGCGATAGTCGCCGTTGCGGCGCAGCACCGTGGCGGACTGGCCGGCGAGCGCCGAGCGCACCTCGGGGAGCGCGGCATAGCTTCCGGCCGTGCCCGGTCCGATGAGGATATTGCCGGCGCCGTCGAGGAGGATGATCGACGCCAGCGTGGTCTGGCGGGTGGCCGCCAGGACGGGGAGCAGGCGCTTCGCGGCCTGGACGGACGAAGCGGCCGGGGCGTGGGCGATCGGGGCGGGCGGTGTCCGCTCGGGCAGGATCGGCGTGGAGTTCAGGTCGATGCTGGGCGGTTCGGGCCGGACCTGGCCGGGATCGGGCGGCATGGGGGGGCCGGCACCCGGCCAGACTATTTGCGCCGCCGCGGCGAGCGCGGCGCCTTGGGCGACCAGCTCGGCCTCGGTCTGGCGGACCAGGGTGTTCTCATAGACGCGCAGGAAGATCGCGCCGAAGCCGGGCAGCGCGGCGACGAAGAACAGGCTTGCGAACAGGATCGTGCGCAGGCGCAGGCGCGGCCAGCGCGCCTTCACCGCCTGTTTGAGTGCGGCGATCATCCGGCCTCGCCGGCGCAGTTTCCGAGGCTGTAGCCGATGCCGGGCCGGGTCTCGATCACGTCGAGGCCGCCGATCCCGACGAATTTTGCCCGCAGGTTGCGGATATGGCTGTCGATCGTGCGATCGGTGATCGCGAAGCCGGGGCCGTGCAGCCGATCGATGATCGCGTCGCGGCTGAAGACCCTGCCCGGGGCGGAGGCCAGGGTGCGCAGGATCGTGAATTCGCTGACCGTGAGCGGCACGGGCTCGCCGCTCCAGCTCGCGTGCCAGCCGTCGAGATCGAGGGCGAGACGGCCGTGATGGAGCACCGGCCGGTTCTCATCGACTGCGGGCGGGCGCGCGGCGATGCGGCGCAGGATCGCCATCGCGCGGGCCACGACCTCGCGCGGGGAGAAGGGCTTCACGACATAATCGTCGGCGCCGAGCTCGATCCCGAGGACGCGATCGATCTCGTCGTCGCGGGACGACAGGAACAGGATCGGTATCTCGCCCGTGGCGCGCAGGCGGCGGCAGACTTCGAGGCCGTCCATGCGCGGCATGTTGATATCGAGGATGACCAGATCGGGGTTGTGGCGGGCGGCGAGATCGAGCGCGGCCTCGCCGTCCTCCGCCTCGATCGTGCCGAGGCCCGCCTTGTCGAGCGCGAAGGCGAGGAGCTGGCGGATATGGGGATCGTCGTCGACGACCAGGATGGTGCGCGGCATGGGGCACTGGATCATTGTTCTGCCTCGCCGGTCAACGGGGGACGGAGCGCGCCGTCGCAGTCGCGGCCGCGCGGCGCCGGAAAGGGGCGGGGCGGATTGGGGCCGAGCGCGGCGCGGGCGGCCGCCAGGCGCCGGGCGCCGCGCCAGGTCCAGCGATGCCAATCGGCCTGGTCGGCGGCGAGGTGCTCCAGCAGATCGGCGCGGATCGCGGCGATGCTGTCCTGGAGCAGCGGGCCCTGGGCGCGCTTTTCGAGATCGATGACGGGCAGCAGCGCCGAACTGCCGAGCCGGTGCAGATAGCAGAGGTCGATCGCATTGCCGGTCTGGCCGACCCTGTCGCTGTGCCGCACGTTCCACCAGGCGGCGACGGCGCCCAGATCGGTGACGCTCGCGACGCTGAGGACGAGTGCGGCGGCGAGCGCGTTCGCATTGAGCAGCCAGCGGGTGGAGCGCTCGGCGATCAGGCGCCAGCAGATCAGGAAGAGCCCGACGCCGACCAGCGCCATCCAGGCGAGGGCGGAAATCCGCAGGATCGTGAGCGAATAGGCCTCCACATAATCCCAGGTGCGCAGGATGCTCGATGTGACCAGCAGCAGGTTCTGGGCGATCCAGACTATCACGAGATAGCGGATCGCCGGCCGGCGCGCCGCGTCGCTGCCCGGGTGGAGGAAGAGCAGGACGAAAAGACCGGCCAGCAGCGCGGTGACGATCAGCAGATAGGCGCCGCGATGGGCATAATCGGCGAGCGTGATCGAACCGGGCAGCGGCGTGCCGCTCCAGAGGAAGGCGATGTCGAGCAGATTCTGGACCAGGAAGATCGCGTTGAAGGTGAGCAGCGAGAGGGTGATCGAGCCCTGCGGGATGCCGCGGATGGGCGGCAGATCGAAAGAGAAGGGCGCGGCGCGGGTGACGGCGGGGGCGGGGCGCAGGCTGGGCCAGACCGCGTAGAGGACGAACATCCAGAAGCAGAAATGCAGCGTGGCGTCCCGAGGCAGGGGCAAATGGATCGACGTGACGAAATTGCCGATGACCGGGTTCGCGCCGGCGAAGAGCGTCGCGAACAGCGCGCCGCCGATACAGGGCAGCGCGGCGACGCGGATCACTGCGCCGATCCGGGCGGCATCCCTGGAGCGCCATAGCCGGCCGAGCCGTGCCAGATCGGTGATCGGCGCGGGGATGCCGCGAAGGACATGGGCGGCGAGGCGGATCGCCCAGTCGCCGGCATTGTCGAAGCGGCGCCGGACCAGCAGCGCGGCGCTGGAAAGCGCGACCCAGAACAGCATCCACCCGAGCGGCGAAGGCGTCTCGATCAGCACCAGCGCGTAGAGGAGTGCGAGCAGGGCGGCGAACCGGGCACGGCGCGATCGGCGCATGCCGCCGGCCGCAAGCGCGAGGAGCGCCGTCCATAGCAGCGCGAATCCGCCGAGCGTCGCGCCGATGCCATGGAAATAGAAGAGCGCGTCCGCCACGGCGGCGAGGATCGCGGCGATCAGGAGCTTGAGGATGAAGCTATGGCGTATGGCGACGCGATGCATGGGCACCTCCCTTGTGAGGGAGCCCTGTTGGCCGTGCCCGGTCCAGCGGGGACGGGCACTGCGCGGCGCTTTGACGGCGATCCCGTGCAGAAACGGTGCAGGTTGTCGGTCGGGAGCCGCTCAGTCCAGCGCGGGCAGGGTGAAGCAGACCGCGGCGCCGACCGGGCGGCCCGCCTCGCTCCAGATGCGGCCGCCATAGGAATCGACGATCGCCCGGCAGATCGACAGGCCGAGCCCGAGGCCGGCGCGCTTGGAGGAGGCGAAGGGCGAGAAGATGTCGCCCAGATCGGCGGCTATGCCGGGGCCGTTATCCTCGACGCAGATCCGCACCATGTTGTTCGCTTCGCGGCGGCTGGACACCACGACCTGCGGGGCATCGCGCCCGGCGGCGGCTTCGCAGGCGTTGCGCAGCAGGTTGAGGAGGACTTGCTGGATCTGCACCTTGTCGGCAGCGACGCGGGGGACGTCCGGGTCCAGCCGCTCGATCAGCGTCGCGGCGTTGTCGCCGTTGACGACTTTCACCAGCGCGATGGCGTCCTCTACGATCTCGGAAAGCAGGGCGCTGTGCTCGCCCGCCGTCCCGTTGGCGACCATGTCGCGGGCGCGGGCCATGATCTTGCTGGTGAGGCCGATCTGCTCGCTGGCCTTGGCCAGCAGGGCGAGCATCGCCGGATCGGCATCGGCCCGCTGGCGCGCAGCGAGCCGCACCGCCGCGACATAGTTGGAAGCGGCCGTGAGCGGTTGGCTCAGCTCGTGCGCGATCGTCGCGGCCATGACGTTCATCGCCTCGACCCGGGACATATGGGCGACTTCGTCGCGGAGCTGCTGGTTTATCTTTTCGCTCGTCACGTTCTGCTCGGTGCCGAGAAGGGTGCGGACCTCGCCCTCGGGGGTGAGCTGGGGGACGATGCGGACGCGGCGATAGGAGATGCCGCCGTCGGGCATCCGGGCCACGACCTCGCAGCTTTCGGGGCGCTTGCCGTCGACCGCGGCGTTGAACGCGGCGAGGAGGATCTCGCGATTGGCCTCGTCGAGATGCGCGAGCGCCTCGTCCGGGCCGACCAGGTCGTCGCTCGGATCGCGGCCGTACATCTCGCAGAGCTGATCGGAGAGGATCAGCCGGTCGCTGCGCAGATCATATTCCCAATCGCCGATCCGGCCGATCCGCTGCGCCTCGCGGAGCCGTTCGTTGGCGGCGGCGAGATCGAGCGCGGCGCGCTGGCGGCGCAGCAGCCCGGCGATGGCGAAGGCGGCGAAGGCGAAGATCGCCAGCGTGATCCCGGCCATCGCCAGCCGCGACTGGCGCGCACGCGCCTGCACCTCGGCGAGCACGTCGCTCTGCCCCACGCCGACCGTGACGAAGAGACCGTAGCGGGCCAGCCGGCGATGGCTGAAATAGCGCCAGATGCCGTCGATCGAGCTGGGCCCGAGATAGGTGCCGTCCGGATAGGCGCGCTGGTGCCGCATCACCAGCCTGCCCTTCAGATCCTGGCCGTAGCTGACGCGCAGCCCCTCGCGCCGCGCCAGGGTCATGCCGTCGAGACGGATGACCGAGATCAGGTCGAGCGGGCGGATCGCGGCGCCTTCGTTGAAGTCGGTCAGCCGCTCGACCGGGATCCGCACGACGATGCCGCCGCCGAAGCTGCCGTCCCCGCGGCGGATCGGGCGCGAGATCGACATCAGCGGACGATGCGCGAAGGACGACATCCGGGGACTGCTGATCCAGACGTCGCGCGGCTGGGTGCCCGAGCGGAAGGCCCGGAAGGCGGGCTCGTTCGCGAGGTTCATCGCCGGCACGCCCGGCAGCGTGGTCGCGCGGACATTGCCGTTGGCATCGACCACCGCGACCGAGGCGAAGAGCGGATTCTTCGCAACGGCGTCCTCGATCCGGACCGGCGCCCGGCCCGGCACCACGGGCACGAGATCGCGGAAATGCTCCGCCAGCGCGACCGCGGCGAGATCGGCGGCATCGAGCGTGCGCGCGACATATTGCTCATAGGCGATCGACGTGTTGCGGTTCTCGCGCACCGCGGCAGTGATCGCCCGGCTGCGCTCTGACGCGATCGTCTGGAAGGTGGCGACCCAGAGCAGCACCGTGAGCAGCACGCCGCCGACGCAGATCAGCACGATCACCGGCCGGATCGAGCGCAGCACCGGATTGTGCATGGGATAGAGGAAATTGGACGGCTGGCGATCCGCCCCGGCCAGGCTTTCCGCCTCGCGCGCGCTGCGGCGCGCCCAGGCTGTCAGGAAATCGAAGCGCATTTTCCCCCGGTTCGACACGCCGCCGCGGTTCGGGCGGGCCGTCTGCGAATCCGGTATCAACGCTTGGTTACGTAACGCATTGCGCGCAATCACTTCAGGTATCTCCGGCGAACCGCGGTTGCTTGCGCTAGGCGGAAGGCTGACGGACGACGCCATGGGCATCCGTTCGTCGGTTCACGCGAGGAGATCCCAGTCCTGCGATGCGTTTCGCCCGGATGCCTTCGCACCGGTGCATATTCCAATAGCATCTGAACGGGTGGGGAATGCCTCGAGGCTATGGCGCGGTTAACGCTACCATTTGTGCGGCGCAAGATAATAATAACAAAATAACCAGATAGGCACAAATAGCTTGACATCGTGCCGCTGATATGGCACATGTCAGGAACGATGAGGAATTGCGAGTCGGGGCCTTCGGGTTCCGGGAACGGGTCGGGCGCCGCGGGGTGCACCGGCCCGTTCGCGTTGGAGGAGCAGGCGGATGGACGATGTGCGGATCGGAAATGGCAGGCGGCGGCCGGCACAGGTGAAGCGCGTCCGCAAGGACGGCTGCACCAGGAAACGCCGGGCGTGCTTCCTCGATGTGCTCGCGCTGACCTGTAATGTAAGGCTGGCGGCGCGCGAAGCCGACCTGTCGGTGACGACGGCATATCGGCTGCGCCGCACCGACCTGGAATTCGCGGCGCTTTGGCGCGAGGCGCTGATCGCCGGCTATGAGCGGCTGGAGACGGAGCTGGTCCAGCGCGCGCTGCAATCGATCAATGCGATCGAGCCGGGAGATGGTGGCGAAGAGGCGGTCGCCGCGGCCGATGCGGCGGTCGAGAAGATGGATGTGAACACGATTCTGAAGGTGCTGGCGGTCTGTCGCGCGACATTGGACGGCGGCGGTCAGCGGGGGCGGCGCGACATGCCGCACCGGCGGATCGCGACCGAAGAGGAAACCAATGCGGCCCTGCTCAAGAAGCTGGCGGTGCTCGAGAAACAGGTGAGAGAGCGGGTATGAGCGTGGAGGCCTCGCTCGATCCGATCGAGCGGGTCGCGCTTCTGCCTCCACATTTGCGATTGTGCGCGCTGCAGGATCTGACTCTCGCGCAGCGCCGCGAGCTGGAGGTGCGCTGGTGGCGCTGGGCGCATGAAGGGCAGCGGGCGCCGTCGGGCGATTGGCGCGTGTGGCTGATCCGGGCGGGGCGCGGCTTCGGCAAGACGCGGGCGGGCGCCGAATGGGTGAGCGCCGTGGCGCGGGCGCGGCCCGGCGCGCGGATCGCGCTGGTGGGCGCGACGATCGAGGACGTGCGGCGCGTGATGATCGAAGGCGCGAGCGGATTGCTGGCGGTGGCGCGTGCGGACGAGGAGGTCGGCTGGTCCGCCCATCTTGGCGAAGTGCGCTTCCCGACGGGAGCTTGCGCCTATATCTATTCGGCCGCTGCGCCGGAGAAATTGCGCGGGCCGGAGCATGACGCGGCCTGGTGCGACGAGCTGGGCAAATGGCCCGCCGGGCGGGGGGATGCCGCCTGGGACAATCTGCTGATGGGCATGCGCGGCGGCGACGATCCGCGCGTGGTGGTGACGACGACGCCGCGCGCGGTGAAGCTGATGCGCCGGGTGATGGCGATGCCCGGCTGCCATGAGACGCGCGGGAGGACGCGGGACAATCCGCACCTGCCGAAGAGCTTCGTCGAGGCGATGATGGCGGACTATGCCGGCACGCGGCTGGGGCGGCAGGAGCTGGACGGCGAGCTGATCGACGATGTTCCCGGCGCGGGGGGGGGGCGGGGCCGGGGCGGGGGGGGGGGCGGGGGCGGGCGCCCCGGGGGGGGGGGGGGGGGTGGGGGGGGGGCCCGCGGGGGGGGGGGGGGGGGGGGGGGGGGGGGGGGGGGGGGGGGGGGGGGGGGGGGGGGGGGGGGGGGGGGGGGCAGGCGCCGGGGGGGGGGGCGGGGGGG
>NZ_JAAVVE010000074.1 GCF_018449795.1 Sphingomonas sp. dw_22
TCGAAGCGCGCGACCCGGCTGGACGCCTATCCGGGCACCGCAATGGTGCTGGCGCCCGACGCAATCGCGCCAGGCGGCATTCCCGCCGATAGCGGGGCGCTCGCCCAGCGTCTCGCCAGCGTCGGCACCACCCATTTCGGGCCGGGACGCAACAAGCTGTTCGTCCGCGGCGTGATCGATTCGGGGTTCAGCGGCCCGAGCCAGGCGACCACCGGCCAGTATCTCAACGAGACGCGGCTCACCTACAATGCGCCCGACCCCGATCTCAGGCTCTACGACATCGCGTCGGTGGAGGTGCTGGAGGGGCCGCAGGGCACGCTCTATGGCGCCGGCTCGCTGGGCGGGGTGATCCACATCGTCACCGCCCGGCCCGAGCTCGACCGTTTCGCGTCGAGCGCGTCGAGCGGCTTCACCGTCACCGAACATGGCGATCCCGGCGGCGACGTCGCGGCGATGCTCAACCTGCCGCTGGAGCGCGATCGGCTGGGCCTGCGGCTGGTCGGCTATGCCGAGCGCGACGGTGGCTATATCGACAATCCGCTGATCCGCCGGAACGACGTGAACGGCATCACCACGCTGGGCGGCCGGGCGACGCTGCGCGCCAGCCTGGGCGACTGGACGGTCGACCTGGGCGGAGTGGTCCAGGCGATCCGCGCCGATGACAGCCCCTGGACCGATGCCGGGCCGGATACGCCCGCGCTCAGCCGCGCCACGCCCGAGCGGCTGGACTATGACGACGCCTATCACCTTGCCGACCTGACCATATCCCGGCGCTGGGGCGACCTGTCGCTGGTGTCGTCGACCGCCTGGGTCAGCCAGACCCTGACCGAGCATTATGATGGCGGCAGCGGCGGCATGGATTTCCTCGTGACCCAGCGCGGCCGCACGACGATGCTGGTCAACGAGACCAGGCTTTCCGCGCGGCATGCGGACGGATCGGGATGGGTGCTGGGCGCCAGCCTGCTCGACAACCAGAGCCGGATCGGTCGGATCGGCATGACCTCGGAAGGAACCAGCTCGCCCCGCGAGCAGGCCAATAACCGCGTGGGCGAGGCGACCTTGTTCGGCGAGACCGATCTGCCGCTGACCGCGCGGCTCACCGCCACCGCCGGGTTGCGGCTCACCACCGCCGACGTGAAGGGCGATGCGATGGTCTTTATCGGGCCGAGCACGATCCCGATCTTCGGCACGCCCATCTCGGTCGCCGGACATCACAACGAGACCCGCGCGCTGCCGAGCCTCGCGCTCGCCTGGAAGGGCGCGCCGGGGCTGTTGCTGTTCGCGCGCTATCAGCACGGTTTCCGCCCCGGCGGCTTCGGCATCAGCGGCATCAGCGGCATCCGCGGCCGGGCCTATGACGGCGACCGGATCCAGGCGATCGAGATGGGCATGCGCTACGGCTCGCCCGGCGGCAGCTTCGATCTGGGCCTGAGCGGCGCATGGACCCAGTGGGACGACATCCTCGCCGAAGTCGTGACCGAGGGCGGCGATCCGATCACCCGGAATATCGGCGACGGCCATATCGCCTCGATCGAGGCGGGGATCGGCTGGCGGCCCCTTGCCGCGCTCCGGCTCGGCGGCGGCCTGTTCGTCAATCGCAGCCGGCTGAGCGATCCGCGTGTCGATTCGGTGGTGGTACGCGGCCAGGCGCTGCCCAATGTCGCGCGGGTCGGGGCGCAGGCGAACCTCGACTATGCCGTGCCGCTCACCGGCCGGTACGGCCTGACCCTGTCGGCGAACCTGCGCTATTTCGGGGGTTCGCATATCGGCGCGGGGCCGCTGCTGGACGCGGCGCAGGGCGATTATGTCGACGACCGGGTTGCGCTGCGTGTCGGGGATTCGCGCCGCGGCGTGAGCTTGCAGCTCGCCAATCTCCAGGACGGCCATGCCAACCGCTTCGCGCTCGGCACGCCGTATCGCATCTACGATCCCCAGGCGACGCCCCAGCAGCCGCGGACGATACGAATCGGGCTCGACACGAAATTCTGATGCGTCGCAGCAGGCGCTGCTGAAAAAAATTAACGAAGCATAAGGTGTCGGCTTTCCGGTGGCGTCCTTCAGTCAATAAGGGCGCGTCGAGACCGCCCCGGACGGAGCCGTCGCGAACGAGTTCCGACCGGTAGGTCGGTAGCAGCAGCGCCCTTCAAATATATGACAGGGAGCATAATTTTGCTGCAGAATTGTCGTGGTCGGGTTGCACGTAACCATTTCCTGTCGGGCCGGAGCGCGATGCGCCGCGGGCTGGCGCTGGGCACCGCCCTTTCCGGCGCCGCCGCCGTCCTGCTCACCGCCGCGCCTGCGCAGGCGCAGCAGCAGGCGCGGCCGTCGCTCACCTTGCTGGCGCCGCGCCTTGCGCCCCCGCTCACCCGCTTCCATGTCCGCGCCAACGAGCCGCTGCCGCAGGATCTCACCCGGCTGCCGGCCGAGCGCTTCACCACGCCGCCGATCATCGCGCCCACCAGCGGCATCGTGATCCATCGCAGCCCGAGCTGGACTCAGCCGGAGCTGAGCGGCCTCACGCCGATCGTCGATCCCACCATCGCCCCGCTGGTGAGCGGCGGCGACGTGGTGATCGATCAGGGCGACATCGCCGGCACCGCCGACAACACGCCCGGCGTGGATACGGTCGCGACCGGCACCACCGCGATCACGGTCGGCAACATCTCGACCCAGGGCAGCCAGTCCGGCGGCGTGCATGCCTATGGCTATGGCGACATGACGATCCATGCCGGCGACATTCATACCGAGGGCTATCGCGCTACCGGTCTCGATGCGAACACCAATGTCGGCGGCAATTCGGGCGGGATCGAGATCACGGCCGGCAATATCGAGACCAGCGGCTATGCCGCCTCGGGCGTCCGCGCCGCCGCCTATAACGGCAGCACGGTCATCAACGTGAACTCGGTCAAGACCAGCGGCTATGGCGCCGACGGCATCTATGGCTGGAGCTACAATCGCGACACCACCATCACCGCGGGCTCGGTAGAGACGACCGGCACCGGCGGGCGCGGCATCACCGCCTATTCGGGCGGCACGACCACGGTCGATGTCGACAGCGTGACGACCAGCGGGGCCGGCATCGGCATGTTCCTGGACTCCGGCGCGATCAAGGCGGTCGGCGCGGCCGTGGACGTCCATGCCGGCGCGGTCAGCACCTCGGGCGACTATTCCTCGGGCATCTATGCCAACAGCAACCCGGTCCATGACAACGGCCAGGACGATCACCACATCACGGTCGTGGCAGGCAGCGTCACTACGTCGGGCCTGGGTTCGGACGGCATCGACGCGGTCAACACCGCGCAGGGCAGCCTGACCAGCGTCACCGCGGACAGCGTGACCACCAGCGGCGACTATTCCAACGGCGTCTTCGCCTTCGCGCCCCAGGGCGACGTGCAGGTGAATGCGGGCACGATCGAGACCGGCGGTGCAGGCTCCAACGGCGTGATCGCGGCGAGCTATTACGGCAATGTCTCGGTCTATGCGGACAAGGTGACGACCAGCGGCGCGAACGCGGTCGGCGTCTACTCCTATGCCGGCGGCAAGCAGCTTTCGGGCAGCACGACCAACACGGTCACGGTCGACAGCGTGAAGACCCAGGGCGACAACGCCATGGGCATCGAGACGATCAGCCTGGGCACCCAGCTCGACACCAGCATCACCGCCGGATCGGTCGAGACGCGCGGCTATGGCGCCACCGGCATCCGCGCGATCGCCGACGGTCCCGGCAGCGACATCACCATCCATGCCGGCACCGTCTCGACCGCCGGCGCATATGCCGACGGCATCGACGCCATCGCTTACGGCGTCGGCGGCAAGGTGACGGTCACGGCCGACAAGGTGACGACCACCGGCGACCAGACTGCCGGCATCTTCACCTATGCGCTGACCGGCGACACCAACGTCACCGTCGGCGAGGTCGCGACCAGCGGCTATGGCAGCTTCGGCATCTCGGTGGGCAGCCGCTACGGCAACGCCCATGTCGATGCGGGCAGCATCACCACCACCGGCGATTCGGCCTTCGGCATCAGCGCGAGCGCGGGCGGCGACGTGAACGTCTCCGCCGATTCGGTCAGCACCCAGGGCGGCCGTGCCTGGGGCGTCTACGCCGCATCGCTGTCGGGCAAGGTCTCGGTGGACGTGTCCAACGTCACCACCAGCGGCGCATATGCGGCGGGCGTGGTCGCGCGCTCCTTCTACAGCGATGTCGACGTGACCGCGAAGAACGTCCATGCCGATGGCGACTTCTCCAGCGCGATCACCGCCGACAGCTATCTGGGCTATGGCAATGTCCATGTCGTCGCGAGCGATGTGAGCGCCGGCGCTTATGCCAATACGATCGCAGCCTCCGGCCATACGGTCGTGGTCGAGACGAGCGGCGAGATCGACAAGGCGGGCAGCTATTCCGCGGTCACCGTCACGGCCCATGGCGGCGATGCGACGGTCACCAACAGCGGCACGATCAAGACCGTCACTGGCGGCCCCTATGGCGTCAGCTATTCTGCGGACGGCATCTATGCCCGCGCCGACGGCAACGTGACGATCAACGGCCACGGCTCGATTTCGACCGAGGGCGGGCAGTTCGGCTATGGCGTCGCGGCATACAGCAACCGGGGCGGCGCGATCGCGGTGACGCAGAACAGCATCTCGACCACCGGCGGCCAGAGCCAGGGCGTAGTGGCGGTCACCAGCAATCGCGGCGGGGCCGATCCGTCGAACGGCGCGGGCGGGATCAGCGTCTCGGTCGGCTCGATCGCGACCACCGGCTGGGGCGCATCGGGCATGCTGCTCTCCGACAACACCAAGCTGGGCAGCGCGATCGCGACCGTCACCGGCGACCTGACCACCGAGGGCGACCAGGCGCGCGGCGTGAGCATCTATTCGGCGAACCAGACCGCCGGGGCGCACCTGCACAACGTCTCGACCAAGGGCTATTATGCGCAGGCGGTGCATTTCGACGGCCATGCCGCCGAATTCACCTTCGACGGCGCGGTCTCGACCGAGGGCGTGCTCTCGACCGCGATCGTCGCCTATGCCGGCAATGGCGGCATCCAGATCAGCGGCACCGGGCCGATCAGCACCAAGGGCGACTATTTCAGCTCGGGCATCCGCGCTTCCTCGCCGGGCGACATCACGATCGACGTGGGTTCGATCTCGACCGAGGGCAGGGGATCGAACGGCATCGAAGTGACCGAGCGCAAGCGTCATTCCGAAGTCTATCCCTATGATCCGCCCGAGGGCGAGGAGGACACGGCGGCCGCCGCCAAGGTGCCGGTGAGCGATCTCGCCAATGCCTTCCCCTTCCCCGATCCCCGCGATCCGGAAACGGCGGCGACCGGCAGCACCATCTCGGTGACGGCCCAGTCGATCGCCACCGCCGGGATGAATGCCAACGGCATCATGGTGAGCACCACCACCGGCGATGTGGACATCCACAGCGGCGACGTGGCGGTGACCGGCAGGAACTCGATCGGCATCTTCGCCGAGGGCCGCAACCTGAGCGCCGAAACCGGCAACACCAGTTCGGCCCAGGCCACGGCGATCGCGCTGCAGGGCTATGACAGCGCGAGCCTGGCGGTGCACGGCAAGGTGCAGGGCGGCACCGAGGGCGTGCTGCTCCAGAGCTACGCCAACAGCCTGACCGTCACCTCGGGCGGCAGCATCACCGGCGCGGTGAACGGCGTGACGATCGACGCCACGCCGCATGTGACGCCGATCGTCCATTACTGGGGCTATGCGCCGGAGAGCTATATCGGCCAGGAAGAGCCCCAGCCGCTGCCCCCGGCCAATCCGGCCGCAGGGACGGCGCAGGTCAGCAATGCCGGCACGATCACGGCCGGCACCGGCTATGCGATCACCGTCACCGGGGGCGGCGCCGATGTCGCCAATAGCGGCGTCGTGGTGGGCGCGGTGAAGTTCTCGGGCTTCGCCGACACCTTCACCAACTCGGGCAAGTTCGTCGCGACCAAGGACAGCGATTTCGGCGGCGGCGGCGATCGGTTCGTCAACACCGGCACGATCGCGCTCGCCGCTCCGGCCGGCCAATCGGTCCGGGCGCTGGCGCCGCTGGTCTCGCAATCGGTCTCGCTGCTGGGGCTGGAGACGTTCGAGAATGCGGGCACGATCGACCTGCGCAACGGCGCGGGCGGCGAGACGCTGACGATCACCGGCGACTATGTCGGCACCAGCGGCGCGAAGCTGGGGCTCGACGTGGCGGCGGGCGGCGCGGACAAGCTGGTCATCACCGGCGCCGCGACCGGCACGACGCTCGTCCAGCTCGACGTGACGGCGGAGGGCGCGCGCCTGCTCGATAAGCCGCTGGCGCTGGTGCAGGCCGGCGCGGGCAGCAGCGCGGGCGCCTTCGTGCTCGCCAGCGACTCGATCGGCCTGGTCCAGTATGGCCTGAGCTTCGACGCGGCGACCGGCAGCTTCGGCGTGACGAGCGAGGCCGGCGCGCCGGTCTATCGCCTGCTCAAGCTGAGCGAGGGCGCGCAGGCGATCTGGAACCAGTCCGCCGACGCCTGGACCGGCCATATGGCCGAGCTGCGCGACGGCAGCGGCCAGGGCCGCAGCGTCTGGGGCCAGGCCTATGGCAGCGTGCAGAACCATGACGAGCAGCGCACGATCGGCGGTACCGCCCGGAGCCTGGACTACCGCCAGGACTTCTATGGCGGGCAGGCGGGCGTGGACATCGTCGAGGCCGGCAACTTCCTGTTCGGTGCCAGCGCGGGCTATCTCAGCTCCAACCTGACGCTGAAGGGCAGCGGCATGCGCATCCGCTACGACAGCCTCAACCTGGGCGGCTATGCGGCCTTCCACAGCGGGCCGTTCTTCGCCAACACGCTCGTCCAGTACGCCCATTACTGGAGCGACGTGCGCGACAGCCTCAACAGCTGGTCGGACGGCACGGGTGGGGGTTCGATCGGCGCCCGGATCGAAGGCGGCGCACGGTTCGGCAAGGGCCGGTTCTTCGTCGAGCCGGTGGCGTCGCTCTCGTTCCAGAACAGCTCGTTCGGGGCGATCCAGGCGCTGGGCCAGACGGTCGATCCCGAAGCGGGCAACGGCCTCACCGGGACGCTGGGCGCGCGTGTCGGCAACAGCTTCGACCTGAAGGACGGGATGAAGGCCGTGGTCTATGCGCGCGGCACCTATGCCCATGAGTTCGACGGCGAAGGGCGCCTGTCCTTCACCAGCGGCGGGACAAGCGAGGAACTCGCCAACCTGCGGCCGGGCGACGAAGGGCGGGTGGCCCTGGGCCTCAACCTGACCGGCAGGGGCGCGGTGAGCGGCTTCTTCGAAGGCAACGCCACCTTCGGGCAGAACGTAAGTGGTGGCGGCGGCCGGGTCGGCCTAAGCTTCAAGTTCTGACGTTCCGAATGAAAGCGCGGGGTCCGGCATCGTCCGGGTCCCGCCGTGCATGAAGGCAATGATGACCGATACCCCCGAAAGCGCCGCCGAAACCACGACCCGCAGCACCGGCATGCCCTCGGCCCCCGGCGCCGAGCAGGCCGGCCCGGCTCCCGGTGCCACCAACATCCAGGTCTCGCGCGGCTTCAACGCCTGGCTGCGCAGCCATCACACGAGCCTGGCCTTCACCAGCTACCAGACCGGCCAGCTCTTCCTGGTCGGCGCGCATCCCAACGGCACCGTCTCGTTCAACCAGCAGAATTTCAGCCGCGCGATGGGCGTGTGCTGGAAGCCGGGGCGGCTCTATCTGGGATCGCTGTTCCAGCTCTGGCGGCTGGAGAACATGCTGCGCCCCGGCGAGATCGGCAACCAGGCGTTCGACCAGGTGCTGATCCCGCGCAACGCCCAGACCACCGGCGATATCGACATCCATGAAGTCGGCGTCGACAAGGACGGCCGGGTGATCTTCGTGAACACCAAATATAGCTGCCTGTGCACGCTGGACCTGACCCACAGCTTCAAGCCGATCTGGAAGCCGCCCTTCATCTCGAAGCTGGCACCCGAGGACCGTTGCCACATGAACGGCATGGCGATCCATGAGGGCGAGGTGCGCTACGTCACCGCGGTCAGCCGCTCGGACGTGCTCTCGGGCTGGCGCGAGCGGCGGCACGAGGGCGGGGTGCTGATCGACGTGCAGACCAGCCGCATCGTCACCGACGAGCTTTCGATGCCGCATAGCCCGCGCGTCGTCGGCGATCAGGTCTATGCGCTCGACAGCGGGCGGGGGCGGATCATCCGCGTCGATCCGGCTACCGGCCAGAAGACGGACATCGCCTTCTGCCCCGGCTTCCTGCGCGGCATGGCGATCCATGACGGCCATGCGATCGTCACGGTCTCCAAGCCGCGCGACGGCACCTTCAAGGGGCTGCTGCTCGACGGCGAGATCAAGGCGCACGATGCCGAACCCTGGTGCGGCATGCTGATCGTCAGCCTCTCGACCGGCGACATCGTCGAATGGGTGCGGCTGGAGGGCCATATCACCGAGCTGTTCGACGTGGCGGCGATGCCGGGCGTGGTCTGTCCGATGTCGGTCGGCCCGGCGACGCCGGAAATCCAGAGCACGATCACCTTCGATACGCTCCCGTGAGGGATTTTCCTTCCGGCTGCAATTGTGCTTTAGGTTTCTAACACACGTGCTAAGTTCCCTCGAAAGGGGAGTCATTGCACATGCTCGAACTGACCGGTGTCACTCATGTCTATCCCAACGGAACGCGCGCGCTCGACGATGTGACGCTGAGCATCCCCAAGGGGATGTACGGGCTGCTCGGTCCGAACGGCGCGGGCAAGTCGACGCTGATGCGCACCGTCGCCACGCTGCAGACGCCCACCTCCGGCGGCATCCGCTTCGGCGAGATCGACGTCATCGCCGAGCCGGAGAAGCTGCGTCAGCGGCTGGGCTATCTGCCGCAGGATTTCGGCGTCTATCCGCGCGTCTCGGCCTATGACATGCTCGAGCACATGGCCGTCCTGAAGGGCGTGGCCTCGGCACGCGAGCGCCGCGACACGGTCGAGACCCTGCTCAACCAGGTCAATCTCTGGTCGGTGCGCAAGAAGGCGATCGCCGGCTTCTCGGGCGGCATGCGCCAGCGGTTCGGAATCGCCCAGGCGCTGATCGGCAATCCCGAGCTCATCATCGTCGACGAGCCCACCGCGGGCCTCGATCCCGAGGAGCGCAACCGCTTCCTCAACCTGCTGGCGGAGATCGGCGAGAATGTCGTCATCATCCTGTCGACGCATATCGTCGAGGACGTGGTGGATCTCTGCCCACGCATGGCGGTGCTCGCCGCGGGCCGCATCCAGCTGGAAGGCGCGCCGCTCGAACTGATCGAGAAGGCGCGCGGCACGGTCTGGGCGCGCGAGATCGAACGCGAACGGCTTGACGAATATCGCGAGCGCTACGAGGTTATCTCGACGCGCCTCTTCGCGGGGCGCACCATCGTCCACATCCTTTCGGCGGGCGACCCCGGCGACGGCTTCGCCTCGGTCGAAGGCGGGCTTGAGGACGTGTATTTCTCGACGCTCGCGCGCATGCGCCGCGCGCCTGTCGCCGCAGCGGCCTGAGGGGCGGCGACATGTTCGGCAAGATCGCGAGCTTCGAGCTCCGCTACCAGTTCCGCAACCCGGTGTTCTGGGTCGTCTCGATCCTGTTCTTCCTGCTCACCTTCGGGTCGGTCACGATCGAGCAGATCCAGATCGGTAGCGGCGGCAACATCCACAAGAACGCGCCCGTCGCGATCGCGCAGACGCACCTGATCCTGTCGATCTTCTTCATGTTCGTGACGACGGCGTTCGTCGCGAACGTGATCGTGCGCGACGACGAGAGCGGCTTCGGGCCGATGGTGCGCTCGACGCGGGTGAGCAAGTTCGACTATCTGATCGCGCGCTTCCTCGGCGCCTGGCTCGCCTCGGTCATCGCGTTCGCGACCGTGCCGCTGGCGATCTGGCTGGGCTCGTTCATGCCCTGGATCGATTCCGAGACGTTGGGGCCGAACCGCTGGGGCGACTATCTGTTCGCTTATCTGGCGCTCGGCCTGCCGAACCTGTTCCTCACCGCGGCGATCTTCTTCGCGGTCGCGACCGCGACGCGATCGATGATGTACAGCTATCTCGGCGTCGTCGTCTTCCTTGTCGCCTATTTCGTCCTTATCGGCTTCATGCGCGCCAAGCCCGAGATGCGCGAGCTGGCGGGCTATATCGAACCGTTCGGCGTCGCCGCCGTCTCCAACGCCACGCGCTACTGGACCGCCAGCGAGGCCAACGGCAGCACGCCGGCACTGGCCGGGGTGCTGCTCGCCAATCGCGCGATCTGGTTCGCGGTGGGGCTGGCGGTGCTCGCCTTCGCCTATTTCCGTTTCAGCTTCGCCGAGCGCGGAGTCTCGCGGCGCAAGCTGCGCCGGCAGGCCCGGCGCGCGGCGAAGCTTGCGGCCAGGCCGCCGCAGGTGGTGGCGGTGCTGCCGCCGGTGCGGCCGGAGGCGGCGGCCTGGGCGCGGCTATGGGCGCGCTGCCGCTTCGAGATGCGGATGGTGTTCCGCAGCCCGGCCTTCTTCGTGCTGCTGCTCATCGGCTTGGTCAACGCGCTGGGCGGGCTGATCTATGCCAACGAGATCTACGGCACGCCGGCGCGCCCGCTCACCTTCGCGGTGATCGAAGTGCTGCAGGGCGCGTTCACGATCATCCCGCTGATCATCGCCATTTACTATGCAGGCGAGCTGGTGTGGCGCGATCGCGAGCGCAAGATGCACGAGATCGTCGATGCGACCTCGCTGCCCAACTGGGCCTATCTGGTGCCCAAGGCGCTGGCGGTGACCGGTGTGCTGTTCGCGACGCTGCTGATCTCGGTCGTCGCCGCGGTGCTCGTCCAGCTCGTGCGCGGCCAGACCGATATCGAGTTCGGCCAGTATTTCGCCTGGTATCTGCTGCCGCAGACGATCGACATGGCGATCCTCGCGATCCTGGCGGTGTTCGTCCAGGCGGTGAGCCCCAACAAATATGCCGGCTGGGGCGTGATGGTGGTCTATCTCGTCGCCACGATCACGCTGCAGAACATTGGCTTCGAGCATCCGCTCTACAATTACGGCAGCACTGGCTCGCTCCAGCTCTCGGACATGAACGGCGACCAGATCGGCGGCGCGCTGGGCTGGTGGCTGCGACTCTACTGGGGCGGCGTC
>NZ_JAAVVE010000075.1 GCF_018449795.1 Sphingomonas sp. dw_22
CCTCCCCCCCCGCGCGGCCTCGCCCGGCCTGACCCGGCCCGGCCCGCGGCCCGCGGCGGCGGGGCGCCGGCCGGTCCCCCACCGCCCAACCCCCACCCCGACGAGGCCGAGGCCGAGCTGCAGGCCGAAGCGGCCTCGCCCGAGACCGGGCCGGCACCGGCGCCGAAGGGCGCTTCGCCCGATCCGGCAACGGCGGTGGCGACGGACAAGGACAAACCGCTGCCCCTCCCCGCCAATGACGGCGATCAGCCCCAGCCGCTCGACCTGCCCACCGCAGGGCATCCGACGGGCGGAACCGTTCCCACTACGGCGACGCCGGTGAAGACGCGCAAGGCGATCGCGGTCGACCGCGAAGGCACCGTGCTTCCCGCCGATCCGCTGCCCAGCCAGCCCGCGGCGACGCCGGCGATCGTCGCCGGCCCGACCCCGCCGCCCGCGCCCGCCGTCGCGCCGCCCGAGCGCAAGCCGGATAGCGGACGTGGCGCCAAGGCAGCATCGGCCGCGCTCGCCCAGGCGAATGTGCCGGTCCCGGCCGATGCCATGGCCCCGGCCGCCAAGCCGGGCAAGGAAGCGGACACGCCTTCGTTCGAGGCCCCCGCCACCGCCGACACGGCGCTGCCGGCCGATCTCGCCGCGAAGGCCGAGCCCCGCACCGCAGGCGCGGCGCTGGCTCCGCAACAGAGCTTCGCATCGCATGTCGCGCAATCCGCGGCTCCGGCTGCTGCGCCCGCGCCCATCGCGGCATCGGCCGATCCCATGGTCCCGGCGCGCGCCGGCCAGCTCGGCCATGCGCTCGGCGTCGAGATCGCCCGCAAGGTCGAGGCCGGCGAAAATACGCTGCGCGTCCGCATGAACCCGGCCGAACTGGGCCGCGTCGAAGTGACGCTCGCGTTCGACGACAATGGCCGGCTGCACGCGACGATGCGCGCCGAAAGCCAGCATGCGCTCGATCTGCTGCGCCAGGACGCGCCGGATCTCGGCCGCGCGCTCGATTCCGCCGGCATCCGCACCGACACGCAGAGCTTCCGCTTCGAAAGCCGCGGCGACGGCAATGGCGGCTCGGGCAGCCAGCCCGGCCAGCAGCAGTCGCGCGGCCAGGGCCACCAGCCGTTCGACGAAGAACCCGAAACCGCCACCCCGGCCTATCGTCCGATCCGGAACGACGGCCAGGTCGATCTCCTCGCCTAAGGGATTAGCATCATGACCACCGTCCCCAGCGCCACCAATTCCCCGCCCTCGACCGTCGATCAGGCGGCCTCCGCCTCGGCGACCGGCCTCAACGCCGATTTCAACATGTTCCTGAAGCTGCTGACCGCGCAGATGCAGAACCAGGATCCGCTCGATCCGATGGACAGCTCGCAATATACCCAGCAGCTCGTCCAATATTCGCAGGTCGAGCAGTCGATCAAGCAGAACGCGACGCTCGGCTCGATCCTGACGAGCCTGGGCAACCAGGGCCTCACCCAGGCATCGTCGATGATCGGCAAGACGGTCGAGGTCAATTCGGACACGTCGGGGCTCAACGCGACGACGCCGGCCCAGTGGAACTGGTATGGCAGCGCCGTGGTCGGCGATCTCACCGCGACCATCACCGACGCATCGGGCGCGACCGTCGAGACGCGCAAGATCGACGCCGGCAGCCGCACCGGCAGCTTCAGCTGGGACGGCTCGATCACCGGCAGCGAGAAGATCGCACCCGAAGGCGTCTATACGCTCACGCTCGCCGGCCTGGACGCATCGGGCAACAAGGTCACCGTATCGCCCTGGGCGACCGGAACGGTCAACAATGTCCAGATGGTCAACGGCGTAGTCCAGCTCTCGATCAACGGCGCCGAATATGCCTCGGACAGCGTTTCGCGGATCGAGAAGTAGCTATTGCTCCGTATACTTACGGATGAAGTATTCACTTAAGTGAAAATCCCTAACCGGACCATCATTATTTTCACTTCCATGAATATTTCTAATTTACTATAAGAACAGCATGAGACTGATCCCCTCACGATCCGCCCGTCTCTTCCCATTTCCTTGAATGCAAGGCAGGCACGGCCCCCTCCCGGCCTGCCTTTCGGGCTCCCGATGCGGCACGTCCCGCGCCGGGAGCCCGAAACGCATTCGGGGCCACGCGGCGATCCGCGCGGCCCCGAGCCATGTTCATCGGTAAAGGAAGAGAAGGTCGGCCGCTCAGCCGTTGGCGGCGGGAAGCAGCGGCGTGCCGCGTTCCTGGACGGGCAGAAGATGGATCACCTGCCCCGGCACTTCCTCACGCACTTCGAATCCCTCGAGCGCGCAGCCGGCGATGCCGGCCGGTGCGGTGAGCATCGAGATGCATTCGGCGATGGACGGATCCTCGCGCGGCCCGATCGTGTCGAGCACATCCGCGATCGTCATGCCCGGCGCCGAGAGCGCGCGGTCCGCCGCGGCGCTCCACAATGCCCTTGCGTCTTCGACGGTGAGCGCCAGCGTCACCATGAAAGCTGGAGCCGTATTCGCAGCAGGTACGTGTCGCAAGTCGCGAAAATCCATCGTGCGCCCCCTGTTGTTGCCCTATTCGATCTCGCGGCCGTAGAATTGCCCCAGGTCGCGCGTATCGCGTACTCAGTATATGCACCTATGCGTATGCCACCGGAGTCAGTGGATCCGTGCTTCCACGCGCCTCGCCAGCTCGCGCGCATGCGCCGAAACCAGGCACAGTTCGGCATAGAGCCGGTCCCAGAACGGCGCGGGAATATCCATCGCGTCGGCACCATTATGCTCGGTGCCGTTCTGCGTCAGCGCCAGCGTCGCGCAGGGCTCCAGCCCCAGGCGGAAGCGCGTGCCGAACATGCCGTCGACATGCTCGTCGGGCAATTCGTGCGGCACCGATAGCCGCGCGGACATGATATAGCCGGACAGGACATCGACGCCGTAGCCGTCGAGCAGGATGCGCGGCCGGCCGGGCAGATCGGGCCGCTCGAGCACGACCAGCGCCCCGGAGGGATGCTCCTCGACACTCACACGCAGACGGCCGCCGAACGCATCGGTGATCTCACGAATACGGGGAAACAAGCGACGACCTCCTGTCCATCCATCATTATAGACTGCGAAAACCCATTCGACCTGCGGCGGGTTGCACAAAAAAAGGGCCGGGATGGTTTACCCATCCCGGCCCCCGTCAAGCCTTGCCCCCAGGGAAGGGCGTAGCTCTTAACGGAACAGCGAAGTGATCGTCTGCGGCGCCTGGTTGGCGATCGACAGAGCCTGAACACCGAGCTGCTGCTTGACCTGCAGAGCCTGCAGACGCGCCGATTCCTTGGCGAGGTCGGCGTCGACAAGGTTGCCGATGCCCGCCTCGATGGTGTCGGACAGCTTGCTGGTGAAGGTCGACTGCGCGTCGATCTTGCGCGAAGCCGCGCCCAGCGTGCTGAGGCTGGTCTTGAGGTTGTTCTGCGTCTCGGTGAGCGTGTCGATCATCGTCTGCGCGGCAGCCTGGGTGTCGATCGCACCCGAAGAACCGACGGTGATGACATCGCCGCCCAGGTCGAGGGCCTGGTTGTCCACGCTCAGCGAATCCGGATCCCAGGTCGTCGCCGACGTGGTGTCCGCATCCTGCAGCGACTGGAGCGCCGTGACGGTGCCGCCCGAAGCCTTGAGCAGGTTCGTGCCGTTGAAGTCGGCCGAGTTCACGATGGTCGTGATCTGGTCGCGCAGGGCAACGAAGTCGCTGTTGTACGCAGAGCGGGTGGCCGAATCGATACCGGCGTCGGCAGACTTGTAGGCCAGGGCCTTCATCTGGTTGACGACGTCGGAGATCTGCTCGGCACCGGCCACCGCAACGTCGGTCACGCTCTTGGCGCGGCTCAGCGACTGCGAAACGGCCTTCAGGCCGCCCATGTCGCCGCGAAGGCCCTGAGCGATCGTGTACTGCGCGGAGTCGTCCTTGGTCGAGTTCACGGCCAGGCCGGTGTTGATGCGGCTCTGGGTGGTCGCCAGATCCTTGCCGGTCTGGTTCAGGCTCTGAAGGGCGGCCATCGCGCCGACGTTGGTGTTGACGGAGAAGCTCATGGTGATTTCCTTCTTGGATAAAGGGCCGCTTTCTGCGGCCTGGGCCGGAAGCGCCGACCCTCGACCGGACGCGATTGATGCGCCCTGCATCTCCATTCTGGGAAAAATTATAGGATTACCAAAATTATCCAGCGAATTTTGATGGTTACCGGAAGGTTAAGACAAGAAAAGGGGCTCCCCGCCCGGAATGGACGGGAAGCCCCGAAAAGTCCCAACCGTTTGAAATTCAGAACGGAAACAGCGCGTCGTAGATCTGCTGGCCCCAGCGCGCCTGCTGCGCTTCGGTGAGCTGGCCCTTGCCGCCATAGATCACGCGCGCCTCGGCGATCTGGCTGTGCTGGATCGAATTGTCGCGGGCGATGTCCTCGGGCCGGATCATGCCGGTGACGATCAGCTCGCGCATCTCGAAATTGACGCGCACTTCCTGGCGGCCGCGGATCATCAGATTGCCGTTCGGCAATACCTGGGTGACGATCGCCGCCATCGTCAGGCTGATCGTCTCGGATCGGTTGGTGGTGCCGCCACCATTATATTTGGAGCCCGAATTGGTCTCGAGCACCCGGGAGGCATCGCTGCCCAACGCCTTCGCGATCGGCTTGATGCCCAGCAGCTCGCCGACGCCGCCGGTCTCCGATCCGCCGCGCGTGCGCGAGGTCGTATTGCCGATATCGGCCTTGTCGGCGATGTTGATCCGGATCGTCAGGATGTCGCCGGTCCTCGACGCGCGCTGGCCGCGGAAGAAGGCGCCGGCGCCGGTGCGGAACAGCGACGCGGTCGGCGCCGGCTGCTGCGGCCGGGACGCCTGGCCGTTGCGATCGGCGGGCATCGAGAGCGAGGGCTCGATCTCGGGCGTATCGATCGGGTCGATCGCCGAGAGCTTGGGCGCCTTGCCCACCTGCTTGAGCCGGCCGACCGCGCCGCAGCCCGAAAGCGTGGCGCAGATCGCCACCGCGGTAATCACTTTGCGCATGTTCCTGTCCTTCAAGGTGCCGCGATCCGGACGGTGCCGGAGCCTTCGACCACGCCGTCCAGCGTGCGGTTGGTGGCGGTGATGACGACGCGGACCGGATCGCCCGCCGCCGCATTGCCGAGCGCGCGGCCCGACGCGGTGATGACCAGAGTTCCCGAAACGATCCGGATCGTCACCGGATCGCCGCGATGGACCAGCTGGGGCCGCATCACGTCATTCTGGCGCACGATCGCGCCGGCCGGCAGGTTGCGCGCGGCTTCCATCCCCGTCGCGCGCTCGATCGTCAGCGCGCCGCGCGCCGCTGCCGGCGCCCGCGCCTCGATGGCGAAGTCGGCCGCCTCGATCCGCTCGCCGCGCGCGACCGCCTGCTGGAGGACGGCGACCTGCACGTCCTCCACCGGTCCCGCCGCGAGCAGCGCCAGCGCCAGCAGCACGCCCATCAGCGGAGCTGGCTGGTCGTCGCCAGCATCTCGTCCGCGGTCTTCACGACGCGGCTGTTCATCTCATAGGCGCGCTGCGCGCTGATGAGCGCGGTGATCTCGCCCACCGGATTGACATTCGACGCCTCGACGAACTTCTGGTTGAGGATGCCGAAGCCCGGCTCGCCCGGCGCCGCGACGGTCGGCTGGCCCGATCCGGCGGTCTCGACGAACAGGTTGCCGCCCTTCGCTTCCAGCCCGGCATCGTTCATGAAGTTGGCGAGCTCGATCTGGCCCAGCACCTGCGGCTGCGGATTGCCCGCGATATTGGCTTCGACCTGGCCGGTCTTCGAGATGGTGATGTCGATCGTGCCCTGGGGAATGGTGATGCCGGGCTGCACGATATAGCCGTCCTGCGTCACCAGCTCGCCCTGGTCGGACGGCTTGAACGATCCGTCGCGGGTATAGGCGGTGGTGCCGTCGGGCATCGTCACCTGGAAGAAGCCGCGCCCCTGGATCGCGACGTCATAGGGATTGTCGGTCTGGGTCATCGCACCCTGCTCGTTGATGCGATAGATGCCGCCGGTCTTGACGCCCGCGCCGATCTGGATGCCCGAGGGCGAGCGGTTGTCGGCGCTGGTGGCGGCGCCGGGGCGCTGCACCTGCTCGTAGAGGAGATCCTGGAACTCGGCGCGCTGCCGCTTGAACGCCGTGGTGTTCATGTTGGCGATGTTGTTCGAGATGACGTCGACATTGGTCTGCTGGGCGAGCATGCCGCTGCTGGCGATGGTGAGAGAACGCATCTGGTCAATCCTTTCGTGAAAATCAGCTGACGCGACCGAGCTTGTCGATCGCCTGCTTGCGCATGTCGGCCATGCTGTCGGTGATGTGCTGGCTGGTCTGGTAGGCGCGCAGGATCTCGATCATGTCGGTGGTCTCGGTGATCGCGTTGACGTTCGATCCCTCGACCCCGCCGCTCTTGAGACTGGTCTCGGCGGCCGTCAGCTCGCGCCCGCTGGCGCCGTTGAACATGCCGTCGCCGCGCGGATCCATATTGGCTTCGTCGAACACGGTGACGGTCAGCCGCCCGATCGGGCCGCTCGCGCCGCTCACGGTGCCGTCCGAGCCGATGCTGAGCTTGCCCGCGTCTTCCGGCGCGACGATGATCGGCTTGCCGCCCTCGCCCAGGATGCGCTGGCCGCCCGAGGTGGCGAGCTCGCCGGTCTCGAGCACCTTGACGAAGCCCGCGCGCGTATAGGCGGTGGTGCCGTCGGGCGCCTCGACCGCCAGATAGCCGGGGCCGTCGATCATCACGTCGAGCGGATTGCCGGTCGGCTGGAACGCGCCCGCCGCGATGTCATGCACCGCGCCGTAATCGAGCACGAAGGACGTCTGCTTGGCCGGCTTCACCGCGCTGTCGGTCTTCTCGACATATTCGCGAAACACCGGCTGCTCCCGCTTGAAGCCCACCGTATTCATGTTGGCGAGGTTGTTCGCCGCGACGTCGAGCCGGCGCCGCAGCGCCTGTTCCTGGCTCAGGAGCACGTAAGAGGAAATGTCCACCGGACCGTCCTTCGAAATTTTTCACTAGGCAGAAATTGCCGGGTGATGATCCTATAATAGGAGGAAATCGCCGATGCGGGTGTCGCGACGGGCGAATTCGAAAGGTCAGTGCATGTCGGCGGAAATCGTCGAAGATAAATCGGGGCAGTCGGCAGCGACCAAGCCCAGATCGAACAAGAAGCTGATCCTCGTCGGCGCGGCCGTTGCGGCGGTCGTGCTGCTCGGCGGCGGTGGCGGCGCCTATATGTTCTTCTCCTCCGGCGCCCAGGCGCGGGCTTCGATCGCGGCCAGCCATGAGCGCGAGCAGAAGGCGCTCGCGGACAGCAAGCCCGGCGCGCATGGCGAGGACGCCCAGCGCGAGAGCGATAATTTCGTCGACGTGCCCCCGATGGTGGTCAATCTGCGCTCGGCCGACGGCGCCACGCGCTTCCTGAAGATCCATATCATGCTGGTGCCGGGGCCGAACGGCGACGCCGCGACCCTGCGGAACCGGCTGCCGCTGATCCTCGACGCCTATCAGCCCTTCCTGCGCGAGCTGCGCCCCGAGGATCTGGCCGGATCGGCCGCGGTCTTCCGCATCAAGGAGGAATTGCTGATCCGGACCAACGCCACGGCCGGCGAAGGCTCGGTACGGGACATCCTGGTCGAGGATCTGGTGCAGCAATGATCGACCTCGACGATTTCGACCTTCCCGATCCCCCCGCCGCCCCGATCGGCGGCGGCGGCGAGGACATCCGCTTCGACCAGTCGGACATCGACGCGCTGTTCGGCGATCTCGGCGCGCCCGCGGCCAAGAAGAAGGGCCTGCGCGCGGTCATCGAATCCAAGGTCATCAGCCATGAGCGGCTGCCGATGCTGGAAGTGGTGTGCGACCGTGTCGTCCGCGCCTTCGCCAGCTCGATGCGCAACCTGACCTCCGACGCGATCGACGTGAGCCTGGAGGAAGTGACCTCGATCCGCTTCGGCGAGTTCATGAACCGCGTCGCGCTGCCGGCGATGATCGGCGTCTTCAAGGTCCAGGAGTGGGAAAGCTACGGCCTGGTCGCGGTCGAATCCGGCCTGATCTATGCGGTGGTCGATGCGCTGCTCGGCGGCCGCGGCGGCAACGCCCCGCTGCTGATCGACGGCCGCGCCTTCACCACGATCGAGACCGGGCTGGTTTCGCGGATGCTGGACCTGGCGCTCCACGATTTCGCCGATGCATTCGAGCCGATCGAGCCGATCAACATCGATCTGGAGCGCATCGAGACCAATCCGCGCTTCGCCGCGATCGCCGGCACGTCGAACATCTGCGCGATCGCCACCTTCCGCGTCGACATGGACGGGCGCGGCGGCGATTTCACCATGGTCTTCCCTTATGCCATGCTCGAGCCGGTGCGGCACAAGCTGCTCCAGCGCTTCATGGGCGAGAAGAACGGCCGCGACAGCATCTGGGAGGCGCATATGGCCGCCGAGGTGCGCAAGACCAACCTGACGGTCAACGTCGTGCTCGGCGAGAAGGCGATGCCGCTGGCCGCGCTGGAGGCGCTCGAGATCGGCCAGACCATCGCGCTCCACAAGGGGCCGGACGATCCCCTCGATATCGCCTGTGGCGGCGTGAAGCTCGCCGAGGCCCAGATCGGCCAGCGCCGCGGCAAGGTCGCCGTGCGCCTCGTCACCGATGTTTCCCCCAAGCAAAAGGCCAAGTCATGAGCTTCGCGATACTCGCCAATGTGCTGACGATGATCCTCTGCATGGCCGTGCTCGTGCAGAGCGTGCGGATGATGCGCAGCCTGCGCACGGTGAAGGACGGCGCGCTCACCGAAGTCGTCGGCGCGCTCGAAAAGGCGACCGCCCAGGCGCGCACCGTGCTTTCGGACATGAAGGCGACGCTCGGCACCGAATGCGCGCAGCATGCCCGGCTGGTCGGCCAGGCCCGCGACCTGCGCGACGAACTTTCGGACATGATCGGCATCGCCGATTCCGCCTGTGAGCGGATCGTCGGCGCAGTCGGCATCGCCAACGCCCATCGCGGCGCCGAGCCGGAAGATGCCGAGATGGATGCGGAAGTCGAGGCCGAGGCCGCGTTCGACGCCGAACCCGAAGCCAGGGCCGCCTGATGGCCCGCCCCTCCCTCCTGCTGCTGACGGCGGCGGCGTCCGCGCTCACGGTGGTCGCCAATGCGGCGACGCTGGCCGTGCCCGATCAGGATGCGCCGACGAAGACCCGCCTCGGCAATTCGATCGAGCAGGATCTGAGCGCCCGCGATTCCGCCGCCGCCAAGCGCAAGCGCAGCCTCGACCTGCGCGAGCAGGCCGCTAAGGCCGCCGAAGCCCGGCTCCAGGCGAATCTGGAGGCGCGGCAGAAGGAAGCCGCCGCGATGGCGCCCGGCATGCCCGGCGGCGAGCCCGCGCTCCCACCCGAGGCGCAATTTGACGAGCTCGCCCGCATCTATCAGGCGATGAAGCCGGCCAAGGCGGCGCTGGTCTTCGAGCAGCTCGACATGGAGGTGCAGATGAAGGTCGCCCAGCGGATGCGCGCCAATTCGACGGCCTCGATCCTGGCCGCGATGACGCCCCGCGGCGCCGCCGCGCTCAGCATGGCGCTCGCCCGCAAGAGCGCGAACGCGCCACGGCCCCGCCCCGCGGCACCCGCCGTTGCCGCACCTGGCGCCGCGATGCCGCCGACGGTCGCACGCCGATAATTCCGTCCGGAGCCGCTTTGCGGCAGGGATCGACATTCGCGAGAGATGGCCGCCAAAAGCCCATCGTCACCCCGGCCGCAGTGCCGGAGTCCACTCCTCCGCGCACGAGCCCCTCACACCTCTAGCGGCTCTCCCAGCATCCCGGTGGACCCCGGCACTGCGGCCGGGGTGACGAAGGAAAGGAGGCCGGCGGCCCGCCCATATTCGGATTCCCCTCCCTGGAAGGGAGGGGTTAGAGGTGGGTTGAGCATCGGACGGGGCTCGATGCCCCGGATTCTTCACTGGGAATGCAGGATTTCGCCTGAGACGCAGGGATGTCTCTGAAATCCTGAATATCCCCACGGATCGCGCATGCGCACATGCACGCGCGTACCCGCGACCTTTGTGACTTTAGGGTAACCGGCTACCGCCCGATCAGCGCCCCGAAGCGGCGACCTCGACGATCAGCACGCGCACGACGCCCGGATCGGTGGCCTTGATCGCGGCGGTCAGGTCATGGTCGAGCCGCTCGACGTCCACCGCGCGCAGACCCGATGCGTTCAGCCGGGCGAACTCCAGCCCCGCCGCCACCGTGGCGGCGCGCAGCATCGGCATATCCCGCAACAGGAGCGCCTCGCTCTCGATGGTGCCGGCATCGAGCACCAGCTTGAAGCGCAGCGATCCCGCCATGTGATCGGCATCGACGATCGGCACGATGACCTCTTCCATATGCACCAGATGCAGCTTGCCGCCGCCGCCCTCGCCCGATGCCTGCGCCAGGCCGGCCGGCAACGGTGCGGCCGCAGCCGCCAATCCCAACGCTGCCAACTTGCCCCTGCGCACTGAAATTCTCCTCGAAGCATGGCAGGCGGCCCCGCAGGCGCGCCCAACATTCTATAATAGAGGGAAATCATCGAGCAGGTACAGCCTTGAGTCACGATCAACGCCCCGGAAAGATGCGCGTCGTCAGCGATTCCGCGCGCACGGCCGGCACCCGCAGGACCGATCCGCCCGGAACGGGTATCGCGAGCGGCGCCGATGCGGGAGCGGTCGGCGCCGCCGGCGACCCGAACCTCGCCGCTGCCGCCTCCGGAAACGCACTGCCGCTGCTTCCGGCCGGCATCTTCCTGCTCGCCTGCCTGATCGGCGGCGTGGTCGTCGCCATGCTTCGGCCGTTCTGATGCGCGCCAGCCTGATCGCGCTCGCCGCCGGCTGCGCACGCGTTGCCCCGCAACCGGCGCCGAAGACAATGGCTCCTCCCGACCCCCCCGGCCCCCCGCCCCCGGACCCCCCCCCGTCGCGGGCTGGAGAAAGCCGG
>NZ_JAAVVE010000076.1 GCF_018449795.1 Sphingomonas sp. dw_22
GCGCCAGCGGCGGCACCGCGCGGCTCGATTTCGCCACTGCCGAGCCGGACCTCTACGGCCCCGAGCCGCTGGTCGCGGCCGCGGGGCGCCTGATCCACCTCGCCAGCCAGATCCGCTCGATGCCGGTCGGCCCCGATCTCGGCGCGCTGCGCAGGCTGGCGATCCAGGAGCTGGAAGCGTTCGGCCCGCGCGCGCGCCAGCTCGGCCTGGAGCCGAAATCGATCCAGCTCGCCCACTATATCCTCTGCGCCTTTCTCGACGATGCGGTGATGTCGACGCCCTGGGGCGCGAACAGCCCCTGGTCGCAGCAGAGCCTGCTCGCCGCCTATCACAACGACACCCAGGGCGGCGACCGCATGTTCCAGTTCGCCGAGCGGATGGAGCAGGATCCCAATCGCGAGCCGCGGCTGATGGAGTTGCTCTACCAGTGCCTGTCGCTGGGTTTCGAGGGCCGCGCCGCGCTCGATCCGCGCGGCGAATCGCTGCTCCACCAGCGCCGCGCGCGGCTGGCCGGCGCCATCGCCGGCCGCAAGGGGCCGCCGCCAGGCGACCTCTCGCCGCAATGGCGCGGCCACAGCATCGCCGCCGGGCGCTATGCCCCGCGCGTGCCGCTCTGGGCGATATTGAGCGGGCTCGCCGCGATCGGCCTGCTGGTCTTCGCCGCGCTGCTCTTCCGCCTCAGCACCCAGGGCGACGCCGCCATCGCGTCGCTCAACCAGGCGGTCGGCACCGCGCAGATCGTCCCCGCCCCACCCCCGCCCGAAAGCGCCACGCCCACCTATCAGCGGATGGGCGAGATATTGGCGCCGGATATCAAGAGCGGCCGGCTCGAATTGCTGCGCGAGGGCAACGAGATCGTGATCCGCCTCCACAATGTCGGCCTGTTCCCCTCCGCTCAGGCCGAGCCGTCGAGCGCGTGGAACGACACGTTCGGCCGCGTCGCCCAGGCGGCGAACCTCTCCAAGGGGCCGATGCGGATCGAGGGCCATACCGACAACCAGGCGATCCGTTCGCTGCAATTCCCGTCGAACCAGGAGCTGTCGCTCGCTCGCGCCAAGGGCGTGGCGGGCGCGATCGGCGGCGCGGGGCTCACGGACAGTTCGCGCATCAGCACCGCCGGCCTCGGCGACACGCGCCCGATCGGCGACAATGCCAGCGACGACGGCCGCCGGGAAAACCGGCGCGTCGAAATCCGCGTCGCCAACGACATCGCCTGGCGATAGCAGGGCAAGGGGGAAAGATGGACATGCTCAAGGCCCTGTTCCGCTCCCGCTGGTTCTGGCGCTTTCTCGGCGCGATCCTGCTCGGGCTGGTGATATGGTTCGTCGGGCCGCTGATTGCGATCGGCGGCTTCAGTCCCTTCGCCTGGTGGCCGGTCACCCTGTTCTTCGCGCTGCTGCCGGTGGTGCTGGTCGGCATCTTCTGGTGGCTGGCGCGGCGGCGGGACCGGAAGCGCAACGCCGCGATGATGGATGCGCTCAAGCCCGACTTCCCGGCCGATTATGACGAGATCGCGCAAAAGCTGGTCGAGGCGCTGACCATGCTCAAGTCGGTGCGCCTCGGCAGCCGGCAGAGCTATGCCTATCAGCTTCCCTGGTATGCGATCATCGGCCCGTCGGGCGCGGGCAAGACGACCGCGCTGCTCAATTCGGGCCTCAATTTCCCGACCGCGGTGGCGGGCGAATATCGCGCGCTCCGGGGCCAGCCGAACACGCCGAACTGCGACTGGTGGTTCACCGACGAGGCGGTGCTGATCGACACCGCCGGCCGCTACGTCACCCAGGACGACGCCGCCAAGGATGCGGAAGGGTGGCGCAGCTTCCTGGAGCTGCTCAAGAAGCACCGGCCGCTCCAGCCGCTCAACGGCATCATCGTCGCGATCCCCGCGCCCGATTTCTCCGATCCGGCCAAGATGGCCGGCCACGCCAACAATATCCGCGCGCGCCTGCATGAGATCGGCGGCACGCTCGGCCAGGATCTTCCGGTCTATCTGCTGGTGACCAAGGCCGACCTGCTGGCGGGCTTCCGCGAGTTCTTCGCGCGCGCCACCGATGCCGAATCCGATCAGGTGTTCGGATCGACCGCGCCCGGCACCACGCCGGACAATGACGCGGTGCTCAAGGGCTTTGACGATCTGGTCGCGAGCATATCGTCGCGCGTGGTCGATCGAATGCAGGCCGAGCCCCAGCTTCCCCTGCGCGGCCAGATCGCGGCCTTCCCGGCGCAGCTCGCCTCGCTGCGCACGCCGCTCGCGTCGCTGCTCGGCGCGCTCGGCCAGAAGAGCCGCTTCGACGAGCCGGCGCGGCTCCGCGGCGTCTATCTCGCCTCGGGCACCCAGACCGGCAATCCGGTCGACCGCATCCTGCTCAGCATCGGCATGCCGGCGACCGCGTCGGCGCACGCCGTGGGCCAGGGACGCAGCTATTTCCTCAAGCGCTTCTTCTCCGATCTGGTCTTCCCCGAACAGGGCATGGCGAGCCGCAACCCCGCCGCCGAACGGCGCGCGCGGCAGCGCTACATCGTCGGCGTCACGGCGGCGGCGGCAGCGCTGGTGCTGGCGATCGGCATCTGGACCTGGGGCTATTTCCGCAACATGGCGCTCATCAACAGCGTCTACACCACCTCCGCCGCCTATGCCGAGGCGGCCGGCACCTCGCGCGGCGGCAGTGACACGGTCGACCAGGATCTCGCCGCGCTGGGCGTGCTCGGCAAGGCGACGACCGACATGGGCCAGGCAGGCGACTTCGCGCTCGGGCTCGGCCAGGGCGGCCGGCTGGAGGGCGAGCTGAGCGGCATCTATGGCCGCGACCTGCAACGCCGCCTAACGCCGATCCTGGTCAACCTCGCCGAGCAGAGCATGACCGCCGATCAGGCCGCGCCCGCCGCGCTCTACGACGATCTCAAATCCTATCTGATCCTGGGCGCCAAGGGGCCGCAGATGGGCGACCATGTCGTCGCCTGGGTCCAGCCCGCCTGGACCGCGCGCCAGGGCAGCGGATCGGAGAGCCAGGCCGGCGAGCTCGCCCAGCACACGGCGGCGCTGTTCGACGGCAATTTCCGACCCGTAGCGATCGATGCCGGCCGGATCGAGACCGCCCGCGCGGTGCTGCGCACCCAGCCGGCGGCGGTGCGCGTCTATGGCCGGCTCAAGAGCAAGGCGATGGAGAAGGGCGAGCCGATGTGGACCGCCCGCGACAATGCCGGCCCGCGCCCCGAGCTGTTCTTCGCGAGCGGCGGCGCCTTCGCCCCCGGCGCGGGCGTGCCGGCGCTGTTCACGCGGACCGGCTATGAGAAGACTTTCCTGCCGATCCTCGCCAGCGGCCCCAAGCTGCTCGAAGAGGAGAATTGGGTGGTCGACGACAAATCGGCCAGCACCAGCATCTCGCCCGCCGAGCTCGCCGCACTCAAGCAGGATCTGGAGCGGCTCTATTTCGCCGAGTTCCTCAGCCGCTGGCAGGCCTATCTCGGCGCGATGCAGCCGCGCCCGGTGACGTCGCTCGCCGACAATGTCCAGCGGCTGCGCGACGGCAGCGGCCCGCTCTCGCCGATCGCCCCGCTGATGAAGGCGATCGCCAAGGCGACCGACATGACGCCGCGCAAGGGCGCTCCCGCAGCGCCTAAGACCGGCCTGCTCGGCGCGGCGGCGAACGCGGCCGGCGTCGGCCCGACTGGCGACGATCCGCGCCGCAACGTGGTCAACGCCTTCGTGCCGCTGCGCATCTTCGCGGGCATCTCGCCCGATGGCGCGCCCGTGCCCAACGCCCCGGTCGACGCGCTGATGGCGACGATGGGCCAGCTTGCCGACAAGCTGAACGTCATCGCCGTGCTGCCCGGCGGCGGCGGCGAGACCGGGTCGCAGCAGAGCATGGAGGTCAAGGCGCTGATCCTCCAGCTCGATCAGTCGGCCAATTCGATGCCGGCTCCGGCGGGCATCTGGGCCAAGGGCGTGGCGAGCGACGCCAGCGTCAGCCTGGGCGGGGCGCGGCTGGCGCAGATGGGCGAGGCGCTCAACGCCAGCTTCGGCGACCAGTGCCAGCAGCTCCTCTCGCGCGCCTTCCCGGTCCAGCCGGCGGCAGCGGCGGACATGCCGCTCGACATATTCGCCCGCTTCTTCGCGCCGCAGGGCCAGTTCGCCAAGTTCGTGACCCAGGAGCTGGCCGGCTATCTCGATACGACCACGCCCGAATGGCAGGCCAAGTCCAACGCCGGCGAGATCGGCCTGACCGAAGCCAATGTCCGCGCGCTCCAGGCGGCGAATCTCGTGACCCGCACCTTCTTCACCAGCGATCCGAACGCCGCGCGCCTCTCCTACCAGGTCGAGCCGGTCGCGCTCAGCGGCGCGACTTCCGTCACGCTCAAGATCGACGGGCAGACGCTCTCGTTCGACGGCAAGTCGCCGATCCCGGTGACGTTCGACTGGCCCGGCGCGGGCGGCGCCTCGGTCGAGTTCGCCGCTGGCGGCGCCCCCCAGGTTCGGTCCTGGCCCGGGCAATGGGCGGCCTTCCGCATGATGAAGGCCGCCGCGATCAAGGCCGGCGCCTCCCCCGCGATCGGCGAGGGCAGCCTCACCCAGGCGGGCGCCCGCTTCGATTTCCGGGTCCGCACCTTTGCCGGCACCAATCCGTTCGTCGTCGATCCCTTCGTGAAGATCGCCTGTCCGGCCTCCACCGCCGGGCGCCAGGGCGCGATCACGCGATCAGCATCGCCGCCCGCGCAAGTTGGCTGAGCGCGTCGTCCACCGACACCTGACCGCCATATTCCGTCGCCGCCCAGTCCGCCGCAAGCTGCGCCCGGTCGCGCGTGCCGTCGAGCAATGCCAGGAACGCCCGGGGGCCGGGCTCGGAAAATGCCATGGCGCGCTGGTCGAGCGTGAACAAATTGGTCTGCCCCGCCGCGATCTGCGCACGCGCCACGGGGCTGGCGACCGGCCGTTCGCCCGGCTCCATCTCGGCGGGAAAGGGCCGCACGTGCAGGTCGATAATCACGCGCTGGTAGAGCTGCACCAGCGCCTCGCAATGCTCCGCCGAGTCGGCGAAATGCGCCAGCGGAAACCGCTCCGGCCAGGCATCGCCCAGCGCGCCGAGAAAGTCCGCCAGCCGTTCGTCCTCGATCTCGAACTCGCCCGCGGCGAGCCGGAAGCTGGTCTCGCCCGTCCGCCTGGCGAGCGACGAGGCGTACAGGTGCCGGAAGTCCGCCGGATCGATGCGGCGGCGCGGATTGCGCCCCGGGCGGACGAACAGGGTCTGGTGGAAAAAGGAGAGCGCCAGATAATCGTCGGACTGGGCCATATGCACCACCGCCGCATCGTCCAGATCCCGGCCCGGCAATCCGTCATAGACCATCGACGGCACGGCATCGTTGAGGAAGGCGAGCCCGTGCGGCGCCGCCGCCGTAACCACCTCGACCAGCGATTGCGGCGCGTAGCAATCCCCCAGCTCGTCATGATAGAGCACGCCCGGCTGCTTGCGCAGCATCGGCTCGGCCACCTGCCGCATCGCCGCCGCGACGGGCCGGTCGTTCTCGCGCGGCGTGGCGAAATCCTCCAGCACCTTGCGCGCGGCGCGGACGCGCGCTTCGGGATCGGCGATGTCCCCCACATGGTGCAGCAGCATCTCGCGTATCGCGAGGCGCAGATGGCCGCCGGGCTTCGCATTATAGCTGATAAAGGCGATCCCCTCGGGCGAGAGCACGCGCCCGACCAGCTTCAACGCCGCCGCCCGCACCGCTTCCGGCACCCAGGCATAGAGCCCGTGGACGATCACATAGTCATACGGCCCCGCCATCGTCTCCGCGGCGTCGAGCAGATCGGCCACCTCCAGCCGGACATTGGAAAGCCCTGCCGCCGCGGCCAGCGCCGCGCCCCGCGCGACTGCCTCGGACGAGATGTCGAAACCGTGGAACTGTGCCCGGGGATAGGCTGCGGCCATGGCAACCAGGTTGATCCCGTCGCCCCCCGCCACGTCAAGCACCCGCGCGGTGGCGGGATCGGGCGCGTCGAGCCCGTGCAGCCGCGCGATCGCGGCCAGATGATCGGGCAATGTCTCCGGAAACAGGCCGGCCGGATAGCGCACCTGATCGTAGCTCGTGTCCCCGCTCATGGCCGTCCCCTCGCGTTGGCGACTCTATCCCCGGCCGCCCATGCCGGTTGCGGAGTTCTGAAGCGCCGTTAGGAATAGGGCAATCGAGAAGTCTGGAGGTCGGATGCCGATCGTTCTCACGCCCCGTTCCGCTCCTGGAACCAATCTCCAGCTTCCCGCGCCGCTTCGGCTCGATTCGGGCAGCGCCGTCATCGGCCGCGCCGCCAGGGTCGACCTCGCCATTGCGCATCCGCTGGTGTCGTCACGCCATTGCACGATCACAGGCAGCGGCGCCTCCTGGCAGCTCCAGGACAGCAGCACCAACGGCACGACGATCAACGGCCGCCGCGTCACGGGATCGCAGGCCCTAGCCGACGGCGACGTTATCGGCTTGGGCGACGTGGAGATCGGCGTCCGCATCGAAGGCGCAGCGGCCACCGGCGCCGGGATCAACCTCCAGGACTGGCGCCGCATGGGCGAGCCCCAGGGCCAGACGGTCCCGCCCCAGCCCCAGGCGACTCGGCTTCCCC
This sequence comes from Sphingomonas sp. dw_22, assembly GCF_018449795.1. Classification (GTDB taxonomy): domain Bacteria; phylum Pseudomonadota; class Alphaproteobacteria; order Sphingomonadales; family Sphingomonadaceae; genus Sphingomonas. Next base: position 6,608 of record NZ_JAAVVE010000076.1, read on the forward strand.
CCACCACCGATGCAGTCGCGCAATTGCTGCACGCCGCCGGCATCGACCGGAACAGCCTGCGCGCCGGCGACCAGGAGATATTGGCGGCGGCCGGCGCCATGCTGCGCGCCAGCGTGGAGGGGCTGGCGGCGATGCTCCAGGCGCGGCGCAAGGCCCGCGAGGAACTCCGCGTCGCGCCCGATCCGGCTTCGGACAATCCCCTCAAGCAGGCGCCACCCGAGGCCGCGCTCACCCGCCTGCTCGCCGCCCCACCCGCCGCCGCGCGCCAGATGGTGACGGACGCGCTCGGCGAACTCGATCGCCACCAGCAGGCGACGCTCGGCGCGATGCAAGCCGCGTTCCGCGCCGCGCTCGACCAGTTCGCCCCGGAATCGATCAAGCTGCGCGCCCGCGACGATGCGGCGGCGTGGAAAGCCTATGAAAAGGCGTTCGGCGCGAACGACGGCTTCGTGGAGGTCTTCGCGCAGGAACTCGCCAAGGCTTACGAACAGCTTTCCTAGCCCACTCCCCCACCACCGTCACCCCGGCACTTCCGCCGGAGTGACGAACGAAGGGGCCGCTCTCAGTTCGGCACTTCGTCCACGAACTTGAACCACACCATCTCCGCCTTCCAGCCGCCCTTGCCGGCGGCATCGGCGAAGCGGGCCTGCCAGTCCGGCCCCTTGGTGTTCTGCAACAGCGCCGTATCGAACCCGCCCCGCCCCGTCAGCAGCAGGATGCCCGACCAGCCCGCGCTCCGCGTCCCGTCGATCGAGATGCGATAGCGCTCGCGCCCCGGAAGCTGCTCGATCGCGCTGCCGCCGGCCTTGGCAGCGGCCAGGAACGCCGCCTTGGAGGGCACGATCTCCGAGACTTCGCCGCTCTCCTCGATGCTGTAGAGCGCGAAATCCTCGCCCAGCCCGTCGAGCACCAGGTCCATGATGACGCGCGCGCCGAGCTGGCCCTTGTAGTCGCCCTCGCCAAAGGTGCTGATCTCGTACTTCGGCTGCGAGACCGACAGACGCGGGCTGTCCGCCGAACGGATCGGCCGGATGCCGTCGAGCGCCGCGCAGAAGGACGCATTCACCGGCGCCACGCCGGAGAAGTCGGACGAGGCGATCGTCGCCCCCTGAGTGCCCACCGCCTTGAAGACCGCGGCCTCCGCATTCGCCGGATGCCCCGCAACGCCGGAGAAGCCGAGGCCGAAGCCGCCCGCGCCCTGCTCCGCCTTGGTGAGCGTCAGCCAGCTACAGGGGACGCGCGGCAGCTCGGCCTGCACCGCGCCGCGCACCGTATCGATCGTGACGGCGGCGGCAGCGCCCGGCTTGGCCGCCACGGCGCCAGGTGTCGACGGCGCCTGGCCGGTGCCGCCAAAGGCGATCCAGCCGATCACCCCGAGCAGCGCCGCCCCCGCGACGCCCGCCCCGCCGATCAGCGCCGGCCTGGGAATATTGGGCAAGGCCGGGCGGGGCTTCGCAGACGGATCGGCCGGCACCCTGGGCTTGCGCACCGGCTTTTTCGGCGAGGACGGTGCCTCGGCCTCGCGCAGCGCCGCCAGCACCTCGTCCATCGAGCGCAGCCGCTGCGCCGGATCGGCGACGAGCATCCGGTCGAGCACCGGCCGGATCTCCGGCGGCGCGGCGGACGTGTCCACGCCCTTGCGGCGCTTGTCGATCGCATCGACGAAGGAGCCGCCCATGTCGGTCCCCCGCCCCCGCGCCACCGCCAGGATGACGAGCGCCAGGCTGTAGACGTCGGTCCACGGCCCCACGTCGCGGCCGAAATCGCCGAGTTGCTCGGGCGCGACATAGCCGAGCTTGCCGGCGAACCCGTCGCCGATGATCGTCTTCGAACCCGGATCGATATCCTTGGCGATGCCGAAATCGACGATCCGCGCCCGCGCCAGCGTCTCGCCTTCGAGCAGCACATTGTCGGGGGCGATGTCGCGGTGGATGGCGCCCAGCTCGTGCGCGGCCTTCAGTCCTTCGGCGAGGCGGCGGGTGAGCCCGATCAGCTCCTGCCCGCCCGGCTGCACCTTGCCGAGTACGTCGGACAGATTCACGCCCTCGATGAACTCGGTGACGATGTAGAAGATGCCGAGCTGCGGCTCCTGCGCGAGCACGCGATACTGGACGAGCGCGGGGTGCGAGAGGCGCACCAGCGTCTGCGCTTCCTTGCGGAACATCGCGGTGACGTTGGGATCGGCCGCGAGCGCGGGCAGGATCACCTTGATCGCCACGCGCTCGTCGCTGTTGACGTTGATCCCCTCGAACACCTCGCCCATGCCGCCCCGGGCGATGAAGCGCTTCACTTCGAAGATATGGTTGAGCACGTCGCCCGGCTGCACGCCCACCCCGCTGCGCGGGGCTGGCGGTGGCGGCGCGCTCACGGCAGGTGCCGGAGTGCCGATGGCGATCACGGTCGCGTCCGCGGCTGGCGTCGAGGCGCCGGGCGCTATGATCGTGGCGTCGGCGGCGGGGGTTTGCGGCGAGGCCGAAAAGACCGTCGCCTCCTCGGCCGGCGCGTCGGGCTTCGCGTCCTCGGCAGGCTCCTGCGGCGGCGTGGGCGCGCCGGGGGCCTGGAAGACCGTCTTGTCGTCGTCCTCTTTCACTTGCCGATCCCCGAACCGATCGCCTCGAACTGGACGAGCGTGGACTCGGTAACGGACAGGATCACCAACGTAATGTTGTCCGGCGCCCCGAGCGCATGGCACCGATCGATCATCGTGCGGCCGGCCTGCTCGATCGGTTCGCGATCGAGTATCTCCTGCATCTCCGCATCGCCGATCACACCATAGAGTCCGTCGCTGCACAAGAGCAGCAGGTCGTCCGGCTCCAGCGTGCCGCCGGCCATGTCGGGCTCCAGCAGCGCGCTCACGCCCACCGCGCGGGTGATGACGTTGCGCAACGGATGCTTCGCCGCGCCCTCGGCATCCAGCACACCGCGATCGACCAGCTCCTGCACCTGGCTGTGATCGCGGGTGAGCTGGTGCAGTCGCCGGTCGCGGATCAGATAGGCGCGGCTGTCGCCGACCCACAGCACGGCGAAATCGCGGTCGCGGATCGCCACCAGCACCGCGGTCGAGCCCATCTGCTCGCCCACCGCTTTGGCTTCGTCGAGGATGCGCGCATTCGCCTGGTGGAGCGCCGCCGTGGCGCCGGCGATCGTCTGGCGCAGATCCTCCTGATAGGGCACCGCCCCCAGCGAATCGATCACCATGCTGGCCGCCCAGTCGCCGCGCGACATGCCGCCCATGCCGTCCGCCACCGCCCAGATGCCGAGCGCGTCGGACGCGAGGTAGCGATCCTCGTTCACGCGCCGCACCACGCCCACGTCGGTAACCGCATGCCATTCGGTCTTCAGCGGTATCATGCACGCTTCCCCCAATCGCGGACCCCGATGTAGCCTCCAATCGCGGCACGCAGCAATGTCTGCGTTGCGTTGCAAGCATTGCCGTGCGGGGCCATGATCGCGATCGCTGGGGAGAAGCAATGCACGGCCATTTCGTCGACTCCTATGATCCGCGGGTCTGGAAGGCGGCCTGGGCCCCGGGACAGGCGCCGCAGCCCCGCGCCACGGCCAGGCGGGCCAACCGCCTGCCGATCGGGATCGCAGGCGCGGCGGCCGTACTCCTGGCCGGCGCCGCCACGGCATGGCTGTCCCGCCCCCGCGAGATCGCCCGGACCCCCGCCGCGCCGGCCGCCCCCCCGACACAGGCCCCCGCCAACCCCCCCCCGACCCGCCGCCCCCCGGTCCTCTCCCCCCCCCCCCCCCCCCCCCACCCCTCCCCCTCTCC
>NZ_JAAVVE010000077.1 GCF_018449795.1 Sphingomonas sp. dw_22
CACCTGCTCCTGCGCCGGCCGCCACGCCCCCGGCCAGCACCCCGCAATAAACCCGCCGCATCGGCAAACGAAAAGGGCCGGCCCGCGATTTGCGGACCGGCCCTTTTCTCTGGCCTGTTACGGCCGGCGTTCGCTTTAGAAGCTGACGCCGATCGAGCCGAGCACGCCGCCCTTGCTGGCATTCTTGCCGGTGGGCGTGATGAAGTCGCCATCGGTGTCGACATAGGAAACGCCGAAGGTCAGCGCCTTGTAGGTGTAGGTCGCGCCCAGGCTCCAGTCGGTATATTCCTTGCCGATCGCCAGCCAGCTCGGGCCGAACGTATGGCCGAGATGGGCGGTGAGGCCGATCGGCGTGTTGGGAATGGCACCCGAAAGATCGCCGGCGATATAGACGTTGTCGTTCTTCGGACCGATCTGGTCGAGCGCCAGCGCCTTCTGCTTCGGCGCATAGTTCACCGTGCCCTTGGCGGTCACCGGGCCGAGCGCATAGGAGATCGAGGCATAGGGCTCGATGAAGTCCGACGAGCTGGGATCGCCGGCCGCGCGGGTGCCCGGATAGACGTAATAGACTGCGCCGACATCGAACGTCGCGCCGCCGAAGGTCTTCTTGAAGCCCGCGATCAGGTCGAGTTCCTGATGCGCGGAGCCATGGGCGGTCACATAGTCGTCGATCGACGAACCCCAGGTGCCGATATAGAAGCCCGAAGCGTGGCTGATCGTGATGCCGCCCTGGACCGCGAAGTTGCCGTCGGTCTGCGAGATGCCGCGGAACTTGTAGTCGCTGACCACGGTGGCGCTGCCGTTGATGGTGATCGCCGGCGCGGGCGCGGTTTCGTCTTGCGCCATGGCGGGCGCGGTGGAGGCGAGCATGAGCGCGCCGAAGCCGATCGTTGAGAAGCGCATGGAATCCCTTTCAATAAATTCCCAAAGGGTCCCCACCTGCCGTCGCCTGACGCTGCATCTCTAGTGGCTCGATGGCCGGGCAGCTTCCAGATGACGAAAGGATCATTGCCGAATTACGCTGCGGCGCACAACATTATTTGCCGGTTTGTGACAGGATCGTGAGGAACTGTTGCTGGACCGCAACAGACAGCGCAGGTCAGCGGGCGATCACCGAATCGCGACGATCGCGTCCACTTCCACCGCGGCGCCGAGCGGCAGCACGGGCACGCCCACGGCGCTGCGGGCATGGCGGCCTTCCTCGCCGAACAGCGCCACCATCAGCTCCGACGCGCCGTTGGCCACCTTGGGCTGATCGGTGAAGTCCGCCGCGGAATTGACGAACACGCCGAGCTTCACGATCCGCACGACGCGCGAGAGATCGCCGTCCAGCGCCTTCTTGATCTGCGCGACGAGCATCAGCGCGCAGCGCTGCGCGGCCTCGGCGCCGAATTCCAGATCGCGGCCGTCGCCCAGCCGCCCGGTCATCAGCGCGCCGTCCTTGAACGGGAGCTGCCCGGAGATATGGAGCAGCCCGCCCGCCTCGACCGCGGGAACATAGGCGGCCACAGGAGCGGCGGCTTCGGGAAGGGAGAGGCCCAGCTCTTCCAGCTTGCGATCGATGGCGGTGGTCATGCCGCCGCTCAACCACCAGCGGCGATGGCGGTCAACCCCCAGTCATGGCCCCGGCCACGCTCCCCGCGGCGAAGCGCGCCGCGATCCAGTCCTGCGCCTCGCGCCAGTCGTCGATGCGGGCATGGGCATGCGGCGCGGCCGGCACATGGGGCGCGAGGCTCGGCTCGGCGACCATGTGGAGGCGAAACACCTCCGGCGCATGCTTCGCGACCGATTCGTGATGGACCGCGAGATCGTCGACGAACACCGTGACGGTCGCGCCGAATTCCGCGATCAGCTTCGCCACCGGCCCGCCCTTGCCGCCCTGGTTGCACTCGACGCGGTGGGCGATGCCGTGCGTGGCGAGCTGGGCGATGCGGTGCGGGCGGCAATGATCGCCCAGATTGGTGAGCACGACGATCTCGGCCTGTTCGGCAAGCGCCGCCAGCGCCTCGCGGGCATGCGGCACCAACGTCTGGCGCGCCATCTCGGCCGGGAAGAAGCCGTCGAGCAGCCCCCACATCTCATCACGCTCCACCAGGCTGCGGTCGTGCCGGCGCCGCATCGAATGGGCGAAATCGCCGCCATTGGGCGTGAAGTCGATCGCGTGCGCCTCGTCCAGCCAGGTACCGAAATGGCGGACCATGTGGAGCAGCACTTCGTCGCAATCGGTAATCAGCAGCGGCTTCATGCGCGCTCCAGCGCCATGCGCGCGGCGACCAAAGCGGCGGGCTTCACGTCCAGCGCCTCGGCACAGGCGATCAGATCGGGCTCGTGCGCTTCGAGGAAACCCAGCGTGGCAGCGAGCAGCGAAGGCTCGCCGGCGCGTGCTCGCAGCGATGCGGGATCGAGCCCGGTCAGGTCGAGCAGCCGGCTCGCGCGGTGCGAATCGCCCAGCGTCCAGGCGAGCGCCTGGAGCGCCAATGCCGCCGCATTTGTTTCCAACGCCGCCATCGCCTAGAGAGTCCCTGAAAGCATAGGGTCAAGCGCGTGGCAAAAAGGGTGCTCGTTGTCGAGGACAACGAACTCAATCTGAAGCTGTTCTGCGATCTGCTGCGTGCGCATGGCTTTGCCACCGAGCCGGTGAAGGACGGGCGCGACGCGGTCGCCGCGGCGCGCAGCTTCGAGCCCGACCTTGCGATCATGGATATCCAGCTGCCGCATGTCAGCGGCTATGAGCTGATCCAGCAGATGAAGCTCGATTCGGAGCTGCGCTCGATTCCGATCATGGCGGTCACCGCCTATGCCGGGCGCGAGGATGAGGAACGCATCCGTGCGGTGGGCGCGAATGCCTATGTCTCCAAGCCGATCTCGCTGGCGCGCTTCATGGAGGAAGTGCGCGCGCTCCTGCCGCCCGAACAGGCGGGCACAGAAGAAGCCCCACAGCCATAGGGCCTGGGGCTTCCGGAAGACGATCCCCGCTTTCGCGAGGAACCGCGCAATCCCGCGAGGGAGATTACTTGATCTTCGCTTCCTTGAACTCGACATGCTTGCGCACGACGGGATCATACTTGCGGAACGAGAACTTCTCGGTCTGGGTGCGCGGATTCTTCTTCGTGACGTAGAAGAAACCCGTGTCCGCCGTGCTGACGAGCTTGATCTTGACAGTGGTCGGCTTGGCCATGACCCGAAACCCTTGAATCTGATAAAAAGAAAGAGCGGCACGCGAGGCGCACCGCTTCCAGAAGGGCGCAACTGCGCGAGTCCGCCGGAAAAGTCAAGGCGGGAGCCGTTTGGGGGTACCCTAGTTTGAATCGGATACACCAAATCCTCCCCGAGCTCTGCTCGGGGAGGATTTGCTTCGCGTGGTTCGAACTGCGTCATCCCCCACCGCTTGACGCCCCCTTAACCCCGCCCGGCCCAATATGCCCCACGAACGAGGGAGGCATATGGAAGCGATCGTCCCGGCCTTCCTTCTGGCCATCCTGACACAATTGGGCGAGCGTCCCGCCACGCTCACCGCGATCCTCGCCGATCGCTTCCGCCGGCCGATCCTCGTCGCGCTGGCCGCTGGCCTTGGTCATGCGATCGGCAATTTCCTCGCCGCCGCCGCGAGCCTGGCGATGGCGCCGAGGATGACACCCAATGCCCAGGCGCTGTTCCTGGCGGTGGCGCTCATCTTCGGCGGACTGGCGGCGCTGTGGCCGGCCAAGCCGCCCCAGCGGCTCGATCGCTGGCGGCTCGGCGCGTTCCTCACGCCGCTGCTCGGCGTCGCGATCCTGGCGTTCGGCGGGCAGACGCAGTTCTTCACGCTGGCGCTCTCGCTGCGCGGCCTGCCCTGGCTGGCGGCGGCGGGCGCGACGCTGGGGGCCTTCGCGGTTGCCTTCGTCGCCACCGTGCTGGGCGAGCGGGCCTGGCGCGCGCTCCCTTTGGGCCGGCTCCGCATCGGCACGGGCGCGCTGTTCCTGATCGCCGGCGCCTATATCGGCCTGGGCGCGGTGCGCCTGCTCTGAGCTATGGCTCGCTCGATTGCTGTCATCGGTATAAATCCCATGTGCGGGCATGGACCCGGCACTATATGCCGTTCGTTAGCCCCACGAATCGAAACTTTCCGGAGGACGAAAGATGGCAGACAAGACCGCGGCGCTCCAGACGCCTACCGACCTCAACCGCAACGACACCAAGAGCGTCGCCGATGCGCTGAACAGCGCGCTGGCGGATTGCTTCGCGCTCTACCTCAAGACCAAGAATTTCCACTGGCACGTCTCGGGTCCGCATTTCCGCGACTATCACCTGCTGCTCGATGACCAGGCCGCGCAGATCTACGGCGTGACCGACGCGATCGCCGAGCGCGTGCGCAAGACCGGCAACGTCACGCTCCGCTCAATCGGCGACGTCGCGCGCCATCAGACGATCAAGGACAATGACGCCGACTACGTCGCCCCGGGCGACATGCTGGTCGAGCTGCGCGAGGATAATCTCAAGCTGGTCGAGAGCTTCCGCGCGGTGAAGGAAGCCGCCGAGGCGGCCGGCGACAATGCCACCAGCGGCATCGTCGACGAATGGACCGACCAGGCCGAGGAACGCGCCTGGTTCCTGTTCGAGGCCAGCCGCAAGGGCTGAACCGAACGCCCCCGAAAAGGGCCGAATCAGAAAGGGCCGGGGAGCGATCCCCGGCCCTTCTCACATCACTTGATCGCGGCGAGGTCAGTCTCGACCTTCTTCAGCAGATCGTCGGTCAGCTTGTCCGGCGCAAAGGGCTGCACCTGGTGCAGGCTCATCGACTTGAACTGGTCATAGGACGGATTCGCCGTGACATCGGTCCCCAGATCGACGGCGAGAACGGCCTTGGCCTTCTCGTCGGCGACCAGCGTTTCGATCGGCGTGTCGAGGTTGAACTTGGCCGCGGAGGCGGCATCCGCGGCGGGCGCCGGCGCGGTCGCCACGGCTTCAGTGGCCGCCGGGGCGGGCACGGTCTGGGCCGAGGCGGCGAGGGGCACGAGGCAGGCGGCTGCCGCGATCAGGACGAGCTTCATGCGAGGGAATCTCCATGGAATGGGGCTCAAGTCCTAGCGTGCATGGCTATCGCGCACCAGCGTTTGCGATAGGATGAGGCGTTTCCGGGGGAGAACATATATGATTCGCTGCACGCTGGCCGCCTTGTTGCTCTGTCTTGCGCCGCCCGCCCTCGCGCAGGAGACCCGCAGTCTCGCCGCCGGCGCGCAATCGCCGGCCGCCACGCTGGACCAGCTCGCCTGGCTAGCCGGCACCTGGCGGGGCGAAGGATTGGGGGCACCGGCCACCGAAGTCTATTCGGCGCCGCAGGCGGGCAGGATCGCCGGTCATTTCCTGCAGGAAGACGGCAAGGGCGGCATCGAGTTCTATGAGTTGATGCAGATCGTCCCGCGCGGCGAATCGCTGGTCTATCGCCTGCGCCACTTCAACGCGGACCTGACCGGATGGGAGGACGCCACCGGAAAGGCCGTGGAATTCCCGCTCGTCGCGATCGAGAAGGACGCGATTCATTTCGACGGCCTGACCTTTCGCATCACCGGCCCGCGCGCGATGACCTGCTGGGTGCGGATCCGCCACAAGGACGGCAGCACCGAGGAAATGCCGTTCCGCTACGTCCGCGACTGAGCGCCCGGACCGATCGTCACCAGCCACCAGTCCGGCGGCGCGCCGAAGCGGAACGGGAGCACGCTCGTCCCCCAGCCCGCGCCCACCACGATCGCGCGGGCGCCCTCATGGATCACGCCGCAGCGATAGCGGTCGCCATAGCGCGACGCGGTCGTCAACGCGCCATACCAGGGCAGCACGATCTGGCCGCAATGGGTATGCCCGGCGAGCACCGCGCCGAATTGCGGCGGCAAGCGCGGGATCACGTCGGGGCTGTGGGTGAATGCCAGGATCGGCCCGGGCAGGCGCGCGGCCGCCTGGACCACCGCCGGCACATTGGCATGGCCTGTCTGTTCGTCGCCTATGCCTACCAACGTGATCCCGCCGACGCGCAGTGCACGATTGTCCAGCATCCGGATGCCCGCTGCCTGCAACGCGCTGCGCATGCCCGAGGGCGCACGCCAATAGTCGTGGTTGCCGAGCACCGCATAGACGCCCAGCGGCGCCCGCAGGCGCCCCAGCGGCGCGGCGATCTCCGCATCCGAATAGCTGCGCGTGCCGAGCGCACGATCGCCGACGAAATCGCCCGCCAGCAGCACGAGATCGGGCCGCTCGGCATTCACCTGGGCGACGATGCGCGCGACTCGCTCGGGCGGCATGTCCGGCCCCTGGACATGGACGTCGCTTATCAAGGCGACACGCAGCGGCTGCGCGGTGGCAGGCAGGCCCGGCATCGTGATCGCGGCGCGCCGCACGACCGGATCGGCCAGGACATTGGCATAGCCCCAGCCCGCGAGCCCGAGCAGAAGGAGGAGAATCAGCCCGAGGATGCGCAGCATGCGCGATGCTCTGGCACAAATGCGCTGCCGAAACCATTTAGTCGGGCATGCGCGCATTCGCCGATCTGCTCGATGGCCTGATCTACACGCGCTCGCGCAACGCCAAGCTGCGCCTGATCGGCGACTATCTGCGGCAGACCCCCGATCCCGATCGCGGCTGGGCGATGGCAGCGCTCACCGGCGGGCTCGATCTCCCCGCGGTGAAGCCCGCGCTGATCCGCACGATGGTCGAGGCGCGGGTCGATCCGGTGCTGTTCGCGATGAGCCGCGACTTCGTGGGCGACACGGCCGAGACGATCGCCTTGCTCTGGCCCGAGCCGCACGTGCCGCCGCCCGATGCCGAGCCGCTGACGCTCTCGCACGTGGTCGCGACGCTCGGCACGATCTCCAAGTCCGATGCGCCGGCCACGCTCGCCGCGATGCTCGACCGGCTGGAGGCCGATGAGCGCTTCGCCCTGCTCAAGCTCGCCACCGGTGCGCTGCGCGTCGGCGTCTCCGCGCGCCTCGCCAAGACGGCGTTGGCGCAAGCTTTTGGTCTCGAAGTCGATGCGGTGGAGGAAGTGTGGCACGGCCTCGCCCCGCCCTATGCCCCGCTGTTCGCCTGGGCCGAAGGCAGCGGCGCGCAGCCCACGCCGCAGGACGTCCCCGTCTTCCGCCCCTTCATGCTCGCCCACCCGCTGGAGGAGACGACCGTCAGCCTCGACGACTATGCCGCCGAGTGGAAATGGGACGGCATCCGCGTCCAGCTCGTCCATGTCGCGGGCGAGACGCGGCTCTACAGCCGCGCGGGCGACGACATCACCCGCAGCTTCCCCGAGGTCGCCGCCGCCTTCGCCACGCCCGGCGTGCTCGACGGCGAATTGCTGGTTAAAGGCGAGTTCCAGGGCGGAGAGGCGGCCAGTTTCAACGCGCTCCAGCAGCGCCTCGGCCGCAAGCTGGTGTCGGCGAAGACGCTCGCCGACTTTCCCGCCTTCGTCCGCCTCTACGACATATTGTTCGACGCGGCGGAGGATCTGCGCGCGCTGGACTGGTCCGGACGCCGCGCCCGGCTGGAAGCCTTCGCCGCACACCTCGATCCGGCGCGTTTCGATGTCTCGGCGATCATCGACGCCCCCGATTTCGCCGCGCTGGAGGAGATCCGCGCCGGTGCCCGCGACGCCTCGATCGAAGGGGTGATGCTCAAACGCCGCGATTCGCCCTATGTCGCGGGGCGTCGCGCAGGGCTGTGGTATAAATGGAAGCGCGATCCGCTTACCGCCGATTGCGTGCTGATGTACGCCCAGCGCGGCTCGGGCAAGCGCTCGTCCTTCTATTCGGACTACAGCTTCGGCGCCTGGACCGGGAGCGGCGAGCTGCTCCCGGTCGGCAAGGCCTATTTCGGCTTTACCGACGAGGAGCTGAAATGGCTCGACCACTTCGTGCGCACCCACACGGTCAATCGCTTCGGCCCGGTGCGCGAGGTGGAGAAGACCCTGGTGCTCGAAGTCGCGTTCGATTCGATCCACGAATCGAAGCGCCACAAATCGGGCGTGGCGATGCGCTTCCCCCGGATCAGCCGCATCCGCACCGACAAGCCGGCGCACGAGGCCGACACGATCGAGGGATTGAAGCGGCTCGTTACCTGAAGGTCAGGCGTAGGCGACGCGCACGCGCGTCCGGCGGCTGCGCAGCGCCATGCCCATCGCGCCGAAGCCGCCGAGCATCAGCCCCCAGGCCGCAGGCTCCGGCACGGAGATCACGCCGCTGCCGATGATCGCCTGGTTCTGCGGCGCGATCTGCGCATAGGAATAGCCATTGGCAAGGACCGCGCCGGTGCCGCCGAAGCCGGTGGGTACGACGAGCTGGAGATAGTCCGACGTGGCGTCCGAGAACAGGAGCGTGGTGCCGCCATAGATGGAGGCATATCCGGTGTTGATATAGCCGCCCGCCGTGCCGACGCCCTGGGTCAGGGTAAGCAGGATCGCGCCGGTCGAATCGCGCAGGTTCAGCGAGAAACTGTCGAAATAGCCGATGCCGCTGGTCGGGAAGGCGCTGCCGGCCAGCGAGTAGCTGCCGTCGAACGAGCCGCCGCCGAGCAGCTCGCTGAAGCTGGTGCCGGTGGAGGGAAGGAACGTGCCCGAGAAGCGATATTCCGGACCTGCCAGCGCGGGAGTCGCCGCCGCCAGTGCGCCGATCGCGCACGCCGTGAACAGAAACTTCTTCATCGCCCCGTCTCCCGAACCTTTGCCGTGTTTCGCTTTTACAGCATATTAACCATCTTCACACCCAGTTCGGGTGCCCAATACGGGTCGTTTCGGCACAGGTTCTTGCGATTCACCCGGCGCCCGGTTCGGCGCCCAGGGCCGATCGGCGTTCGGCGTCGAGGTACTCCGCCAACCCTTCCTTCGGCCGGGTGATGGGGAGAGGTCTCGACCCGAACAGCTTGTGCCTGCGAACGCGGGAGCACGACGCCGCACCCGAATCGCAAAGTCTCCCAAAACGAGAAAGGGCCAGGCGTCGCCGCCCGGCCCTTCCCGAATCGCTTGGCGCGAAAACCTCAGCTCATCGGCGTGAGGTTTACCGCTGCGTATTTGCCGCGACGATCGACCTCGAGCTCGAACTCGAGACGGTCGCCTTCGTTGAGCGTGGGCATGCCCGCGCGCTCGACGGCGGAGATGTGGACGAAGGCATCCGGCTGGCCGTCATCGCGCTGGATGAAGCCGAAGCCCTTCATGGCGTTGAAGAACTTGACCGTGCCGGTCGCCTTCTCGCCGGTGAGCTGACGCTGCGGGCCACCGGCACCGCCGGCGCCACCGCGCGGGCCACCCGGGCCGGCATCGCGATCGCGCGGCGGGCCGCGGTCTTCGACCGGGAGCGGCTCGCCGTCGATCTTGAGCTCGGTCGCCGAGATGCGGCCGCCGCGATCGACGAGCGTGAAGCCCATCGGCTGGCCTTCCGCCAAGCCGGTCAGGCCCGCCTGCTCGACTGCCGAGATATGCACGAACACGTCCTCACCGCCATCATCACGGACGACGAAGCCGAAGCCCTTCTGCGCGTTGAAGAATTTGACCACGCCGGTCGCTTCGCCGACCACCTGGGGGGGCATGCCGCGGCCACCGCCGCCGCCGCCGCCAAAGCCACCACCGCCGCCGAAGCCGCCACCACCGCCGCTGCGGAAACCGCCGCCGCCGCCGCAGCCACCACCGCCCCGCCCGCCCCCGAACCGGCCGCGGCTCCCGATGCCCCCGCGACCACCGCACCCCCCGCCCCCCACCCCCCGTCCCCCCTAAGGATTCTGTCGCACGTCCGTGTGAGCTCCCGGCCGGGCCTACG
>NZ_JAAVVE010000078.1 GCF_018449795.1 Sphingomonas sp. dw_22
CCGGCGGCGCTGACGGTGAGTTCCAGGCTCTCGCGGGTGGCGGCGTCGATCGCCATCGCGGCGTCGGCGCGGCTCAGGCGCGGCGGGCGCAGGAAGGGGAGCGATCCCTTGGCGGTATGCTCCAGATAGGCGAGGAGCCCGCCCGCCGCGGCGAGCGCGGCGCGGGAGAACTGGCCGAACCCGTCGAGCGTCGCGACGCCGAACAGGCGCTTGAGCCGCGCCTCGCCATTGGCGCTTTCGAAATCGACGCGGGGGCGCTGCACGGTTGCGAGTTCGGCAAAGGCGGAGGCATCGCTGGCGACGGTCTCGGCGGGGGCGAGCCGGGCGATCTCGGCGGTGACGCGTTCGGCATCGGTCTCGATCAGCTCGAACCGGCCGGTTGAGACGTCGGCGCAGGCGATCGCGACCTGGCCGCCGGCCTCGCCGAGCGCGACGCACCAGTTCGCGGCGCGGCTGTCGAGCAGCGATTCCTCGGTCAGCGTGCCGGCGGTGACGACTCGGATGATCGCACGGGCGACCAGCGCCTTGGAGCCGGCGCGCTTCTTCGCTTCCTCGGGCGTCTCGGTCTGGTTGGCGATGGCGACGCGGTGGCCGGCCTTGATGAGGCGGGCGAGATAGCCGTCCATCGCATGCGCCGGCACGCCGCACATCGGGATGCGCTCGCCTTCATGCTCGCCGCGCGCGGTGAGCGCGATATCGAGCACGGCGCTCGCCACCTTGGCATCGTCGAAGAACAGCTCGAAGAAGTCGCCCATCCGGTAGAAGAGCAGGCAATCCTCGGCTTCGGCCTTGAGCGCGAGATATTGCGCCATCATCGGAGTGGGGGCGGCGGAAGACATGCGGGCCTTTCGGTAGCCGAACCGGCGGAGGCGTCAAACACCCGGCGGACTTTATCCTGGGGACAAGTGGAAATGTGTGGAATTTCGCACATGCTTGCGCCGTCAGGGCCGGATCGGCCCGGTTTGTATGGCTGCAACGATGCAGAAACGCCGATTACGCTCATTGCGGCTGCGGAACACGGACCTTAAAGGGATCGCATTCCCCGGGAGAGATCGATGTCCGAAGATAGCAACGTCCAGTTTTCCGATCGCGAGGCGCTGCGATACCATTCGGAAGGTCGTCCGGGTAAGATCGAGATCGTCGCGTCGAAGCCGATGGCGACCCAGCGCGACCTGGCTCTGGCCTATTCGCCGGGCGTCGCGGTGCCCGTGCTGGCGATCGCGGAGAATCCGGCGCTCGCCTATGACTATACCGCCAAGGGCAATCTGGTCGCGGTGATCTCGAACGGCACGGCGATCCTGGGGCTTGGCAATCTCGGCGCGCTCGCCTCCAAGCCGGTGATGGAAGGCAAGTCGGTGCTGTTCAAGCGCTTCGCCGATGTCGACGCGATCGACCTGGAGCTCAACACCGAGGATGTCGACCGGCTGATCGACGCGATCGAGCTGCTGGAGCCGAGCTTCGGCGGCATCAACCTGGAGGACATCAAGTCCCCCGAATGCTTCGTGATCGAGCAGACGCTCCGGGAACGCATGAACATCCCGGTGTTCCATGACGACCAGCACGGCACCGCGATCATCGCCGCTGCTGGGCTCATCAATGCGCTGTACCTCACCGGGCGCGACATCAAGACGACCAAGGTGGTGGTGAACGGCGCCGGCGCCGCCGCGATCGCCTGCACCGATCTCATCAAGGCGATGGGCCTGCCGCAGAACAACCTGCTGATGTGCGACCGCAAGGGCGTGATCTACCAGGGCCGCGAGGACGTGAACCAGTGGCAGTCGGCCCATGCGGTGGCGACCGATCGCCGTAGCCTGGCCGATGCGCTGGAGGGTGCGGACGTATTCCTGGGGCTCTCCGCCGCCAATGCGCTGCCGCCTGAGCTGCTCGCCAAGATGGCGCCCAAGCCGATCATCTTCGCGATGGCGAACCCCGATCCCGAGATCACCCCGCCCGACGCCAAGCGCGCGCGGCCGGACGTCATCATCGCCACCGGCCGTTCGGACTATCCGAACCAGGTCAACAACGTGCTCGGTTTCCCGTTCATCTTCCGCGGCGCGCTCGACGTGCGGGCGACGACGATCAACGACGCGATGAAGATCGCCGCGGCCGATGCGCTCGCCCAGCTCGCGCGCCAGCAGGTGCCGGAGGAAGTGGCCGCGGCGTACGGCGTGCAGCACAGCTTCGGCCCCGACTATATCATTCCGGCGCCGTTCGATCCGCGGCTGATGGAGATCGTTCCCGTCGCCGTGGCGCAGGCCGCGATGGATTCGGGCGTGGCGACCAAGCCGATCACCGACATGGCGGCCTATCGCCAGTCGCTGAAGGCGCGGCTCAACCCGACGACCTCGGTGCTCAGCCTTGCCTATGAGGGCGCGCGGGCGAACCCGAAGCGGGTGATCTTCGCCGAGGGCGAGGAGGAAGTCGTGCTGCGCGCGGCGATCGCGTTCAAGGACGGCGGCTATGGCATCCCGGTGCTGGTCGGCCGCGAATCGGTCCATGACCGGCTGCGCGCGCTCGGCGCCAATCCGGACGAGTTCGAGCTGCACAACAGCGTCAATTCGCCGCTGGTGCCGCAGATGGTGGAGTTCCTGTATCAGCGGCTCCAGCGCCGCGGCTATCTGCGCCGCGACATCGAGCGGATGGTCAATCGCGATCGCAACATCTTCGGCGCGCTGCTGCTCCAGCTGGGCGAAGCCGATGCGATGATTACCGGCGTTACCCGCACCTATGCCGAGACGATGCGCCAGGTGCTGCGCGTGATCGACTATGCGCCGGGCCGCACCGCGTTCGGCATCCATGTGCTGGTCGGCCAGTCGCACACCGTGTTCATCGCCGATACGACGGTGAACGAGCGCCCGACCGCCGAGGAACTCGCCGCGATCGCCGAGGGCACCGCCCAGGTTGCGCGGCGCATGGGCCATGAGCCGCGCGTCGCCTTTCTCAGCTATTCGAACTTCGGCAATCCCGAGGGGCGCTGGCTCGAGAATGTCCGCGGCGCGATCAAGATGCTCGACGAGCGCGCGCCGCAGTTCGAATATGAAGGCGAGATGTCGCCCGATGTCGCGCTCAATCCGCGCCAGATGGCCAATTATCCCTTCGCGCGGCTTTCGGGGCCGGCGAACGTGCTCATCATGCCGGGCCTGCAATCGGCGAACATCTCCGCCAAGCTGCTGCGCGAGCTGGGCGGCGATTCGACGATCGGCCCGATGCTGATCGGCATGGAGAAGCCCGTGCAGATCGCCCCGATGTCGGCGACGGCGAGCGAGCTGGTGACGCTGGCGGTGCTGGCGGCGGGGGGCATCGCGCGCTGAGCCTGAGGCGTCAGCCGTCGATGCTCACCCCAAGCGACGCATTGACCAGCCCGCCATCGACCGTGATCGTGTCGCCGACCACATAGTCGCCCGCGCGGGAGGCGAGGTAGATGGCGGCACCGGCCATGTCCTCGTCCACGCCGATGCGCTTCGCCGGGATCGCCCTGGCGACTTCGCCGCCATGGTCGCGCGCGGCCTTGTTCATCTCGCTGGCGAAGGCGCCGGGGGCGATCGAGGTGACGTTGATATGGTCGCGGATCAGCCGGGCGGCCATGCGCTTGGTCAGGTAGATCAGCGCCGATTTGGAGGCGTGATAGCTGTAGGTCTCCCACGGATTGAGCCGCTGGCCGTCGATCGAGGTGATGTTGATGACCTTGGCCGGCCGCTCCGCCGAGGCGCCGGCGTTGAGCAGGTCGTGGAGCGCTTGGGTGAGGAAGAAGGGTGACTTGACGTTGAGGTCCATCACCTTGTCCCAGCCCTGTTCGGGGAAGGTTTCGAAGGGTTCACCCCAGGCGGCGCCGGCATTGTTGACCAGGATGTCGAGCCGGGGCTCCAGCGCGGCGAGCTTCTCCGCGAGCGCCTTGCAGCCGGCGACGGTGGAGACGTCCTCGGGCAGGGCGATGCAGTTCGGGCCGAGCGTGGCGGCGGTTTCCCTACAGGCTTCGGCCTTGCGGGAGGAGATATAGACCCTCGCGCCCTGGGAGACGAAGCCTGCCGCGATCATCCGGCCGATGCCGCGCGATCCGCCGGTGACGAGCGCGACCCGGCCGTCGAGCCGGAACAGGTTGGTGGTGTCCATTCTTCTCCCTCTCCTCATCGTGGGAAGGGCCGGGGAGAGGGGCATATCGCCGCCGTCTCGCACCTGCCCCTCTCCCAACCCTCTCCCCGATGGGGAGAGGGCTTTTTTATCCGCCTCTTCTCAGCGTCTCGCGGGCGATGATGAGCTGCTGGATTTGGCTGGTGCCTTCGTAGATCCGGAACAGCCGCACGTCGCGGTAGAGCCGTTCGATGCCGTAATCGGCGATATAGCCCGCGCCGCCGAAGATCTGCACCGCGCGATCGGCGACGCGGCCGACCATCTCGCTGGCGAAATACTTCGCG
This sequence comes from Sphingomonas sp. dw_22, assembly GCF_018449795.1. GTDB lineage: Bacteria > Pseudomonadota > Alphaproteobacteria > Sphingomonadales > Sphingomonadaceae > Sphingomonas. The sequence goes on from NZ_JAAVVE010000078.1 coordinate 4,413, forward strand.
GCTGCCGCCTCCATCGTGGTGTTGGCGCCGGCGTCTTTCGCGGCGGCGGTCTCCAGCACCAGCGCGCGGGCGGCGAGCGCCTCGGTCTTGGAATCGGCGAGCAGCGCCTGGATGAGCTGGTGCTCGGCGATCGGCTTGCCGAACTGCTTGCGCTCGCTCGCATAGGCGACGCAATCGGCGATCAGCCGCTCCGCCACGCCGACGCAGACTGCCGAGATGTGCAGCCGCCCGCGATCGAGCACCTGCATCGCGATGCGGAAGCCCTCGCCTTCCGCGCCCAGGCGATTGGCGGCGGGGACGGGGACGTCGTCGAAGATCACGTCGGCGACCCTGGCGCCCTTCTGCCCCATCTTCTTTTCCGGCTCGCCGATCGAGACGCCGGGCAGGTCGCGGGGGACGAGGAAGGCGGAGACGCCGTGGCCGCCCGGCGCGTCGCCGGTGCGCGCCATCACGGTGAAGAGCTGCGCCTTGTCGGCATTGGTGATGAAGCGCTTGGTGCCGGTGAGGCGATAGACGTCGCCGTCGCGCACCGCCCGGGTCTTCACCGCGCCGGAATCGGAACCGACATCGGGCTCGGTGAGGGCGAAGCTGGTGACGATCTCGCCCGAGGCGATGCGCGGCAGCCATTCGGCCTTTTGCTCGGGCGTTCCGGCCATCACCAGCCCCTGGCTGCCGATCCCCACATTGGTGCCGAAGGCCGAGCGGAAGGCGGGGGTGGTGCGGCCCATCTCGATCGCGACGCGGCATTCCTCGGCCATGGTGAGGCCCAGGCCGCCATAGTCTTCGGCGATCGACAGGCCGAACAGCCCGAGCGCCTGCATCTCCTCGATCACGGCGGCGGGAATCGCGTCGGCTTCCTCCACTTCCGCCTCCAGCGGGCGGAGCCGTTCGGCGACGAAACGGCGGATCGTATCGAGGAGAGCGTCGAAGATTTCCGGGTCGAGCGCCATCGGTGCCGTTCTCTTTGTTCTAAGAGGGCGGGATATACCTGACCGGCGGCCGGGCACAAGCCATACCCGATATTCCAATCGCTTTCGATTGACCCGAGACCGCCTCCACCTATGGTGCGCCCGGAAAGAAGAGGGATCGCATGCAACCGGAGGCAGTACAGACCATGAGCGGCGCGATTCCCCCGGTTCGCCGCGTGGCCGCCCCGATCATGCTCGCTTATGGTTTCGGCGCCGCCGCCTATGGCGTGAAGGATCTGTGCTTCTCCACCTTCCTGCTGCTCTTCTACAACCAGGTGATCGGGCTGCCCTCCGCCGAGGTCGGCTTCGCGATCATGTGCGCGCTGCTGTTCGACGCGGTGATCGATCCGGCGATCGGTTTCCTGTCCGATCGGACGCGGAGCCGATGGGGGCGGCGCCATCCCTGGATGTACGCCTCCGCGGTGCCGATCGCGGCGGGCTGGCTGCTGCTGTGGAACCCGCCGGCGCTGTCGCATTACGGCATGCTGGTCTGGGTGTTCGCGACCGCCGTGGTCGTGCGCACCGCGGTCTCGGCCTATGAGGTGCCGTCGCAGGCGCTGAGCCCCGAGCTTTCGGCCGATTATGACGAGCGCACCCGGATCATGGCCTATCGCTACCTGTTCGGCTGGGGCGGCGGCATGGCGATGATGATGGCGGCCTATGGCTGGTTCCTGCCCGGGGGCGTGCTCCATCGGAGCGGCTATCCGGGCTTCGCGATCGGCGGCGCGGTGGCGATGCTGGTCGCGATCCTGGTCTCCGCGCTCGGCACGCATGGCGAGATCAAGCGGCTGCCCCGTGCCGAGATCGCCCGCCAGCCGTTTCGCGCGAGCCTGGCCGAGATGGGCGAGACGGTGCGCAACCGGGCCTTCCTGATCCTGATGGGGGCGGGGATCTGCTATTATTCGGCGCAGGGGATCAACTTCGCGCTCTCCAACTATCTCTATGCCTATGTCTGGCAGTTCGCGCCCTGGGCCTATCAGCTGCTGGCGCTGACGCTGCTGGTGGGGGTGATCGGCGCCTTCCTGATCGCGCCGCGCGTCGCGAAGCGGACGGGCAAGCCGATCGCGGCGATGGGCTTCATGATCGCCGCCGCGCTGCTGCTGAGCACGCCCTATGTGCTGCGGCTGGCCGGGCTGTTTCCCGCGGTTGGCAGTCCATGGCTGGTGCCGGTGCTGTTCGCGATCTTCACCGTCAACGCGACGTGCAGCGTCTCCTCCACGATCCTGGGCGCATCGATGATGGCCGATGTCGTCGAGCATTCGGAGATCGAGACCGGGCGGCGATCGGAGGGGGTGTTCTTCGCCGGCGCCTTCTTCGTCCAGAAATGCACGAGCGGGCTCGGCATCTTCGCGGCGGGATCGATCCTGGCGCTCGCCGGCTTCCCCGCCGCCGCCCAGCCGGGCAAGGTGCCGATCGCGGCGATCGACCGGCTGACCTTGCTGTTCATCTGCCTCTATCTCGGGCTGGGCTTCGCCGCCGCCTTCTTCTACCGGCGCTTCCCGTTCGGGCGGGCCGAGCATCTGGCGCGGGTGGCGCGGCTTGCGGAGGTTGGCGAGGGGCGGTGAATCTGTTATAACATCCGTTATGACGAAGCCGCTCAAGATCATCAAAATCGGAAACTCCGCCGGCGTGGTGCTGCCGAAGGAGATACTCGCGCGACTGCGCGTCGAGCTGGGGGATGAGCTGAGCGTCAGCGAAACGCCCGGCGGATTCGCGCTGACGCGGCATGACGCGGATTTCGAGGAGCAGATGAAGGCCGCGCGCGAAGTGATGGCGCGCCGCCGCAACGCGCTGCGCGAACTCGCCAAATAGCCATGGCCGACCAGGACTGGATCTGGGTCGACCTCGCGGTCGCCATTGCCGCGCATAACGAGCAGCTTGCCGAGCATGGCGGGGCCGAGGGCGTGCGGGATGCGAACATGCTCGAAAGCGCGATGGCGCGGCCGCTGAACCTCGTCGCTTATGGCGATCCCGACGCGGCGGAGCTGGCGGCCAGCTATGCCTTCGGGATCGCGCGCAATCATCCGTTCGTCGATGGCAACAAGCGGACGGCGGCGGTGGTCAGCGAAACCTTCCTGGCGCTGAACGGCTATCGGCTGACGTGCAGCGACGTGGAACTGGTGGTGGCATTTCTTTCGCTCGCTGCCGGCGAACTCAGCGTCGAAGCGCTCGCCCAGTGGTTCCGTTCGCATATCGAGCCGTTCTGAACGCGGAAATGCCCGCCGGGAGATGATCCCGGCGGGCATCCTTTCCTCCCCAGGAAAGGCGTGAGGCACCTGTCAGCCGACGCGGCCGAGGCGGTGGTAGAGGTTCGAATATTTCACCGATTCCGGCGTGTCCTTGATCTTCTGCAGATGCGTGCCGACCGCCTCGCGGATCAGGCGGAAATCCTCGGTCGAGAAGACGGCGCGGCTGCGCTGGGGTTCGCTGGTCATCACGGTTGCTCCTTTCAGGCAGCTTGCTTGTTGAACTGGGCGGCTTCGGTGGATTCGGCGAGCGCGGTGGTGGAGCTCGATCCGCCCGCCACGGTCTGGGCCACCTGGTCGAAATAGCCGGTGCCGACCTCGCGCTGGTGGCGCGTCGCGGTATAGCCATTGGCCTCGGCGGCGAATTCGGCCTGTTGCAGCTCGGAATAGGCGGCCATGCCGCGATCGCGATAGCCGCGCGCCAGCTCGAACATGCCGTAGTTGAGCTGGTGGAAGCCCGCCAGCGTCACGAACTGGAACTTGTAGCCCATCGCGCCGATCTCGCGCTGGAATCTGGCGATGTCGTCCTTGTCCAGATTCTTCTCCCAGTTGAAGCTGGGCGAGCAGTTATAGGCCAGCATCTTGTCCGGATATGCGTGCTTGATCGCCTCGGCGAAGCGGCGGGCATCGGCCAGGTTGGGCTTGGACGTTTCCCACCAGAGCAGGTCGGCATGCTCGGCAAAGGCCAGGCCGCGCTTGATGCAGTGATCGACGCCGGTGCCTTCCTTGAGGCGGAAAAAGCCCTCGGCGGTGCGCTCGCCGGTGAGGAATTCATGGTCGCGCTCGTCGACGTCCGAGGTGATGAGCCTGGCGCTCTCGGCATCGGTGCGGGCGCAGATCACGGTGGGGACGCCGCAGACGTCTGCCGCCAGCCGGGCGCTGTCGAGGTTGCGGATATGCGCCTGAGTCGGGATCAGCACCTTGCCGCCGAGATGGCCGCACTTCTTCTCCGACGCCAACTGGTCCTCGTAATGCACCCCGGCGGCGCCGGCGGCGATATAGGCCTTCATGATCTCGAAGCAGTTGAGCGGCCCGCCGAAGCCGGCCTCGGCATCGGCGATGATCGGGGCGAACCAGTCGCGGGTGGCGCCGCCCTCCAGATGCTCGATCTGGTCGGCGCGTTGGAGCGTGGCGTTGATCCGCCGCGCCAACTCGGGGCCGGCATTGGCGGGGTAGAGCGACTGATCCGGGTACATCTGGCCGGCGGTGTTGGCATCGGCCGCGACCTGCCAGCCGGAGAGATAGATCGCCTTCAGCCCGGCGCGGACCATCTGCATCGCCTGGTTGCCCGACAGCGCGCCGAGGGCGTGGACATAATCCTCGGTCTTGAGCAGATCCCAGAGCTTGAGCGCGCCGCGGCGGGCGAGGCTGTGCTCGATCGGGAAGGAGCCGCGCAGCCTGGCCACATCCTCGGCGGCATAGGGCCGGGTGATGCCGTCGAAACGGCCGGCGGGGGCGGGGACCAGATCCTCGAAGCGCTGGGGCATTGTAGGTTCCTTGACAATTGATTGCCTTGTTGTGCGTACTGATTGACCGATTTGACTCTCCGGGACAGGTGGATTGGAGTGATTCCGGGGTATTGGTGTCTATGTTGGCGGTTGACGGGTTGTTGTAATGTAAATTATTTACATACAGGGATGGGGCTCGCCCGGACGGAACATATGTGGAACAATCCTACATTGCCAGGACGGCATAATTCCTCCCCGAGCTTGTCTCGGGGAGGGGGACCGCCGCCGAAGGCGACGGTGGAGGGGCGGCGGTGGAACACCGCCGTCTGCGCCGGCGGCCCCCCCCCCCCCCCCCGCCGCCGCCCCCCCCCCCCGCCCCCCGACCCCCCCCCGCCCACCCCTCCCCCCCCCGCGCCCGTCCCCC
>NZ_JAAVVE010000079.1 GCF_018449795.1 Sphingomonas sp. dw_22
CGACAAGCCCGCGGACAAGCCGACCGGCACCCGCGCGCAGCAGGTCGCGGCGATCGAGAAGCCCAATAGCGGCGATCCGGCGGAGGACGGCTATACCTATGGCTTCCGCCTCTGGACGGCCAAGCTCTATCCCGAGGCGCGCCGCGAGCTGGAGGCGGTCGCGACCAAATATCCGACGCACCGCCGCGCCAGCTATGCGCAGAATCTGCTCGGCCGCGCCTATCTCGATGCCGGGGCGCCGAGCCTCGCCGCCGTCGCCTTCTACGAGAACTACAAGAAGAACCCCAATGGCGAGCGCGCGGGCGACAGCCTCTATTATCTGGCGCAGGCGCTCACCAAGCTGAAGAAGCCGGCGACCGAGATCTGCAAGGTCTATACCGAGCTGACCCAGCTTTACGGCGAGCGGCTGAACGCCGAGATGCGCGCGGGGGTCGATCAGGGACGTGCCGCCAACAAGTGCAAGTGACGCGGCCGCAGCTGGCGCGCTGAGCGGCGGCGCGGCGCGCTTCCGCGCCGATCTGCTGGCGCTGTCGGGACGTGCGCCCGCGCCCGAAGCGCCGCTTGCGCTCGCGGTCTCGGGCGGGCCGGACAGCATGGCGATGCTCGCGCTCGCCAGTGCCGCCTTTCCGGGCTGCGTCGTGGTTGCCACGGTCGATCACCGCCTGCGCGCCGCCTCGGCGGACGAGGCGGCGATGGTCGCGGACGCCTGTACCGCGCTTGGCGCGCCGCATCGCACTTTGGCGCCCATTTCGCCCATCAAGGGCGCCAGCATCCAGGCCAGGGCACGGGAAACGCGCTATTTTCTGCTGGAGCAATGGGCCGCCGAAGTTGGCGCCCCGGCGCTTCTGACCGCGCATCATGCCGACGATCAGGCCGAGACCTTCCTGATGCGCGCCGCACGGGGCTCAGGCGTCGCCGGCCTCGCCTCGATCCGCGCGCGGCGCGAATCGGATGCCAAGGGATTGATTCTGCTGCGTCCCTTGCTCGGCTGGCGCCGTGCCGAGCTGCGCGCTCTGGCGGTCGCGGCGGGGTTGCCCTTTGTCGACGATCCCTCGAACGACGATGCGCGGCACGATCGCACGCGCTTCCGTGCGCTGCTTGCGGCCAATCCGGAGCTCGATGTTGGCGGGCTCGCGGCGTCCGCCCGCCACGCCGCCGAAGCCGAGGCGACGCTTGCGGGGCTCGCCGATCGCTACTGGGCCGAGCGCGCCGTGGTCGGCGAGGCGGAGATCCGGCTGGAGATCGCCGATCTCCCCCGCGAGATCCGCCGCCGCCTCGTCCGCCGCGCGATTCGCGAGATGCGGACCTGCGCGCGAATCACCGCGCCCGCCTTTCCCGACGGTGCCAACATCGAAGCCCTGCTGGACCAGTTGGAAGCCGCTTCGGGAGGCACCCATGCCGGAATCGAGGCCCGCACCCGCGCAACCTTCGCAACCTTCCGTCCGTCCCCGCCGCGCCGATCACTCTGATCGACGTTGTTCCATTGTCATTAACGCCCACATGCCTATCTACTGGGCTTCGAAAGGTGTTGGGCACGATATGAGCGACAACGGCAAGCCGCAGGGTCCGGAGAACGGTGGCGGCAATCCCTGGATGAAGAGCCTGCTGATCTGGGTGGGAATCCTGGCGGCGCTGGCGCTGTTCGTCACGGTCTTCGACACCCGCACCGCCCAGCCTACGGGGAACACGATTCCCTATTCGACCTTCCTCGACAAGGTCGAGTCGGGCGACGTCAAGGACGTCAATATCGCGGTGGGCACCGGCGTCGTCACCGGCACGATGACCGAGGGCAAGTTCCGCACCTATACGCCCAACGATCCGCAGCTCACCCAGCGGCTGCGCGACAAGGGCGTCGTCATCAATGCGCGGCCCGAGGATACGCCCTCGATCTGGCAGTATATCCTTGTCCAGTCGCTGCCCTTCCTGCTGTTCCTCGGCATCGCCTTCTTTGTGCTGCGCCAGATGCAGAAGAATTCGGGTTCGGGCGCGATGGGCTTCGGCAAGTCGCGCGCGCGGCTGCTGACGCAGAAGGAAGGCAAGGTCACGTTCGACGATGTCGCCGGCATCGACGAGGCGCGCGAGGAATTGCAGGAGATCGTCGAGTTCCTGAAGGATCCGAGCAAGTTCGCACGGCTGGGCGGCAAGATCCCCAAGGGCGCGCTGCTGGTCGGCTCGCCCGGTACCGGCAAGACGCTGCTCGCCCGTGCGATCGCGGGCGAGGCGGGCGTGCCCTTCTTCACCATTTCGGGCTCGGACTTCGTCGAGATGTTCGTCGGCGTCGGCGCGAGCCGCGTGCGCGACATGTTCGAGCAGGCCAAGAAGTCGGCGCCCTGCATCCTGTTCATCGACGAGATCGATGCCGTCGGCCGCTCGCGCGGTGCCGGCCTGGGCAACCAGAATGACGAGCGCGAGCAGACGCTGAACCAGCTCCTGGTCGAGATGGACGGCTTCGAGGCGAACGAGGGCATCATCATCATCGCGGCGACCAACCGCCCCGACGTGCTCGATCCGGCGCTGCTGCGTCCGGGCCGCTTCGACCGCCAGGTCGTGGTGCCGCGTCCGGATATCGAGGGCCGGGTGAAGATCATCCAGGTCCATATGAAGAAGGTGCCGCTGGCGCCCGACGTCGATGCCCGCGTGATCGCGCGCGGCACGCCGGGCTTCTCGGGCGCCGATCTGGCGAACCTCGTCAACGAGGCGGCGCTGCTGGCTGCGCGCCGCGGCAAGCGCCTCGTCGCGATGAGCGAGTTCGAGGACGCCAAGGACAAGGTGATGATGGGCGCCGAGCGCAAGTCGATGCTGATGACCGAGGACGAGAAGCGGATGACCGCCTATCACGAGGCCGGTCACGCCATCGTCGCGATGCACGAGCCGGCTTCGGACCCGATCCACAAGGCGACGATCATTCCGCGCGGCCGCGCCCTGGGCATGGTGATGCGCCTGCCCGAGCGCGACCAGAATTCGATGCACCGCGACCAGATGTATGCGCATCTCTCGATCGCGATGGGCGGCCGCGTCGCCGAGGAGTTGATCTTCGGCTATGACCGGGTGAGCTCGGGCGCCTCGTCGGACATCCAGTCCGCCACGCGCCTGGCGCGTTCGATGGTGACGCGCTGGGGCATGTCCGATGCGGTGGGTCCGCTCGAATATGCCGAGGACGAGCAGAATTATCTTGGCTACGGTATGGCGCGCCCGGCGAACATGTCGAACGAGACGGCGCTGCTGATCGATGCCGAGATCAAGAAGCTGGTGGAAGGCGGTCTCAACCGCGCCAAGCAGCTCCTGACCGACCATATCGACCAGCTGCACGGCCTGGCCAATGCGCTGCTCGAATATGAGACGCTGACCGGCGAGGAGATCAAGCGGCTGATCGCGGGCGACGAGATCGGCCGCGACGATCCCAGCGCACGCAGCGCGCCGGTTCCCGCGGGCGGCACCTCGATCCCGAAGATCCGCCGGCCCAAGGGTCCGTTCGGCAATCCGGCGCCGCAGGGCGCCTGAATTCAGCCGGCGTTCAAGCTGTGACGAATAGCCCTTCCCTGAGCAATCGGGGGAGGGCTTTTTCCATGCGGTTCATGCTGTTGGCGGCCGTCGTTGCCTCGCTGTCGAGTGCGCCTGCGTCTTTGGCCCAGGAGGCGCCGCAGGGGCCGCAGATGACCGTGGCGGATTTCATCGATCGCTGGACGGCGGTGAAGGCGGAAAAGGACAAGCCCGAACAGGCGGCGCAGGCCGCCCGGCTCACTTATGCGCTCGGTGAGTCCTTCAAGCGCTACAAGGCGGAGCTGGATGCCGATGCCAAGGCCGGCAAGCCGCCCCGGGCCTGTCCGACAAAGGGCACCAAGGATACGTTCCAGATAGACGATCTGGTGAACGCGCTGGACGATCTTCCGCAGGTACGCCGCGAGGGCGCGTTCGACACCGAATTCTTTGAATTCCTGGACCGGCGCTATCCCTGCACCGCGCCGGTCAGCCCATCATCCCCATCAGCACCAGCAGCAGCAGGAACAGCACCAGGATGATGATGATGAAGAAGCACAGGATGATCGTGCGCAGGATCGCCGAGGGCCAGCCCAGCGAATAGGCCTGCTTCATCTGCCGGGTCATGTGGACGAGCGGGATCACGAACGATGCCGTGCCCAGCCACGCCGCGCTCACGCCCGCCGCGCCCAGTACGGTGACGGCGATGAACAGCAGCGACATGAACGCGATCGAATAGGTGATGAACACCGTGTGATCGTAGAGCTTGTACTGGCGCTTCCAGAAGAACAGCAGCCATACGAACGGCAGTGACAAGGGTATGAGAAGCCAGGAGAACTTATAGCTGCTCGCTTGCAGCTTGTAGATCATCAGCGCCGGGTTCTCGCGCCATTTCTCGATGCCGTGATCGAGCGCGTGCCAGCCGGTATGGCTGGTGACGACCGCCTCGACCGGATCGCTCGTGGACTTGAGCGCGGCGGCGGCGGTCGTCAGATCCTGCAATTCCTTGTCGGCCTCGGCGATCCGCTCGACATATTTGGCGCGCTTGGGATCGTCGGCGGAACGCTCGTCGCGCGCCTCGATCGCGTTCTTGCGGCGCTCCAGGACATCCTTGCGGGCTTCCTCGATCGCGGCCTGGGGCTTGGCGCGCTGCGCGTGCAAGTCGGCGGGCGGCGAAATCCCCAGGATCTGGAACACCGCGAACATCGTGAAGATCGAGAAGAGGAAGATCGCCATCGGCGAGACGAACCGTGCCCGCTCGCCGGCGATGTAGCGCCGCGTGAGGTCGCCCGGCCGCCAGGCGAGGAGCGGCAGCGTCTTCCAGAGCTTGCCTTCGAAATGGGCGACGCCGTGCAATATCTCATGCCCGATCGCGGCCAGCGAGCGGTGGACATGCCCCGATTGGCCGCATTCGTGGCAATGCGGGCCGACCAGCGCCGTCCCGCAATTGAGGCAGGTGCCGCCATGTGCCTCGCCATGGCCTTCGCCGGCATGCGGCTCCACGGCGCGGCCGATCAGCGCGCCTGAAACGATTTCTCCTGCCGCATCAAGATCCCCCATGCCCCTGAGACCTATCAGCTTCGCGCCAGCCGTGCTAGCGGGTGCCGCATGGCCGACGCCGATATCCAGATGCTGGTCGCCGACATGGGCAGGCGCGCCCGCGCCGCCGCGCGGACGCTCGCGGCAATGCCGAGCGCGGCCAAGAGCGCCGCGCTGCTGGCGGCCGCGGCCGCGATTCGCGCGGCGAGCGCCGAAATCGCCGCCGCCAATGCCGAGGACATGGCCGCGGCGGAGGCATCGGGCCTGTCGGGTGCGCTGCTCGATCGGCTGCGGCTCGATGCGGGGCGGATCGAAGCCATGGCTTCGGGGGTCGAGGCAGTGGCGCGGCTCAGCGATCCGGTCGGCCAGGTGATCGACCGTGCGGAGCGCCCCAACGGGCTGGTGCTCACCCGCACGCGCGTCCCGATCGGCGTGATCGGCATCATCTATGAGAGCCGGCCCAACGTGACCGCCGATGCCGGCGCGCTCGCGGTGATGGCCGGCAATGCCGCGATCCTGCGCGGCGGTTCGGAAGCGATCCGCAGCAACCGGGCGATCCATGCGGCGCTGGCGCGCGGGCTGGAAGCGGCCGCCGCGCCTGCCGACGCGGTGCAGCTCGTGCCGGTCACCGATCGCATGGCCGTGGGCGCGATGCTGACGGCCGAGGGGCTGATCGACCTGGTCGTGCCGCGCGGCGGCAGGAGCCTGGTCGCGCGGGTGCAGAGCGAGGCGCGCGTGCCCGTGCTCGCGCATCTCGACGGGATCAACCACACTTATATCGACCGCGCCGCCGATCCTGCCATGGCGCGCAGCCTGGCGCTCAACGCCAAGATGCGCCGCACCGGCGTCTGCGGCGCGACCGAGACGCTGCTGATCGATCGCGCCTTCGCCGATCCCGCGCCGATCCTGGCGGCGCTCGCCGATGCCGGGTGCGAGCTGCGCGGCGATGCCGATGTCCAGGCGATCGATCCGCGCGTGCTGCCGGCGGATCGCTTGGACTGGGACACCGAATATCTCGACGCGATCCTGTCGGTGAAGCTGGTCGACGGCGTCGGGGATGCGATCGAGCATATCGCCCGGCATGCCTCGCACCATACCGACGCGATCGTCACCGAGGACGCGGCGGTCGCCGAGCGCTTCCTGGCCGAGGTCGACAGCGCGATCGTGATGTGGAACGCCTCGACCCAGTTCGCCGACGGCGGCGAGTTCGGGCTGGGTGCCGAGATCGGCATCTCCACCGGCCGGCTCCATGCGCGCGGTCCGGTCGCGCTCGAGGGGCTGACGACGTATAAATGGGTGGTGCGCGGGACGGGGCAGACCCGGCCTTGAAGGGCTTCACGCGACTGTATACATTCAATACATGTCCAAGCCGATCGTCATAACCTCGCGGATCGACTCCGAGCTTACGCAGGCGCTCGATAAGCTTGCTGCGCGCCTCAAGCGATCGCGCGCCTGGGTCGTCGAGCAGGCGGTCGCGCGGTATGTCGAGGAGGAATCGGAATTCTGGGCCTTCATTCAGGAAGGTGTGGATGCCGCCGATCGGGGTGAGCTCGTCAGCCAGGAAGAAATGGAAGCATGGTTTGAAAGCCGGCGGCACCGAGCCGTCGCCGAATGAGCCGCGCCCATTGGACGGTACTCGCCCGGGCAGATTTGGGCGGCATCGACGATTTCTATCAGAAACACGCTCCGGATTTCGCCGAACAGCTCGGTGCCGCGGCCCTGAAGGCCTCGCGGTTTCTGGCGGAGCGGCCGCGCGCCGGCGCGGTGCTCGAAGGCGATATCCGTAAATGGCGGATCACGGGGTTCGACTATGTGCTGCTCTATCGCGTCGCGGCTGGTGGGATAGAAGTCTTGCGCATGCATCATGTGCGCCAGAACTGGCGAAGATCGGGACGGGATTGAAGCGCATTGGACTTCTCGGCGGGTCGTTCAATCCGGCGCATGAGGGGCATCGGCGGCTCTCGCTCCATGCCCTGCGCGCGCTGGAGCTCGACGAGGTGTGGTGGCTGGTCTCGCCGGGCAATCCGCTCAAGCCGGAAAAGGGCATGGCGCCCTTCGCGGCGCGCATGGCTTCCGCTCGGGCGATGGCCCGGCATGCGCCGATCCGGCCTACGGGAATCGAGAAGCGCCTCAAGACCCGCTACACCGCCGATATACTCACCAGGCTGCCGCGACTCTATCCGCGCCATCGCTTCATCTGGCTGATGGGCGCGGACAATCTGGCGCAGTTCCACCGCTGGCAGCGGTGGCGCCATATCGCCCGGCAGGTTCCGATTGCGGTGATCGCCCGTCCGGGCTATGATCGCCAGGCCCACGCAAGTCCTGCGATGGGTTGGCTGCGGCGCGCTGTGCGGCCCGCAGGCCAGGCGAAGAATTGGACGCGATGGAGATTGCCGGCACTTGTGCTGTTGCGCTTCCGCCCCGATCCTACCTCGGCGACGCGCCTTCGGGCCGCCGATCCCGTCTGGCACCGGCGTTTCCTCGACATGCTTCAGAACCGTGTTTTGAAGGAGTCGGCGCCGTCTCCACTTATCGGCACAGACCGTATTCAACCCTAGGAGTTCCCTTGGCCAGTTCCCCCAATGTGCAGCGATCGACCGACGCCGACGGCGTTGCCGCGCTGCATAGGCTCGTGATGACGTCGCTCGACGACGATCAGGCGGTCGAGACGGTTTCCATCCCGCTTGCGGGCAAGAGCAGCATCGCCGATTTCATGGTGGTGGCCTCGGGCCGTTCGACGCGCCAGGTCGCTTCGATGGCCGCCAAGCTCGCCGAGAAGATCAAGGCCGAGTTCGGCCGCAGCCCGCGCGTGGAAGGGCTGCCCACCGCCGACTGGGTGCTGATCGATGCCGGCGACGTGATCGTCCATCTGTTCCGCCCCGAAGTGCGCAGCTTCTACAATCTCGAGCGCATGTGGGCGTTCGGAGACACGGCCGCCGCGGGCCAGGCCTGAGCCTTTTTGCTTTGACCCGCACGAGCCCGCTCCCCCACCCGGCCACCCGACGCCAGTGTCCTATGGGTGGCCGGGTGGGGAAGCGGGCTGGTGCCGCGAAACGCGCCAGCGTTTCCCAATAACCAGCGATGCTGCTCCATATCGTCGCGCGCGGGCGCATCGGGCGCAGCCCCGAGGCGGAACTGGTCGATCGCTATCTGAAGCGGCTGTCCTGGCCGGTGCGCATGACCGAATTGCCCGATACCGGCGGCAAGATGCCCGCGGTCGAGGGCGCGACTCGCATCGTCATGCTCGATGAGACCGGCGAGAATCTGCCGTCGCGCGTGCTCGCGGAGCGGCTGGGCGTGTGGCGCGATGACGGTATCCGCGAGGCGCGATTCCTGATCGGCGCGGCGGACGGCTTCGGTGATGCCGAGCGCGCGCAGGCGCACCTGCTCCTGTCCTTCGGCCGCGCGACCTGGCCGCACATGATGGCGCGAGCGATGCTCGCCGAGCAGCTCTGGCGTGCTGCCTCGATCCTCGCCAACCATCCTTATCACCGCGAAGGCTGATGGGGCCTGCACGCAGCTTGATCCTTGGCGGCGCATTGGTGGCGATGCTTGCCGCCGGCAGCCTGGCGGGCGCACAGGTGCCGGGCATCGCCGATCAGCAGCAACAACGATTGAAGGCCGCGCAGGGCCAGTCCCAGGCGGCGCAGGCGCGCTCGCAGGCGCTGGAGCGCGCCG
>NZ_JAAVVE010000008.1 GCF_018449795.1 Sphingomonas sp. dw_22
GCCACGGGGGGGCGGGGGTCGGGGGCCCCGCCCCCACCCCGGGGGGGGGGGCGGGGGCGGGCACGACACGCGGACACGGCCCGGGCGCGGGCCGGGGGGGGGGAAGCACGGGGCCGGTTCCGCCCCGCCCCGGCCCAGGGCCTGGCCAGGGTGGGCGCCTGGGCCGCCGGCGGTCCGCAGCGCGCGCTCAACGCCTTCGGCATCGGCACCGATCAGACCGCCGGCCAGGCCCAGCTCTCGGTCGCCTATGACGCCGATCTGTTCGGCCGCCTTGCCAACGCCAGCGCCGCCGCCCGCGCCGCGCTGCTCGCTACCCAGGCCGCGCGCGACAATGTCCGCCTCGCCGTCACCGCGTCCGCCGCCGGCGGCTATATCGGCCTGCGCGCGCTCGACGCGCGGCTGGCGGTGCTCCGCCAGACGGTCGAGGCCCGCCGCACCACGCTCCACCTCACCCAGCGCCGCGCCGAGACCGGCTATGCCCCGATGCTCGATCAGCGCCAGGCCGAGGCCGAGCTCGCCGCCACCGAAGCGTTGATCCCCGCCACCGAGCTGGCGATCCGCCGCCAGGAAGACGCCCTCAGCCTGCTCCTGGGCGAAAGCCCCCGCGAGATCGCGCGCGGCCTCGCGCTCGATGCCCTCCACACGCCGGAAACACCCGCAGGTCTCCCCTCCGAGCTGCTCCGCCGCCGCCCGGACATCGCCCAGGCCGAGCAGAGCGTGGTCGCCGCCGATCGCTCGCTCGACTCGGCACGCGCCGCCTTCATGCCGAACATCCGGCTGAGCGCGGCCGGCGGCCTGGTCGCCTCGACGCTGATCCCCGATCCGGTCACGATCTTCTCGCTGGGCGGCAGCATCCTCGCCCCGATCTTCGAGGGCGGGCGGCTCACCGCGCAGCAGGACGCCGCCGCCGCCCGGCGCGATCAGGCGGCCTTCGCCTATCGCAAGGCCGCGCTCACCGCCTTCCGCGAGGTCGAGGATTCGCTGGCGGGCGTGAGCCGCATCGCCGAGCAGGAGCAGGTGATCGAAGGCCAGCGCACCTCGCTCGCCGAAGTGCTACGCCTCGCCACCAACCGCTATCGCGCCGGCTATTCGCCCTATCTGGAGCAGCTCGACGCCCAGCGCGCCCTGCTCTCGGCCGAGCTCGCGCTGGTCCAGGCCCGCGCCGATCGGCTGTCGGCATCGGTCTCGCTCTACCAGGCGCTGGGCGGCGGCTGGAGCCCCGACGCCCCCTGAGCCCGGATCAATCCTGCAATATCGCCGCAAGCTCGCCGAGCGGCGCGCTCTCCGCGAATTGCGGCACGCTTTCGGGGATGACGATCCAGGGCTGCTTGCGCCCGACCCAGATATGCGCGCGCGGCACGATCCCGTCGCTCGCGTCCAGCGTCCCGGCGCGCAGGATCGCCAGCCCCGGCCGGGCGCTGTTCACATTGTAGATGCGCGTGTGGCACGTCCGGCATACGAACTGCCGCGACAGCGAGCCGCTCGGATTGGTGAAGCTGTATTCGACGATCGGCCCTTCGACCGCCAGCGCACCGTCCATCACCGGCGCCTGCTCGGTGAAGGCACTGGCCGACCAGGTCTGGCAATCGAGGCAATGGCAGCAATAGACCGCCGGCAGCGTCTCCACCGCCAGCGTGTAGCGGACGGCGCCGCAACGGCAGCCGCCCGCCAGCACGGTTATGCCGCCTTCTTCAGGTGCCGCCGGCCGAGCAGCTCGGCGATCTGCACCGCGTTCAGCGCCGCGCCCTTGCGGAGGTTGTCCGAAACGCACCACAGCGACAGCCCGTTGTCGACGGTCGAATCCTCGCGCACGCGGCTGATGAAGGTCGCATATTCGCCGACGCATTCGATCGGCGTCACGTATCCGCCGTCCTCATGCTTGTCGATCAGCATCACCCCCGGCGCCTCGCGCAGGATCGTCTTGGCCTTCGCGGCCGAGATCTCGTCCTCGAACTCGATGTTGATTGCCTCCGAATGGCCGACGAACACCGGCACGCGCACGCAGGTCGCCGTCACCTTGATCTTCGGATCGAGGATCTTCTTGGTCTCCACCACCATCTTCCACTCTTCCTTGGTCGATCCGTCGTCCAGGAAGCTGTCGATATGCGGGATCACGTTGAACGCGATCTGCTTGGTGAACTTCTGCGGCACGGCGGGATCGCCGACGAAGATGTTGCGGCTCTGCTCGAACAGCTCGTCCATCCCCGCCTTGCCCGCGCCGGAGACCGACTGATAGGTCGCGACCACCACGCGCTTGATCTTCGCGGCATCGTGCAGCGGCTTCAGCGCCACCACCATCTGCGCGGTCGAGCAGTTCGGGTTCGCGATGATGTTGCGCTTGGTATAGCCGTCGATCGCCTCGGGGTTCACCTCGGGCACGATCAGCGGCACGTCCGGGTCCATGCGGTAGAGCGAGGCATTGTCGATCACCGTGCAGCCCGCCGCGGCGAACTTCGGAGCGTATTTCGCACTGCCCTCGGATCCGATCGCGAACAGCGCCATGTCCCAGCCGGTGGGATCGAAATGCTCGATGTTCTGGACCTTGTACTGTTTCCCGGTCTCGCCGTAATCGACCGTGTCGCCGGTCGAGCGCGACGAGGCGAGCACCGCCAGATCGTCGATCGGGAATTCCCGCTCGGCCAGGATGTTCAGCATTTCACGCCCGACATTGCCGGTGGCGCCAGCGACCACGACACGGTAGCCCATCACATACTCCAGATTGAGGACGAGTGGTGCCGCTACGCCTCCGGGCGCTTCGGCGCAAGCAAGCCGTGCTTTGCCCGGCCCATGGCTCCGCTTTGGCCGGATTTCCGCAAGACCCGCCGCCCCGATTCGGGTAGGATGGCGAACGGCTTGAGGGGGACCGGGCAATGCGGCGAATGATGGCGATCGTCCTGCTGGGGCTGGCCCTGGGCAGCTGCGCGTGGCGCGGCGCGCTCAAGATGGACTGCGCCGATTTCGCCGCGCGCGTGCATCCGATCGAATACACCCCGCTCGAACGCCAGATCCGCGGACTCGATCTCGAAACCCTCCCCCCGTCCGATCGCGCGCTCGCCGCCCGCCTCGCCGCCCGCGAGATCGCCCGGCTGCGTACCGATGAGAATTATCTCCGCGCCCAGTCCGGGCCACGGCGCGCGGTGCTGCTGCTCTCGGGCGGCGGGCAATGGGGGGCGTTCGGCGTCGGGCTGATGAACAAGCTGGCCGAGGAGCGGCTGTTCCCCGATGTCGCCGTCGTCACCGGCGTCAGCACCGGGGCGCTGCAGTCGCTGTTCGTCGGCGCCGGGCTCGACCGCCCCGATGCCGAGGGCGCCGCGATCCGCAAGGCGCTGGAGAACGCCTATTCCCCCGTGCGCGAAAGCGACATCGTCGATCGCGAATCGATGCAGTTCCTCGCCGCGCTCGACGGCGCCCTGGCCAATCTCAAGCCGCTCAAGCGCCGCTTCGAGGAGCGCATCTGCCCGCGCCTCTACGATCCCAAATCGCCCGAGGGCCGCGCGGGCATCTGCCTGATCGCCCGGCTGCGCGACAATCCGGATCGCAAGGTGCTGCTCGGCATGATCGAGGCCAATTCGGGCGATTTCGGCTATGTCGACGTGCAGGAGCTGCTCGCGCCCTATGGCGACAGCGACGCGGATCTGGGCAAGGCCACCCAATGCCTTGCCGGCGCCGCGATCGCCTCGGCGGCGGTGCCGGTCTTCTACCAGCAGGTCCGCGTCGACGGAAAAACCTATTATGACGGCGGCGTCCGCCAGTCGGTGTTCCTCTCCTCGGTGGTCGAGGCACGCCGCCAGGCCGCATTGCTGGTCCGTCAGGAGCGCCGGCGGCTGCTCCAGGAACGCGGCCTCCAGCCGGCCGACACGCTCGCCGCGCCCGAACCGCCGCCGGTCTATGTCATCCGCAACGGCCCCACCGCGCTCCAGCCCGACGACAATCCCCCGCCCGGCGCGCGTGCCCGGATCGATCGCAACGCCGATGCGCTCAACGCCGCCCAGCGCAGCGAGGCGATCATGGTCAACCAGCTCGAGGTCGGCTCGATCGCGGCGCTGCGCCTCAACCAGCCCGGCGGCGCGATCTGGTTCGTCAGCGCCGACGGCTACCAGAACTATACGCCCACCTACGACCTGCATGTCCGCTGCGGCCCGCTCAAGACCCCGCGCGAGGCGATGTTCATCCCCGCCTTCATGCGCTGCATGATGGATTACGGCCGAAACCGCGCCACCGGCGGCGAGCCCTGGATCGACCTGTGCCATTATGACGGCACCGAGACCCGCACGATCTGCAAGCGTCCGGGCGACGCCGCGCCGGCGCGGCTGATGCGCTAGAATCGTCGCGCCGCCGTTCCTTTCTCATACCAGGGCCTGCTGCGCTTCACCAACGCGACGATCGACAGCATCACCGGAACTTCCACCAGCACGCCGACCACGGTGGCCAGCGCAGCGCCGGAGTTGAGCCCGAAAAGGCTGATTGCGGCCGCCACGGCCAGCTCGAAGAAGTTGGAGGCCCCGATGAGCGCGGCGGGCCCCGCCACGCACCAGGCGACGCCCAGGCGCCGGCTGAGCCAATAGGCGATACCGGCGTTGAGATAGACCTGGAACAGGATGGGCACGGCAATCAGCGCGATGACGAGCGGCTGCCGGAGGATCTGCTCGCCCTGGAAGCCGAACAGCAGGGCGAGCATGGCCAGCAGGCCGGCCAGGCTGACCGGCCCCGATACCGCGAGGAGCCTGTCGAAGGATCGCCGGCTGCGGCGCAGCAGTATCCGCCGCGCGAACTGGGCAACCACCACCGGCACGACGATGTAGAGCGCGACCGACAGGGCAAGCGTGTTCCACGGCACCGTGATCGAAGCCACGCCCAGCAACAGGCCGACAAGGGGCGCGAAGGCGAAGACCATGACGAGATCGTTCAACGCGACCTGGCTCAGGGTATAGCCCGGCTCGCCGTCCACGAGGTTCGACCAGACGAAGACCATGGCCGTGCAGGGCGCGGCGGCAAGCAGGATGAGCCCGGCAATATATCCGGATGCCTCCCCGGCCGGGAGCAAAGGCGCGAACAGATGGCCGAGGAAAAATGTCCCCAGCAGCGCCATCGAGAAGGGCTTGACCGCCCAGTTGACGAACAGGGTCACGCCGACGCCGCGCCAATGCCGGCGGACGCTCCCCAGCGCCCCGAAGTCCACCTTGAGCAGCATGGGGACGATCATCAGCCAGATCAGCAAGGCGACGACGAGGTTGACCCGCGCCGCTTGGAGCGCCGCGATCGCTGCGAACAGTCCGGGAAGCATATGCCCCAGGGCGACGCCCGCCACGATGCAAAGCGCCACCCACAGGGTCAGATACCGCTCGAATATGGTCATGCCGGTCCTTCGATCAGCGCTGTCGGGCGGCGGCGGTCATTGCCGCGTCGCCTCCACGACCTCGCCGTCCTCCTTCACGAAAACGCTCTTTTGCGGGGTCGGCAGGAGCTCCAGGACGACCTCGGACGGCCGGCAGAGCCTGACGCCCAGCGGGGACACGACGAGCGGCCGATTGATGAGGACGGGATGCTCGATCATGGCATCCACCAGCGCGCCGTCGCTCAGGCTCTCGTCGCCCAGTCCAAGATCCGCATAGGGCGTGCCTTTCTCCCGCAGCAGGGCGCGGGGCGTGATCCCGGCGCGGGCGATCAACTGGACCAGCAGGGCGCGGCTCGGCGGGGTCTTGAGATATTCGATGACATGGGGTTCGATCCCGGCATTGCGGATCATCGCCAGCACGTTCCGGGAAGTGCCGCATTCGGGATTGTGGTAGAGGATGATGTCGGTCATCGCGCCCGCGTTCAGCAACAGGCGAGTTCGGCCAGAAGCGGCTCGCAGAGTTCCGCCCGGCCCTGGCAGCAGTCCTTCGCCAGAAAGAGCATCAAGGCCCGCAGCCCGCCGATATCGGCACGCTGGATCTGCTGGCGCCCGCGTTTCTCGGACAGGACCAGCCCGGCCTTGGCAAGCACCGCCAGATGAGTCGAAAAGGTGCTTTGGCTCAGCCCCGAGGCTTCGACCAGCTGGCCGGTCGACAACCCATGGGGCTCATGCCGCACCAACAGGCGAAAGGCATCCAGCCGCGTGGGATGCGCCAGCGCGGCGAGAGCGGAGAGTGCGCGTTCCGAGTCCATGCATCGGGATTAACCGATGATTTCCTGCCGCTCAATACCCATCGGAAATTCCCGATGTAAAGGGCACCCCTTGCAATGTAGGATTTGAGCGCCGACCCCGGGGATCGGCTCTTTCTCATCGTCGAGGCACAGGAAACGCAGGCAAGCCCGCGTCCCGAAATACCCCTTTGGGGAGTCAACTTGGTCAACCGGCGGAGTCAACCGGTCCGGCGAAAATCCGCCGAACCCGTGGATTTCCGCCCAACCGGCGCGAGCCTGTTACTTGCCCTCCGTCCCCAGCCGCCGGTCCAGGAAGCCCAGGATCGTGCCCCAGAGATGCTGGCTGATGCCGGGGCCGCCCACGCGGTGGGTATAGCCGGGATACATCATCATCTCGAACGGCACCTCATGCTGCTGGAGCGTCGCCGCCATCGCGGTGGTGTGCTCCAGCACGACATTGTCGTCGGCCATGCCGTGGACGATCAGCAGCGGGTCGGCGATCTTGGCCGCATCGGCGATATTGTCGGACTTCTCATACGCTTCGGGCACCTTGTTCGGATCGCCCATGTAGCGCTCGGTATAATGGGTGTCGTAGAGTTCCCACTTCGTCACCGGCGCCCCCGCCACGCCCGCGGCGAACACGCCCGGCGCGGATTCGAGCATCTTCAGCGTCATGTATCCGCCATAGGACCAGCCATAGATCGCGATCCTGTCCGGATCGACGAAGCCCAGGCTCTTCAGATAGCGCGCCCCGGCAAGCTGGTCGGCGACTTCCACCGAACCCATCGCGTGCCAGATCGCGTCCTCGAATTCCTTGCCGCGATTGGCCGATCCGCGATTGTCGATCTGGAACCAGATATAGCCGCGATCGACCAGATATTGCTGGAGCGCGCCGCCCCAGGCCCGCGTGACGGTCTGCGAATGCGGTCCGCCATAATGCTGGAAGAACACGGAGTAGCGCTTGCCCGGCTCCAGCCTGGGCGTAATCATCTCCCAGTGCAGCACCGTGCCGTCATCGGCCTTCACCGTGCCGAAGGTCCGCTCGCGGTGGCCGGCGAGATAGGGATGATAGGGGTGATCCGCCGCAGTCACCGCATTCTCGCTCACCCAGGCCAGCCGCTTGCCGGTGGCGTCGGCCAGATAGACCTGGCTCGGCTGGTTGATGTTCGATCGCGTCACGATCGCCCGCGTCGCCGATCCATCCATCGTCGCGCTGTTCCACCAGCCCGCCTCGGTCAGCCGCGCCGGGACGCCCGGCTTGGCGTAATCGACCGAATAGAGCTGCCGCTCCAGCACATCGTCCTTGTTGCCCAGGAAGAAGACGCGGTGCTTCGCCTCATCGACATAGGTAGCGTCGATCGCGACTTCCCAATCGCCCTTGGTGAGCTGGGTCCATTTCCCCGCCTTCCAGCGATAGAGATGGCCGTGCCCGTCGCGCTCGGACCACCAGATCAGGCTGCCGTCGGAGAGCGGCTCGAAGCCGTTGGACAGGTTCACCCAGCTCCGCGGCTCCGATTTCTCGGTGAAGAGGATGCTCGACTTGCCGGTCGCGGGATCGACCTTGAGCATGTCGAGCACGGTCTGGTCGCGGTTCTGGCGCTGGACGTAGAGTGCGCTGCCGTCCTTCGCCCAATCGACCCGCGCGACATAGATGTCGGTCTCCTTGCCCAGATCGACCTTCACCCGGTTCGCGCCGGCCGGGTCCATGACATAGAGCTCGACCAGCGCATTGGGCGTGCCCGCCTTGGGGTAGCGCTGCTGGTAGATATTGGTGCCCTCGGCGCCGATCGCGGCGCGGGTGACGATGCCCACCGGCGCCTCGTCGAACCGCTCGACCGCGACATAGCGATCGCCCGGCGACCACCAATAACCGCTGAACCGGTCCATCTCCTCTTGGGCCACGAACTCGGCCTCGCCCCAATGGACGGTATCCTTGCCGTCCTGGGTGATCGGCGCGGCCTTGCCGGTCGCCAGGTTCATCACCACCAGATTCTGGTCCTGGACATAGCTGGCATAGCCGCCGGCCGGGCTGATCGCGGCGTTGAGCTTCGGCCCGGCGCCGGCGGGCAGCTTCTCGGCCTTGCCGTCCAGCGTGGCGCGATACAGCTCGCCTTCCAGCGGCACCAGGATCGATCGGCTGTCGGGCGCCCAGTCATAGGCGACGATGCCCTTGCTCCCGCCGATGCGGGCGCGCTCGCGCTGCATCTTCTCGGCCTCGGAAAGCTCGGCGCCGCTGCCGACCTTCTTCGAATCGACCAGCATCCGCCATTCGCCGCTGGTGGTATCCATCGCCCACAGGTCGAAGCGCTCCTTCTCGTCGGCGCGGGCACGCAGCAGCGTCAGCCATTTGCCGTCGGGCGAGAGCTTCATCGCCCGCGGCGCCGATCCGGCGATGTCGGGGCTGGAGAAGACGCGATCGAGCGTCAGGCGGCTCACCTGCGCGTTCGCGTCAGCCGGCACGATCAGCGTTCCACCCGCGGTCAAAGCCAGACCCAACAGCCATTTGCGCATACCTTATTCGCCTCCCTGAGCGCGCGCGTTATCGCGGGGGATCGCGGCGCGGTAAAGAGCGCAGGCGAAACGAACCCCGGATCGCGACGCCGGCCATGCCCAACGCCGCGATAACCTTCATTTTCGGAAACCCTTAAGCACGCGCGCCGGTTTTTACGGGACAGGGAGAAAGCCGCCATGTCCATGAATACCGATATCGCCAAGCTGGACGATCTGATCGTCACCACGATCGACAGCATCCGTGGCTATGAACATTCGGCCGGCCATGCCCAGGCGGGGCGCTATGCCGATTTCTTCCGCTCGATAGCCGCCGAACGGCGCAACGTCGTCGCGCGCCTCCAGGCCGCCAGCCGCGAACTGGGCGGCACCCCGGCCGAATATGGATCGACCGCCACACGCCTCCATGGCCGCTGGGAGAAGCTCCGCCGCGCCCTGGACGGCGACGGCGTGGCGCTGGTCAGCGAAGTCGAACGCGGCGAGGAGCATCTGAAGGAAGCGTTCGAGCGCGCGATGCACGACGACCACCTCTATCCGGATACCCGCGAGTTGATCGCCCAGTGCCATGAATCGGTGCTGCACGGCTATGACCGCGCCCATGCGCTCGCACATCAGTTCGAAGCCACCAGGGGCTGAAACGGAAAAGGGCGCGGACACCTTCGTGTCCACGCCCTTGTCTCGAAAAGCCGGAGCTTATTCGGCGGCGGCCGTCTCGGTCGGGCGCACGTCGCGGCGCTCGGCGATACGGGCCGACTTGCCGGTGCGGCCGCGCAGATAATAGAGCTTCGCACGACGCACGACGCCGCGGCGGACGACTTCGATCGAATCGATGTTCGGCGAATAGAGCGGGAAGACACGCTCGACGCCCTCGCCGAACGAGATCTTCCGCACGGTGAAGTTGGAGCCCATGCCCTTGTTCGAACGCGCGATGCACACGCCTTCATAGTTCTGAACGCGGGTGCGCTCGCCTTCGACGACCTTCACGCCGACCTTCAGCGTGTCGCCCGCGCGGAATTCCGGAATCTTCTTCGCCGCGTTGAACTTGGCGATCTGCTCGGCTTCGAGCGTCTGGATGACGTTCATGTCATTCGTCCTTGTTTCGTCGCCGCGCGCCAGAGGGAGACTGGGCCCGAGCGCCCTCGTGGCGCTCCCAAAGGTCCGGCCTCCTTAGCCGTGTATCGGTCTCGGCCATGTGCTTTCGCCAGGCCGCGATCCTCGCATGATCCCCCGATCGCAGCACTTCGGGGATCGTGCGCCCTTCCCATTCAGCAGGTCGGGTATATTGCGGATATTCGAGAAGCCCCGTTTCGAAGCTCTCGTCCACGCCGCTGGAAGGCGCGCCCATTACTCCGGGAATGAGCCGAATGCAAGCGTCGAGCAGCGTCAGCGCCGCCATTTCCCCGCCGGACAGGATATAGTCGCCGATCGAGACCTGCTCGATCGCGCGCGCCTCGAACAGCCGCTCGTCGATCCCCTCGAACCTGCCGCACAGGATCGTCACGCCCGGCCCGTCGGCAAGCGCCCGCACCCGCTCCTGCGTGAGCGGCGCGCCGCGCGGCGTCATCGCCAGCATCGGCCGCCCCGGCGCGACGCTGTCGAGCGCGGCGGCGAGCACGTCGGCACGCATCACCATCCCCGCCCCGCCCCCCGCCGGCGTGTCGTCCACCGAGCGATGCCTGTCAGTGGCGAAGTCGCGGATCTGCACCGCCTCCAGGCCCCACAGCCCCTCGCGCAGCGCCCGCCCGGCGAGGGAAATGCCGAGCGGCCCGGGAAACATCTCCGGATAGAGCGTCAATACGGTCGCGGCGAAGGTCACAGGGTCCAGTTCTCGATTTTCAGGCCGGGGATGTCTGCGAAGTCGCCCGGATTATTCGTTATCAGCGTCATGCCGACTGCAAGGGCATGCGCGGCGATCAACCTGTCGAAACGCGCCCGTTTGAACGGAAGCGTTCCATAGATCCGCGCCGCCGTCTCATCGAAAGCCAGCACCGGTATATTGGCGACGAATGCCGCCAGATCGGGCGCATCCTGAGCATTCGCTCCGTAACCGACTGCGATCTCGGCAAGCGAAACGGCAGAGACGAACAGCGTATCAGCTGACTGGTCCGCTACGCGCGCAGACAATGTCGGCGACGCGTTGTTCAACAAGTAGATGCAGATATCGCTGTCGAGCAGGAACAGGCCGTCAGCCATCCCGTTTCAGCCGCTTGCCTTCCCAGTCCAATTCCCGCTCTTCGAAGATGCGATCCTCGGGCTTCAACGGCTTCAGCCATGGCGCTTTCCCGGCGAAACCGCTGATATCGATCTTCCGCTTCGGTGCCTCTACCGGTTCGACCACATAGCGCCCCTGCTCCTCGCGCACGCGCATCTCCATGCCTTCCTTCAGGCCCAGCGCCTTCGGCAGCCGCAACGCCACCGAATTGCCCGACTTGAACACCTTGGCGCGATATTCCTCGCCCATGCCGATCCTCCGTATATACGCAATGTATATACAGCGCACCACAGGGTCAAGGAGACAGGACCGGCACGGCCGAAACGGTCATCAAACGATTGCCGAAAATAGCCGCACTCCCTACGAGAATGCGCAATTGGGGAGAGTATGGACGATGCACATCCGGTCCGCCTTGGCCGCCCTCGCCTTCGCCGCGGCGACGCCCGCCGCCGCACAGGTCGCCGCGCCCGCGGAAACGGTGCAGACCGGGGACGTCGATCGCTTCTGGACCGCCTATGACGCAATCCGCGCGGCCCAGGATCCGGCGCAGAAGCTCGCGCTGGTCCAGAGCATGTACATCGACAAGGGCACGCCGGGCCTCCACGCGCTGATGGCCGCGCGGCGCTACACTGCCCAGCAATATGTCGACGCGATCGGCAACTGGCCCAAATTCTGGACCTCGGTGCGCCCGCTCACCGCGCGCGCCCTCCAGGCCGCCGCGCCGCTCTCCCGCGATATCGAGAAGTTCCGCCAGCTCTATCCGGCACTCAAGCCGGCGAGCATCACCTATGCGGTGGGCGTGCTGCGCACCGGCGGCACCACCACCGGCAACATGGTGCTGATCGGCGCCGAGCTGGCGCTGGGCGACGAGACGGTGGACGTGTCCGAACTCCCCGAGCCGCTGCGCACCCGGCTCGGCACCTTCTTCAAGAGCCGGCCCTTCGCCAATAACGGCCAGAACAACGTCCACGAATATGTCCACACCCAGCAGCAGGATTCGGGCGAGCTGCTGGTCGGCCGCATCGCGATGGAGGGCGTGGCCGAGTTCGTCGCCGAGCAGATCACCGGCCGCCGGCCCGCCCTGCCGCTCTACACCTATGGTCCCGCGCACGAAGCCGAGGTCCGCGACCGTTTCCGCGCCGAGATGGACGGCGATGCCTGGGGCAACTGGCTCTACAACAGCGCCGACAATGCCTTCGGCGTCAGCGACATGGGCTATTATGTCGGCTATCGGATCGCCCAGGACTATTTTGCCCGCGCGGCGGACAAGAAGCGAGCGATCAAGGAAATGATCGAGCTGCCTTATGCCGATGCCGCCGCGGTGAAGGCGTATAT
The DNA here is from genome assembly GCF_018449795.1 of Sphingomonas sp. dw_22. Classification (GTDB taxonomy): domain Bacteria; phylum Pseudomonadota; class Alphaproteobacteria; order Sphingomonadales; family Sphingomonadaceae; genus Sphingomonas. The sequence continues at coordinate 12,182 of NZ_JAAVVE010000008.1, forward strand.
CGCCAGGTCCGGCTATCTCGATTAGGCCGAGCGCTCAGCGCTCGATAAAGGCTTCGGAGACGATCAACCGCTCCGCGTCCCATTCGGGCACCGCTTCGGGCCGCATCGGCACCATGAAGCGCCTGGCGTCGGGCCGCTCGATCTCGAGCACGTCCCCTGCACCGTAATTGTCGATCGCGATCACCTTGCCCAGCGCCTCGCCGCCCTCCGAGACGACGGGCAGGCCGAGCAGGTCGATATGATAATATTCGCCCTCGCCCAGCGGCGGGAGGGCGGAACGCGGGACGGTAAGCTGCGTCCCGCGCAGCGCCTCGGCGGCGTTGCGATCGGCCACCTCGGCGAAGCGCGCGATCGCCCCGTTCGATCCGGGCCGGATCGACTTGAGCGTCAGCGCGCCGCCGTTGAACGACTGGTGCGCCCCAAGATCCTCGGCGAAGACCTTGAGGCGGACCTCGCCCGTCACGCCATGCGCGCCGATGACGGCGGCGAGCGTGACGGGCCGATCGCTGGCCAAGGATCAGGCCTCGGCCGGCGGGGTCTCTTCGGAAACCGCCTCGGCGACCTGCTCGGCCTCCGGGGTCGGCGCTTCGGTCGCGGCTTCCACCTCGGCGGCGATCACCGCTTCGGCTTCCTCGTTGCTGTCGGCGGCCGGAGCCTCGGGCGCCGGCGCGGCAGCGGCCTCGGCGGCGGCTTCCTCGGCAGCCTTCAGCTTCTCGGCACGCTCCTCGGCGCGCTCGGTGGCCTTCTCGCCCGGCTTGCCCTTGTTCGGGTTGCTGCGCGCGGCACGCTCCTTGACGCCGGCGGCGTCAAGGAAACGGGCGACGCGATCGGTCGGTTGGGCACCGACGCTCAGCCAATGCTTGGCGCGGTCGCCGTCGAGCACGATGCGCTTCTCGTCGTCCTTGGCGAGCAGCGGGTTATAGGTGCCGATCTTCTCGATGAACTTGCCGTCGCGGGGCGAACGGGCGTCCGCGATCACGATCCGGTAATAGGGGCGCTTCTTGGAACCACCGCGCGAGAGACGCATCGAAATAGCCATTAATAGTCCTTCTTGATATTCAGAGTTTATATTCGGGTTTAACTTATTTCTTCTTCAACAAATTCTCGAAGCCCGGCGGCAGGTTCGCGCCGCCCGGCATGCCGGGCAGGCCGCCGCCCATCTTGCCCATCATCTCGCCCATCTCCGGGCCGCCCAGGGCATTGCCGATGCCGCCCATGCCGCCGCCGGGGCCGCCCTTGCCGAGCATGCCCAGCATGCCCTTCAGGCCGCCCATCTTCTTCAGCCGCTTCATCGCGGTCTGCATTTCCTGGTGCATCTTGAGCAGCTTGTTGACGTCCTGCACGGTCGTCCCCGAGCCCTTGGCGACGCGGATCTTGCGCTTGGCGTTGAGCAATTCGGGCTTGGCGCGCTCCTTGGGAGTCATCGACGTTATCATCGCGTCCATGCGCAGCAGGATCTTCTCGTCCATGCCGCCGCCGGCCATCGCGGCCTGGGCCTTCTTCATGCCCGGGATCATGCCCGCCAGCGCACCCAGCCCGCCCATGCGGCGCATCTGCTGAAGCTGGCTGCGCAGGTCGTTCATGTCGAACTGGCCCTTGGCGAGCCGGGTCGCCATGCGCTCCGCGTCTTCCTGCTGGATCGACTCGGCCGCGCGCTCGACCAGCGAGACGACGTCGCCCATGCCCAGGATGCGGCCGGCGACGCGCTTGGGATGGAACGGCTCGATCGCATCGAGCTTCTCGCCCATGCCGGCAAACTTGATCGGCTTGCCGGTGACGGCCCGCATCGAAAGCGCCGCGCCGCCGCGGGCATCGCCGTCCATGCGGGTCAGGATCACGCCAGTCAGCGGCACCTGAGCCGAGAAGCTGGAGGCGACGTTCACCGCGTCCTGGCCGGTGAGCGAATCGACGACGAGCAGGATCTCGGCCGGCGTGGCGATGTCCGCCACCGCCTTCATCTCGTCCATGAGCTGCTGGTCGACGTGCAGGCGGCCCGCCGTGTCGAGCATCAGCACGTCATAGCCCTGGAGCTTCGCCGCCTGGAGCGCGCGCCGGGCAATATCCACCGGCTGCTGGCCCTGGACGATCGGCAGCGTCGCCACCTCGGTCTGGGTGCCGAGCACCGCGAGCTGCTCCTGCGCGGCCGGGCGATTGACGTCGAGCGACGCCATCAGCACCTTCTTGCCCTGCGTCTTGCTCAGCAGCTTCGCCAGCTTGGCGGTGGTAGTCGTCTTGCCCGAGCCCTGGAGGCCGACCAGCATGATGACAGCCGGCGGCGTGACCGCGATCTCGAGCTCGGACGTGTCCGAACCGAGCATGTCGACCAGCGCGTCATGGACGATCTTGACGACCTGCTGGCCCGGCGTGATCGAGCGCAGCACCTGCTGACCGACCGCCTGCTCGGTAATCTTGTCGACGAAGTCGCGCGCCACCGGAAGCGCGACATCGGCCTCCAGCAGGGCGATCCGCACTTCGCGCATCGCGGTGCGGACATCGGCTTCATTGAGCGCACCGCGCCCGCGCAGGCGCTCGAAGACGCCGCCAAGCCGTTCGCTCAGACTATCGAACATGGGTCCGGTTCACTCCAAAATTCATCGCCGATCCGCCAAACGCAAAACACGCCGGCGGACGAAACCTCGTCGGCCGGCGTCACCCCTCGGGGTGGCAATGTCTCGCGTTCCACGGGAACGGCAAGTGGCGCCCATAGCGGGACTGGCCCCGCGATGCAACCATTACGCATTTAACCTGATCTATACTCTCCGCATGTGAGAAACGCCCATCCGCATGGGGAGCCTATCCCGGCAATGTCGCTGGTCCACGAAGAAGACATTCACAACAATAGAGAATCGCACCCGAGCATTGTCACGGGTGCGATCAGCGTCGCCGCGATCCTGCTTTTCGTCGGAACGGGCAGCTCGGTCCTGTCCAAGACCTTGCAGCACTATATGTCGGGCACCGAACCGGCCGACCAGACGCTCGTCATCGCCCTGCTCCTGAACGTCGCGCTGATCCTGTTCGGCTGGCGCCGCCACCATGCGCTGTCGATGGAGGTCGAGATCCGCGCGGCGGCGGAGGAGCGCGCCCAGCATCTCGCCAGCCGCGATCCCCTCACCGGCTTCCTCAATCGCCGCAGCCTGGCCGAGGAAGGCGCCGCGATGTTCACCCGCGCCCATCGCCGCCGCAAGGCGATGGCGCTCGTCATGCTCGATCTCGATCATTTCAAGACGATCAACGACATGCATGGCCATGCCGTGGGCGATGCGCTGCTGCGCGGAGTCGCGACCGAGATCGCCCATGCCATGCCCCCGATCGCGCTCACCGCGCGGCTGGGCGGCGACGAATTCTCCTGCGGCTTCCTGTTCGATCCGGCCGAGCCCGGCACGGTGGAGCGCATCGCAGAGCGGCTCGTCAGCCGCATGGCCCAGCCGTTCGAGGCCGAGGGGCTTCGCCTCCACATCTCCTGCTCGCTCGGCATCGCCCGTTCGGACTTCGACTGCGCCAGCATCGACGCGCTGATGCGCTCGGCCGACATCGCCATGTACCAGGCGAAGAAGGCGGGCCGGAACCGCTATGCCTGGTTCGACCAGTCGATGGAGCGCGAGCTCCAGACCCGCAACGAGCTGGAAAGCGGCCTCCGCCTCGCCATTCCGCGCCAGGAGATCGTCCCCTATTTCGAGCAGCAGGTCGACTTGTCGACCGGGCGCCTCCACGGCTTCGAAGTGCTCGCGCGCTGGGAGCACCCCACCCGCGGCCTGATAAGCCCCGACCTGTTCATCCCGATCGCGGAGGAGACCGGCATGATCGCCGATCTCTCGCTCTCGATCATGCGCCAGGCGTTCATTGCCGCGCGCGACTGGGATTCCTCGCTCAGCCTGTCGATCAACGTCTCGCCCTGGCAGCTCCGCGACGCCTGGCTGGCGCAGAAGATCATCAAGGTGCTCACCGAGACCGGCTTCCCCGCGAACCGGCTGGAGGTAGAGATCACCGAAAGCGCGCTGTTCGACAATCTGGCGCTCGCCCAGTCGATCGTCGGCAGCCTCAAGAACCAGGGCATCCATCTCGCGCTCGACGATTTCGGCACCGGCTATTCGTCGCTGGCGCATCTGCGCGCGCTGCCCTTCGATCGCATCAAGATCGACAAGAGCTTCGTGATGTCGCTGAACGAAAGCGCCGATTCGGCCGCGATCGTCAATGCGATCATCAGCCTGGGCGAGAGCCTGAACCTGCCGATCACCGCCGAGGGCGTCGAGGATGCGGGGATCGAGGAGCGGCTGCGCGTGCTCGGCTGCGCCAAGGCGCAGGGCTGGCATTATGGCCGCCCGCTCTCGGTCGCCAGCGTGCGCCGCCTGCTCGCCGAGCGCCGCCTGCTCCAGCATGTCCCCGCGCCTCCGGAACCCGCCGAAGTCACCGCCGGCCAGCGCCGCGCCGGCTGAGCGGCCCTTTTCCCCTATAATCGTCATCCCGGCGAAGGCCGGGATCCAGAGTTTCCCTGCCGCGTCGCTTGTGGCTCTGTATCCCGGCCTTTGCCGGGATGACGGCTGGGAGGTTCCCTCGGCGCGCGTGGACTTCCGGCGCCGGCAACCCTAGATCGCTCGCCAGATGCCGATCCCTGCGCCGCATGTCGTCAACCTGGGCTGCCGCCTGAACCTCGCCGAGGGGGAGTCGATCCGTGCCCTGCTGGCGGGCCGCGACACGATCGTGGTGAACAGTTGCGCGGTCACCAACGAGGCGGTCAAGCAGACCCGCCAGGCAATCCGCCGCGCCCGCCGCGACCGGCCCGATGCCGAGCTGGTCGTCACCGGTTGCGCCGCGCAGATCGACGCGCAAGCCTTCGCCGCGATGCCCGAGGTCGATCGCGTGATCGGCAATGCCGAAAAGCTGCTTCCCGCCGCCTGGGCCTCGTCCGCCGAGGTACAGGTGCAGGACATCATGGCCGTGCGCGAGACCGCGCCGCATCTTGCCGCCAGCTTCTCCACCCATGCCCGCGCCTTCGTCGAGGTCCAGAACGGCTGCGACCATCGCTGCACCTTCTGCGCGATCCCGTTCGGGCGCGGCAACAGCCGCTCGGTGCCCGCCGGCGCGGTGATCGACCGCATCGCCGCGCTCGCCGAGCATCATGCCGAGATCGTCCTGACCGGCGTGGACCTTACCAGCTACGGCCCCGATCTCCCGGGCGCGCCGTCGCTAGGCCGGCTCGTCGAACGCATCCTGACCCATGTCCCGCGCCTCCAGCGCCTGCGCCTCTCCTCGCTCGACGGCATCGAGGTGGACGACCGCCTCTTCGCGCTGCTCACCCAGGAAGAGCGGATCATGCCGCACGTCCATCTCTCGCTCCAGGCGGGCGACGACATGGTCCTCAAGCGGATGAAGCGCCGCCACAGCCGCGCGCAATCGGTCGCGCTCGCCCGGCGCCTCCACGCCGCCCGGCCGGACATCGCGATCGGCGCCGACCTGATCGCCGGCTTCCCGACGGAGACCGAGGCGATGTTCGAGAACAGCCGCGCGCTGATCGCCGATTGCGGCATCGTCCACGCACATATCTTCCCCTATAGCCCGCGCGCCGGCACCCCCGCCACGCGCATGCCCCAGATCGAGCCCGAGGTCGTGAAGGCCCGCGCGGCCCGCCTCAGGGAAACCGCGGCGGAACAGCGCGGACGCTGGCTGCAAAGCCTGATAGGCACCACCCAACAAGTGCTGGTAGAGCGCCCCGGAGACCGCGGCCATGCCGGCAATTTCGCCGAGGTGCGCCTCGCGCCAACCCAAGTCGGAGAGATCGTGACTGTGAAAATCGAAGCGGTTCGGGATGGAAAGCTGATCGCATGAGCAGCAACCCCTCCTGGCATGAGCGCCTGCTCGGCGGCTTCCGCAAGACGTCCGACCGGCTGCTCGGCAATCTCGCCGGCCTCAGCCTCGCGCGGCTCGACGAAGCGACGCTCGACGAAATCGAGGAAGCGCTGATCGCTTCCGATCTCGGCCCCGCCACCGCCGCCCGCGTTCGCGCGCGCCTCGCCGAGGGGCAGTTCGAGCGCAACCTGGAGGAGCTCGGCATCCGCCTGATCGTCGCGGACGAAGTCGCCAAGACGCTCGAGCCCGTCGCCAAGCCGCTGGAGATCGAGGCATTCCCCCGCCCCCAGGTGATCCTGGTGATCGGCGTCAACGGATCGGGCAAGACCACCACCATCGCCAAGCTCGCCAACCAGCTCCTCGACCAAGACTATAGCGTGATGCTGGCGGCCGGCGACACGTTCCGCGCCGCCGCGATCGGGCAGCTCCGCACCTGGGCTGAGCGGATCGGCGTGCCGATCGTCTCGGGCGCCGAGGGCGGCGACGCTGCCGGCATCGTGTTCGAAGCGGTCAAGCAGGCCACCGAGAAGGGCATCGACGTGCTGATCGTCGACACTGCCGGACGCCTCCAGAACAAGCGCGAGCTGATGGACGAGCTCGCCAAGATCCGCCGCGTCCTCGGCCGCCTCAATCCTGCGAGCCCGCACGACGTGGTGCTCGTGCTCGACGCGACCACCGGCCAGAACGCGCTCAGCCAGATCGAGGTGTTCAAGGAAGTCGCCGGCGTCACCGGCCTCGTCATGACCAAGCTCGACGGCACCGCACGCGGCGGCGTGCTGGTGGCGGCGGCCGAAAAATACGGCCTGCCCATCCACGCGATCGGCGTCGGCGAGAAGGTCGACGATCTCCGCCCGTTCGATGCGCAGGAGGTTGCGCGGATCATCGCCGGCGTGGAAGGAGCTGCCAATGGCTGACAATTCCAAGCCCGCCGTATCGCCGGGCCTCCGCATGGCGATCGATTTCGGTCCGCTGATCGTGTTCTTCGCGGTCAACAGTCTTGCGTCCGGCCCGCAGATCGCCCGCATCCTCACCGCCACGGTCGCCTTCATGGTGGCGATGGTGGTGGCGATGGCGCTGTCGTGGTGGCGTGCGCGGCACATCTCGCCGATGCTGTGGATCACCGGCCTGCTGGTGCTCGTGTTCGGCGGGCTGACGCTCTATTATCACGACCAGACCTTCATCCAGGTCAAGCCGACGATCGTCTACGTCATGTTCGCGGTAATCCTGGGCTATGGCCTGATCGCCAACAAGCCGCTGCTCCAGATGCTGCTCGAATCCGCCTATCCCGGCCTTTCGGCCAAGGGCTGGCGCCTGCTGACGATCAACTGGACCGGATTCTTCGCCGCCGCCGCGCTGCTCAACGAAGTCATGCGCCACCTGCTCGACTGGGATCGCTGGGTGCTGTTCAAGGCCTGGGGCATGATCCCGCTGACGCTCGTCTTCGCGATGCTCAACATCCCGATGCTGCTCAAGCACGGCCTCCAGCTCGAAAAGCCCGAAGACGCCCCGCTGCCGCCAGAAGGCTAAGCTGAGCGACATTCAGAATTATGGGGCGCTGACCACAACTGGGTCGTCACCCCGGCCGAAGTGCCGGGGTCTACTGTGCGGCTGGGAGAGCGCCTCGAGCCTCTAGCCGCTCTCTCGCGGATAAGTAGACCCCGGCACTTTGGCCGGGGTGACGACGGAGGAGTACCGGCACGCCTCCGTGCCGAGTGATCGATCCGCGCCAAGACCCGAGGAACTGCACAGAAAAAAGGGGCGGCGGGCCATGGCATGGCCCGCCGCCCCTTTTTCTTGGATATTGTCGGGATCAGCCCTGGTCGGCCCGGCTCGCGCCTTCGCCGTCGAGGTTCTGGGCCACGAATTCCCAGTTCACCAGATTGTTGAGCAGCGTGTCCACGAACACCGGACGCGCATTGCGATAGTCGATGTAATAGGCGTGTTCCCACACGTCGATCGTCAGCAGCGGCGTCACGCCGTGCGCCACCGGCGAATCGCCGTCGTGGAACGACGTGACCTTGAGCTTGCCGTCCTCGAGCACCAGCCAGCCCCAGCCGCTCGCGAAATGGCCGACGGACTCCGCCTTCAGCTTCTCGACCAGCGCTTCCTGGCTGCCGAAACCCTCGGCGATCAGTTCGGCCAGCTTGCCGGTCGGCGCCTGCTTCTCCGGCGAGAGGCACTGCCAGAAGAAGCTGTGGTTCCAGATCTGCGAGCTGTTGTTGAAAAGGCCCTTGTTGCCCTTTTCCTTGGCATATTTGATGACGTCGGTCAGCTTGGCGCCCGCCAGTTCGGGGATGTCGGCCACCAGCTTGTTGGCGTTGTCGACATATGCCTTGTGGTGCTTGCCATAGTGGAAATCGAGCGTCTCGGCCGACATGTGCGGCGCCAGCGCATCCTTGGCATAGGGCAGTTCGGGAAGTTCGAAGGCCATTTTTGGATACTCCGTCCGGGGTTTCGTCCGCCCAACGATCGGCCGGGCTTGCAGGTCCGCCCTAGCGCCGAAAAGGCGCGCCTGTCCCGCAAAAATCATTGCAGGCGGCAAACGAATTTTCCGAACACGTCCAGCGAACCCAGGCGATCAATGCGATCAGCCCCCCGCCCCCAGCAGTTCGTGCCGCTTGAGCGCATGGCGGAGCTGGTCATAGGTCAGCCCCAGCGCCTCGGCGGTGGTGCGCTGGTTGAAGCGGTGCTCGGCCAGCGCGCGCGACAGCAATTCGCGCTCGAACCGCGCCACCCGCGTCTTGAAGTCCGCCGGGCCGTCAAGCGCCGGCATCGCGGGCGCAGCCTCCACCGCGGCGGGCGCGGAAGCCGCCGGAGTGGCCGCGCCCTGCGCCGTCCGCGGCCGATAGGGCGACTGGAACGGATCGATCTCGATCGCGTCGATCGGCCCGTCATGCTCCCAGCGATAGACCGCGCGCTCCACCACGTTGCGCAGCTCGCGGACATTGCCCGGCCAGTCATAGTTCTGGAGGATATCGAGCGCGTTCGGCCCCCAGCCCGGCCAGTCGACCCGGCCGATCTCGGACGCCATGCGCCGCCCATAGAATTCGGCCAGCACCTCCACGTCGCCCGTCCGGTGCCTGAGCGGCGGCAATGTCACCACCTCGAAGCTCAGCCGGTCGAGCAGGTCGGCGCGGAACGTCCCCTTCTCCACCCGCTCGGGCAGATGCTCGTTGGTCGCCGCGACGATGCGCACATCGACCCGGATCGGCCGCGACGAGCCGATCCGCGTGACCTCGCCATATTCCACCGCGCGCAGCAGCCGCTCCTGCGCGCCCATCGAGAGCGTGCCGAGCTCGTCGAGGAACAAGGTGCCGCCATCGGCCTCCTCGAACCGCCCCGTCCGCGCCTTGGTCGCGCCGGTGAAGGCACCCGCCTCGTGCCCGAACAGCTCGGCCTCGATCAGCGTCTCGGGCAAAGCCGCGCAGTTCATCACCACCAGCGCCTGATCCCAGCGCGGGCTCAACCGGTGCAGGCGCTCGGCCACCAGCTCCTTGCCGGTCCCGCGCTCGCCGATGACGAGCACCGGCCGATCGAGCGCGGCCGCCCGGCTCGCGCGTTCGAGGGCGTCGAGAAAGGCCGGCGACTGGCCGATGACATGCGTTGCGCGTTCCACACCAAATCCTTGGCGAATTTTCCCAATTGTTGGCAAGGAAATTTTGCAGCCCTCACCGCCGAAAAGCCGGAAAACGGCGGAAAACCGTGAGTTTCAAAAACTGGCACGGCTTCTGCAGAGCTGTGAGCAAGCCCGATGACGGGCCACGAAACAAGCCAAGGTTCAAGGAAAAAGACCATGACCTACCAAGCCGCCACGCTTCGCAATGCCTTTGTCGCAGTCGCCTTCACCTTCCTCGCCAGCGCCATCTTCATGGCCGGCGCGGTCGGCCCCGCGATCGCCTGAGGCGCCACGAGGTCTCCCCATCTCACCTCCCTCGGTGAGAAGGGCCCCGCCGGAAGGGGTACCCCCTAACCCCTTCCGGCGGTAACCAAAGTACGAAGGAGTTCATCAAATGGGCATTTTTTCGCGAACCCGGGACATCATCGCCGCCAACGTCACCGACCTGCTCGACAAGGCGGAAGACCCTGCCAAGATGATCCGCATGATCATCCTCGAGATGGAGGAGACGCTGGTCGAGGTCCGCGCCAGCGCGGCGCGCACCATCGCCGACCAGAAGGAGATGCGCCGCCACATCGTGAAGCTCGAAAAGCTCCAGGAGAGCTGGACCGAGAAGGCCGAGCTGGCGCTGTCGAAGGGCCGCGAGGATCTCGCCAAGGCCGCCCTGGTCGAGAAGCAGAAGGCCGGCGACATGTGCGACCAGCTCGCCCAGGAGATCGCGGTGCTCGACGAGACGCTGAAGGCTTCGGAGGAGGACATCGCCAAGCTCCAGAACAAGCTGCGCGAGGCCCGCACCCGCCAGAACTCGATCGTCGCCCGGCTGGAGAGCGCGAACAACCGCGTCCGCCTGCGGGAGATGACCAACGGCACGAAGATGCAGGACGCCTTCTCGCGCTTCGACGTCCTCGAACGCCGGGTCGATTTCGCCGAAGGCCGCGCCGAAGCGGCCGGCCTGGGCGGCGCGCCCAAGACGCTGGAGGAGGAAATCGCCGAGCTCCGTTCGTCGGAGAAGGTCGATGCCGAGCTCGAAGCGCTGAAGGCACGCCTGGGCAAGGGAGCCTGATCGATGGAAGACGTGCTCGGCATCCTCGTCGGTGCGCTCGCTGTCGTCATCCTCTTCCTGGGCCTGCCGTGGCTGATCTTCCACTACATCACCAAGTGGAAGCAGGCCGCATCGCTGACCGGAGAGGATGAGAAGCTCCTCGACGAACTCCACTACACGGCCCGCCGGCTGGAAGAGCGGCTCACGACGATCGAGCGGATCATCGCCGCCGACAATCCCGACTTCCGTCCCAGCCAGTCCACGGAGCCTTCGCCCTACGACCTCAGCAGGAGGAACTAAGATGTCCGCCAGCCGCACCAAATTCTATCTCGACAAGCAGAATGCCAAATGGTCGGGCGTGTGTGCCGGGATCGCCGATTATACCGGCATCGACGTGACCTGGGTGCGGGTGGGCGCAGTGCTGCTCACCTTCGCCACCAGCGGATGGCCGCTGATCGCCTATTTCGTGATCGCCTGGATCGCGAATCCCAAGCCGACCGGGCTCTACGATACGCCGGAAGACGCCAAGTTCTGGCAAGGCGTGCGATCGAACCCCAAGCGCTCGGCACATGCGGTCCGCTCGACCTTCCGCGACATCGATCGCCGGCTCGCCGACATCGAGATGTACTATACGAGCCGCAACACGCGCCTCGCCGACGAGATCGACAGCCTGCGCTGAGGCGCAGGCGGTCAACAGGGAGGAAACCCATGCAGGATGGAATGATCTTCGTGGTGCTCCTGGTCGGGATTTCGACCATGGGCTGGCTGGCCAACAACTGGATCCGTGCCCGGCACGGCTACCCGGTCGAGAATGAGTGGAAGGGCACGACCGCCAAGGGCGACCCCGATGCCGAGCGCAGGATCGAGCTTCTCTCCTCGGAGAACGAGCGCCTCACCGGCCAGATCTCGCGCCTGGAGGAACGGATCTCGGTCCTGGAACGGATCGCCACCGATCCCGCCGAGCGCACCGCCCGCGAAATCGACGCGCTGCGCTGAGAAAGGAGTTCGACATGATTAACCCCCTGCTCATCCCCATCCTCGGCATCTCCTGCGGACTGCTCGCCATCATCGGCGGCGTGTTCATCAAGCCCTGGCTCGCGCTCCAGCAGCGCAAGATGGAGCTCGAAGCCCAGATGGTCGCCGAAAAGGCCGCCCAATATGCCGCCCAGACCGAACGGCTCGAACAGCGGGTCCGGGTGCTCGAACGAATCGTGACCGACCGCGGCATCGACGTCGCGGATGAAATCGAAAAGCTGCGCGACGCGCCGCTCAACTAAAAGGATAGTCCCATGATCGTTTTGTTCGCAGTGCTGACGGCACTGTGCGGGGGGTCTATTGCCCTCGCGGAAAGCCGCGATCGCCCCCGCCGCCGCGCAGAGCGCACGGCCCGGCTCGCAGCCCAGCAATCGAACTGAGCGCCGCCGCGCTCGCACAAGAGGGAGGAAGGCCAGATGAACCCGTTCGAAATGGTCGTCGCGATCATCGTGGTAGTGACGATCGGGCGCGTGCTCACGGCCCGCTACGGTGTCCACAAGGACAAGCACGGCAACGAATATCTCCGCGCCGACCCCGCGGAAGCCGCCGAGAATGCCCGGCTCCGCGAAGAGCTCCGCTCGCTGAAAGAGCGGGTCCAGGTGCTGGAGCGCGTGATTACCGACAACAACAGCAGCCTGCGTCTCGATGCCGAGATCGAAAAGCTGCGCGACAACAACCGCGCCTGATGCGCCCCTGACTAGGGAAACATGGCAATGACCAACGATCCCAATCTCTATCTCACCCTTGCCGCCTCGGGCCTTGCCGGCCTGGGCATGGTGACGGCGGCGAGCCTTTCGGGCTGGCGCGGCTGGCTGGCGCTCAAGCACCAGGAGATCACCACCCGCCAGGCCGCCCGCACCGCCGGCGACCAGGAGCCGGCCGGCATCCCCTCCGCCGCTTCGCGCATCGAGATCGCCGACCTCAAGGAACGCATCCGCAAGCTCGAAGCGATCGCGGCAGGCGTGGATCTCTGATCCTCGCCCCAGCCAAAACCGTCATCCCGGCGAAGACCGGGATCCGGAGCCAAACAGGGCATCGCTCGTGACTCCTGGATCCCGGCCTTCGCCGGGATGACGATCGAAGGATCGAAGGGCGGTGGAATTGTCTCGGGCCGGCGCTATAGCCCGCATCCATGCCGAGCCTCGCCGAACTCCAGGACGAATATGAATTCCTCGAAGCCGATGATCGCTATCGCCTGCTGATCGATCTCGGCCGCGGCCTGGAGCCGATGCCCGATCCGCTCAAGACCGACGCGACCTTGGTGCGGGGCTGTTCGGCGGCGGTGTGGGTCTATCCCACCCGCCGCGACGATGGCCGGCTCCATTTCCTGGCCGATTCCAACGCCGCGATCACCAAGGGCATCATCGCCCTCGTCCTGCTGACGGTCCAGGATCGCGCCCCCGCCGAGATCCTCGCCACCGACATCGACGCCGCGCTGGCGCCGTTCGACCTGCGCAACCAGCTCAGCTCGAACCGGACCCAGGGCATCCCCAACATGATCGCCCTCATCCGCGACACCGCCGCGCGCTACGCCTGAAAGATAGCCCTCTCCCGCTTGCGGGAGAGGGTTGGGTGAGGGTTAAGTGCAATGCACGATCGAATCGCACCTTCATCCGACTCACCCTCACCCCGGCCCTCTCCCGCAAGCGGGAGAGGGAGAACTATCCGACGGATAAAACAGCCCCTATTTCTGGAAGGTCTTGACCCCGAACGCGCAGGTGCCGCCGCACTTCTCCATCGTCACGCGCGCGACATAGTTGCCCGACGCATCCACCCCGACGATCGGGAAATCGTCGGTCTGGTCGTCCTTGTCGACCAGCTTGCCGCTGGCATCGTACAGATGGATGTCGAGATTCTCGCAATCGCCGTCGCAGACGCCGATGATCTGATATTCGCTGGCGCCGTTCAGCGCGAGCTGGAAGACCTGCTCCTTGCCCTGCTCCAGCGAGCCGCGGCGCTCCCAGCCGGTGGCGGTATAGCCCTTGTTCGAATAGATCTCGCTGGCCTTGTCGAAGAGCTGGCCGATGATGTCGTCGGCCCCCGAAGCCGCGACCGGAACGGCGGCGGCGATCAGGGCGGCGAGGCCCATTCCGGCTTTGAGCAGCATCGATATTCCCCCGTAATCCTGTATTAGCTGTCCCCGCCGCATGCCGCCAAGTCAAGCGCCCAGGCCGAGCTCATCCGCCAATTCGGCCATGTCGGCGCGTGCGGGCACCAGCAGCCAGTCGCGCGAGGCGGCTCCGTTGACCACCGTCACCGCGCCGCGCGGGCACACGCCCAGGCACTTCACCTCGACGATCCCCGCCCCGGCCTTGCGCCCCTTCTTCAGCCCCAGATATTTGCGCAGCGCCTTGGCCAGCGGCGTCCTGCCCTTCGGCCCGAAGCCGCCGTCGAGCTTCTTCGAGCACTTCGCGCACACCAGGATCGCATTGTCCCAGTTGGAACGGACATGGTGCTTCAATCGGGCTTCCAGGTCCGGCGCTCCTCCGCTGCCTTGAGCACCTCATAGGCCGCCTGGATCGCCTGGAAGCGCTTCGCGGCGTCGGCATCGCCGGGCTTCACGTCCGGATGATTGGATTTCGCCATCCGCCGCCACGCCATCCGCACCGCTTCGAAATCGGCGTCGACCTCGAGATCGAGCACTTCCAGCGCGCGCATCTCGTCGCGCGAGCGGCTGCCGTCGCCCGGCCCCGCCCAGCCATTATACTTCGCCTCGGTATAGCCCGATGCGTCGCGCCGCTCCTCGGCTTCGCGCTTGGCGGCTTCCTCGGCGGTCAGCCCCTCGAAATAATTCCAGTTGCGATTGTACTCGCCCGCATGCGTCTCGCAGAAATACCAGCGCTCGGGGCTGTTGGGCGATTTGGGTGCGGGCCGGTCCCCCGGTTCCTCGCAGCCGTGCCGGTCGCACAGCCGCACCTTCACGGCCTCGCGCTCGGCGCCATAGCTGCGCCAGCGCGGGAAGCCCCAGTCCTGAGATCGTGTCTGACGTGCCATCTTGTCCCGCAGATAGGAGGACGCGGCCCTATACGCCAGCGCGATGACGGAAATATGCCAGAGGGTCTATAAGCCGGGTTCTGTCCACCCCTCCCAAGAATCCCTGGGCGAGGCTGTGCGGCCATTCCTCTAGGCGGCGGATCGCTCCGCCGCTCAAGCAACCAACCCGGACGACGAGGCGGAACACCTCATATGCCGTCCCTATTCGGTCTTGCTCCCGGTGGGGTTTGCCATGCCGCTTCCGTTACCGGTCGCGCGGTGCGCTCTTGCCGCACCCTTTCACCCTTGCCCTTAGCCCGCCGTCCGAAAACTTGGGGCCAGTGGGCGGTCTGCTCTCTGTGGCACTTTCCCTGGGGTCGCCCCCGCCGGGCATTACCCGGCACCGTCGTTTCCGTGGAGCCCGGACTTTCCTCGCGTGCTTGCGCACCCGCGGCCGCCCAACCCTCTGGCACGCGCCGCTCTAGCGCACCCCCGCCCGAGCGCAAGCGGTCAATCGCCCTCGGGCGCGTCCTTGTCCTCGGCTTTTTCGGTTTCATCGACGGCGGCGACCGCCGTACCCCAGGCCTGGACCTCGACCCGCCACAGCGATTGCAGCGGCCCGGCGGCGATCGCGGCGCGGCGATAGTCGGATGCGACGCCCATCACCCCGTCCGCGCCGCTGACCTGCGCGACGCGATTGAGCGCGGCGACGGCTTCCGCGGCGTTCGGCGCATTGACCGATGCGGTCTCCTGCCCATTGGCGTCGCCCCGCACCGTGCCGACCAGGCGCACGCGCACCGGGCCGATCGGCATCATCGAGGGTCGGATTCCATTGGCGCTCACGGCAAACACCTCCGTCCCTCCTATACTCCTCCTTTACCTGCGAAAGGGTGAAGGAATATATTGAACGGCGCGGAAACCGTCTTGGCTTCGATCAGTCGTCGCCCTGCGGCTTGGGCAGCAGCAGCGCGAGCAGGATGCAGCGGCACTCGCCGTCGATCTCGCCGTCGATCAGTTCGGGCCGGAAGCGGCGCTGGAACGCGATCACCGCCGCCTCGCGATCCTCGACGTCATAGCCGAAGCGCTCCAGCGCCAGCATGAAGCCCGCATCGGGCCAGCCGGGATCGACCAGGTTGCGCGTCGGCCGCGGCAGCGCGAGCCTGAGCCGCGCCAGGGCATGCCAGTTGAACAGCTCGCCCGGATCCTGCTTGCGCGCCGGCGCCACGTCCGAATGGCCGACCACATTGCCGCGGGTGATGCCGTGCCGCGCCTTGATGTCGGCGACGAGCGGGATCAGCGCGCCCATCTGCGCGGCCGGAAAGGGGCGATAGCCGAATTCATGCCCCGGATTGACGATCTCGATCCCGATCGAGGCGCTGTTGACGTCCTTGATCCCGCGCCAGTGCGAGCGGCCCGCATGCCAGGCGCGCTTGTCCTCGTCCACTAGCCGCAGGATGCTGCCGTCCTCGTCCACCACATAATGGGCGGAGACCTTGGCCTCCGGATCGCGCAGCCGCGCGACTGCGGCCCCGGCGCTTTCCATGCCCGTATAATGGAGCACGATCATCGTGATCGGCAGCGCGCGCGCGTCGAAATTCGGCGAGGGCGCGGACATGATGGCAAGACCGTCGGACATCGCCGCTAGTTAGGGCGCGCCGGGTGCCGCCCGCAAGCGGTTCAGCCCGCCGCGGCGCGCGACGCGGACGGGCAGCTCTCCACCGCCTTGTAGAAGCCGCGATATTCGTCGCTCGGCACGAAATGCTCGGTCTGCCCGATCACCGTCTCGCCCGCGCCCAGCACCAGCATGCCGCCCGGCCGGATCGCCGTGGCAAGCCGGTCGAACACCTGGCGCCGCAGCGCCACCGAGAAATAGAGCATCACGTTGCGGCACAGGATGATGTCGAACCGGCCCGAAGGCGCCGGATCGCCGGTCAGGTTGTGCTGGCGGAACTGCACCTTGCGCACCAGCTCCGGCTTCGCCACCCAGTCGCCGCCCACGGTGTCGAACCAGTTGACCATGCGCCGCACCGGCAACCCGCGCTGGATCTCGAACTGCGAGAAGCGGCCGCTGCGCGCGCGCGTCAGCGCCGCCGGCGAAACGTCGGTCGCGACGATCTCAGGCAATTGGCCGCCCAATGCCTCGATCTGCTCGGAAAAGAGCATCGCGAGCGAAAAGGGCTCCTGCCCGGTCGAGCATCCGGCGCACCAGACCCGCAGGCGCCGCCCATGTCCCTCGGCATGCATCGCGCGCGCCGCGTCGGCGATCGTATCGAGCACCGCGGCGTCGCGGAAGAAGCTGGTCTCCTGGTTGAGCAGCGCATCGACCACCTTGTCCGCGAGCTCCCCCGTCCGCGCGGCGATCAGTTGCGCCACCAGTTCGTCCAGCGTGGTCAGGCCGCGCTCGCGCAGCACGGGCTTCAGCGCCGTCTCGATCCGCCAGGAGCGATTGGCCGCGATCTGCTGCCCGGTGCGCTGTTCCAGCAGCGCGGTAATCATCATCATCGTGCTCGGCGTGCCGGGCGCCGTCTGTGCGGAGAGGTGGATCATTCCCCCGCCCCTTCGCGCGCGATCAGCCGGCCGATCTCGTCGGGCGGCAGCACCGCGCTGGCCCGGCCCGCATTCGCGATGGCGCCGGGCATGCCCCACACCACCGAAGTCTCGCGGTTCTGCACCAGCACGCGCGCGCCCGCATCGGCCAGCCGCTTGGCGCCCTCGCACCCGTCGCGCCCCATGCCGCTCAGCACCACGCCCACCGCACGATTGCCGAACACGTCGGCCACGGTCTCGAACATCGGATCGACCGAGGGCATGCAGCCGCTCAGCGATTTCTCGTCGGTCAGGCGGATCGATGCGCCGTCGGACATCCTGACCACGCGCATATGCGCGTCGCCCGGCGCGACGACGATCCGGCCCGGCCGGATCCGCATGTGATTGACCGCGACCTCGCACGGGCGCCCGCCGAGCACCGCGAGCTGCGCCGCGAAATAGCTCATGAACGACACCGGCAGATGCTGCGTCACCAGGATCGGCACCTGGAAGCTCGCCGGGATCGCGCGGAGCAACTGGCTGAGCGCATGGATGCCGCCGGTGGAGGCGCCGATCGCGACCAGCTCGAAATCGTCGGATGCCGTCGCCGCCGGGATGGCACGCGTCACATGCGGCACGGAATCGTGCGGCGCGTCGAACAGCTTGGCCAGCCGTTCCTCCAGCACTTCGGCGAAGCGCCCGCCGAACGCGCCGATGCCGGGCTTCACCAGCGTATCCGCCGCGCCCAGCGCCAGCGCCTGCACGGTCACCGCCGCGCCTTCGTCGGCGCTCGAGGAAACGACCAGCACCTTGGCGCCCCTGCCCGCCGCGAGCATATCGGGCAGCGCGGTCAGGCCGTCGATCCCGGGCATCTGGATGTCGAGCAGGATGATGTCGACGCTGTGCGCCCTGAGATAGTCGAGCGCCGCGCGCACGTCGCCCAGCGCGGCGGCGACGCGGAAGCGCCGCGTCCCTTCCACCATCCGCCCCAGCACCGAACGCGCGACGACCGAATCGTCGACGATCAGCACCTGCGCCGGGCCGGCGGCCACGCCGCCAAAGGCCGCGTCCGCTATAGGATGGGGGTTGGACACCCGGCTATTCTCCTGGGCGTGGCCCGTTCAGGCGACGCCGACGATCTGCAGCTTGCTTTCCAGGGTCTCGCGATCGAACGGCTTCATCACATATTCGTCGGCGCCGGCTTCGATCGCGGCGCGGATATAGGCCATGCCGTTCTCGGTGGTGCAGAACACCACCTTGGGACGGTTCGGCAGACCCGAATCCTTCAGCGCGCGCAGGAAGTCCATGCCGCTCATCACGGGCATGTTCCAGTCGAGCAGGATCACGTCCGGCGGGGTCGACAGGCAGGAATCGAGCGCCTCGCGGCCGTCACCGGCCTCGCGCACTTCGAAATCGAGCGTCTCGAGAATATGCCGGGCGACCTTCCGGATCACCTTCGAGTCGTCGACGACGAGACAAGTCTTCATTTTGCCCTGTTCCCCGTTGGCAGGTGTCATTGGACAGCCCTTTTACCCCGAAGGCGTAATCTTCGCGTTAATCCGATAATCTCATTGTAGAGCGGTCGAGCCCGGAACGAGCGATGCCAGGTCGATTGCGAGGATCGGCTCGCCGTCGCGCTCGATGATCCCGCGCCCCGCGCTGCGCCACGCCGCGTCGAGCGAGATGCCGCCCGCCAGCGGCAACAGGTCGAACGGCGCCACATCGTCCAGCGAATCGACCAGCAGCGCATAATGATGCCCCTCGACGCGGGTAATCACCGCGCGCTTCGCCTGGCCGCCAGCATCGAGCCCCAGCGCCGATTGCGTATCGACCACCGTCACCACCCGGCTCCGCAGCGCCGCCAGCCCGCGGACATGCCCGGATGCGCGCGGCACCGCAGTCACCTCGCCGATATCGACCACCGACTCCACCTGGTCCGAATCGATCGCCACCGCACGACCCGCGATCTGCGCGATCAGATAGAGATGCGCCATTATTGCCCAGCCTTTCCGGCCACACGGGCCTCGAGCGCGGAGAGAAGCCCCGCGCGATCATAACGATAGACGCTGTCGTCGCCCTGTTTCGCGGCACGGCGGCGGCGCAGGCGCACGATCGGCGCACCCGCCTCGCTCGGCATCGGCGCATCCTCGGAGGAGAGCACCACCGCCGGAGTCTCCCCGGCGGCAAGCTGCGCGGTGACGCGATAGCCCGCGGATTCGAGCAGCGGCCGCACGAACGACGCCATCCACCCGTCCTGGTCGCCCGCGATCAGGCAGAGCGGCGCATCGTCCTCGACCTCGCGATCGGCATGCTCGTCGAACACCCAGAGCACGTCGAGCAGTTCGACCTGCTCGCCGTCGATCAGCATCACCCCGGCCACCGGCCCCGCCTCGCGCGCCGGGGCGATCTCGCGCGGCAGGATGATGATGTCGAGCGCCTCGTCGATCGCGTAGCTCACTTCGGTCGCATCGTCCTTCAGGCGCAGCACGTTGAGCTTGCGCCGCCCCTCGATCTCGCCCTGCGCGGCCAGCGGCAGGATGCGTCCGTCGATCGCCAGCCGGAAGCGTCCGGCGGCGAAGCGCACCTGCTCCGCCAGCACCTGCTCGACCCGGTCGACCGCCGCGAGCGGCACCGCGCGGCGCATCCCGTCCAGGTCGCAGAACAGCAGCGCCGGCACGCCCGGCGCCTCGGCGGCTTCCTCGGCCTCGTCGAAGGCGTGATCCGCGTCGCGATTGAAGTTGAGCCCCGCCACGCTCGCCATGCCCGCGCAATCGAGCAGCAGCATCGGCAGGCCGGAATCCGGCAGCGTCTGGCCGGCATAGAGCCCGGTGGTCATCACTGCGGGAGACGCCGGCTTGATGACCAGTTCCTCATTGTCGAGCACGGTATCGACGGCGAGCGCATAGCTGCCCTCGCTCACGCTGACGATCGCGAGCATCTGGCTGCCGCCATGCTGCTCGGAACGCGGGCCACGCTCCAGCCCCAGCAGGTTCGCCAGGTCGAGCAGCGGCATCCGCCGCTCGCGCACCGTCGCCACCTGGGTTCCGCCCAACACGTCGATGCGGATCGCCTCGCCGCGCTCGGTGACGATCTCCTCGATCGACTGGCGCGGGATCGCGAAGCGCTGGTTGCCCGAACCCACGACGATCGCCGAGATGATCGACAGCGTCAGCGGCACATGGATCGCGATGCGCAGCCCCTTGCCGGGCACATTGTCGAGCTCGACGCGGCCGCCGATCTGCTCGATCGAGGCGCGGACCACGTCCATGCCCACGCCGCGGCCAGAAACCTCGGAGACCTCGTCCTTGCTCGAAAGCCCCGGCTGGAAGATCAGATCGAGCTTGGCCCGCTCCGAAAGCGCCATCAGCTCGCGCTCGCTGCGCCCGCCGGTCGCGGCCAGCTTCTTTATCAGCCGCTCGGTATCGATGCCGCGCCCATCATCGGCGATCTCGACGATGATCTGGTTGCCCGATTGGCGCGCGGCGACGCTCAGCCGGCCATTCTCGCGCTTGCCCACCGCGCGGCGCATCGCCGGCGCCTCGATGCCGTGATCGATCGCGTTGCGGACGATATGAACCAGCGGATCGCGCATCACCTCGATCATCTCGCGATCGAGCTCGACGTCCGATCCCTCGATATGCAGCGTCACGGACTTGCCCAGCCCCGCCGCGGTATCGCGCACCATGCGCGGCAGCGCGGAGAACAGCGCGTCGATCTTCTGCATCCGCGTCCGCGTGACGGTATCGCGCATCTCGCCGACGGTCAGCGACAGCCGCTCCAGCGCCGCCTCGATCGCGGGATCGATATCGCCATGGCGCAGCCGCCGCGCCAACTCGTTGCGGGCCAGCACCATCTCCGACATGCCCGACATCATCCGATCGAGCAGCTCGACGTTCAGGCGAACGCTGCGCGACGGCGCGCGCTGCACATTCGCCGACGACAGCATCGCGACGTGATCCGATCCCTGGGCCAGCGCCGCGATCAGCAGTTCCTCGCCGCTGTCGGGCACGCTGTTGCCCGCGTCGATCGCCTCGACCAGCTCGCCGATCCGGTCGACCACGCCCAGCACCGCGTTCACCAGCCCGCGATCCGGCTCGCGCTCGCCCGAGCGCACCTGCGCCAGCACGCCCTCGGCGGCATGGGCCAGCCGCTCCAGGCGCGGCAGGTCGAGAAAGCCGCAGCTTCCCTTCACCGTGTGCACGAATCGGAAGATCGCATCCAGGCGCGCGCCGTCGCCGGGATGCGCTTCCCAGGCGACGATCTCGCCTGAAAGCGCCTCGAGCGTCTCGCGCGTCTCGGCGATGAATTCCTGTAACAGGTCGTCCATGAGGCCCCGGAGCAAATTTGCAGGGACCACAATGGGGGTTAGAGGGTTAATTCGCGGTTAGCCCGCAGCCCGAAACGCCTCATCCTTGATAGGAGGGGTTTGGAGCCCTCAACCCACCCGGAACTGCGCGCCGAACAGCAGCACTTCGGAATCGGGCGGGCTCACCTGCAGCACGCCGTCGCCCTGCGTCACCAGCGCATGCGCGAGATATGCCGCCGCCGCGCGCGGCGTGATCGGCAGTTCGTCCTTGCCCCCGGCCAGCGCGCTGCGCAGCTCGGGATCGAGCACGATGCGCGGCCCGTCGGCGCGCACCACGATCTCGATCTGGCCTTCGTTGATCTCGGCGCCGATATCGAGCTGCCCGCCGCGGATCAGCGCGTCGCCGCCGATCAGCGCGAGGTTGAGCAGCACCTTGATCGCCTGTTTGGGCAGCACCGGATCCTCGACCATCCAGCCGATCTTCACCCGGTGATTGTCGCCGAACAGCCCCTCGATCGCCGCCTGCGCCTCGCGCGTATCGACGGTCTCGCCGAAACCGCCCGCCGCGCCGAAGGCCAGCCGGAAGAATTTCAGCTTGTTCGCCGAAGCCTTGGCGCTCTCGCTCAGCAGCTCCAGGCAGCGCGCGCGCATCTCGGGATCATGCTCGTCGGCGAGCAGTTCGAGACCGTTGTTGAGCGCCCCGACCGGGCTCAACAGGTCGTGGCAGAGCCTGGAGCAAAGCAGGCTCGCGAATTCGGTCGGGCTGATGTTCAAGGATATGGCTCCGCTTCCCCAACGGGCTTCTTAGGCGCAGCCACGCCGATGCTGCAAGCTACGCCTAATGTCGGGGAAACCAGCCGCTATACTACCCGCCGTCCCGAGAAAAGCTGGATCAGCCCGACGACGAGCGCGACGATCAGAAGAATGTGGATCAGCCCGCCGGCGACATGAAGCGAGAAGCCCAGCAGCCAGAGCACGACCAGGATAACGACGATAGTCCACAACATGGCGATACCTCTCCGATATGGTTCTGGAATGCCAACGTGTTGCGGGGCCGAAACGTTCCACTTCCAGCCTTCTTAGCCCTCTCCCGCTCGCGGGAGAGGGTTGGGTGAGGGTCAAGCGCAATGCACTATCGATCGCATCCTTCTCACCCTCGCGGGAGCGTGGAGAAAGAATTATGCGATCTCCAGCGCCACCGCCTCGAACCGCCCATGCAGCCCGCGCTCCCCCGCCCGCCAGGCGGTCACCGTCTCGCCCCCCACGACCAGCCACAATTTCCCGTCCGGAGCCGCCATCGCCGCGTCGGTAGCGGAAGGCGTCGCATCGCCGCTCGGGTGCGAATGCCAATACCCTACAACTCTCGGCCCACCCGCCCGCTCCGCCCGCAGCGCCGCGAACAGCGCGCCCGGCTCGATCTCGAACCGCGTCTCGGGCTGTTCCGCGACATTCCCCGTCGCCCGGAAACCGGTTATCCCCACCCCGTCGCCGAACAGCAGCCCGCACGCCTCAAGCGGCGCAGCATCGGCGGAAAACCGTCGAATACCGATCAGTACAGATCTTGAAATGGTCATCCGCATCCCCATTTACGGTAAAACATGAATCAAGGGGTTTCCATCATCGAAGCGCGCATCGCGGAGGCGGCCAATGGCTGGCGCCTCGATCGCGCGCTGGCGGACGCGGTGCCGGCGCTCTCGCGCGAGCGGCTGAAGGTGCTGATCGCCTCCGGTCAGGTGACCGGCCCCGACGGCCTCGCCCGCGATCCCGCGCGCAAGGCCCAGGCCGGCGCGCTGTTCAGCGTCGCGGTGCCCGAGCCCAGGCCCGCGCACAACGAAGCACAGGACATCGCGCTGAACGTCGTGTTCGAGGACGAGCACCTGATCGTGATCGACAAGCCCGCGGGCCTCGTCGTCCATCCGGCGGCGGGCAATCTCGACGGGACGCTGGTCAACGCGTTGCTGCATCATTGTCACGGAAGTTTGTCGGGCATCGGCGGCGTCGCGCGGCCCGGCATCGTCCACCGGATCGACAAGGATACGTCGGGGCTGCTGGTCGCCGCCAAGACCGATCGCGCCCATGTCGGCCTCGCCGCGCAGTTCAAGGCGCACTCGATCGACCGGCGCTACAAGGCGATCGTCTCGGGCCGGGTGCAAACTTCCGCGGGCACAGTGGATGCTCCGCTCGCCCGTTCGCCCCAGAATCGCAAGAAGATCGCGATAGTTAAGGGAAATGGCGGCAGGCACGCGATCACCCATTGGCGCAAGATCCGCGAACTTCGGGATGCAGCCCTTCTGGAATGCAGGCTCGAAACCGGAAGGACGCATCAGGTCCGCGTCCATATGGCATCGATCGGCCATGCGTTGCTGGGCGATCCCGTATACGGAACTTCGCGCGGGCATCGTGCGCTTTTGGCAACCTTGAATTTCCACCGGCAGGCCTTGCATGCCGCACATCTCGGGTTCATCCACCCCGTGAAAAGTAACGCTTTGGCGTTCCAAAGCGAAATGCCTTCGGACATGCAGGAACTGTTCGATAACCTCTTTGTATAATTTTCGGCACTACGCCCCTGTGGCATTGTGCCCCTCGTGAAAGGGAGATTGGATCATGGCTAGCGGCAGCAACGTCCCGGCGACGATCCCCGCACTTGGCGGAGAGGCGAGCCTCAACCGCTATCTCGCTGAGATCAAGAAGTTCCCCATCCTGGCGCCCGAGCAGGAATATATGCTCGCCAAGCGCTTCCAGGAACATGGCGACACCGATGCGGCGGCGCAGCTCGTCACGTCGCACCTGCGTCTCGTCGCGAAGATCGCGATGGGCTATCGCGGCTATGGCCTGCCGGTCAGCGAGTTGATCTCCGAGGGCAATATCGGCCTGATGCAGGGCGTGAAGAAGTTCGAGCCCGATCGCGGCTTCCGCCTCGCCACCTATGCGATGTGGTGGATCCGCGCCTCGATCCAGGAATTCATCCTGCGCTCGTGGAGCCTGGTGAAGATGGGCACCACCGCCGCGCAGAAGAAGCTGTTCTTCAACCTGCGCCGGATGAAGGCCAAGCTCGATGCGTTCGAGGACGGCGACCTGTCCCCCGAGCATCTCGCCAAGATCGCCACCGATCTGGGCGTGACCGAGGACGAGGTCACCTCGATGAACCGCCGCATGGCGATGGGCGGGGATACCTCGCTCAACGTGCCGATGCGCGAGGATGGCGAGAGCCAGTGGCAGGATTGGCTGCAGGACGACAGCCCCCTGCAGGACGAGGCCGTGGCCGAGGCCCAGGAAGCGGACGTCCGCCACTCGATGCTGACCGAGGCGATGGACGACCTCAACGAGCGCGAGAAGCACATCCTCACCGAGCGTCGCCTGACCGACGATCCCAAGACGCTCGAGGAGCTGAGCCAGGTCTATGGCGTGTCGCGCGAGCGCGTCCGCCAGATCGAGGTCCGCGCCTTCGAGAAGCTGCAAAAGGCGATGATGCGCCTGGCCGGCGAGAAGCGGCTCCTCGCCGCCGTCTGAGGCCAACTGGACTTGGCGGGCGGCCGGGCATAGCCTGGCCGCCTCGCCGGGTGGAGGGGGCTTGCGATGTGGAAGTGGATCAAGATTCCCAAGGGCATCGCGTTGGTCGCGTTCGTCCTGCCCTGGATGACGGTTTCCTGCTCGGGCACCCGGCTGATCTCCGCCACCGGTTTCGGCCTCGCCTTTGGCCGCTACACCGCCGACGTCCCGCTGAATCGCGCCGCGAGCGCCTCCAGCCGCGCCGAAATGAACCTCTGGCTCATCCTCGCCCTGGCCGCGATCGTCATCGGCCTGATCGTCTCGCTGCGGCCCTCGGGCAAGGCCAATGCGCTGGTCCTCACCGCCGCCAGCGCCGCCGGAGTCGCGCTGATCTGGCTCGGCACGATGCGCTACAGCAAGTCCGCGCTGCTCGCCGAAGCGGCGAAGCGCGGCGGCGGCAGGGCGCGCGATCTCAACGATTTCGCCACCGGCATGGATCGCACCGCCGCCGCGATGATCCAGGTCGACTGGCATTTCGGCTTCTATCTCGCCATACTCGCGCTCGTCGCGGCCGGCGTGATGGCGTGGCTCAGCTATAGCGGTCGCGATACGGCGGTGGAGCAATCGGTCCGCGAGGCCATGGCCAATGCCGCCGCCAAGGCGGCCCCGCCCGAACCGCCGATCACCTGCCCCACTTGCGGCCGATCCAATCCGCCCGGTACACGCTTCTGCCCCGAAGACGGCACCGCCCTGCGCTGAGCCTTTCAACCCGAAGTGACCGCCCCCAAGTGACCCAAGCCTGTCGTTCCCGGAAGCCCGGCTCATGAAGCCTCCCTTGTGGCGCCGCCTCGCCTTCCTGCTGCTCAAGATCGTGCTGGGTTTCCTGCTGCTCTCGGTGCTGTGGGTCGCGATCCTGCGCTTCATCGCGCCGCCGATCACCTTCACGATGATGGGCGACATTGTCGGCGGCCACGGCGCGACGCGGCAATGGATGCCGCTTTCCCGCATCGATCCCAGCATGGCCCGCGCCGTGATCGCCGCCGAGGATTCGCGCTTCTGCCAGCATCACGGCTTCGATCTGAAGGCGATCGAGCAAGCCTATGCCCGCAACCAGAAGGGCGGCCGCATCCGCGGCGGCTCGACGATCAGCCAGCAGACCGCGAAGAACGTCTTCCTGTGGCAGGGCGGCGGCTATGTCCGGAAAGCCTTCGAGGCCTATTTCACCGTCCTGATCGAGAATATCTGGGGCAAGCGCCGGATCATGGAAGTGTATCTGAACATCGCCGAGACCGGCATCGGCACCTATGGCGTCAATGCCGGCGCGATGCGCTATTTCAAGCACGATGCCTCCCGCCTCTCCGATCGCGAGGCCGCCCAGATCGCCGCGGTCCTGCCACTCCCGAAGAAGCGCGCGGCGATAGATCCAGCCGGCTATACCCGCCGCTATGGCAACCGGATCAACGCGCGGATCGGCGTGGTCGCCGGCAGCGGCTACGACAATTGCCTGCGCTGATGGAACCCATCCACATCGCCGCCGCGCTGATCGACGACGGCGCGGGCAACATGCTGCTGGTCCGCAAGCACGGCTCGGACTTCTACATGCAGGCCGGCGGCAAGATCGAGCCGGGCGAGGCACCGGTCGAAGCGCTGCGCCGCGAACTGGAGGAGGAGATCGGCCTGCTCCTCGATGCCGTCCCCGCCTATCTCGGCCGCTTCCGCGCCGATGCGGCGAACGAGGCCGGCCGAGGCCGGCCGCGTGGTGGAGGCCGAGTTGTTCCACCTCACCACGCCGCACCAGCCCATCGTCGCCGCCGAGATCGCAGAGGCGCGCTGGGTCGCGATCGATCGTGCTTCTGAACTCGTGCTGGCGCCGATGACGCGCGATCACGTCCTCCCGATCGCGCTCGCGCTCTGAGCTGGCGCCCCTCCCCGGCGAAGGCCGGGGCCAGGATCGACGCAGATGCTCCCTTGCGATCTTGGTGGAAACTGGGCCCCGGCCTTCGCCGGGAGGGGATTGCCAACGCTCCCGGTCAAACTTCAGCGATTGGTGATGGCGTCTCCGGCATCCTTCGCCGTGTCACCGACCT
This sequence comes from Sphingomonas sp. dw_22, assembly GCF_018449795.1. Lineage (GTDB taxonomy): Bacteria > Pseudomonadota > Alphaproteobacteria > Sphingomonadales > Sphingomonadaceae > Sphingomonas. Next base: position 39,100 of record NZ_JAAVVE010000008.1, read on the forward strand.
CCTTTGCGGCATCGCCCACCTTGTCGGCGGCCTGGGTGACCGCATCGGTCTTCAGATTCTCGCGACTGTTCTGGTTGAACAGATACACCGCGCCGATCACCACTGCGATCAGCAGCACGAGCCCAACCACCAGCGCAACACCGCTGCCGCGGCGCTCCACGATCACGGTGCTCCCGCCGGTTTCGGTGACGCGCTCGGCAGTCACGCCGTCGCTACGCTCGGTTACGCGCTCAACCATCCTATCCTCCTCGAATTGCTGCGAAAGCAACCGAGAGCGAAGGCGATGGTTCCGCCGGCCCTGATTCAGATCAGAAAGGCAGCTTGAAACCCGGCGGCAGCGGCAGGCCGCTCGTCATCTTGCTCATCGCTTCCTGCGAGGCCGCATCCGCCTTGGCGCGCGCATCGTTGAAGGCCGCTGCCAGCAGATCCTCCAGCATGCCCTTCTCGCTCGGGCTCAGCAGCGAATCGTCGATGTCGAGGCCGATGATCCGGCCCTTGGCCGAAGCCTTGACCTTCACCAGCCCGCCGCCGGAAACGCCCTCGACTTCGATCGTGTCGAGATTGGCCTGGGCCTTGGTCAGCTCCTCCTGGACGTTCTGCGCCATGGCCATGATATCTTCGAGGCTCTTCATGCCTGATTGCTCCGTGTCGTGGTCCAGCCGATCAGCTCGGCATCGGGAAAGGCTTGCATCGCGGCGGCGACCACCGGCGAGCGGAGCACCGCTTCGCGCTCGGCCGCCTCGTTCGCCGCCTGCTGCTCGCGCAGCGTCGGCGCCGTGGCGCCTTCGGCCACTCTTAGCCGCCAATTGGTGCCGGTGGTATCCTTTAGCGCGGCACCGAGATCCTTCACGAAATCATAGGGCAGCGGCCGCGCCGCACCAAACTCGATCTCGGTCCCCTCGAAACGCACCGGCCGCAGATAGTCGCGCACCTGCGTCGCCAGCTGGAGCCGGCGATTCTGCTCCAGATGCTCGGCAAGCTGCGCCATCGTCGCGGGCATCGCCGGCTGCGACGATTGGGGAGCTGCGGCAGTTGCGGACACCGCCCCGCCCGCGATCTGCCGCGCCAGCTCGCCCGGATCGGGAAGCTGCGAGGCATGGATCACCCGCAGCAGCGCCATCTCGCACGCCTCGATCGGCAGCACCGCGCGTGCCACCTCGTCATGCCCGCGCAGCAGGAGCTGCCACAGCCGATGCAGCGCCGCGAACGAGAGCCCCGCGGCCCAGTCCCCCAGCGCCTTCAATTCCTCGGCCGATTGCCCGGCCACCGCCTCGGTGCCGAGCTTGGCGAGCGTCACCCCGTGCACCGTCTCCAGCAGCGTGCGCAGCACCGCCAGCGGATCGACGCCCAGGTCGTATTGCCCGCGCAATGCCGCCAGCGCGCCCGGCGCGTCGCCCTCCAGCAACAGTCCGAACAGCGCGCGGATCGCCCCGCGGTCCGACAGGCCGAGCATCGCCCGCACCGCGTCGGCCTTCACGCCCTCGCCCTCCAGCCCCGCATGCGCGATCGCCTGGTCGAGGATAGAGAGCCCGTCGCGCGCCGACCCTTCCGCCGCGCGCGCGATCATCGCCAGCGCCTCGGGCTCGGCTTCGACGCCTTCCTTTTCGGAGACCATCGCGAAATGCTCGGCCAGCTTCTCGGCCGGGATACGGCGCAGGTCGAAGCGCTGGCAGCGCGACAGGACCGTCACCGGCACCTTGTTCACCTCGGTCGTGGCGAACAGGAACTTCACATGCGCCGGCGGCTCCTCGAGCGTCTTCAGCAGGCCGTTGAACGCCGCCTTGGAGAGCATATGGACTTCGTCGATGATGTAGATCTTGTAGCGCGCCGAAACTGCGGCATAGCGTGACGCCTCGATGATCTCGCGGATATCGTCGATGCCGGTATGGCTGGCGGCGTCCATCTCGATCACGTCGATATGGCGCCCCTCTGCGATCGCGCGGCACGGCTCGCAGACGCCGCAGGGATCGATCGTCGGCCCGCCCTGCCCGTCCGGCCCGATGCAGTTGAGCGCCTTGGCGATCAGCCGCGCGGTGGAGGTCTTGCCCACCCCGCGCACCCCGGTCAGCAGGAAGGCATGCGCCAACCGGTCGCGCTTGATCGCATTGCCCAGCGTGGTGACCATGGCGTCCTGCCCGATCAGCTCGGAAAAGGTCTGCGGCCGATATTTGCGCGCCAGCACGCGATAGGCTTCGGCCCGCCGCGGCTGGGGCGGCTCGTCTAGGCCAAGGAAGGATTCTTCGGACATCACCGCCTATCTAGGCGGCCGCCCGGCGTTTGTCGAAGCCTCAACGCAGGCGGCGGGATGCGTCCATGCGCTTATGCCTGCCTGCTATGATCGAGACGCTGGCATATTCCACGCCGCGAAAACTCCGCCCGGCCGGAACGCTTGTCAATGTGAGGAAAGGTGGGAGCCGGAACGACCCGACACGAAATCGTTACGGCTGCTTCCTTCCGGATCTGACCGGGTTGGCGACGGCATCGTCCGCCCGACTCCCGCGGCGCATATGGGGGAAGGTTTCGATCGAGGCAAGAGCGGCTCGGCAAGGGTCGGGAGCGTCCGGGTCGGGGACGCTCCCATTCGCTCCTGGCTTAGCGCCAGGCACGAACCTTGCGGCAGACGCGGACGCGGCGGTGCCCACGCCGCTCGGTCTTGCAGACGGTGCGCCAATAGGCCCGGCGGTGACGGCGCTGGTCAAAGGCTTCCGCAGCCGCGGCATGGCTCACCACGGGCTTGCCGGCCGAAATCGGCGCGGCGGAAGCGGTGGCGGGAATGGCAAAAGTGGCGACAGCCGCCGCCGCGAGAAGCGCGATCATCTTCATTCGGTCTCTCCTGTGCAAGAATCCCCCTGCGTCAGGCGAAATCGTTACGGGTAGGAGATGGTTCCACGGCAATGCGATAAATCAAACGCGCGGCCGATCGGGGCGCCTCGCCCTCCCCGGAAGGTCAGCGCCCCTGCATGTCGCGATGCTGCGGCGGCATCCGCACGGTCAGCCCGTCCAGCTCGGGCGTGAGCAGGATCTGGCAGGCGAGCCGGCTGGTGCGCGTCGCGCCCATCGCGAGATCGAGCATGTCCTCCTCCTCCTCGCTGGCCCGCGGCAGCCGCGCGAAATCCTCCGCCGCGACGATCACATGGCAGGTGGAGCAGGCCATCTGCCCCTCGCACGTGCCCTCCAGCGGCTGGCCGTCATTCTGCGCGACTTCGAGCAGGCGATGGCCCTCCGGCGCCGCCACCTCATGAGTCTCATTCCCGTCGGCACTGACGAAGCGGACACGGATCACGCGGCGACCTTCTGCCCGCGCGCGGCGGCGGTGATGCGGTCGAGCGCGGTCATCAGTTCCTCTTCGGTGGTGTAGCGGCCAAAGCCGATACGGATGCTCGACTTGGCCTCGGCATCGCTCAGCCCGATCGCCCGCAGCACATGGCTGGGCCGCCCCGATCCGCTGGCGCAGGCGGAACCCGCCGAGAAGGCGATATCGCGCAGGTCGCTCATCAGCCGCGCAACATCCAGCCCCGCACGGCGGAGGTTGAGATTGCCGTGATAGCGCTCGCCCAGCGATCCATTGAGCGTCCAATCGGCGCCCATATGCTCCAGCGCGGCGCGGAAGAGCTGCTCGGCATGGGCATGGTCCGCCCCGAAGCGCTGCTTGGCGAGCAATGCCGCCGCGCCGAACCCGGCGCAGAGCGCCGGCGACAGCGTGCCCGATCGCCCCGCCGGCTCCTGCCCGCCGCCATGCAGCAGCGGCTCCAGCGTCACCCCGTCGCGGATCCAGAGGCCGCCCACGCCCTTCGGCCCATGGATCTTGTGCGCCGATACCGCGATCAGGTCGCAGCCATCGGGAATAAGTTCGCGGCCATAGCCCTGCACCGCGTCGCATAGGAACAGCGCCCCCGCCACATGCGCCAGACGGGCGATCTCCTCGACCGGATGGATCACCCCGATCTCGTTGTTGACCAGCATCGCCGCGACCAGCCCCGTCCCCGGCACGATCGCCTCCCGCGCCGCCGCCATATCGGGCAGCCCGTCCGCTCCGACCGGCACCACGATCGCCTGCCGCCCCTTGCGCGCCTCGGCCTCCACCGTGTCGAGCACTGCGGCATGCTCGGTCGCAAAGGTCACGATCGGGCCGGTGCTGCCCTTGATCGCCCAGTTGAGCGCCTCGGTCGCGCCGCCGGTGAAGGAGAAGGTGCCGCCGCCCGGCAGCAGGTCGGCGATCTGCTCGCGCGCCACCTCCACCGCCGCCCTGGCCGCGCGCCCGGCGGCATGGGCCGAATGCGGATTGGCATATTGGCTCTCCAGCCAGGGCAGCATCGCCGCCAGCGCCTCGGGGGCGAGCGGCGTCGTTGCCTGATAATCGAGATAGATCATGCCGCCCGCGCCTTCGCTTCGCCCGCGATCGTCCGCCACATTTCGGCGAAGCGATCCACTTCCGCCTCGCCGGTCGCCCGGCCGAAGCTGACCCGCACGACTTCGCGCAATTCCGGCTCCTTCCAGCCCATCGCCGTCAGCACATGGCTCGGCCGCATGCTCCCGGAGGAACAGGCGCTTCCCGCCGACACCGAAATGCCGGAAAGATCGAACCGGATGAGCTGCGCCGCCGAGGAGACGCCCGGCATCCGATAGGCCCCGATCGCCGGTGTCCGCGCGCTCGCCTCCGCCACGACTTCCCCGCCGGCATCGCGGATCAGCCCGTCGAGCCGCGCCCGCAGCTCCGACAGCCGCCGCATATCCTCCGGGATCGCCACCGCCGCGGCATAGCCGAGCGCGCCCGGCAGATTCTCGGTCCCCGCGCGATAGCCCTTTTCCTGCCCGCCCATCGGCAGCAAAGTCGCGAAGTCCCGCACCAGCAGCGCCCCGATTCCCGGCGGCCCGCCGCGCTTGTGCGCCGATAGCGCGACCAGATCGGCATGGCGGATCACCGCATCGTCGGCCCGCGCCGGCATCTGCGCCGCATCGATCAGCAGGATGCCGCCGGCCCCATGCACGATCGCCGCGATCTCCGCGATCGGCTGGCGCACCCCGGTCTCGCTGTTCGCCCATTGCACGCAGACCAGCGCCCGCGTCCCCGGCAGCGCCGCGCGCAGGGCATCGAGGTCCACAATCCCGTCCGCCCCCACCGGCAGCACCGCCGCACCCTCGGAATGCCGCAGCACCGAATCATGCTCGACCGCCGTGATCAGACGCCGCTCCGCCATCGATCGCGTCAGCGCCATATGGAGCGATTCGCTCGCCCCGCCGGTCAGCACCAGCTCGTGCGCCCAGCCGTAAGCCGCCGCGATTCGGCCCCGCGCCTCCTCCAGCGCCGCCCGCGCCGCGCGGCCCTCGGCATGCGGCGAGGAGGGGTTCGCCCAGTGGCGCATGCCCTCCGCAACGGCCGCCATCGCCGCGTCCAGCATCGGCGTAGTCGCTGCATGATCCAGATAGATGCGTGTCGCCAAGTCCGTTCCAATTGCGAAAGAAAGCGTGTTGCCTATATAGCGCCCAACTCCCCGCGCTCCACATGCGCGATCCTTATTCAGCAGGACACGCCTTGCCCGAAGTTATTTTCCCCGGCCCCGAAGGACGTCTCGAAGGCCGTTTCGCCCCCGCACCGCGCCCGCGCGCGCCGGTCGCGATGATCCTCCATCCCCATCCCCAGGCGATGGGCACGATGAACAACCGCATCGTGCAGGAGCTTTACAAGACCTTCCAGCGCCGCGGCTTCGCGACGCTGCGCTTCAATTTCCGCGGCGTCGGCAAGAGCCAGGGCACGTTCGACAACGGCGTCGGCGAGCTCTCGGACGCCGCCTCCGCGCTCGATTGGGTGCAGAGCTTCCATCCCGAAGCCTCGACCACCTGGATCGCCGGGGTCAGCTTCGGCGCGTGGATCGGCATGCAGCTCCTGATGCGCCGTCCGGAGATTCGCGGCTTCATCTCGGTCGCGCCGCCGGCGAACATGTACGACTTCACCTTCCTGGCGCCCTGCCCCAGTTCGGGCATCATCATCCAGGGCGAGGCGGACGAAGTCGTGACGCCCAGCGCGGTGCAGAAGCTGGTCGACAAGCTGCGCACCCAGAAGCACATCACGATCCATCACGATACGATCCCCGGCGCCAACCATTTCTTCGAGCATGAGATGCCGGAGCTGATGGGCAGCGTGGACCGCTATCTCGACATGCGGCTGGACCCGAACTCGCCGATCCGGTGAGCTTTCGGCCTCGCTGAAACGAAAACGCCCTCCATCCGGCATGCGGATGGAGGGCGTTTTAATCTTCTTCGGCCGGGGTGACGGATAGAGGCGCAGCCGGCGCCGATCCCGCTAACGCTTCGCCAGATTCCGCGCACCACCGGCAAGCATCGCGGCGGTCGCTTCCTCGGCGCTCCGATAGGCTTCCTGAAATTCGGCGCTCCAATATTTGAGCTCGTCGAGCGGGATTCGCTCGCCGCTCACCGCGCAGAGCACATAGGTTCCGGCGCGCAGCACCGTATAATCGGGAGTATCGTAGCGGATTTCCGCAAGTCTGCCTGAGTCGAGCATCCCGACTTTCTAGCGGCAGAGCCCGCGCAGTCCAGTTCGGTGCTACCCTATACGGCGGCCAGCACGCCCGGCCCGAACCATTCGCGCATCTGCGAGAGATAGGTTTCCTCCGACGTCGTCCAGCGCAGCTCGGCGAGCGCCTCGCTGTCCGGGCCGGCCGGATAGCGCAGCCGATCGCTCGGATCGGTCGCGGCGGCGAACGCGGCCTCGGCGATCTGCCGCTCGGTCGCATAGCCGAACGGATAGTCCCCCAATTTCGCGAACAATTGCGCGGCATAGGCCTGATAGGGCTCGGAAAGCAGCCCGGCCATCCGCTCCGCGCCATTGGCCGCGAAGCTTGTCGTCGGTGCCAGCCCCGGCTCCACCAGCCGCGCCCGCACGCCGACATTGCTCAGCTCGTAATCGAGCGATTCGGTGAACGCCTCGATCGCCGCCTTGCTGGCGCAATAGGGCGCGACCAGCGGCATCGGCGCGATCCCCGCCGAGGAAGTGAAGTTGACGATGATCCCCGAACCGCGTGCCCGCATGTACGGGATGATCGCCTGGCACACCGCCATCACGCCGAAGGTGTTGGTCTCGAAGACTTCGCGGATGGTCTCGGCCGGGGTGATCTCGAACGCGGAGAACAGACCGATCCCCGCATTGTTCACCACCACGTCGATCGCGCCGAACGCGGCCATAGCCTCGTCGATCGCGCGCGCGATGCTTGCGGAATCGGTGACGTCGAGCCCGACGACGCGCACCTGATCGCCGGCCCTGTCGAACAGTTCGGGCTGGGGCCGCCGCATCGTCGCCACCACGTTCCAGCCGCGTTCGAGGAACAGCTCGGCAGTCGCCTTGCCATAGCCCGAGGAAGTTCCCGTAATCAGTATCGTCTGCGTCATGTCGCTTCTCCTTCGTAGGAAGTCTCTAGCCACGCACATCCCGATGATACATAATGCATCATCTGCAATTCATGCTCGATCGTCTGAAATGGATCCCCTCGCCTCCGTCATCGACCTGCTGCGCCCGCGCACCCTGCTCTCGAAGCGCATCAGCGGCGCGGGGCGCTGGGGCGTGCGCTACGACGCCTATCGCGATCCGAGCTTCTGCCTCATGCTCGTCGGCGCCTGCTGGCTAACCGTCGAGGGCGCCGCCCCGCTGCGGCTTGCGGCCGGCGATTTCCTGCTGATGCCGGCGACGCCCGCCTTCGCGCTGACCAGCGATCGGGACATGGCGAAGGAGAAGCTGCCCCTCGGGCCGGATTCGACGGGGCTTCGCGAGCTTCGGCACGGCGATCCCGATGGCGAGGCTCCGGTGCGCATGATCGGAGGCTTTTTCCGCTTCGATGCCGGCAATGCCGCGCTCCTGCTCGATCTGCTGCCCGCCACGATCCATATCCGCTCCTCCGATCCCGGCGCCGACCGGCTACGCCAGATCGTGCGCCTCATCAGCGACGAGGTGGACGGCGACGCGCCCGGGCGCGATCCCATTCTGGAGCGCCTCGCCGAAGTCCTGCTGATCGAGGCGCTGCGCTGGCGCCCCGGCGAGCGCGACCTGCATCCCCATGGTCTACTCGCCGGCCTTGCCGACGCGCAGGTCGCCGTCGCGCTGCGGCGGATGCACGGGGACGTCGCCTATCCCTGGACGATCGTCGAGCTCGCGCGCGACGCGGGCATGTCGCGCGCGAGCTTTGCCGAGCGGTTCGCCCGGACGGTCGGCATGCCGCCGATGCAGTATCTGCTACGCTGGCGCATGGCGCTTGCCCGGGACATGCTGCGCCATCGCTCCGGACAGCTCGAACAGGTCGCCGCGGCGATCGGCTATCAGTCGGCAAGCGCCTTCAGCACCGCCTTCAGCCGCCACATGGGCATGCCGCCCAGCGCCTTCGCGCGGATACCCGCAATGGAGGGATAGCGACGCCTCTTATCCCCCTCGTCACCCCGGCCGAAGTGCCGGGGTCCACCGGGATGCTGGGAGAGCCGCTTGAGCTTCGAGGGGCTCTCTTGAGGATGAGTGGCCCCCGGCACTTCGGCCGGGGTGACGGATGAGAGGCGTGCGCTCGCCTAAACCGTCCAGACCAGCACATTGCCGAGCAGCACCACGGCAGCGACGATCATCAGCACGCCCTTCTGCCGCTCGCCCCTGCGCCACGTCGTCACCCCGCCCCAGACGAGCGCGCCCGTGGCGATCACCGCGATGCTGAGCATCAGCGCATTGATCCGGGGATCGAACATCACAACAGCCGGCTGATGCCGTAGACAAGCGCCGCGATCGCCAGCCCCGCTCCCGCGAAATAGGCGATCGCGCGCGGATCGCGGCGATAGACCATCATCAGGAAGCCGAAGATGATGTAGCCGAGCGGCCGCAGCACGAAGCTGAGGGCATTGGCCGCCACCGCGCCGAATCGATTCGCCATCCCTAGTCCCTGGATCCCAACACCCGTGCATAGGCGTCCGGATCGGCATTGCCCCCGGAAAGGATCACCAGCAAGCCCGGTTCGGGATCGACCTTGCCCGCAAGCACCGCCGCGAGCCCCACCGCGCCGCCCGGCTCGACCACGACCCTGAGCCGCGCCGCCGCCCAGCGCTGCGCGTCGCGTATCTCCGCCTCGCTCACCGCAACGCCCGTAGCCCCGCGCCGCGAGAGCACGTCGAAGGTGAGCGGAGAAACCTCCTTCGTCTGCAACGCATCGCAGGCCGTGGGCGGCGGATTGTCGCCCACCGGCTCGATCCACCCCGCCTCCAGGCTGCGGCGCATGTCGTCCCAGCCCTCGGGCTCGGCCACGGTGATCTGCGCATCGGGAAGCGCCAGCGTGATACCCGCCGCCAGCCCGCCGCCGCCGCACGGGATCACCACCCGCGCCGGATCGGGCAGCTTCATCTCCACCATCTGGGTCATCGCCTCGATACCGGCGCTGCCCTGCCCCTCGATGATCCAGGGATCGTCGAAGCTCGGCACCAGCACGGCGCCGCGGGCATGGGCCAGATGCGCGGCGATCTTCTCGCGGCTCTCGGTCGCGCGGTCGTAGCGGACCACTTCGGCGCCCATCGCCATCGTCGCCTCGATCTTCACCCGGGGTGCATCGGCGGGCATCACGATCACCGCGGGAATGCCGATTCGCTTCGCCGCCCAGGCGATTCCCTGCGCATGGTTGCCCGAGGAATAGGCCACCACCCCTTTCTCGCGCGCCTCCGCATCCAATGCGGTGAGCCGATGCCAGGCGCCACGGATCTTGAAGGCGCCGATCGGCTGCAGATTCTCGGCCTTGAAGCAGACCGGAACCCCGCGAATTTCTGCTGTAAATAGAGGTGTTTGCGGCAGGATCGCTGCAATCTTTGCCGCAGCATCCCGCACCCCTGCCCGCGTCGGTTGTCGCACAATTGTCACTTTCCACCCCGCCATGAAATTCCAGACCCGAGAATCACTTTACACACCCCCCACTCGTCCTTATGTGCCGCCTTCCGCTGCCCCATGGGACTTCCAACCGCAAGGCAGCTTTCGTCAATGTTTGCCGCAAGGCATTTGGAGGTCCCTTGAGTTGCACAAGCATCATAGCGCGCTGGGGTTAGCTGCTACCCTTCGTCCGGTTCAGCCGGTCACGCTCGTTCGCCCGCACGCCGCATCGCGGGCTGCCCGTTTCTTCGCAGAGAAGTTTCCGGGCCGCTCGATGTATGCGGTGAAGGCGAACCCTTCTCCCGAGCTCCTGCAGATCCTGTGGGATAGCGGAATCACGCATTACGACGTCGCCTCGATCGCCGAGGTGCGGCTGGTCTCGTCGACCCTGCCCGAAGCCACCTTGTGCTTCATGCACCCGGTCAAGGCCCAGGAGGCCATCGCCGAGGCGTATTTCGAGCATGGCGTCCGCGTGTTCAGCCTCGACAGCCTCGAAGAGCTCGACAAGATCGTCCGCGGCACCAAGGGCGCGACCGACCTGACGCTCTGCGTGCGCCTGCGCGTCTCTTCGGATCATTCGAAGCTCAGCCTCGCGTCGAAGTTCGGCGCCGGCCCGGGCGAGACGAAGCCGCTGCTGATGGCCGCCCGCCAGGTCGCCGATGCCCTGGGCATCTGCTTCCATGTCGGCAGCCAGGCGATGTCGCCCGAAGCCTATGCGAACGCGATGGAGCGCGTCCGCATCGCGATCGTCGAGGCCGGCGTCACCGTCGACGTGATCGACGTGGGCGGCGGATTCCCCTCGTCCTATCCGGGCATGGAGCCGCCGCCGCTCGAGCGCTATTTCGCGACGATCCACCGCGCGTTCGAGAGCCTGCCGGTCTCCTATTCGGCCGAGCTCTGGGCCGAGCCGGGCCGCGCGCTGTGCGCCGAGTACAGCTCGCTGATCGTGCGCGTCGAGCGGCGCCGCGGCTCCGAGCTCTACATCAACGACGGCGCCTATGGCGCGCTGTTCGATGCGGCGCATATCGGCTGGCGCTTCCCGGTCGAGCTCCTGCGCGAGCCGGAATCGAACGCCCGCGACGTGGAGTTCAGCTTCTACGGCCCGACCTGCGACGATATGGATCACATGGCAGGTCCGTTCCTGCTGCCCGCCGACGTCCAGGCGGGGGACTATATCGAGATCGGCATGCTCGGCGCCTATGGCTCGGCGATGCGGACCGCGTTCAACGGCTTCGGATCGGACCAGACCGTGATCGTCGACGACGAGCCGATGACTTCGCTCTATGTCGCCGCCGACGAGGAACGGGCGCTGCCCTCGAACGTCGTAAAGCTGTAATAGGCAAGACCTAACAATCCTTCTCCCCCCTCCCGCTTGCGGGAGGGGTCGGGGGAGGGCCGTTGGGGTGGGCACACCCCTCCCCTAACCCCTCCCGCAAGCGGGAGGGGAATTTACGGGTTTCCGCGTCCCCTTAACGACGGCGGCCATGTGAAGATGGGAGAACCCATGACCGACACCCTCACCAAGACGGCAGCGGCCAACGCGCCGATCAACGACACCCGCAAGGCGGAGCTGCTTTCGAAGCAGGTCAAGCATATCGACATCAGGAGCTTCGACGCACGCCCGATCGTCGAGGCGATGGCCGATATGAGCTTCACCAGCCGCGACCTCGGCCGCGCCACCGGCATCTACAACCAGATGCTCGCCGACAAGGACTGCACCGTCGTCCTGGTGATCGCCGGCTCCACCTCGGCCGGCGGCTGCATGGACCTCTATGCCGAGCTGGTGCGCAACAACATGGTCGATGTGGTCGTCGCCACCGGCGCCACGATCGTCGACATGGATTTCTTCGAAGGGCTCGGCCACAAGCATTATCAGGCGCTCGAAGTGCCCGACGACGATACGCTGCGCTCGCTCTATATCGACCGTATCTACGACACGTACATCGACGAGGAGCAGCTCCAGGACTGCGACCACACGATCAACCAGATCGCGAACGAGCTGGAGCCCAGGGCCTATTCGAGCCGCGCCTTCATCCGCGAGATGGGCAAATATCTCTCGGAACACGGCAAGAAGGAGAACAGCCTGGTCAAGCTCGCCTACGAGCATGACGTGCCGATCTTCTGCCCGGCCTTCGTGGACTCCTCGGCCGGCTTCGGGCTAGTCAAGCATCAGGTCGACAATGCCAAGGCGGGCAAGCCCTATCTGATGATCGACGCGGTGGCGGACTTCCGCGAGCTGACCGAGATCAAGATTGCGGCGGGCACCACCGGCCTGCTCATGATCGGCGGCGGCGTGCCGAAGAACTTCATCCAGGATACCGTCGTCTGCGCCGAGATCCTGGGCCATGAGAATGTCGAGGTGCACAAATACGCGGTGCAGATCACCGTCGCCGACGTCCGCGACGGCGCCTGCTCGTCCTCGACCCTCCAGGAGGCTGCAAGCTGGGGCAAGGTCAACACCGGCATCGAGCAGATGGTGTTCGCGGAAGCGGGCTCGGTGATGCCGCTGCTGGCGTCCGACGCCTATCACCGCGGCCACTGGAAGGACCGCGCCAAGCGCGGCTGGGCCAAGCTGTTCGCTTGACCTGATTAAGCCCCTCCCCTGAAGGGGAGGGGCTTATTTCTTTGGCGATCCCCGGCTAACCTCCCCGAAAAGCGAGGAGAGAGCCATGCCGATCACCCGCCGCAATGTCCTCGGCGCCGCCGCCGGGCTGAGCATCGCCGCCACGGCCAGGGCGCAGACCACCCCACCGCCGCCAATCCAATGGCCCCCCGCCGAGCATTTCCCGCTCTGGCCCGGCAAGGCCCCCGGCAGCCCCGCCACGCTCCCCGTCCCGCACAACGAGCGCAACGGCTACAGGGGCGAGGAGCTGTGGCTACGCGGCATCGACCGGCCGATCGTCGGCGTCTACCGCCCCGCAAGCCCCGATGGCCGCGCCGTGCTGGTCATCCCCGGCGGCGGCTATGGCTTCGTCTCGGTCAGCAACGAGGGCATCGACGTCGCCGCGACGCTCACGCCGCACGGCGTCACCGTCTTCGTCCTCGCCTATCGCCTCCCCGGCGACGGCTGGAGCGACCGCGCGCAAGTGCCGCTGCAGGATGCCCAGCGCGCGATGCGGCTGATCCGGGCGAACGCCGCCAAATGGAGGATCGACCCCACGAAGCTCGGCGTGCTCGGCTTCTCGGCGGGCGGTCATCTCGCCGCCGATCTTTCGGTAGCGCATGACGAGCGCGTCTATGCCCCGATCGATGCCGCGGACACCCAGCCGGCGCGGCCTGCCTATGCCGGGCTGGTCTATGCCGTCGTCTCCTTCGCAAGCGCGGGGCTCAACAGCCGCTCGGCGGCGATGCTGCTCGGCGACAACCCCGATCCGGCCCTGACCGCGCGCCGCACCCCGCTCGATCGCGTCACCGCCGCGATGCCGCCGGTCTTCCTGCTCCATGCGATGGACGACGGCACCGTCCCGATCCAGCAGAGCCTGGCGATGATCGACGCCTGTCGCCGCGCCAAGGTGCCGGTGGAGGCGCACCTGCTCGAAAGCGGTGGCCACGGCTTCGGCGCGATGCACCTCCCCGCCGACGCGCCCGGCCGCCTATGGCCCGAGATCTTCGCGCGCTGGAACGCAAAACACTAACTCCATTCGTCACCCCGGCCGAAGTGCCGGGGTCCACCGGGATGCTGGGAGAGCCGCTGGAGGCGTGAAGGGCTCTCTGGAGGAGGAGTGGACCCCGGCACTTCGGCCGGGGTGACGGATCATGCTTCGTCGGCACCCTCTCCAACCGCAAGTTGCGCCGCCCCACCGATTGATGCAGCCTCCCCGCATCCTGGGGAGGAACCACCATGCACAGCCAAATTCTCGCGCCCGTCGTCGCGCTCATCGCCTGGACGATCGTCATGTGCGTCTGGATGCTCGCGGTCCGCCTTCCGGCGCTGAAGAAGGCCGGGATCGACATGTCCAGGGCGCGCGGCGGGCGTCCCGGCATCCTCGACGGCCTGGTCGAGGAGCGCGCCCAATGGCCCGCGCACAATTACAACCACCTGATGGAGCAGCCGACGCTGTTCTACGCGATCGCACTGACGCTGGCCCTGCTCGGCGCCGGCAACGGCATCAACGCGTGGATCGCCTGGACCTATGTCGGCCTGCGCATCGCCCACAGCATCGTCCAGGCGACCTTCAACAAGGTCTCGGTCCGCTTCCCGCTGTTCGTACTGTCGACCTTCACGCTGTTCGCGCTGACGCTCCACGCCGCGATGGCGATCCTGCACGCGGCCTAGCGGAACAGCCGAGCCAGGCTCCGCTCCAGCATCAGCAGCTGCCACAGCGTCCGGCCATGCTCGGCGCGGCCGGCGCGGTGATCGTCGGCCAGCCGGGCGATCGTATTCGGATCGAACCACCCGCTGCCGAGCAGCACCGGCGATCGCGCCAGCCCTGCCGCTTCCTCTGCCAGCGCCTTGCGGAACCAGGCGCTTACCGGCGTCACGAAGCCCATTTTCGGCCGGTAGAGGATCTCCTTGGGCAGCCAGGGCTCCAGCGCCTTCTTCATCAGCCACTTGCCCTGCCCCGCCCGGATGCGGAGCGACGGCGGCAGCGTCGCGGCGAACTGGACGAAGCGATAGTCGAGCAAGGGCTCGCGCGCCTCCAGGCTTACCGCCATGCTGGTGCGATCGACCTTGGTGAGGATGTCGCCGGGCAGCCAATGCTTGATGTCGGCATATTGCGCGCGATCGAGCCCGTCACGCGCCGGCGCCTGGCGCATCGTATCGACATAGCGCTGCTCGGCATTGTGCCCGCCCAGCGCCTTCAGCCCCTCGATGCTGTAGAGCTTGCGCCGGAGCGCCGGGCCGGTGACGCCCACCGCCTTGGGATAGGCGAACTCGCCTCCCTCGGCGAGCGCGAGCAGCGTCGTCTTCGCGCGGAAGGGGCGCGGTGCCCAATCGGCCTTGGGATAGAACCGCCCCAGCGTCCCGAAAACGCGGGAGCGGAATTCCTGCGGCAGCAGCGCGCGCATCCGCTCCTCGGCGGCGAAGAATTTGTAGCGGCGGTATCCCGCCATCGCTTCGTCCGCCCCGTCGCCCGACAGCGCCACCGTCACGCTCTCGCGCGCCAGCTCGCAGACGCGATAGGTGGGCAGCGCCGAGGCATCGGCAAAGGGTTCGTCGAACGCCGCGACCAGCGTGTCGATCAGCGCGAAATCGTCCGAATCCACCGTGCGGATGCTGTGGCTGGTGGCGAAGCGATCGGCGACGATCTGCGCATGCGAGGTCTCGTCATGATCCGCCTCGTCGAAGCCGATCGTGCAGGTCTTGACCGCCGCGCGGCTCGCCTCGGCCATCAGCGCGACCACCGCCGAGCTGTCCACCCCGCCGGAAAGGAACGCCCCCAAAGGCACGTCCGCGATCATCCGCGAGCGCACCGCCGCGCGCATATGCTCGATCAGTTCCGCTTCGAGGTCGCGCACCTTGCCGGTGGCGCGCTTCGAGAAGTCGATGTCCCACCAGCGCACCGGGTCGGGCACGTTCCGCCCACGCTCGACCAGCAGGAAATGCCCGGCGGGCAGCTTCTTCACGCCCGCCAGCATCGAGGCATCGTCGGGCACGTAACCAAGCCCGAGATAGTCCTCCACCGCGCGGAAATCGGGCGTGCGACGGAACAGCGGATGCGCGAGCAGCCCCTTCAGCTCGGAGGCGAAGGCCACCGCCCCGTCCGACAGCTCGACATAATGGAGCGGCTTCACCCCGAACCGGTCGCGCGCCAGGAACAGGCTCTGCCGGGCGGAATCATAGAGCGCGAAGGCGAACATGCCGTTCAGCCGGTCGAGCATGTCCGGCCCCCAGGCCCGCCAGCCATGGAGCAGCACCTCGGTATCGCTGTCGGTCCGGAAATGCGCGCCCAGCTTCTCCAGCTCGGCGCGGACCTCTTGGAAATTGTAGATCTCGCCATTGTAGGTGACGCACACGCCCTGATCCGGCGTCGCCATGGGCTGGACGCCGCCCTCCAGGTCGATGATCGCCAGCCGCCGGTGCCCCAGCCCCACGCCCGGCGCGGTCCACACGCCCGATCCGTCCGGACCTCGGTGGACCAGCGCCTCGGTCATCGTCACGATGCGCGCGGGATCGACCGGCTTCGCGATGGCGGGATAGTAAAGCCCCGCGATACCGCACATCAGCGCGCGCCGGCCATGCGATCGGCGAGTGTCTCCACCGGACCCAGCGCGCGGAGGAACGCCTGGATGCTGTCACGCGCGGAGACGCTATCGGTCTGCTCGGCCGATACCAGCACCGCCACCGCGGCCTGATCGCCGCCCAGCAGCTTGGCCTTGAGGGTCTCCAACTTCACGCGCTTGTCACTCCCGGTCAGAACATTGCCGACCCGGTACCAAGTCACGACCTCGCGTTCCACCCTCCCCGGCCCTGTCATCCGCATCGGCGCGCCCCGCGCGAAGCTCGGTTCGTCCTCGATCCGCACCCAGCGATCGTTCTCCCGAATGGCGCCGATGCCGAAGCCGACCAGCTCCCTGCCCTCATGCTGGGTGGCATAGACGGCGACGGCAAGGTCCACTGCCCTGCCCTGCCCATCGGCATAGCGGCCGATCAGATAATGGTCCGCGCCCGGATAATGTGGCGCCCAGGGCGCGCGGGCGCTCGGGGCCACGCGCTGCCAGCCCGACACCTGCGGCAGCTCGACGCTGGCGGGGAGCTTCGCGGCCCGCGCATCGATCAGGCTCGACCAGCCGAGGAACAGGCTCGCCACCGTCAGCACCAGCAGCGCCCCAATCGGCGCATCCACGCGGCGCCCGGCGGCCGCCTGAAGCCGCATCGGATCGAACCACGCCGCATCCGGATCGCGATCGAACCATTTCCAGCCGATCGCCAGCACCGCCGCCATCACCAGCCCGAAGAACACCCAGCCATAGACGATATGGTCCAGCCCCGTGGCCTGCTCGACCGAGGTCCACCAGGCGGCATAGATCGTCCCGAAGGCGCGCAAACCGTTGGCGATCACGGGCACGACGATCGCCATCGCCAGGAACGCCGCGCGCCGCGGCCAGGATACGTAGCAGACGTTCGCGACCAGCACGCCATAGGCGACCATCGCGATCAGGAACTTGGCGCCGGAACATGCCTCGGCGATCTCGAAATAGCCGTTGGGGGTGGTGATGAGCACCCCGTCCACGCTCGCCGGCACGCCGAACAGGTGCAGCAGCGGCATCACCATGGCGATGGTGATGTCCTGCAGCGGCCCCTCCAGGAACTCCCCGAACGGCACGAGGAAAAGCATGTACGCCAGCGGAAACAGCAACGCCCGGCTCACATTGAACCCCAGCACGGTCACCGCCGCACCCTGGAGCATCACGATCAGCCCGGCATGGCGGAACAGCGCCACGCTCGACGCATCGCCGACCAGCCACGAAAAGCCCCCCGCCCCAACCAACGCCAGCCCGGGCCACCAGCCCTGCGGCGCAACCAGCGCAAGCTCGCGCCGCCGATGCCACACCAGCCAGGCGATCACCGGCGCGACGAACAGGCAATGACCGAAAGTGGTGTTGGTCCAGTAGATCGTCGCGAGGTCGCGCGTGTCGCGGCCGAAGACCAGCAGCAGCGCGATCCATGTGCCCGCCACTATGGCGGCATGGCGCCGCCAGCGCGCATCGAACCGGGCGGGCGCCGCCACCATCGCGCGCGCGGGGATAGGAAAGGTCATGCCGCCGTCCTCCGCTCGGCCCGGCGCAGCGGCAGGCCCAGCACTTCGTCGAGCGGGGCAAGCCGCGCCTCCCAGCCATAGCGCGCGATCACCTGCCTCCGCGCCGCCGCGCCCAATTCCGCCGCCCGGTCGGGATGCGCGAGCAGATCGTTCACCGCATCGGCGATCTCGGCCACGCTCGATCCCACCCGGATCGCGCCGCCATGGTCGATCCCCTCGGCCGCCGCGCCCGAGGCGACCACGGGCCGCGCCATCGCCATGCCCTCCAGCACCTTGTTCTGGATGCCCCGCGCCAGCTTGAGCGGCGCCACCACCACCGACGCCGCCGCCAGCCAGCCGCGCACGTCGCTCACCGCCCCGGTGACGGTCACCCCGGGCAGCTTCGCCAGCACCTTCACCGCGTCGCCCGGTGCGCGGCCGACGATCGCGAAGCGCGCATCGGGATGGACGAGCCGGACATGCGGCAGGATCGCCTCGGCGAACCAGCACACCGCCTCGATATTGGGGCGATAGTCCATCTGCCCGGTGAAGACGATCAGCGGCTCCATCGCCTCGATCCGGCGGAAGCTCGCGGCGGGATCGTAAAACTCGGTGTCGATGCCGTTCTCGATCACATGGACGCGGTCGGCGCCGGTCTGCTCGCGGAAGAGCTGCGCCTCGGCCTCGCTCACGAACAGGCTGGCATCGGCCCGCGCCGCAACCGACTTCTCGAACTGCCTCAGCAGCCGCGCCTCGCGCCCATGCAGCCACGACATCGGCCAGCGCGACGTCTTGGAATAAGCGGCGAACTTGGCCGAATCCATGTCGACAAAGTCCATGACGACGCGCTGGCGCGGCCGGGCCGGCAGATATTGCGCCATCTGGCCTGAGAAGACGAAGATCGTGTCGATCGCATGCCGCGCCAGCATCGTCTCGACCGACTGGCGCAGCGCCGGATTGTCGAACGCCGCCACCGAGACCGGCCGGCCCGAGAGCAGCGCGCGCAGCCCCGCCACCACGCCCGTCCGCGATCGCCAGAAGATCGAGCGATTGCCGGTATAGCGCTTCAGCGCATCCTTGCGGCGCAGATCGGCGGGATCGTCGGCAAAGGCGATCAGATGGACGCGCTTCTTCGCCGCCAGATATTTGAGCAGGTGAAAGCCGCGGATCTTGTCCCCGCGATCCGGCGGATAGGGCACGCGATGCGCCAGGAACAAGATGTCGCCCATCAGCCCAGCCCCCGCGAGATCCACGGACCGATGCGATTGGCCAGCCACAAGGGCAGCTTCTTCCAGGCCTCCACCTGCATCCGATATTTCGGATCGAGCGGATTGACGCTGCGCGGCGGCGCGCCATCGGCGGTGCGCGCGAAATAGGTCAGCGGCTCGGGCTCGAACCCCCAATTCTTCTTGAAGGCCCCCGCCCCCGTCCCCGCCTTGGACCGCCCGAAATCGAAGCGCGCACAGCCCCGCGCGCGGGCATGGCCCATTAGCGCGAAATACATGGCGTCGTTGGCCCGCAGCGCCCGCGCGGCGGCGGTGCCGCCTCCCCAATAGGGATAGACCACGCCCTTCCAATAGAGGCTCAACACGCTCGCTATCGCCACCCCCCGGTGCCGCACCGTCAACACGTCCGCCGCCGCACCAAACTCGCCCAGAACTTGCGAAAACAGACTCGGGGGAAATACGGGCGTGCCGAGATTGCGGACGCTCTCGGCATAGACGGCATAATGGGCGCGCACGTCGTCCGGATGACAGCCGGCCCGCACGTCCAGTTCGTTGCCCAGCGCCCGGCGGACCTCCGCCCGCTGCTTGCGCGGGATCGCCAGCAGCTCGGCCTCGTCGTCCGCCGCCAGATCGCGGACGAAGCCGAAATAGGTCGTGTCGTCGACATGCCAGTCCGCACCCGGCCGCGCCCCGCCGCGCAGCTCGACACCGGGACAGCACAGCCGCCCCGCCAGCGTCCACGCCGCCTCGCCCAGCGCGCCTATCGCCCCCGGCGCATCGGCCAATATCCCCCCGCCCACGCCGAACCCGGTCGAGACCAGCGCCCGGCCGAACAGCGGCGAATGCATCTCGGTAAGCGGCAGCACCCCGGCGATCGCGCCATTGCCCCGCTCGGCGACCAGATAATGGCTCCGCTGCCGGCACCCCCGCGCCACCGCCACGCTCCACGCCGGCAGATGGAAAGGCGTGCCCTCGGCATGATCCTCCACCCAGGCCGCGATCCGCGCCCGCTCGGCCGCGTCGCCCGGATCGGCGACCCGCACCCCGATCGGCCGGTGCAGCATCGGCGCGTTCACCGCGCCCGCCGGACGGCCTCAGCCGCGACCTGGTCGATCCGGCCCCAGCGATGCCCGGCGATCAGCTTCTCCAGCTTGCCCGCCATCGCCCCCAGCCGCGAATAATGCCGCAGCTTCGACTTGAGCGGCGCCCCGGCGACCCGCGGCTGGCCGGGATCGACTTCCCAGGGATGGAAATAGAAGATCGCCGCGCGATCCACTTCGTTCGCCTCGCGCACCGCCCGGTGCGTCACACCCGAAGGCAGCAGCCGGAAAAAGCCCCCGCCTGCCGTCACTTCCCTGCCCAGGAAACGCGCCAGCGTGATCGGCAGCTCGACCAGATCGGACCCGCAGACCGGCTGGTGCGCCCCGCGCGGCGCATCCGCCCACCCATAATGATCGTGCCGGATCGGCGCGATGCTGGAGGAATAGGCGTAGCCCGCGTCCGCCAGCACCTCGTGTGCCCAGGGCGTGCGCGCATCGATCGAGAAGCTCGGCGCGCGATAGCCGGTGACGGCCACTCCCGCCGCATCCTCCAGCACCGTGCGCGCCGCCGCCAGGTCGGAGCGGAACTGCTCCGGCCCCATGGTGAAGACGCGCCGGTGATCCCAGCCATGGCTGGCGACCTCATGCCCCGCCTCGGCAATCCGCCGGATCAGCGCCGGATAGCGCTCCGCCACCCAGCCGAGCGTGAAGAAGGTCGCCTTGACCCCGCCTGCCTCGAACAGCGCCAGCACGCGATCGGTATTGGCCTCGACGCGATGTTCGAGCGAATCCCAGTCCTCGCGCGCGATCGAGTTCTCGAACGCGCCGACCTGGAACCAGTCCTCGACATCGACCGAGAGCCCGTTGACGATCATGCGGTCAGACCGTGGTCCGGCGCAGCGAGGATATGTCCGGCCGCTCGCCCTCGCCATTCTCCACCCAGTCGACCAGCAGCGCCAGCACGCGCCGCAGCGCCTCATCCTGCTGGCGGACCTGCGCTTCGAGCTGGACGATCCGCTGCTCCAGCGCGCCGGTATCGGCCGAAGCCTCCGCCTTGAACGGCCGCGCCTGGGCGGGCTCCGGGGGGATCGGCGTGCCCATCGGCATCGGAGCCGGAGTGGGAGCCGCGGTGCGCGTCGGAAAGGCTTCGGCGACGCGGTTGCGCACGCGGCCCGGCGTGTCGTTGTCCAGGTCCGCGATCACCGCCGTCACCTCGCCCGCCCCGAAGCTGTCGATCTGCTCGACCGCGCCGAACAGCAGCACCCGGCTGGCAAGCTGGTTCACCCGGCGCGGGATGCCGCCGGACCAGCGATAGATCGCCTCGATCCCGTCATTGGTGAAGCGCGGCCGCCCCCGCCAGCCGACGCAGGAAAGCCGGTGGATCAGATAGGGCTCCAGTTCGTCCGGGTCCATCGGCGCCAGATGGTGCATCGCGATCACGCGCTGGCGGAGCTGCTCGAACTGCGGCTCGTGCAGCGTCAGCCGGAACTCGGGCTGGCCGAGCAGGAAGATCTGGAGCAGCGAATAGCCGCCCGCCTGGAAATTGGAGAGCATGCGCAGCTCCTCCAGGCTCGCGAACGGCAGCGCCTGCGCCTCATCGACCACCAGCAGCGTGCGCTTGCCGTTACGGGCCATGTTGTGCAGCCCGCGCTCGATCATCGCGAGCATCGTCGCCTTGGACAGTCCCGTCGCATCGACCTGGAGCCCGGCGCAGACCAGCCGCAGCAGCTCCTCGGGCTCCAGCTGCGCCGAGACGATCTTGATGACGTTCAGCCGCTCGCCGTCGATCTCGGCGAGCAGATGGCCCATCAGCGTGGTCTTGCCCGCGCCCGGATCGCCGGTGATGACCACAAAGCCCTCGCCCTGGCTCAGGCCATAGCCGAGATAGGCCATCGCCTTGCGGTGCGTGGCCGTATCGAACCAGAAATCGGGATCGGGCGTCAGCTGGAACGGCCGGCCGCTCAATCCATAATGGTCGTCGTACATCGTCGTCACTCCGCGGGAGCCCGCGCTCCCCTTAGAATCCGTAGCGCAGCGCAAGCAGCGCCTGGGCCGAGGTGTCGCTGCCGCCCTCGCGATCGAAGCCGAATATGCCGGCCGAGACGGTCGCCCCCAAATGCCCGAAGCTATGCGTATAGGCCGTATTCGCGCCCCAGCCGAGGATGCTGTCCGCGCCCGGCAGGTCGATGCTGTAATAGCTGGCGAACACGCTGCCGCTGAGCTGCCCGTTGCGGCCGACATCGGTGGAAGCGAAGATCTGGCCATAGACGCTCTCGTCCGCGCTGCCGTCCAGCGAGAAGGCCCCGCCCGGCACGTTCGGCGCGATGAAGGTCCGCCTGGCATAGCCGCCGCCGATCCCGATCCGGGTATTGCCGCGGTTGAGCACCGCCACGCCCGCCACGCCCCGCGCCCGATAGGCCGATGTCACGGCCGAGGCGAAGACCGAGTTCAGGCATCCGCCGGTCGCGCTGCCCACCGTGCCATAGATGCAGCCGCTGAACTGATTGCCGAACGGATCGGTGGTGGTGACGAAGGCGGTCGGCAGCGTCGTCAGGCCGCCGTTCAATTGCTGGCCGAAGCTCTCGACGCTGTCATAGACGCCGATCTGCACGCCGCTGCCCGGCCCGGTCTGATAGCTGAACGATCCGGTATAGCTCATCGAGCCGTAGCGGCGGCCCGCCCGCGCCTCCAGATAGGTCCGCCGGCTCGGCCGCCAGATCACGCCCGCATCCCAGAAGACGCCGCTCAGGTCATAAGCGAGCCGGCGCGGCGAAGCCTCGTCGGTCACGAAGCGGCCGTTCGAATCGAGCACCGGCTGGCCGGCGCCGTTCAGCAGCGGATCGCGCTGGCTGAGCTGGATCTGCTCGTATCCGACGCCCGCCGTCAGCGCGATGCCGCGCGCGACCGGCAGGACGACATCGCCGCGGCCATATTTGCCCTCGAAACGCTGGTCGAGCTGGCCCGCATCCTCGCGCGTGAACGAACCGCTTGCGGTGATCCCGACGGGCAGCACCACGCCGGACTTCACGCCCACGCTGGCGGTCGCGACATGCACCGTCGAATCGTCGTAATAATCGAGCCGCGGCTGGGTGGCGGGCACGCCGGTATCGTTCGGCGCCTCCACCTTGGTATAGCCGAAACGATAGGCCGCGTTGACGAACATCGGCCCCAGATGCGTGGCGAGGCTCGGCCCCGCGAACGCCGAATAGACCTGGCTCACATTGCGCGTGTTGCCGGCATAGCTTTGCGGCGCGTCGCCGCGGATGTCGGCGCGGGTGCGCGTCGCGATCGCCCCGGCTTCCAGCGTCAGCCCCGGCGCGACCACCGCCTTGGCGCGGGCCAGGCCGCTATGCGTGTGATCGTCGTTGAGGTTGTCGCCATAGGCGAAGCGATGCTCATATTGATAGCTGAGCTGCACCTCGACCCGGCGGGTATGCACCGAAGCGTCGATCCCGGCGCCCAGCGTCGAATAGGTCAGCACGTCGCCGCTCTGGAGATCGGCGGCGAGCACCTGCCCCGCCTCGATATAGGGCGTCACCTGCACGCGCCGCTGCTGCTGCGCGCTCGCGGGCTGGATCGCCAGCGCGAGCGCGGCGATGCAAAGGCCGAGACGGATCATCTGCCCGCCTCTTCATAATAGCTGCCGAAGCGGCGCCCGGCCGGCTGGAACGACACCGAGTTGAGGACGAGCTGGATATGCTCGCATCCGTCAAGCGCGGCGACGGCGGCGCGCAGGTCGCTCTCGCTGGTGCGGTCGGCGCGGACCACCAGCATCACCTGCCCGGCATGCAGCGCCAGCACCGATGCCGGCGAGGCGGCCAGCGCGGGCGGCGAATCGAAGATCACGATGCGGCGCGGATTGGCGGCGGCGAGCTTGTCGAGGATGCGGCGTGCCTTGTCGCTCGCCAGCAGCTCGGTATCGCTGACGCTGCGCGTGCCGGCGGGAAGCACCGAAAGCTGCGGCACGTCGGTATCGACGATGCAGTCCTCGACATCGACATCGCCGGTCAGCGCGTCGAGCAGCCCCGGCCCCTGCGGCAGCCCCAGCCGTTCGAGGACATCGGGCTTGGCGAAATCGGCATCGACCAGCAGGATCTCGACGTCCTTCTCGGCCGACATCGAAAGCGCGAGGTTGATAGCGCAGAAGGTCTTGCCTTCGTCGGGCTGGGCCGAGCAGACCAGGATCATCCGCGCGCGGTCGGCATCCGCCCCCGCCACGGCGCGGGCGGTGAGGAGGAGTTGACGCTTCACCATGCGGAATTCCTCCGCCAGCGGCGTGATCGGCCCGCCGGGCACGAGCATCCCCGCCTCGGCCAGCGCATCGCGATCGATCGGCGCCGAGCGGCGGGTGCCGGGCTGCACCGTCACTACGGGCTTGGCCGCAGGCTCAGGCGCGGCTGCAATCGCCGGTTCGGGCGCAAGCGCCTCGACTTCATGGCCGCGCCGAAGCAGCGGCCCCTGGGGCTCCTCGGCCAGGATCGGCGGAGCCGGCTGCGGCGCCGGCATCGGCACCACCACCGGCTGCTCGAAACTCGGCTGCGTTCCCGTGCCCGGAACCGCGAACTGGTTCTGCGCCGCCGCCCGTTCGAGCAGCGATCCGCGATAGCGCCGGGGGGTATGTTCGTTCATTGGCTCAGGCCCCCATGCCGCGCTGGACGAATTCGACGCCCACCAGCCCCAGATAGGCCACACCCAGCGCCCCGAGCCCGCCGGCGAACAAGGTCAGCCGCTGGCGGCGGAGCGTCATCTGCGAAGCGGTCACGACTTCGCGGATCGATCCGATCACCGGCAATCCGCTCGC
Source organism: Sphingomonas sp. dw_22 (assembly GCF_018449795.1). Classification (GTDB taxonomy): domain Bacteria; phylum Pseudomonadota; class Alphaproteobacteria; order Sphingomonadales; family Sphingomonadaceae; genus Sphingomonas. Next base: position 63,744 of record NZ_JAAVVE010000008.1, read on the forward strand.
CTTTTCCAGCCGCGATGCGGTGTCGAAGGTGCTGCGCAGCTTGCCCAGCGCAAACGCCGCCGCGACGCCCGCGCCGAGCCCGGCGATCAGCACCGCGGTCAGCAGCATCGGCCGATTGGGCGCGGTCGGCGCGCGCGGCTGGGTCGGCGGGTCGATCACGCTGAACTTGACCGCGTCGGTCTCGGTCTGCGCCTGGCTGTTGATCCGCACCTGCTCGCGATCGGCGAGCAGCTTGTCATACTGGTCCTTGAGCACCTGATATTCGCGGTCGATCTGGCCCTGCTCGGCCGCCACGCCCGGCGCGTCGGCGATCTTGGTGTTGAGCGCCGCCAGGTCGCCCTCGATCTGCGCCTTGCGCTGGCTGAGCGCCGCCACCTGCGCGGCCTTGTCCGCCTGCATCGAGCGCAGGCTCAGATACAGCGGATTGCCCGTGGCCGCGCCGCCGCCGGCCAGCGGCTCGTTCTTCGCCGCCGCCTGCGCCGCCACGAGCTGACTCTTGAGCGCGATCACGTCGGGATGATTGTCGGTCCAGCCCTTGGCCCGCGCATCGGCGAGCTGGCCCTGGATCGCCGCCAGCCGCGCCCGCGCCGGCCCCGCCGTCGCACCACCGCCGCCGGGGATATTGGCCGCCGTGCCCGCCATCTGGCCGTTGACCGCCGCCAGGCTGCTCTGCGCCGCCGCCAGGTCCGACTGGATCTGGGCAAGCTGCTGCCGCGCCGCGCCGATCCGGTCGTCGAGCGAGCCGGTGCCCGGCAGCGCGCCCAGATAGCGCGACTGGAAGTCGGCCTTCTTGGCCTCGGCCTCCTGCAACGCCTTCTGCCGCACGTCGAGCTGCTGGTCGAGGAAGCGCAGCGACTGGCTGGTCTGGTCGCGATTGTCGGCCAGATTGTCCTCGACGAAGATGTCGATCAGCTTCTGCGCGATCTGCCGCGCCATCCTGCCGTTCGGCCCCGTCACCGCGATCTCGAACAGATTGTCCTGCTGCGCGGTCAGCTTGATCGCCTTCTGCAACCCCGCCACGCGATCCGCGACATCGCGATCGGTCGCCACCGTCCGCGCCATGTCGGTGCCGCGCACCACCTTCTCCAGGTTCACCGCGCTGGTGAGCGTCTGGCGGATCCGGTCGATGTCCTTCTGCTGCTCCAGCGCGACATTGCCGGTCTGGGTCGGCAGGATCTGGCGGAGCTGCACGAAGATGCGCGCCCGCGATTCATACTGGTTCGGCATCTGCGACACCACCAGCCAACCCGCCAGGCACACGCCCCAGGCCACCGCCAGCGCCACCCAGCGCCGCATCCACACCGCGTGCAGCGCCGCACGCACTTCGTCGTAAAGACCCCCCATCCCCGCGCGGCCCTTAGAACATGCTCTGGGGGATGATGACGACGTCGCCCGGCTCGAGCTTGACGTTGGCCGAGGTATCGCCGTTCTTCAGCAGGTCGGACAGGCGCAGGCGGAACTCGGTCTGCTTGCCGGTCTGCTTGTCATAGCGGATCAGCCGCGCGCGATTGCCCGACGCGAACTCGGACAAGCCGCCGACCGAGATCATCGCATCCAGGATCGTCATATTGGCGCGATAGGGGATCGAGGCCGGCTTCTCGGTCGCGCCCACCACGCGGACCTGCTGGCTATAGGTGCCCGAGAAATTCTCGACGATCACCGATACGATCGGATCCTTGATATACTCGCCCAGCGCGATCTTCAGGTCGTCCGCCAGCATCGCCGGGGTCTTGCCGACCGCGGGCATGTCGCTGATGAGCGGGGTGGTGATGCGGCCGTCGGGGCGCACCTGCACCTTGGCCGAAAGCTCGGGATTGCGCCACACGAAGACGTTGAGCTGGTCGAGCGGCCCGATGACATATTGATCGCTCGGCGCCTCGCGGCTGGCGACGAAGGCGGCGGGCGGCAATTGCGGCCGGCCGCCACTGCTGCTGCAACCGGAGAGCAGCGCGGCACCCAGCATCGGCACCGCGATCATCCTGGTCACTGACGAAAGAAACATGCTTGAACTCCCCACTCCTGCGCGGTTTGGGAAGCGTCACCGACGTCTCGGCAGCCGAGTCCGCGCAAGACCCGCCGCAGCTATGCGCGTGCATCGGTAAAGATAGCGTTAGGCGCTAAAGGGCCTGCGTTTCGGCCAGTATCTCGCGCACCGGCGGATGGCCCAGGAATGCCGAAGGGCTGGCCGTCGCGCCATAGGCCCCCGAGGCGAAGATCGCGATCACATCGCCCACCCCGGCGCGTGGCAGTGCCACGCGATCCGCGAGCCGGTCGAGCGGCGTGCACAGCGGCCCCACCACGCTCACCACTTCCTCCGCCGCGTCCTGCATCCGGTGCGCCACCGCCACCCGATAGTTGCGCTTCACCACCGTCCCGAAATTGCCCGTCGCCGCCAGATGATGGTTGAGCCCCCCGTCCACGATCAGGAAAATCTCGCCCCGGCTCTCCTTGCGATCGACGACGCGCGCCAGATAGACCCCCGCCTCGCCCACCAGCCAGCGCCCCAGCTCGATCGCATAATGCGTATCGAGCTTGCCCAGTTCGCCGCCCAGCGCCGCCCCGACCGCCTCGACGTCCAGCGGCGCATCCCCCGGAAAATAGGGGATTCCAAACCCGCCGCCCAAATTCACCAGCGGCGGCACCGCCCCTGCTTCCTCCGCCAGCCGCGCCGCCAGCGCCACCGTCGCCGCCTGCGCCTCGATCACTGCCGAGGCATCCAGCGCCTGCGACCCGGCGAAGATATGGAAGCCCCGCCAGTCCGCCCCCGCCGCGATCAGCCGCCGGACCAAGGCCGGCACCCGCACCGCGTCGATCCCGAAGGGCGAGGCGCGCCCGCCCATCTTCATCCCCGATCCGCGCAACTCGAAATCCGGGTTCACCCGCACCGCCAGCCGAGGCGTCACCCCCAGTACTCCGGCGATCCGCAACGCCCGATCCGCCTCGCCCTCGGATTCGAGATTAAGCGTCGCCCCCGCCCGGATCGCCGCCTCCAGCTCGAAATCGCGTTTCCCCGGCCCGGCGAAGCTGACGTCCTGCGCCGCCATGACGCCAAGCGCCCGCTCTAGCTCGCCCGCCGAAGCGACATCGAGCCCGTCCACCAGCGGCGCGATCGCGGCAAGCAGCGGCGGAAACGGATTGGCCTTGATCGCATAATGCACCGCCACCCCGACCGGCAGCGCCGCCCGCAACCGCGCGATCCGGGATCGCACCACCGCGAAATCATAGACATAGCCCGGCGTCGCCTCGTCCAGCCAGGGCAATGCATCGAGCCCCGCGAACTCCGGCGGGATCGGGCCGAAGGGTTTGGCACCGTTCATCGCTCGCCCTCTCCTTCACCGGGATGGCGAACAGCCTCCCGCAACGCCGCCCGGTCCAGCTTGCCATTGGCATTACGCGGCAGCTCCACCCGCCATTCATAGCGCGCCGGCTGCATGAAGCTCGGCAATTCCCGCCGCAGCCGCTCGCGCAGGTCATGCTCCCGCGCCCCGTCGCCCCGCGCCACCACCACGATCGCCTGCCCCAGCCGCGCATCCGTCACGCCGAACGCCGCCGCCTCGCCCGTCTCGCCGCCCGAGAGCACCGCGTCCTCGATCTCGGTCGGGCTGATCCGGTTGCCGGCCGATTTTATCATCTCATCATCGCGCCCCACGAAACGCAGCAGCCCGTCGTCGCCCTCGATCACCGTATCGCCGGACCACACCGCCATGCCCCCGCTCGCGGCAAAGTCCGGCGCCGGACGAAAGCGCTCAGCCGTCCGCTCGGGATCGCGCCAATAGCCCTGCGCCACCAGCGGCCCGGCATGGACCAGTTCGCCCTGTTTCGCCCGGCGTCCCTCGCCATCGACCACCAATATCTCGGCGAAGGGTATCGCCCGCCCGATCGAATCGGGATGGGCATCGACCAGCGCCGGATCGAGATAGGTCGATCGAAACGCCTCGGTCAGCCCATACATCGGATAGAGCCGCGCCTGCGGAAACCGCGCGCGCAGCCCCTTCACCATCGCCCGGGTCAGCGCCCCGCCCGAATTGGTCAGCCGCCTGAGCCGCGCCGCCGTCTCCGCCGGCCACTCCGCCTCCAGCAGCTGCACCCAGAGCGGCGGCACCCCCGCCAGCGTGGTGATGCCGAACCGCTCGACCGCCTTCACCACGTCGCGCGCCGTCAGATAATCGAGCGGCACCACCCGCGCCCCGCCCGCCCAGGTCGAGAAGAGCTGGTTCTGCCCATAATCGAAGCTCAGCGGCAGCACGCCCAGCACGCGATCCTCAGATTCGATCTGAAGATAATGCGCCACGCTGATGGCCCCGAGCCATAAATTGGCATGGCTCAGCATCACGCCCTTGGGCCGCCCGGTCGATCCCGAAGTATAGAGGATCGCCGCCAGCGCCCCGGTATCGGCCCGCGAGGGCGGCAAGGCATCCCCGGAGACCAGTTCCTCCTCAAGCACGATCCGGCAATCGGCCGGCACGTCCCCCGCCTCCAGCGCCGCGATCCGCGCCGCCTGCGTCACCAGCACCCGCGCGCCGCTGTCGGCCAGGATATGCGCCACCTGCGCCCGCTTGAGCACCGGATTGACCGGCACATGGATCAGCCCCGCGCGCGGCGCCGCCAGCGGCATCAGGCACGCCGTCCGCGTCTTGGGCAGCCAGGTCGCCACCCGCTCGCCCGCCGCCAGCCCCAAGCGGCTCAGCCAGTGCGCCATACCGCCCACCGCCGCCTCCAGCCCGACATAGGTCAGCGTTCCCGCGCGATCATCCAATGCCACGGCGCCAGCCTCCCCACGCAACAGCAGCGTATCGATGGGGTACGGAACGGGGTCGAGCGCGATCATCCCCGCCACCCTTACCCTTGGCAGCGCCCCCGCCAACCCTTACGGAGCCGAAAAATTCACCGCTAGGGGGACAGGCATTGCAACCCGATGGGTCGCCGGAGATCGAAGACACCGTCCGCGCCGTGCTGCGCGACGTGCTGGGATTGAGCGAGGAGCGCGCCGCCGCTTTCCGCGAGGACACGCTGTTGTTCGGCGCGCTGCCCGAACTCGATTCGCTCGCCGTGGCGGGCGTGCTCACCGAGCTGGAGGACCGGCTCGGCATCCTGATCGAGGATGACGAAGTGGACGGCGAGATGCTGGAGAGCTTCGGCGCCCTCACGCGCTTCGCCGCCGCCAAGGCGCTGGGGTGATCGACCATTATGACTGGGCCGGCGGCCGCGAAGCGATGCTTCGCTTCGGCCCCGATACCGGCCCGGTCATAGTCGCGGCGCTGCCGCTGTTCGAGGAAGCGAACCGCACCCGGGCGTTCCTGGTGACGATCCTGCGCGCGCTGGCCGAGCGGGGCATCGCGAGCGCGCTTCCCGATCTGCCCGGCCAGGGCGAGAGCCTGGTGCCCACGCACCGGATCGAGATCGCCAACCTCCGCGCCGCCTTCGCCGCGGCCGCCCGCACCGTCCACGATCGGGTATACTCGATCGGCATCCGCAGCGGCGCGCTTGTCGACACGCTCGCAATCCCCGCAGGCCGCTGGCACTTCGCACCCCAGACCGGCCCCGAACTGCTCCGCGAGCTCCATCGCATCCGTCAGGCCGGTGGCGGCGACGATTTCGCCGGCAACGCCCTGTCCCCGGCCTTCCTCGCCGAACTCGACGATTCCGGCCTGGAAGCCGCGCGCACGATCCGTCTCGATTCCGATCCGAAGGATGCCGATGCCCGGTATCCCGGCGCCCCGCTCTGGCGCCGTGCCGAACCGGACAATGATCCCGCCCTCGCCGCGCTGCTGGCCGACGACATCGCCATCTGGATCCACGCATGCGAAGGCTGATCGCCTTCCCCTGCGCTGGCCACACGCTGCTCGGCACGCTCGATGAGGCCCCCGGCACCACCGGCCTGTTGATCGTCTCCGGCGGCAATGAGATCCGCATCGGCGCGCATCGCGGCATGGCCTTGCTCGCCCGGCGCGTCGCCGAGGCCGGTCACCCGGTATTCCGCTTCGATCGCCGCGGCATCGGCGATTCGACCGGCGAGAATCACGGCTTCGAGAGCAGCGCGGAAGACATCGCCGCCGCCGCAGCCACCTTCCGCGCCGAAACCGGCGTCACCCGCATCGTCGCCTTCGGCAATTGCGACGCCGCCACCGCGCTCGCCTTCTTCCACGCTGGGGCCGGCATCGACGCGCTGCTCCTCGCCAATCCCTGGGTGGTCGAGCAGACCGACGACCTCCCCCCCGCCGCCGCGATCCGATCGCATTATGCCCGGAAGCTGCGCGATCCCCGCGAATGGCTCCGCCTGCTGCGCGGTGGTGTGAATATCGCCAAGCTATTCAGAGGCCTGACCAAGCTATCGCAGAGTCAATCTAAGGTTTCCGACGGCATCCCCGCGCGTCTCGCCAAGGCGCTCGCAGCGATCCAGGCGCCAATCACCATCCTGCTGGCCAAGGGCGACAACACCGCCATCGCCTTCGCCGACGCCTACAAGGCCGCGGCCTTCGATACGGTCCGCGCCTGCATCCGCATCGAGCCCCTCGACAGCGGCAGCCACAGCTTCGCTTCCGCCACCGACAAGCAATGGCTGTTCGAACGGATCCTGGCCGCCCTCGCCTGAGGTGCCTTGCAATGTAGGATTTGAGCGGCTTGAGTGCTCCGCCCGAGCCGCAGGCGCGAGCCGCTCTTTGAGATCGTCAGCCGTGTCGCCAAAGGCCCCTGACCCGGATCGGCCAAAGTGCACGAATGACCCGCGAGTCCGCGCACTTTGGCCCCGAGGCTATTCCGCCGCCTGCGCCACCGTCTCGAAATCCGCCTCGGCCAGGAAGCGCTCCGAATCGAGCGCCGCCATGCAGCCCGTGCCCGCCGCCGTCACCGCCTGGCGGTAATGCTTGTCCATCACGTCGCCGCAGGCGAACACGCCGGGGACGCTCGTCTTGGTCGTCCCCTTCTCGACGACGATATAGCCGTCCGAATCGAGCTCGATATGGCCGCGGAACAGCTCGGTCGCCGGGTGATGGCCGATCGCGACGAAGCCGCCGTCCACCTCCAGCGTCGAAAGCTCGCCGGTCACCATGTCCTTCAGCTCGATGCCGACCAGTCCCTCGGGCTGGCCGCCGCCGATGAAGCGCTCGACCTTCTTGTTCCACATCACGCTGATCCGTTCGTTGGCGAACAGCCGCTGCTGCAGGATCTTCTCGGCGCGGAACGAGTCGCGGCGATGGATCACGGTCACGTCATGGCTGTGGTTGGTGAGGTACAGCGCCTCCTCGACCGCGGTGTTGCCGCCGCCGATCACCCCCACCTTCTTGCCGCGGAAGAAGAAGCCGTCGCAGGTGGCGCAGGCGCTCACGCCCTTGCCCTTCAGCAGCTCCTCCGAATCGAGGCCCAGCCAGCGTGCCTGGGCGCCGGTGGCGATCACCAGCACGTCGCCCAGATAGACGGTGCCGCCGTCGCCCACCATGCGGAACGGCCGCTGCGAGACGTCGACCTCGACGATCGTGTCCCACATCATCTGCGCGCCGACATGCTCGGCCTGGGCCTGCATCTCCTGCATCAGCCACGGCCCCTGGATCACGTCGCGGAAGCCGGGATAATTCTCCACGTCAGTCGTGGTCATGAGCTGGCCGCCGGGCTGGATGCCCTGGACGACAATCGGCGCCAGCCCGGCGCGTGCGCCATAGATGGCGGCCGAGAGGCCGGCAGGGCCGGAGCCCAGGATCAGCATGCGAGTGGAATGAGTGGCGGTCATGGTGCTTTCCGATTCTGGGCCAGAAATCTGGGATGCCGCTTCTTGGGGGAGCGCATCGTCGGAAGCAACATGGCGTGCGTCGCGCGGCATGCAATGGCCGAACGGCGCAGCAAAGCTGTCGGCCCGCCAAGCGGGATTTGGGCCTCTATCCGGCAAGGATGCGCAGGACCGGCACCCGCATCAATATCCGGATCGCGATGGCGCTGAGCACCGCGACCGCGAAGGCGAGCATCGCGAATTCCACAGGCCCATCATTGCCGATGACCGGACCCAGCTTGTACAGGAAGAGCACGTGCACGCAGTAGATGCCCAGGCTGAGCTTGCTGAGGTCGACGATTATGCGCGGCACGCTCGGCCGATCGGGGGCGATCCCGATCAACAGGCCGCAGACCCCCAGCACTATCGTCGAGATCGACGCTTCCATATGCCACAGGGGAATCCCCATGCCCCAGGCGATCCACCAATTCTCGGCCAGCGACAGCCCGAAGCAGCCGATCGTCGCGACGATCGCCAGGCGATACGACAGGCGGAACGCGCTGCGCGCAAGCATCGCGCCGATGCAGACCAGCAGCGGCCCGGCATATTCGCGAGTCCATAGGAGCCCGCCGGGCGGTTCGATCAGCCAGAAATAGGGCCCTCTCGCCAGGCCATATGCCGCAATCGCCGCGCAGAGGATAAAAGCCTTTCCGAGGCCGAATTTCGAGCCGGCCAGCGCGACCAATATCTGGCTCGCCCCCAGCACGGGCAGGAACCAGAGCTGGAAGGCGAGGCCGCCCAGAAGCAATTCCTGAAGGCTCGGTTGCCAGGGCGAAGGCGGCGGAAAGGCCCCGAAGAAGATGACGTAGATCGCATACCAGCCGCAATAGATCGGCAGCAGCCTTTGCAGCGGCCGATTCAGGATCGCCCAGTCCGGCGTTTCCGGGATCCTCAGGAAATAGCCGCCGGCCGCGAAGAAGAACGGAACGGCGAACCTGCAAACCGTACCGACAAGAGTCACCCATAAGGGCTGCGCCATGCCGATCGGGATCGCGGGCAGCGCGTGGAGGGCGACGACCATCAACGCCGCAAGGAACCGGATCGCGTCGATCAGTTCGAACCGCTGGATCCTGTTCGAACTATCGGCGGCATTCCCGGTCAGGCAGGATCCCCTGGGGCTATGGTCTGCCGGATTCGATAGTTCAGCGGCGCCCCATGGTCCAGCGGGCGCGGCCCGCAACGGGCCGTTTCGATGCCGGACCAGAAAGGAAATGGTAGCGGAGGAGGGACTTGAACCCCCGACCCCAGGATTATGATTCCCGTGCTCTAACCAACTGAGCTACTCCGCCCCGCTTAGGGCTCGCCGAAGCGAGGGGGCCACATAGGTCCGGCCCGCGAACCGGTCAAGCGAACATATGCCGCGAATGCGCCTCCCACGGCCCATTGCGATACCACCAGCTCGCCAGCCCGGCGATTTCCACCTCCCGGCCCATGAAATCGCGCGCCAACGCCGTCAGCACCGCCTTGGCGAGTACCGGGCGGACCTTGTTCTGGATGGTGACGTGCGGGCGCCAGCGGCCGGCATCCTGCGCGGTGAGCAGCCCGGCGAACGCCTCGACCAGCCCCTCGCGGATCGCGACCAGCTCCGGCGCCTCGATCCGATAGGCGACGCCGCCGCCCAGCGACATCAGCCCGGTCACCTTCGCTCGCGGCGCGCGCACGCCGCGCGTCTCCTGGCTGAGGCGATGCTTGAGCTCGTCCGCCGCCGAGGGCGGAAGCTGGTGGAACAGCGTGAGATGCGCATCGACCATGTTCCGCTCCGGCGGATAATGCGCACGGCGCAGCGCATTGAACCAGGCCTGGTCCTGCCGCCCGAGCAGCGCCGTCACGATCAGCGGTGCCGACGGACTCAAATCTCCACCTGGCTCCCCAGCTCGACCACGCGGTTGGTCGGCAGGCGGAAGAATTCCATCGCGCTTTCGGCGTTCCGCAGCATCCAGGCGAACAGCTTCTCGCGCCAGATCATCATCCCGGGCCGCGACGAGGGCAGCAGCGTCTGCCGCGCCAGGAAGAAGCTGGTCTCCATCATCTTGAACTCGGCGCCGCACGCATTGGTCTGCTTCAGCGCGGCGGGCACGTCGGCCTCCTGCATGAAGCCGTAGTAGAGGATCATGCGGTGGAAGCCGCGGCCCAGATCCTCCAGCTTCAGCCGTTTCTCCTCAGGCACATAGGGCACGTCGGCGATCTTCACGGTGAGCAGGATCACGCGCTCGTGCAGCACCTTGTTGTGCTTGAGGTTGTGGAGCAGCGCATGCGGCACGCCGTCGGGCGTGGAGGTCATGAAGACCGCGGTGCCCGGCACCCGGGTCGCCGATGTCGCCGCCGAATCGATGAAGATCTTGATCGGCATCGCGCTCTCGCGCAGCCGGGCGATCATCAGCGCCCGCCCCTTCGACCAGGTCGTCAGCAGCGTGAAGATCACCAGCCCCACCATCAGCGGGAACCAGCCGCCATCGGGCACCTTGGTCAGGTTCGCCGCGAAATAGGCGAGATCGACCGTGAAGAAGAGCGTGAGCAGCGGGATCGCATAGCGCTTCTTCCACTTCCACAGGTTGAACAGCACCACCGCGAGCAGGCAATTGTCGATCAGCATCGCGCCGGTGACGGCGATGCCATAAGCGGCGGTCAGGTTCGACGAGGTCTGGAACGACAGGACGAGCAGGATGACCATCGCCATCAGCGCCCAGTTGACCAGCGGGATATAGATCTGCCCGGCGGTGGAGGCGCTGGTATGGTCGATGCGCAGCCGCGGCACGAAGCCGAGCTGGATCGCCTGCTGCGTCACCGAGAAGGCGCCGGAGATCACCGCCTGCGAGGCGATGATCGCCGCCATCGTCGCCAGCACGACCAGCGGCAGCTGGAGCGCATCGGGCGCCAGCTCGTAGAAGGGGCTGGCGATCGCCGCCTGCCCCTCGCGCATCAGCAGCGCCCCCTGCCCCATGTAATTGAGGATCAGCGCGGGCAGCACGAAGAACAGCCAGGAGATGCGGATCGGATTGCGCCCGAAATGGCCCATGTCGGCATAGAGCGCCTCGGCGCCCGTCACCGCCAGCACGATCGAGCCCAGTGCCAGGAAGGCCGGCACCGGATCGCGGAGGAAGAACTGGACGGCGTGGTGCGGCAGCAGCGCCTGGAGCACCGTCGGGCTATGGACGATGCTCAGCACGCCCAGCGTCGCGATCACCGCGAAATAGAGCAGCATGATCGGGCCGAAGAACAGCCCCACCCGCGCCGTGCCGGTGCTCTGGATCGAGAACAGCATCACCAGGATCATCACCGCGATCGGCACGACCAGCCCGGCGAAGCCCGGCGCCGCGACGGCAAGGCCCTCCACCGCGGAGAGCACCGAAACCGCCGGCGTGATCATCGAGTCGCCATAGAAGAGCGCCGTGGCGAACACGCCGAGCAGCACGATCCCCGCCGTCCATCGCTTCTGCCCGCCGGAGCGGCCCGAGATCAGCGCGAGCAGCGCCAGGCTGCCGCCCTCGCCCTTGTTGTCGGCGCGCATGATGACGGTGACGTATTTCAGCGTCACCACCGCCATCATCGACCAGAACATCAGGCTGATCACGCCCATGATGTTCGCTTCGTCGAGCGTCAGGTGGTGATGCCCGTGGAACGTCTCGCGGAACGCATAGAGCGGGCTGGTACCGATATCGCCGAAGACGATTCCGATCGCGCCGAGCGCGAGCTTCCACGTCGCGTCCCTGGCATGACCGTCGCCGTCATGCGGATCGTGCTGGGCCGGAAGCTCTTCGCTTCCGCTTGCGGGGATGTTCACTGGCGCGGCGTTCGCGCGCTGGAGGGTACGGACCTGGTCATGTCGACCTGATTTCTTGTCCTGCTCAAAGTCGGCGCGCCGTTAGCACGTGCAACATTGGCTAGCAACGCGCATCGTCACGGCAGACGCGCGACCCGCGTCTGGGGTTCCCCGCCTAGATAGTTATCGCGCGGCCCCAAACAATGCGTCGGCTTCGCTCCGCGTCGGCACCTCGCGCAAGACGAAGCTGCTGTTGATCGTCACGACTCCAGGCAAACGGCCCAGATGTTCGCGGTGCAGCCGCTCGTAATCGTCGAGGTCGCGGCACAATATCTTGAGCCGGTAATCCTGCCCGCCGGAGACCAGCGCGCACTCCACCACGCCGTCGATCGCCCCCACCGCCATCTCGAATTGGGCAAGATCCTCCTCCACCTGCGTGCCCAGCGTGATGTCGACCAGCGCGGTCACGCGGAAGCCGAGTCGCCGATGCCCCAGCCGCGCGCCATAGCCCCGCACCTGGCCCGACGCCTCCAGCCCCTGGATGCGCCGCGTGCAGGCCGATTGCGACAGCCCGGCGCGGGCGGCGATCTGGCTCACCGGCGCGCGGGCGTCTTCAGCCAGTATCTTCAGGATTGCAGCGTCGATTCGGTCCATCACGCATGAATACCCCGACCATACCCCCAAGTCCGCATATTTATGCGCTAAATCGCTCCCGGCCGCCAAACTTTGCAAGGATTCGCGGCGACTCGTTCGGATAGGATATGTCCACCCAACTTTCCCAGGAGAGACCTCCATGCGCGTCGGCGTTCCCAAGGAAATCAAGAATCACGAATATCGCGTCGGCCTGACGCCCGCCTCGGTCGCCGAGCTGGTCCATGCCGGGCACGAGGTGCTGGTCGAGACCCAGGCCGGCTCCGGCATCGATTTCGACGATGCCGCCTATGTGGCGGTCGGCGCGACGATCGCTCCCGATGCCGCCTCGGTCTTCGCCGGATCGGACATGATCGTGAAGGTCAAGGAGCCGCAGCCGCAAGAGATCGCCCTGCTCGAGCCGCGCCACCTGCTCTTCACCTATCTCCACCTCGCCGCCGACAAGCCCCAGACCGAGGGCCTGATCGCCTCGGGCGCGACCTGCATCGCCTATGAGACGGTGACGTCCAATTCGGGCGCCCTGCCCCTGCTCAAGCCGATGTCCGAAGTCGCAGGCCGCATGTCGATCCAGGTCGGCGCGCATTATCTGGAGAAGGAACAGGGCGGCCGCGGCGAGCTACTCGGCGGCGTGCCGGGCGTCGCCCCGGCCCGAGTCGCGATCCTCGGCGGCGGCGTCGCCGGCATCAACGCGGCGCAGATCGCGGTCGGCCAGCGCGCCGACGTGACGATCTACGACATCAACAATGAGCGCCTCGCCGAGCTGGACCTGCATTTCGGCAGCCAAATCAAGACCGCCTATGCCAGCAAGGCCGCGATCGCCGAAGCGGTGACGCGCTCGCAGCTCGTGATCGGCGCGGTGCTGGTGCCCGGCGCAGCGGCGCCCAAGCTGGTCACCCGCGACATGCTAAAGACGATGATGCGCGGATCGGTGCTGGTCGATATCGCGATCGACCAGGGCGGCTGCTTCGAGACGAGCCACGCCACCACCCACGACAACCCGGTCTATGAGATCGACGGCGTGATCCATTATTGCGTGGCGAACATGCCCGGCGCGGTCGCCCGCACCTCGGCCTTCGCGCTCAACAACGCGACCCTGCCCTTCGTCCTCAAGCTGGCGAACCACGGTGCCGAGGCCGCGATGAAGACCGACAAGCACCTCGCCAACGGCCTCAACGTCTCGGGCGGCAAGATCCGCCACCAGGCCGTCGCCGAAGCGCTCGACCTGCCGTTCGAAGCCTGGGCAGGCTGATCCTTCCCCTCCTCCTTTCCCTCTCCCATTGGGAGAGGGAGGGAGCGCCGAAGGCGCGGAAGGGTGAGGGCAACTGCGCCATCCTATAATGCAATTGGCGGCCCCATCCCGGCCGCCATGTGCATACAGGATGGTTCATGTCCCGACTGGCGCTTGTGATGATCGTGCGAGACGAGGCGCGCTGCATTGCGCGCTGTCTCGAAAGCGTGCGCCCGCATGTCGACGAGATGATCGTCCTGGACACCGGCTCCACCGACGACACCGTCGCGATCGCCGAACGATGCGGCGCCACCGTCCACCCTTTCCCCTGGTGCGACGATTTCGCCGCCGCGCGCAACGCCGCGCTGGACCATTCGGATGCCGACTGGAACCTGGTCCTCGACGCCGATGACTGGCTGGTCGGCGATCCGGCCGCGCTCGGCCCCGCCACGCTTCCCCCCGCGAGCGTCGCCCCGCCCTGCTTCATCGGCTGCGTGCGGATCGTCAACGAGCGCTCCGCCGAAGAAGGCGTGGCACGCAAGTTCATCCCCCGGGTGCTGCCGCGCGGCGTGCGCTATGTGGGGCGGATCCACGAGCAGCCCGTCTCGCCGCTGCCGCACAGCGTCCTGGCGATCCAGCTCCGCCATGACGGCTATGAGCCGGCGCAACTCGATCGCAAGGCGAACCGCAACGAAGCGCTGCTGCGCGCCGAGCTCCAGGCCAATCCGGACGACCCCTATCTCTGGTTCCAGCTCGGGCGCGAGCATCTCGTCCGCGATAATCCCGGCGAGGCGGCCGATCACCTGATGGCCGCCTATCGCACCAGCGGACCGGCTACGCCCTTCCGCCATGGTATCGTCGTCTCCGCGCTGCGGGCACTGAAGCGCGCGGAGCGCTTTCCCGAGGCCCTGGCCTTTGCCGATGCCGAGCATCGCAACTGGCCGAAATCGCCGGATTTCTACTTCGCCGTCGCCGACCTCTATCTCGAATGGGCAAGCCGCAACCCGGCAAGCGCGATGGACGAGCTGCTGCCGATCGTGGAGGGTGCCTGGAAGCGCTGCCTGGAGATCGGCGAGCAGCCCGATCTCGACGGTTCGGTGGAAGGCTGCGGCAGCTATCTGGCGGCAGGCAACCTGGCGATGTTCTACGGACAGCTCGGCATCGCCGACGAAGCCGAACGCTATGCGCAGACCGCCGCCGAGATGCGGGCCCTCTACGCGGCCTGAGGCCTGTAATCGCTATTCAGCGACGGTATTCAAGCGACAGCCGTCAAAAGCCCCCTTCGTCACCCCGGCCGCAGTGCCGGGGTCCACTGTGCGGCTGGGAGAGCCGCTAGAAGCTTAGAGGGGCTCGCTCGCGGATGAGTAGACCCCGGCACTGCGGCCGGGGTGACGGAGGGAGGAGTATCGCTACCCGCGACGCCGAATATCGATCCGCCCTAAGGCTTCGGACTCGGAGCAGGCTGCGTCGCCGCCCCGTCCTGCTTCGCCTTCGCCTCCAGCAGCCGGTCGAGCAGGAACAGCCGCACCAGCAGCTCATCGCGATAGCTCGCCTTTTCCGGCGTCAGCGCCACGGCCTTGGCCCACCAGGGCCGCGCCTCGGCGAACTTGCCTTCGCGGATCAGCGCCAGCCCCAGGAAGAAGGGCGGCCCGGGATGCTGCGGCCACAGCGTCATCGCCCGCTCGAATGCGAAGCGCGACGCGGGCGACACCTGCATCCCGTCATGCTCGGCCAGCGCCAGCCCCAGCCCGGTCCACAGCGCGCCGTCCTGCGGCGCCTTGCGCACCGCGCCGATCATCACGTTCGTCGCCTGGCCGGGCGCGCCGACCCGCGTCATCGCGTCCGCCGCGACGAAATAGGAATAGGCGAAGTTGAAGCGGCCGAACATCGCGTCGCGCAGCGCCACCAGATCGGGATCGACCTGCCCGCGCTGCCTCTCCGCCGCCACCGGATGGCCGGCGAGCCCCGGGCTCCCCTGCCAGGCATAGCCCGCCGCGCCCAGCATCAGCGCGGTCGCCGGGATCGTCCACAGCTTGCGCGGATAGCCGGTGCGCCACAGCAACAGCGCCGTGACGAGAGCGATCGCCAGCAGGAGCAGCCAGCCCATCATGCCCCGCGCCTCCGGAACATCCGCCGCGCGAGGAACAGCCCCGCCGCGATCAGCACCAGCGGCGCCAGCCACAGGGGCGCGGTGACCCAGCTCAGCGGCGGATCATTGGTGACATAGTCGCCATAGCGCTGGATCAGCCATTTCCGGATGGCCTCGGGCTTCTCCCCCTTGGCGATCCGCTCGCGGACCAGCGCGCGCATGTCGCCGGCCATCTCGGCATCGCTGTCGGCGATCGACTGGCCTTGGCAGACGAGGCAGCGCAGCGTCTCCATCAGCGCCTTGGCCCGCGCCTCCTGCGCCGGATCGGGAAGCTGGCTATAGGCGAGCGGCGATGGCGGCAGGTTCGAATCGGCGAGGACCGGGGCGGCTGCGACCAACACCGCCGTCACCCCGGCGAAAGCCGGGATCCAGGATCGCAAGCGACTCGCCCGGGGCTCTGGATCCCGGCCTTCGCCGCGATGACGGACGAAGGGAATCGTCACTTCGCCTTCTCCAGCTCGGCGAGCAGCGCGGGCACATTCTCCTCGCGGATATCGCCGATATGCTGATAGGCGATCCGGCCCCGCGCATCGATCACGAAGGTCTCCGGCACGCCCGACGATCCCAGCGCAAGCTGCGCCGTGCTCGCCTTGTCGTCGCCGATCCGGGTATAGGGATCGCCGTTCTGCTTCAGGAAAGCCTGCACCGCCTCCGCCGTATCGCGCACCGCGACCGCGTCGATCTCTGCACCCGCCGCCTTCAGCTTCATCAGTTGCGGCGCCTCGGCGATGCAGGGGATGCACCAGCTCGCGAACACGTTGAGCAGCCGCGGCTTGCCCTTGCCGAAATCGGCGGTGGCGATGCCGCCCTTGCCCGGCACCAGCGCCGGCAGGTCGAGCGCCGGCATCGGCTTGCCGACCATCGCCGAATGCACCATCCGGTCGCCCGGCTTGACGAGCCCGCTCGCCACCAGCGCGAAGACCAAAGCGAACAGCGCCAAAGGCAGCCAGATCAGCACGCGCTTCATGCGTAATGCTCCGCATGGGCGTCGCGCATCTCGCGGCGGACGCGGCCGATCAGCGCCAGCAAGCCGCCCAGCGCGATCAGCGCGCCGCCGCCCCAGATCAGGGTCACGAACGGCTTCCACCACAGCCGGAGCTGCCAGCGCCCCTCGCCGTCGCCTGCGCCCAGCACGGTATAGAGCTGCCCGTCGAGCAGGGTGCTGATCGCCGCCTCGCTCGTATTGGTCGGCGGATTGGCGAAGAAGCGCTGCTGCGGCATCAGCTCCCACGCCGCGCCGCCGTCCCGCCGGACGCTGAGCCGTGCCTCGAGCGCCGACCAGTTCGGCCCCACGGTCGGCCGCACCTCCGTCAGCGTCACACGAAACGGCCCCACCGCCAGATTGTCGCCGACATGCACCGCCGCGAGCCGCTCCACCTTGAACGCGCTGTCCGCCGCCATCCCGCCCAGGCTCACCGCCACGCCCAGATGCGCCACCACCATGCCCCACACATGCAGCGGCGTGCGCTTGAGGTTACGCTTCCAAAGCGGCGCCACACTCGCCGCCGCCAGCCCCGCCGCAAAGGCGATGCCGAGTACCGAAAGCAGCGAAGTCCCGCCCGAAAGCGCGAACACCAGCGCGAAGCTCACCCCCGCCACCGCGACGGGAATCGTCATCCGCCCCAGCAGCGCGTTGAGATTGTCCCGCCGCCAGCGCAGCAGCGGCCCCGCCCCGGTCGCCGCGACCAGCAGCAGCGCGACCGGCGCGATCGCCTTGTCGAAGAACGGCGCGCCGATCGAAAGCTGCACCCCCGCCGCCTGCGCGATCAGCGGATAGAGCGTGCCGATGAACACCACGCCCAGGATCACCGTCAGCAGCAGATTGTTGAGCACCAGCGCACCCTCGCGGCTCACCAGCTCGAAGGTCGCGCCCTGCTTAACCGTCCCCACCCGCGCCCCGAACAGCGCCAGCGCTCCGCCGATATAGATGCCAAGCAGCGCCAGGATGAACGTCCCGCGCGTCGGATCGACCGCAAAGGCATGGACGCTGACGAGGATGCCCGATCGCACCAGGAACGTCCCGATCATCGACATCGAGAAGGCGACCACCGCCAGCATCAGCGTCCAGGCGCGCAGGCCGTCGCGGGTCGCCAGCACCGTCACCGAATGGAGCAGCGCGGTCGCCGCCAGCCAGGGCATCAGCGAGGCGTTCTCCACCGGATCCCAGAACCACCAGCCGCCCCAACCGAGCTCGTAATAGGCCCAGTAGGAGCCCGCGGTGATGCCGATCGTCAGGAATATCCACGCCACCAGCACCCAGGGCCGCATCGCCCGAGCGAAGGCCGGCCCCACGTCGCGCATCAGCAGCGCCCCCACCGCGAAGCTGAACGCCACCGAAAGTCCGACATAGCCGAGATAGAGCGTCGGCGGATGGAAGGCCAGGCCAGGATCCTGGAGCAGCGGATTGAGCCCCTGCCCGTCCATCGGCGCCGGATTGATCCGCACGAACGGGTTCGAAGCGAAGGCAAGAAACGCATAGAAGCCCAAAGCGATCGCCGCCTGCGCGCCCAGGGTCGCCGCCAGCGTGCCCGCCGCCAGCCGCCGCTCGAACAGCGCCACGCCCGCCCCCGCCACCGCCAGCACGGTCACCCAGAGCAGCATCGAGCCTTCATGGTTCCCCCATGCGCCCGCCACCTTGTAGAGCATCGGCTTCATCGAATGGCTGTTCTCGACGACGAGCAGCACCGACATGTCGCTCACCACGAACACCGCGATCAGCAGCCCGAAGGCCAGCAAGGCCAGCAGCCCCTGCACGATCGCGACGCGCCGCAGCGCCGTCATCAGCTCCCCCCCCCGGCCGAGCATCGCCCCCTTGGCCGCCCCCCAGGCGAGCATGATCTGCACCAACGCGAACGCGCTCGCGAGCCACAGCGCGGCAAGCCCTGCCTCGGCGATCATTTCTCCAGCGTCTCGGTCTTGTGCATCTTGCCGGCCATCTGCGGCGGCATGTAGCGCTCGTCATGCTTGGCGAGCAGGTTGTCGGCGGCGAAGCTGCCGTCCGGATTGAACCGTCCCTCGGCCACCACGCCCGATCCCTCGCGGAACAGGTCGGGCGTCACGCCGCGAAACGCCACCGGCACCTTGGCCAGGCCATCGGTGACGGTGAAATGGATCGAGACCCCATCGGCTTCCCGCTTCAACGATCCGCTCTCGACCATTCCGCCCAGCCGCACGGCCTTGCCCAGCGGCAACGGCTTCCCCGCCACATCGCCAGGCGCATAGAAGAACGCCGCCTGGTCCTTGAGCGCCGAAAGCGCCAGCAGCCCCGCCCCCACGATCGCCGCCAGCGCGAGCAGGCCCAGCACGAGCCGCTGATGCTTCGCCTTCATCGGTCGCGCCTCAGCGAATCCGCCACCGCCTCTGCCCGGCGCATCGCCGTCCAGCTCAGCAGCGCCAGCCCGCCCGTGCCGAGCGCGGTGATCGCATAGGCCGCCGTCACGAACGCCCAATGGTTCATTGCGCCGCCATCCGGCGCATCCGCGCCTCGACCTTCTGGGTGGCGAGCATCGCCCGCATCCGCATCAGCACCACGCCCGCGAACAGCAGCGTGAATCCCCCCATCGTGAAGAACAGCGGCCACAGCATCGACTTGTCGATCGAAGAGCTGGTCAGCCCGATGCTCTGCCCCTGGTGGAGCGTGTTCCACCAGATCACCGAATAGCGGATGATCGGCAGCAGCACCGTGCCCGCCACGCCGAACAGCGCCGGCACCCGCCCGTCGCCGCCGCGATCCGCATCGGCGCGGGCCAGCGCGATATAGGCGACATAGACGAAGAACAGCAGCAGCATGCTGGTCAGCCGCCCGTCCCATTCCCACCAGGTGCCCCAGGTCGGCCGCCCCCAGATCGATCCGGTGACGAGGCAGATCGCCGCGAACACCGCCCCCGCCGGCGCGATCGCCCGCGCGGCGATGTTGGCCAATGGATGCCGCCACACCAGATAGCCCAGGCTCGCCGCCGCAAGGCCGGTCCAGCCCCCCATCCCCAGCCAGGCGGCGGGGACGTGGATATAGAGGATGCGCACCGTCTCTTTCTGAAGATAGTCGGGCGGCGTCAGCGTCAGCCCCGCCCAGCCGCCGAACGCGGCCAGCGCCACCCCGATCCAGAACAGGACCGGCGTCAGCGGCCGGGCGACCTTCAGGAAGCGCGCGGGATTGGCAAGGGCGTGGAGCACGGGCACGGCGCGGGATTAGCGGGGTTCTTGTCGGGAATCCATGCTGTGGGGATTGCGGATAGCGATGGAGTGAATCAATTCCTCCCCGGCACGGGGAGGGGGACCATCGCGCAGCCATGGTGGAGGGGCCGCCGCGCAGACGGCGGCGTCCACCGGCGCCCCTCCACCACCGCCTTCGGCGGCGGTCCCCCTCCTCCAGCAGGCTGGGGGAGGAATTGGAGCTATTGCACCCCCAGATGCCCCAGCTTGTCGGGGTTGCGCATCACATAGATCGCCTCGATTCCCGCCTCGCCGATCGCAAGCGCGGTGGTCTGGAGCACGCCGCCCGGCTCGATCGTCACGAAGCCCGGCAACCCGTTGATGAGGCCATAGCGCACCACCCGCGACATATCCTTCGCGAAGAAGCGTGCCAGCGAGGCATGCAGCTTTATCATGTCGTCCACGCCGTGGATCGGCCTGAGCCCGGCGTGGACCTTGCCCCCGCCGTCCGAATAGAGCGACACGTCCGCCGCCAGCAGCGATCGCAGCCCGGCCATGTCGCCGCTGCGCGAGGCCGCGAAGAAGGCGGCGGCGATCTCCAGTCCCTTCTCCTTCGGCACGTCGAAGCGCGGCCGCGCGGAGCGGACATGCCCCCGTGCCCGGCTGGCAAGCTGGCGGCACGCCGCGGGATCGCGATCGATCGTCTCGGCGATCTCGTCGAAGCTCACCCCGAACACGTCGTGGAGCAGGAACGCCGCCCGCTCCAGCGGAGACAGCCGCTCCAGCGCCAGCATCAGCGGCAGCGTGACGTCGTCGGCCTCTTCCTCCTCCTCGACGATCGGCTCGGGCAGCCACGGCCCGACATAGGTCTCGCGCCGCGCCCGCGCCGACTTGATCTGGTCGAGGCACAGGCGCGTGACGACGCGACGCAGGAACGCCTCGGGCTCGCGCACCGCGGCCCGATCGGTGCCCAGCCAGCGCACGAACGCCCCCTGCACCATGTCCTCCGCATCCGCGACGGATCCCAGCATACGATAGGCGATTCGCGCCAGCCGCGGACGCAGCGGATCGAAGCTCGCCGCTGCGTCCGCGCCGGTCATGCCGCCTCGCGCGCC
Source organism: Sphingomonas sp. dw_22 (assembly GCF_018449795.1). GTDB lineage: Bacteria > Pseudomonadota > Alphaproteobacteria > Sphingomonadales > Sphingomonadaceae > Sphingomonas. The sequence goes on from NZ_JAAVVE010000008.1 coordinate 84,558, forward strand.
GGCACCTGGCCGTAGAACAGGTCGAAACCCACCGCGAGCCGGTTCCAGCCGTTGATGACGTTGATCATCAGCGTCAGTTCCACCTGCTCCTGCTCGGTGAATTCCGCCGCGAGCGCCTGATAGACCGCATCCGGCGCGCGCACGGTCGAGACCAGGGTCAGCGCATCGGTCCAGGCCAGCGCCGCGCGCTCGCGGCTCGAATAGCAGGGCGCCTCATGCCAGGCGCTCAGCAGATAGATGCGCTGCTCGCTCTCGCCGGCCTTGCGCGCGTCGGCGGTGTGCATGTTGAGGCAGTTCGCGCAGCCGTTGATCTGCGATGCGCGGATCTTCACCAGCTCCAGCAGGCTGTGCTCCAGCGTCGGCGCGATCTTTGCCGACATGTCGAGCCACAGCTTCATCGGGGCGGGCGCGGCGGCGAACGGGTCGAGTCTCTGGGTCATCGTCTTCACTCCTTCATGAGGTTCGATGCCATGACGAGACGTGCGCGCCCGATGTGACATGGCGCGTGGATTTTCTCAATTTTTCGCCCGGGCGAAGTCGATGAACGCGCGCAGCGGCGCCGGAATCTGCCGCCGGCTGGGGAAATAGAGATAGAGGCCGGGGAAATAGGGGCACCAATCCTCCAGCACCCGCACCAGGCGGCCGGCCGCGACATGCGCCTCCACCAGCTTCTCGAGGACATAGGCTATCCCGATCCCGTCGAGCGCGGCATCGATCATCAGATCCTGCGCATTGGTGACGAACGGTCCCTCGACCGCGATCTCCAGCTCCACCCCGCCCCGCTCGAACTCCCAGTGAAAGGGCGCGCCGCTGTCGAACCGGAACCCGATACAGGGCAGTCCGGCAAGATCGCGCGGCGTGGCGGGCCTGGGCCAGCGCTCGAAATAATCGGGCGAGGCGACCGCGGCGAAGCGCTGGCGCGGCCCTACCGGCACTGCGATCATGTCCGCTGCGATCCGCTCGCCGAAGCGCACGCCCGCGTCGAACCCCTCCCCCACCACATCGACCAGCGCGCCCTGCGCGATAAGCTCGATGCTGATCCCCGGATGCGCGCGCAGGAACGGACCGATGATCGGCATCAGCACCAATCGCGCGGAGGTGTTCGCCGCGTTGATCCGCAGCAGGCCCATCGGCGCATCGCGAAAGCTGTTGAGGTCGTCGAGCGCATCCTCGATGTCGCGAAACGCCGGCTGGACGCGATCGAACAGCCGCTTGCCCGCCTCGGTGAGCGAGACGCTGCGCGTCGTGCGGTTGAACAGCCTCAGCGCGATCCGCTCCTCCAGGCTGCGCAACGCATGGCTCAGCGCGGAGGGGGTGACGCCCAGCTCGGTCGCCGCGCGGCGAAAGCTCTGGTGGCGCGCGATGGCCAGGAATATCGTCAGGTCGGCGGGTTCGATCCGGCGCATTGTTGAGTTCACCTCATCAGCACGATGCCGATATGCGTGATTATCTCATCATGCTCCAGCGCCTAATTGGGTGTCGCCGGCGCATGCGCGCCGCCATTGCAAGGAGACAGACCCATGCGCACCTGGTTCATCACGGGAGCATCGCGCGGCTTCGGCGCGCTGATCGCCAGACAGGCCCTTGCCGCCGGCGATGCCGTCGCGGCGACCGCCCGCGACCCCGAAGCCGTCCGCGCCGCGCTCGGCGATCACCCCAATCTGCTCGCGCTGCCGCTCGACGTCGCCAGCGAGGCGCAGGCCCATGTCGCGGCCGCGGAGACCGTCAAGCGCTTCGGCAAGATCGACGTGCTGGTCAACAATGCCGGCTTCGGCCTGCTCGGCGCGGTCGAGGAAGCGACCGCGGAGGAAATCGCGGCGGTCTATCGCACCAACGTCTTCGGCCTGCTCGCCGTCACCCGCGCCGTGCTTCCCCATATGCGGGAGCGCCGCTCGGGCCATATCCTCAACCTTTCCTCGATCGGCGGCTATCGCGGCGGCGCGGGCTTCGGCATCTATTCCTCGACCAAGTTCGCCGTCGAGGGCCTGAGCGAGGCGCTCGCCGCCGAGCTGGCGCCGCTGGGCATCAAGGTGACGATCGTCGAGCCGGGCTATTTCCGCACCGACTTCCTCGACGCCCGCTCGCTGACGGTGAGCCCGCACCGCATCGCCGACTATGACGAAACCGCCGGCGCCGTTCGCAGCCGTGCCGCGGAGGTGAGCCACAACCAGCCCGGCGATCCCGCCAAGCTGGCCGCCGCGCTGGTGCAACTGGTCGGCGAGGCCAATCCGCCGCTCCGCATGCCCTTCGGCAGCGATACGGTCGCGGCGATCGAGGCCAAGAACGCCTTCGTCGCGGGCGAGCTCGCCCAGTGGCGCACGCTGGCGGTGAGCACCGACTTCGCCTGATGCCCCCTGCCGCCCGTGCTCCCGCAAGAGCGCGGGCGGATCGCATTTGCCCCCGATCGTCACCCCGGCCGAAGTGCCGGGCTCCACGCATCCGCAAGCGAGCCCCAAGCCGGGAGCCCCTCGCCATCCTCCGTCATCCGTTGCAATGTAGGATTTGACCTGCAATCCCGCGCAGGCTCTTTCTCATCGTTACGAACCAATTTCCCGCGCATGCGGGCCCGCGCCTACGGGGACGTCCACGCACACGCGCGAACCTGTGACTTTTGCGACTTTAGGGCTGCGACTTTAAGGCGGATCGATCGCTGATTTCCGTCGCCCGGAGCCCGATTTTCGGAGGCCCAGGAATTTCGACATAGCGGGTGTCAACCGTGTCAACCGAACCCGGTCGAGCGGCGGCGGCCGGAATCGCTAAATCGAACGGAAATCCGGGCCCTTCAGCCCCGCCCGATAAGCCGCTGCGCGATCCGGTCGGCGACTTCGCTTTCGGGATCGCCGGTGCGGTCGCTTTCGTCCCACACTTCGATCAGCCGCTCGGGGATCTTGTCGACGCGCGCCTGCACCTCGGCCATGTTGCCCTGGCCCAGATATTCCAGCCCGACATTGATGATGCCGCCCGCGTTGATGACGTAATCGGGCGCATAGAGGATGCCGCGATCGTGCAGCCGATGGCCGTCCGCCCGCGTCGCGAGCTGGTTGTTGGCGCCGCCCGCCACGACCTTGCACTTGAGCGCCGCGATCGACGCTTCGGTCAGGATCGCGCCCAGCGCATTGGGGCTGAACAGGTCGGTTTCCTGGGTCAGGATCGCATCGGCCGCGACGGCCTCGGCGCCCAGCTCGGCCGCCAGCGTCTTGGCGCGCTCGGCATTGACGTCGGCGATGACCAGCCTGGCCCCGTCCTTCGCCAGCAGCCGCGCGACGCCGCCGCCCACCGAGCCCACGCCCTGGAGCGCGACGCGCACGCCCGCCATCGAATCGGCGCCCAGCCCGCGCTTTGCAGCCGCCTTGACGCCCAGATACACGCCGCGCGCCGTCACCGGCCCCGGATCGCCGCCCGCGCCGCCGGCCGCGACCGGCAGGCCCGAGACATGGCGGGTCTGGGTGGCGACCCTTTTCATCCGCTCTTCGGACATGCCGACATCCTCGGCCGTCACATATTTGCCGACGAGCGATTCGACCGCGCGGCCGAATGCCTCAAGCTGCGCATTGCTCACCGTCGCGCCCGGCTCGGAAGCGAGGATCACGCCCTTGCCGCCGCCGAGCGGCAGGTTCGCCATCGCGTTCTTGTAGCTCATGCCGCGCGACAGGCGCAGCGCATCGGTGATCGCGGCGCGGTGATCGGCATAATGCCAGAAGCGCACGCCACCGGCGGCCGGCCCCAGCGCCGAGGAGTGAATCGCGATGATCGCGCTCAGGCCCGATTCGCGGTCGCTGAAGAGATGGACGCCCTCATGGTCGTCGAAATCGGGGAAGCCCCAGTCGGTGATCATGGATGGTCCACGCGCTAGAAAAACTGGGGCGACCGACGGGACTTGAACCCGCAACTTCCGGCATCACAAGCCGGCGCTCTAACCAATTGAACTACGGTCGCCGTGAAGAAAGCGCGCTTAGCGGCGGCTGCGCCGAAGCGCAAGATAATTGCCGACACTCAATTTCGCGAGAGCCGGACGGCCTCGTCCGGCGTCGTGATGCCCTCCCTCACCAGGGCGCGCGCCGCCGATCCGAGGTTCGGCGCGCTGAGATAGGCATGGCGCGCCAGGATCGATTCGTCGCCGCCGTCATTGATCAGCCGGCGCATCGCCGGATCGGCATGGATCGCTTCGAACACGGCGATTTGCCCGGCATAGCCGCTATGATCGCACGCCGCGCAGCCACCCGGCGCATGGACGATCGCCCCGCGATCGAATCCCAGCAGCGCCGATACCGATCCCTGCGCCTGCACCGGCTCGCAGCATTCGGGGCACAGCCGCAGGACGAGCCGCTGCGCCAGCACCGCGTTCAGCGTCGAGGCGAGATGGAAGGGCTCGATTCGCCACTCGCGCATCTGCCGAATCGCCCCCACCGCATCCGCCGCCGGAACCGCGGCGAGCACCAGCAGCCCCGCCTGCGCCGCCTCGACGGCAGCGGCGGCCGATACGCGGTCGTGCAGCATGTCCACCATCACGACGTCCACGTCATGGCGCACGGCGGCGCGGACGATGTCGGCCATCGAGCAGTCGGCGGTCGCTTCGACCTGGGTCGCGCCGGGAACGGCGGGTCCGGCCGATTGCTCCGCCGTCATCAGCCGCCGCGCCTTGCCCGCCATATGGTCGAGCAGCGCGCGCAGCGTCGTGCTCCGCCCCGATTCCGGCGGCCCCGCCACCAGCACCAGCCCGCCTTTGCCCAGCGCCGGCCGCAGCGCGGCGACCAGCGCCGGGCGCATGCCCAGCGCCTCCAGCCGCCGGTCGCGCCGCTCGCCGGTATCGAGCTTGAACGTCAGCGACAGGCCGGCCGCTACCGGAAGTATCGCCACCGTCGCGCCGCTGCCCGCGCCTTGCAGGCTTCCGTGCTGCGCCTGGCCGCTGCCGGGATCGAGATCGGCGCTCGCCACCGCCTCGGCGACCAACGCGCCGAACGCCTCGGGCGAGAGCATGCCGCCATCGGCGATCTGTCCACCGATCCTGAGCGCGATGCCTGCGCCCGCGTCGCTCGGCTCGACATGGACGTGCGAGGCGCGCCTGCGCGCCGCTTCGGACAGGAGGGAATGCAATGCCTCGCCCGATCCGGCCATGGCCGCGCGCGCCGCTGCCTTGGGCGGCGACGATCCTGCTACAAGTGCTTCGGCCAACGGGTTCATGATGTCCCCCATTCTGCGGACGCGAAACGGCTAGGCACAGGATATGACACCTGCCTTGCATTGACATGACACTTTGATGTCATTCGCACCCATGCTGGAAACGCAGCCCCGGATTTGGCACAAGGCGCCCATGCAACAAGCCGCCGCCAGCGCCCCGCCCCCGGTGCCGAATCTCGGCTCGGGAAACCCGCCCGAGCCCGTGATCGAGCACCTCCTGCGCCAGCCGGGCGTGCAGCGGGTTCCCAGCCCCAAGCTGTCGCTCTTCATCGCCCGGAACTTCCTCGATCCCGAGCTCTGCGAGGCGCTGATGCGGCAGATCGATTCGCAGCGCCGCCCCTCGACGATCGCCGATCCCAATGGCGACTATGCCTTCCGCACCAGCGAGACCTGCGACTTCGATCCCGAGCTTGCGCCGGTGGCCGAGCTCAAGCGCCGGATCATCGCCCTCACCGGCCTGGATCCTGTCCGCGGCGAGCCGATGCAGGGGCAGCGCTATGCGGTCGGCCAGGAGTTCAAGGCGCACACCGACTATTTCGAGCCGAACGGCGCCGATTTCGAGAAATATTGCAGCATCGCCGGTCAGCGCACCTGGACGGTGATGCTCTATCTGAACGAAGTCGAGGCTGGCGGCGCGACGCGGTTCAAGGCGATCGACAAGATCGTCCAGCCCGAGGTCGGCAAGCTGCTCGCCTGGTCCAATCTGCGGCCCGACGGAAGCTGCAATCCCTCGACCATCCACCACGCGATGAAGGTGCGCGCGGGCACGAAATATGTCGTCACCCAGTGGTTCCGCGAACGCCCCTGGGGCTGGTGAAGCCGATCAAGGCAACGCACCGGCCGCGCCGCCGATGCCGTGCCCCCGATATGATTCGAGCGTGACCCGGCTGCACCGGATCACGCCCTGTTCCCCCTTTTTGCTTCGACAGCCGGCGGTCACCCGCCGGCGATCAGAAGGTCATCGAGATCGAGAAGTTGAAGGTCGTGCCCCACGAATAGCGGTTGTAGATCACCGTATTCTCGCCGTTGGACTGGGTTTCCTTGTACTTCCGGTTCGTGATGTTGCGCGCTTCTAACTTCAGGTCGACATCCTTGCCCACCACCGAGATACCCTGCCGCACCACGAAATCCAGATTGAAACCCGGATATTCATAGACGTCCGGCTGGTTCTGGTTGGCCAAGCCGCGGCTCGTCACGCGCTTGCTCGCATAGGAGAGGATGAGCGTCTGTTGCGAGAGCTTGCTGGTCTGCTCCATGCCGAGCTGGAGATTGGCCAGATGGTCCGACTGCCCCGTGAGCGGCGCCCCGTCGCGGAAGAAGTCCGTCGCCAGCGTCGAGGAGGAGGCGAACACCGCGACGGGATCGTCCGCGTTCACCTTCAGCTTCGAATGCGTGTAGGTATAGTTGGCGATCGCGATCAGGTTGCGATCCGCGAAGAATCTCCCATCGACCCAGCTCGAGATCGGGAACTTCTTCTGGATCTCGGCTTCCGCACCATACAGATCGGCCTTGGGCGCATTGGCGAAGCTGGTGACGAAATCGCTACCCGAGATGAAGGTCTCGATCGGATTGTCGATCCGCTTGTAGAAGCCCGCCAGGGCGAAGCGCTGGTCCGGCGCGAAATACCATTCGTAGCGCGCTTCCGCGTTGAACAGCTTGCTGTCCTTCAGGAAGGGATTGCCACGATACTGGCGATTGGTGTCCGGATCGAAATAGAACTGATAGACCAGTTCGCGGAATTGCGGCCGCGCAATGGTCTTCGATGCGTTGAGCCGCACCTGCATGTCCTGCTGGAACTGCCAGGTCAGCGTCGCCGCGGGCAGCCAATAGTCATTGTCGAGATTGGTCGTCGCGGTGCTGGAACCGGGCGTGTTGAATACCTCGGCCGGCGTGACGGTTTCCTTCGCCGTCTCGTAGCGGACACCGGCATCGAGCGATATTTCGGGCGTGATCTGGTAACTGATCCGGCCATAACCGGCGTGATTGACCAGCTTCGCGTCGAACGCCGGAGCGCCTTCGTTCGTCTCGATCAGCGCGATGTTGTAATAATCGATGATCGCGGTGCCGAGCAGCAGATCGGGACGCAGCATCGAGACGCCGCCGGGGAAATCGCTCGGCGCGGTGAACTGGAAGTCGCGGCGCGAGCTGAAACGCTTCTGGTTCAGATAGGCATAGCCGGCCGAGAGGCTCAGCCCCTGAGTCGCGCGGAACGTGAGGTCGGCACCGCCGGACCACAGATCCTCGTTGAGGTCGGAGTAGCTGACCGTCGCATCGCCGCCATTGCCGTTGTTCAGGCGATTGACGAAATACGCGCCATAGGGATCGACCACGGCATTGGTTCGGACATATTCGAACGCGAGTTCGTCCGGCGCCTTGCGCTTCGAATTGGCATAGCCGCCGCGCAGATCAAGGCTCCATTGCGGAGCGAGCTTCAGCTCGGCGGCGAGCTGGGTATCGATGAGCTGGCGCTCGTACCATGCCGTGTCCTGCTGCAGGAAATCGACGTCGGTGCCGCCACGCTGGCCCATGCTCAGACGGGCACGCTTGAGCGTGTCGCGGACATAGAGATTGGTCCAGCGAATCTTGCTGTCGCCGAACTCGAGGCCCAAGCCTAGCAGGCCGTTGACGACGATGCGATCATCGGTCGAGACGCGCTCGAAATCGCTCTCGAGCTGCGACAGGTCGGGCGTCAGCGAGGTCTGCTGGGTGGTGTCGCGCGTGGTCCACCGGTTCGAATAGCCAAGCGTGGCGATCACGCCGAGCGTGGCGCCCGCAACGTCCTCGGCGGTGGCGCCGCCGGAAGCAGTGACCGACCAGTTCGGACCGATCCTATCCTGCTTCTGGACAAGCGCGTTGTTGCCGTTGACGAGCTGCCCGGCGATCGCCTGGGTATCGACATTGCCCGAGCTGATCCGGTTCCCGCTTCCGAAGAAGGCGGCGAGCGCCGGCGCGTAATTACGCGTGCCGTCGTCAAAGCCGGTCCAGTCCTTGCCGCCGCCGGCATAGACATAGCCGAAATTACCGGTCGTGAAGGTGTTCGCGCCGACGCCGCCGCTGACGGTGAGGAAGCTTTCCTTCGGCAGCGAATTGGTCGTCAGGTTGATGACGCCGCCGCCGAACTCGCCGGGATAATTGACCGAATAGCTCTTCTGCACCAGCGACGAGGAAACGACGTTGGTCGGGAAAATGTCGAGCGGGACGACGCGTTTGAGCGGCTCGGGGCTCGGCAACGGAGAGCCGTTGAGCAGCGCGAGCGAATAGCGGTCGCCCAGGCCGCGGACATAGACATAGCCGTTGCCGACCACGCTGAGGCCCGTCACCCGGCTCAATGCGCCGGCGATATTGCCGTCGCCGGTCCGCGCGATATCGGCGGTGGAGAGCACCGAGACCACCTGCGGTGTATCGCGGGTGATGTTCACATGGCGGCCGATGACGACGATGTCGTTGCCGCCAGGAATGGAGACGTCGGGCGCCTCTTCCTGTTCCTGGGCCGGAGCGGCCTGGTCCTGCGGAACCGCCACGGCCTGGTCCTGGGGTTCGCCGGCCGCGGTGGCCGGATCCGGCGTCGGAGCCGAGGGCTCGGGCGTCGCAGGCATCGTCTGGGCACGCGCAACGGCGGGCACGACGAGCGCGGAAGTGAATAGCAACAGGCTGGCAAGCCCCAACGGCTTCGTCATCGTAACCCCCAATTCAAATCCCAAGAGGGCGGGGCGCCGCCAGGATGGCAGGCCCCGCCCCAAGTCAGGTCAGGCCAGGGCCTCAGTTCGTCGGGAGCGAGGTGCAGCTACGATCGCTGCCCGTGCCGTCGAACGGGGCATAGCCGGAATTGCAGGTCCAACCCTTGTACCAATTGTCCGTCGCATCCTTGACCGCGCCCACATAGGTGGTCGTGTCGAAGAAGGTGTCGAGCGTCTTGGCGTCGAAGGGCGCCAGCGCGGTCTCGCTGGCGCCGTTCACGAACAGCGCGGTCAGCGTGTTCGTGAAGGCATCGTTGTTGCCGTTCGTGCCCGTGCCAAAGGTCATCGCGACCTGGGCGGCAGAGATGCTGCCAGCGCCCAGATACTTGGCCGTGTTGCACTGCAGCGCCACCGAGCGCGCCACCAGCGTCGCGGGCGTAGCGCCCGTGCCGTTCATGCGGAGGCACTCGTTGTTCGGGCTGATGACGAGACCGTCGGCAAGCGTCAGGTCGGCGTTGCCGCGCAGCAGGATCGAGGCCAGATCGTTGGCCTCGTTGTTGCTGCTGACCTGGCCCTGGACGGCCGTGAAGTTCACCACCTTGGTGTTCTGGCGCGGCGTGTCGGCTTCGAAGCCGGTATTGTCGACTTCCATCAGCGCGTCGCCCTGGCCGGGACGCTGCAGCAGCAGGACATACTGGAAGAGGCCCTGCAGGCCGGTATCGATGTCGAGGCTGTCGTCGTCTGCGCCGGTGGCGATATAGTGCTTGAACCGCACCGAACCGCCGAAGAACTCCATGCCGTCGTCCGAGCTGTTGTGGCTCTGGACATATTCGAGCGTGGTGCCGGTCCCGACACCTTCGGCCGTGAGGGCCTGGAGCTCGGTGTTCGCGCCCAGTACATAACCCGAATAGCGGATCTGCACATATTTTACCGTACCGGCGTTATAGGCATCCTCGTTACCGCCGAAGGTGGCCGCATCGGCCGAACCTTCGGTCTGGCGCTCGCAGGTGCTGAGGGCCGGAAGAACGGCGACCGAACCGGTGGTGCAGTCGGTGACCCGGGCACGACCCATCAGTACGACGCCGCCCCACTGGCCGAACGACGAATCGTTGTTCAGGCCGAGGACGTTGTCCTTGCTGGTGAAGATGATCGGCTGCGACGCGGTACCGACGGCGTTGATCTTGTTGCCGCGATTGACCGCCAGCCACGAAGTACCGGTGTAGCCGGCGACGATCACGCCCGGCTCGATGGTCAGCGTGACGTTGGTGTCGGCGGTGAGCTGGCCACCTGTCAGCGTGATGCCGTTGGCAGCGGTGCACGAAACGGTGCTGCTGGTGCGCGGCGCGGCGGCGGTCGGCGCGACGATACCGCCATCGCAACCAACATCGACGCGGCCGTTCATCGAATAGATCAGGCCCGGGATCTTGGTCAGAGTGATCGACCTGTTGACCATCGCCGGAAGCTGGCAGACGCGCCACGAGCCGATCGGAGTAGCCTGGGTCACGCCGGCATCGACGAAGCCGTTGGCGCCGGCCGGAACCGAGGGGCAGCCTGCGGCGGGCGTCACCAGCGACAGGGTCGGGGTCGGGGTGGGCGTCGGAGTCGGCGCCGGCGGATTGTTGATGATGACATTGCCGCCGCTGCCCGGCGAGGCGATGTCGTTGGCGCCGTCGCACGCCGACAGGGCGGCGCCCGCGCAGGTGGTCACCAGGATAAGGCTGAGGCGTTTGAAGCTGGCCATAAAGTCTCCGTTCCGGTCGTTGGGTGCGGGCGAGCGCCCTGGATCGACTCGGACATCCCCCTGTCGACCTCGCCGCTTGGGCTAAGCGGCTTGCGTGACGGGAAAACGCGATTTCGAAGACAGTTAAGAGTCTCTAAAATGACATATGAGTGACGATGTTGCGGATGCGCAACACCATCGGCGCGCCCTCAGGGAGCGTGGACGACAGCTCCGCTCCGGACCACCAGCCTGACCCTTCGGAGCGCGGAAATATCCGCGAGCGGATCGCCCTCGACCGCGACCAGATCGGCGACCCGTCCCGCCGCTATGGCGCCGATCCGGTCTTCCATCCCAAGGATGCGGGCATTGCCCGAAGTCGCGACCAGCAGCGCATCGACCGGCGAAAGCCCCCATGCCGCCATCAGCTCGATCTCGCGCGCATTGTCGCCATGCGCGAACACGCCGGTATCGCCACCGGCACACAGCGTCACCCCCGCCCGGATCGCCGCGGCGTAGCTGGCGCGCTTGGCGCGAATCGCCTCGGGCTCAGGCGCCGCGCCGTTCCAGCCGCCATAGCGCGTGATCGCCTCGGTCGCCGCGAGCGTCGGGCAAAAGGCGGTCCCATGCGCCTTCATCAGCGCGAAGATCTCAGGCGTGCCGTCATTGCCATGCTCGATCGTATCGGCACCCGCCAGGATCGCGCGGCGCATCCCCTCGGGCGTGCTGGCATGGACCGCGACCTTGCGCCCGGCATCGTGCGCCGCCGCGACGCCGGCCTTCATCTCGTCCAGGCTGAAGGTGGCGCGGCTCGGCTCGCCGGGCCCCCAGCGATAATCGGCATAGAATTTCACCCAGTCGGCGCCGTGCGCGATCTGGCGCCGCACCGCCGCGACCACGCCCTCGCCGCTGACCTCCTCCGCGCCCTGCGGCACGTCATAGGCATAGCCCTTCGGCCCATAGGCCCCGGTCGCCACCAGCGCGCGATTGGCGATCAGCAGCCGCGGACCGGGCACGATCCCCTGCTGGATCGCCGCCTTGAGGCCGGCATCAGCATCCCCCGCTCCTTCGGTGCCGAGATCGCGAACGGTGGTGAAGCCGGCCATCAGCGTCGCACGGGCATGCGCCACCGCCCGAGCGGTGCGCAGCGACAACGGCTCCTTCATCACCTGGTCGTTCCAGCTCGTCTCGTTGTACGGATGGAGGAACAGGTGGACGTGCAGGTCGATCAGGCCGGGAAGCAGCGTGGTTCCCGGCAGCGCGATCGTCTCGGCGCCGGCCGGCGCCACGACATCGGGACCGACCGCGACGATCCGGTCGCCTTCGACCAGCACCTTCCAGCCGGAATGCGCGACGCGGTCGACTGCGGTGAACACGCGGTCCGGGACCAGCAGCAGTGGATGCGGAGCCTGTGCCTCGGCCGGCAACGGCGCGAGCAGCAGAGCGAAGAGACAGGGCAGGAATCGTGCGAGCATCTGGATCATGCCGACACGGTGGCAGGCGATTCGCGATATTGCCAGCTAGAAGCGCGCCGTCATCGCCACCCCGACCGCGACCGCGCACACGCCCAGGATCTGCCGCGCTGTCAGCCCCTCGCGGAACAGCCGGTGCCCCGCCAGCGCCGCGATCGGCATCTCGATGACGCCGAGCGAGCGCACCGCCGCCGCTGGCGCCAGGTTGAGCGCCAGGAACCACCCCGAAGAAGCCAGCGCCCCGAACAGCCCTGCGCCGAGCGACTGGCGCCAGCCGGCCATCACCGCCCGCAATGCATCGGGATCGCGCACGCCCAGATACAGCGTCAGCACCGCCGCCTGCACCGCCTGGACGATCGCGACGCTGGCCATCGCGGCGAAGAAGGGGTGCTGCGGCTCCATATGCAGCCCGGCATGGCGAAAAGCGTTGAGCGCGAAGCCGAAGCACAGTCCCGAGGCGATGCCGAGCGACACGCCCAGCACCGGATGCGCCGCCCCCTCGATCCTGCGCGGCCAGACCAGCACCGCGAGCCCCGCGGTCGTCACCGCCACGCCCGCCCAGCCGAGCGCGCTCAGATTGTCGTTGAACACCAGCAGCCCCGCGATCGCCGCGAGCGGCACCGAGCTTTGCTGGAGCGCCGTGCCCACCGCGAAGCCCGCATGGTGCATGGCAAGCAGCAGCGCGGCGGTGGCGATCACCTGCGCCAGCGCGCCCGTGAGCGCGGGCCACCAGAAGGCCCCGCCGAACTGCGGATGCAGATCGGGCGTCACCGCGACCGCGATTGCCGTGAAGACCAGCGAAAACGGGAGGCCGAACAGGAAACGGACCAGCGTGGCGCCCCACGGCCCGGTCTGCGACATCATACCGCGCTGGAGGGCATTGCGCCCGACCTGGAAACCGGCCGCCAACACAGTCGCCCCCGCCCAAACCCACGTCACCGTCGAATCTCCTTCGACCGCGCGGCTAGGCGCGTGGAGGACGCGGGGCAAGGTCCGCCCCCGCACCGCATATGAAAAAGCCCGCCGATCCTTCAGGACCGGCGGGCTTCTCTACATGGTGGGCGCGGCAAGGATTGAACTTGCGACCCCTGCGGTGTGAACACAGTGCTCTACCACTGAGCTACGCGCCCCCGCCCCTTTTCAGAGGCTGGCTCTTCAGCCGAAACGGGAAGCGGGCCTTTAGGCTGTGCGAGGTGCGCTGTCCAGCCCCTCGAAGACCCGCAATCGTCAGATCAGTTGACCGAATCCTTCAGGCCCTTGCCGGCCTTGAACTTCGGCTGGTTGGACGCCTTGATCGTCATTTCCTCGCCGGTGCGGGGGTTGCGGCCGGTCGACGCCTTGCGCTTGCTGACCGAGAAAGTCCCAAAGCCGACCAGGCGAACCTCGTCACCCTTTTTGAGCGCCGCCGAGATCGCGTCGAAAACAGCTTCCACGGCCTTGCTGGCATCGCCTTTGGCCAGGCCCGAGGTGTCGGCAACCTGTCCGATCAGCTCCTGCTTATTCATCTTGGTGGTTTCCCCCTTGTCCTATATCATCAATGGATTGAGTCGCGGCGCCAAAAGCCGGTGTGTCAGTCAGCACGGCCCAGCGGCCGCTGTCAAAACCTTTCAGCCGGTTTTCAGCGCCGTGCGGCGAAACAATCATGCCTCATCAATGGTGAACGGCGTCTCCGATCGGGGCGACTCCCACAGGCGGCTGCGCTGCGAGTTCATCCGCATCGCTCCAGTCGATCGCGGTGAGCGTCTCGGTCAGCGCGAGCCGCAGCACCTGGTCGACATGTTTCACTGGAATGATCTCCAGCCCCTCGCGGATGTTCGCCGGAATCTCGGCCAGATCCTTCTCATTCTCGTCGGGAATGAGGACGGTCTTGATGCCTCCCCGCAACGCCGCAAGCAGCTTTTCCTTCAGCCCGCCGATCGGCAGCACCCGGCCCCGCAGCGTCACTTCGCCGGTCATCGCGATGTCGCGGCGCACCGGCACCCCGGTCATCGTCGAGACGATCGCCGTCACCAGGCCGATGCCCGCCGACGGCCCGTCCTTGGGAACGGCGCCCTCGGGCAGATGGACATGGACGTCCTTGCGCTGGAACAGGCTCGGCTTGATGCCATAGGTCGGCGCCCGCGCCTTGACGAAGCTGAACGCGGCCTCGACCGATTCCTTCATCACGTCGCCGAGCTTGCCGGTCGTCTTTATCATGCCCTTGCCCTGCACGGTCACGCTCTCGATCGTCAGCAGCTCGCCGCCGACTTCGGTCCAGGCGAGCCCGGTGACCGCGCCGATCTGGTTCTCCTCCTCGCCCAGGCCGTGGCGATATTTCTGCACGCCGGCGAACTCGGCGAGATTGTCGGGCGTGATCGTCACGCTCTCGGCCTTGCCCTCCAGGATTTTCCGCAGCGCCTTGCGCGCAAGCCGGGCGATCTCGCGCTCCAGCGTGCGGACGCCGGCCTCACGCGTGTATTTCTGGATCAGCGCGCGCAGGCCCTCATGGGTGAGGACGAACTCGCCTTCCTTCAGCCCATGCGCCTCGATCTGCTTGGCGATCAGATGCCGCTCGGCGATCTCGACCTTCTCGTCCTCGGTATAGCCCTCCAGACGGATGATCTCCATGCGATCAAGCAACGGCTGCGGCAGGTTCAGCGTGTTCGCGGTGCACACGAACATCACGTCCGAAAGATCGATGTCGATCTCCAGATAATGATCGTTGAACTTGGAGTTCTGCTCCGGATCGAGCACCTCCAGCAGCGCCGAGGCGGGATCGCCCCGGAAATCCTGGCCGAGCTTGTCGATCTCGTCGAGCAGGAACAGCGGGTTGGAGGTGCCGGCCTTTTTCAGGTTCGACACGATCTTGCCCGGCAGCGAGCCGATATACGTCCGGCGATGGCCGCGAATCTCGGCCTCGTCGCGCACGCCGCCCAGCGACTGGCGGATGAACTCGCGCCCCGTCGCCTTGGCGATGCTCTTCCCGAGCGAGGTCTTGCCCACGCCGGGAGGGCCGACGAGGCACAGGATCGGCCCCTTCAGCTTGTTGGTGCGCGCCTGGACCGCGAGATATTCGACGATCCGGTCCTTCACCTTCTCCAGCGCATAATGATCCTGATCCAGCACCGCCTGCGCCTCGGCGATATCCTTCTTCAGCTTCGACTTCTTGCCCCAGGGCAGGCCCAGCAGCACGTCGAGATAATTGCGCACCACCGTCGCCTCGGCGGACATCGGCGCCATCGTCTTGAGCTTCTTGAGCTCGCCCTGCGCCTTGGTGCGGGCTTCCTTGCTGAGCTTGAGCGTGGCGATCTTCTGGGTCAGCTCGGCGATCTCGTCGCCGTCGCCTTCCTCGCCCTCATTGCCCAGCTCGCGCTGGATCGCCTTGAGCTGCTCATTCAGATAATATTCGCGCTGGGTCTTCTCCATCTGGCGCTTCACGCGGCTGCGGATCTTCTTCTCGACCTGCAGCACGCCCAGCTCGCCCTCCATGAAGGCGAACACCATTTCCAGGCGCTTCTGGGGATCCTTCTCGACCAGCAGCGACTGCTTGTCGGCGACCTTGACGGCGATATTGGCGGCAACCGCATCGGCCAGGCGCGAGGCGTCCTCCAGCTCGGCGAGCTGCACCGCGGTCTCGGCCGGCAGCTTGCGGTTGAGCTTGGCGTAATTCTCGAACTGGTCGACCACCGAGCGCATCAGCGCCTGGAGCTCGGGACCGTCGATCTCCTCTTCCTCGACCGGGCTGACGGTCGCGGTGAGATAGGCGCCGGTCTCCTCGACCGTATCGAGCATGCCGCGCTCCTTGCCGGCCACCAGCACGCGCACGGTGCCGTCCGGCAGCTTCAGGAGCTGGAGCACTTCGGCGGAAACGCCGGTATCATACAGATCCTCGCGGCCGGGATCGTCCTCGGCCGGATCGAGCTGCGCGACGAGGAAAATCTCCTTGTCGGCGGCCATCGCCGCTTCCAGCGCCGCGACCGACTTGTCGCGGCCGACGAACAGCGGCACGATCATATGCGGGAAGACGACGATGTCGCGAAGCGGAAGGACGGGGTAGGACTGCTTCATGGATACTCCGGGTCGGCCCGACGGGGCCCTTGTTTCCACTATATATGGGGCACGCGCCAGCGGCATCAATCGTCGGATGGGATTAACGCGCCGATCACCGGTCTGTGCCACGCCGGCTGCGCCCTTCGCGGCACGGGCCCAGGCGGTTTTGGCCGCGCACCCGATCGACAATCATCTGCATTTCCACATCATCATGGACCGTTTCACCATCGAACCCGCCTGAAGGAGGCTCCTATCACCCCTCGCCTGCTCCTCGCCGCCAGCATGCTGGCGCTTATCGCCTCCCCCGCGCTCGCCCAGAAGCGCGGCGAGCCGCCGATCACCGCGACCACCCAGGCATCGGGCGGCCCGATCGATCCGGCGCGCGCCGCGCTGCATCTCGAGCATGTCGATCTGGCGATCGAAGTCTTTCCCGACACCAACCGGCTGCAAGGCACCGCGACGCTCACGCTCACCACGTCCGAGCCCCAGACTCGGCTCCTGATCGATCTCGACAGGAACCTGCCCGTCTCCGCGCTGAGCCTCGACGGCAAGGCGCTGGACGCCGGCAAATGGTCGAATCCCGAAGGCCGGCTGGCGATCGCCCTGCCCCGTCCGCTCAAGGCCGGCGGCCGCGCGGTCGTCCGCATCGTCTATGGCGGCACGCCGCACGTCGCGGTGCGCGCGCCCTGGGACGACGGCCTCGTCTGGGCCAAGACGCCCGGCACGCAGAAGCCCTGGGTCGCCACCACCGCCGAGGGCTATGGCTGCGACCTGTTCTGGCCGTGCCTCGATTTCCCCAAGGGCGAGCCGGACATGGTCGATCTGCACATCACCGTCCCCGCCGGGCTGAAGGCGCCCGCCAACGGCACGCTCCAGAAGATCGACACGCTGCCCGACGGCCGCACCACCTGGCACTGGAAGGCGCGCAGCCCGAATCCCTATTCGGTGGCGATCGACGTCGCGCCCTATGAGGAAGTGTCGGGCGTCTATCTCAGCCGCTTCGGGCCGAAGATTCCGATGAACTATTGGTATCTGCCCGGCCGCGAGGCCAAGGCGGCTGCGCTGTTCCAGGAATTCGCGCCCACGCTCGATTTCTACGAGAGCCTGATCGGTCCCTATCCCTGGTATGACGAGAAGGTCGGCGTGGTCGAGACGCCCCATCTCGGCATGGAGCACCAGACGATCAACGCCTATGGCAACAATTACCGAAAGACGCCGAGCGGGTTCGACGAGATCTTCCAGCACGAGCTGGGCCATGAATGGTTCGGCAACCAGATGTCGGCCGCCAATTGGGACGATTACTGGCTGCACGAGGGCTATGCGCAGTACATGCAGCCGCTTTACGGCCGCTGGCGCGAGGGCGAGGCCCGCTATGCCGTCATGATGGACGAGTTCCGCCTCCAGATCCGCAACCATGCGCCGATCGTCTCGGGCCGGATCCTGACCGAGGAGGAGGTCTATGAGGACGAGAAGGGCGGCCCCGGCCAGGACATCTACGTCAAGGGCGCCTGGGTGCTCCACACGCTACGCAACCTGATCGGCGACGACAAGTTCTTCGAAGTCACGCGCCGTCTCGTCTATGGCCGCCCCGATCCCAAGCCCGGCAACTTCAAGCCGCGCTTAAGCTCCACGCCCGAATATATCGCCATCGTCAACCAGGTGACGGGCACCGACATGAACTGGTTCTTCGACGTCTATCTGAAGCAAGCCGCGCTTCCCGAACTGATCGAAACCCGTACCGGCGACACGCTGTCGCTCAAATGGAAGACGCCGAACGACAGGCCCTTCCCGCTGCCGATCGAAGTGCAGGTCGACGGCAAGGTCCGGCTGGTCGCCATGCCCGGCGGCACGGCGGCGCTGGACGTGCCCGCCGGGGCGCATGTCGTGATCGATCCCGATTCGCGCGTGCTGCGGCGTTCCGAAGCGGTCGAGGCGTTTCAGAAGCAGGTGAGGATCAGATGAGATAATCGCCCTGATCCACCCCGAACCCGCCGGCCAGACCGCGCTGGAGGCGATGGCGCTCGCGTTCGGCCATTGGCGCTGGTTCGGCCTCGGCGTACCGCTCTATACGATCGGCACCGGGATGCGCGTCGCCAAGGACGAAAAGCTGCTCCGCACGCAGTTCGGTGCCGTCAATCAAGCCGAGCCCAAGAGCAACGAACCGCGCTTCCTAGCCGTCAGGCCTCAGCACCTTCGCCAGCACATAGGCGAAGAGGATCTGCCAAGGCGTGTAGATCTTGAGCAACTGCACCAGCGCCTCGAACGGCGTCTCGCCGCTGGCCCCGGTCGTCAGGTAGAGATAGACGGTCAGGCTGCCAGTCATGGCGAGCAGCACGGTGCCGAACACCGCGAACACGAGCGTCGCCGCACCGGATCGGAGCAGCCCGAACAGCGCGCACAGCCCTAGCGATGCCGCCGCTCCCACCGCGCCCCCGGCAAAGCCCGCCAGCAGCGAAGGCTCGGGAAGCAGGCCCGTCTGCCGGTGCGTCGCAAGCGCTGCCTGCACGCCCAGATAATGCGCCGCCGTGAAGCCGATCAGGAGCACCGCCGCTTTCGCCCAGAGCCGGTGCTGTCGCCCTTTCCAGACCAAGGGCGCGGCGAGAAGCGGAGTCGCCCAGATGGCGCCATTGGGAACCTGGAAATAGAGCACCAGTGCCAGGCCGATCACAAACAAGATGTGACCAAGCACCAGCCACTTGAAAGCTTCGAATGCGGCCCAGTCCAGCGCAAGATCGAACGGCGAGTGGAACTCGCGGGGATCTTCGTCCTCAAGGATGACTGCATCAGACATAGGAACCTCTCCCTTATCCGATTCTTGTATGACTTATCGTGCGCCTCTCCTTGACGCAGGTCAACAAAAGCCGATCTTGCGGTGCAGCATTCACCAGGCCCACGAACGGCCCGGAAGTTCCGGCTTTACACGAGATCCCGCGACACGATCATGTGACGCCCGCGACGGCCCCGGCGGCGGGGATGTCCGGACGAGACGGGCGAAGCAAAGACGATAGTGAGAATTGCTATCGTCCGGGTCGCGAGGCGACGACCGACTCCACCAGTCGCTTCGCGATGTTGGCGACCGGATTGATGCGAAGCCCACGCGGCAGCAGCGGACGGAGCAGCGTCGCCAGAGGGAACACCACCCGTTCCGCGAGCCTGAATTCCGCGCGATGACCGCCGATCATGCCCGGCCGGACGATGGTGAGCGAGCGGAACCCGATATTGCCCATATCCCTCTCCAACTCGCCTTTCACCCGGCAGTAGAACAGGGGTATGGAGAGCGAGGCCCCCGGAGAGGAGATCAGCGCGCAGGACTCCGCGCCGTTCCGGTGGGCGAGCTTCGCGAACGCCAGCGGCAGTTCATAGCCCACATGACGAAAAGCCTCCTTCGATCCGGCCTTTCCGATCGTGGTCCCCAGCGCGCAGATGACGGCATCCACGGTCCAGCCGGCGGCCTGCGGGAGCAGGGCATCAAGATCGGCCGCAACCGGGTTCACCAGTCTCGCGTGACCGGGGAGAGGCCGCCGCGTCGGGGCGATGACCTGTTCGATCCGGGCATCCTCAAGCGCCAGCCGAAGCGCCACCGCCCCGGCATGCCCTGTGGCACCCAGCATCAGTATCTTCATGATCGCCTCCAAGGCCGGCTAACCGCCGGCTCCGTCTGGAAACTCGGAGCGCGCGAATTGAATCGAAATATACGCAGGCGTGGAAGCGCGAGCACCTTTCGCGATTTCCGCAAAGACCCGGCTTTCAGCAAAATCGGGCGACAGCTCGCCGTGGCTCGGCCTTGCCTCAGCCGAGCCCGGTTCGGCGGCGCGCGTTACGCGGCGCCGCCGGCCTTTTCCTTCTTGGCATAGACGCGGACCGGATCCTTGCGGCCCTCCACCACGTCCTTGTCGATCATCACCTCGTCGACGCCGTCCATGCTGGGCAGGTCGAACATCGTGTCGAGCAATATCCCTTCCAGGATCGAGCGAAGTCCGCGCGCGCCGGTCTTGCGCTCGATCGCCCTCTTCGAGATCGAGACGAGCGCATCCTCGTTGAAGCCGAGCTTCACCGCCTCCATGTCGAACAGCTTCTGATACTGCTTCACCAGCGCGTTCTTCGGCTCGGTCAGGATCTTGATGAGCGCCGTGACGTCGAGATCCTCCAGCGTCGCGATCACCGGCAAACGGCCGACGAATTCGGGGATCAGGCCGAACTTGAGCAGATCCTCCGGCTCGGTCTGGCGCAGCAGCTCGCCGGTGCGCCGCTCCTCGGGAGCGGCCACATAGGCGCCGAAACCGATCGACTTGCCCTGCAGGCGATCGCCGATGATCTTCTCGAGGCCCGAGAAAGCGCCACCGCAGATGAACAGGATGTTGGTCGTATCGACCTGGAGGAACTCCTGCTGCGGATGCTTGCGGCCGCCCTGCGGGGGCACCGACGCGGTGGTGCCTTCCATCAGCTTGAGCAGCGCCTGCTGCACGCCCTCGCCCGACACGTCGCGCGTGATCGAGGGATTCTCGGCCTTGCGCGAAATCTTGTCGATCTCGTCGATATAGACGATGCCGCGCTGCGCCCGCTCGACATTATAGTCGGACGCCTGGAGCAGCTTCAGGATGATGTTCTCGACATCCTCGCCGACATAGCCCGCCTCGGTGAGCGTGGTCGCGTCCGCCATGGTGAAGGGCACGTCGAGGATGCGCGCCAGCGTCTGCGCCAGCAGCGTCTTGCCGCAGCCGGTGGGGCCGACGAGCAGGATGTTCGACTTGGCGAGCTCGACGTCCGCGCCCTTGGCGCCGTGGTTGAGCCGCTTGTAGTGGTTGTGCACCGCGACCGAGAGCACGCGCTTGGCCTGCTTCTGCCCGATCACATAATCGTCGAGCACGTCGCAGATCTCCTGCGGCGTGGGAACGCCACCGTCCTTCTTGCTGACGAGGCTCGACTTGGTCTCCTCGCGGATGATGTCATTGCACAGCTCGACGCATTCATCGCAGATGAACACTGTCGGTCCCGCGATGAGCTTGCGGACCTCGTGCTGCGACTTGCCGCAGAAGGAGCAATAAAGCGTGCTCTTCGAGTCACCGCCGCTGAGCTTGGTCATTCAATCCATCCTTCGCGCCTCGTGGCGCGGTTACTCCGGCCCGCCATCCTACACGCGGGCCGATTTCCGGCAATCCAAAATCGGCCCGCTCCACACACGGTTCCGCCGAGCTCGGCGGATATGCGGGCCGATCAGGACTACCGCTATAGTGTTAAGCGGTCGCTGACGAGTCCTCGCTCGGCATCGGGCGCTTGTCATAGACTTCGTCGATCAGGCCGAATTCCTTCGCCTCGTTCGCCTCGAGGAAGGTATCGCGGTCCATCGCCCGCTCGATCCTTTCCAGCGGCTGACCGGTGTACTTCGCATACAGGTCGTTCATCGACTTGCGAATACGGAGAATCTCCTTGGCCTGGATCTCGATGTCCGAGGCCATGCCCTGGGCGCCGCCCGAAGGCTGGTGGATCATGATCCGCGCATTGGTGAGCGCCACGCGCAGGCCCGGTTCGCCCGATGCCAGCAGGAAGCTGCCCATCGACGCCGCCTGGCCGATGCACACCGTGCCGACGCGCGGACGGATATACTGCATCGTGTCGTGGATCGCCATGCCGGCGGTCACCACGCCGCCCGGCGAGTTGATGTACATCCAGATGTCCTTCTTCGGGTTCTCGGACTCGAGGAAGAGGAGCTGGGCGGTAATCAGCGACGCCATATGATCCTCGACCGCACCGGTCACGAAGACGATGCGCTCGCGCAGCAGCCGCGAATAGATGTCGAAGCTGCGCTCGCCGCGGCTCGACTGTTCGATAACGATAGGAACGAGGCCACCAGTGACGGGATCGATGGTCATCTGACCAGAAAGCGGATGCATGTTCGGGATTCTCATGATTGTTGTGTTTGCCCAGCACCCAACATCGGCGCTCGGATTGGTTGGCGCAAGAGGGCAACGCAGTGAACGCCGAGCATTGCCGCGTTCGGGCGAAGCGCCCAGAACATCCGCATGGCGACTTATACCATCCTGGTCACCGGCGGCTCGGGCTTTGTCGGCGGCCATGTGATCCTCCAGTTGCTGGCCCAGGGCCACCGGGTCCGCACGACCGTCCGCAACCTGGATCGCGAGGCGGAGGTGCGCGAGACGTTCCGTCGCGCCGGAGCCGATGCGGGCGACCGTCTCGCCTTCTTCGCCGCCGATCTGGAAAGGGACGAAGGCTGGGACGAGGCCGCGCTCGGCTGCGACCATGTCCAGCACGTCGCCTCGCCCTTCCCGCCCGTGCAGCCCAGGGACGAGAACGAACTGATCCGTCCGGCACGCGAGGGCACGCTCCGGGTGCTCCGCGCCGCGCGCGATGCGGGCGTACGGCGCGCTGTCGTCACTTCCTCGTTCGCCGCGATCGGCTATGGCCACGGCCAGCGCGCGACGCCCTATACCGAAGCGGACTGGACCGATCCCGACGGCCCCGCCGTCCAGCCCTATATGAAGTCCAAGACGCTGGCCGAACGCGCTGCCTGGGACTTCATCGCTCGCGAGGGTGGAGGAATGGAGCTGGCGGTGGTCAATCCGGTCGGCATATTCGGGCCCGCGCTGAACGGCGATCTCTCGACCTCGATCTGGCTGGTCAAGGCGATGCTGGAAGGCAGGATGCCGGGCACGCCGCGCCTCTATCTCGGGGTCGTCGATGTGCGCGACGTCGCCAATCTCCAGCTACGCGCGATGACCGATCCGAGGGCCAGCGGCGAGCGCTTCCTGGCGGTGGCGGGCGAATCCATGTCGTTCCACGAGATCGCGATGGTGCTGCGCGCGCATCTCGGCCAGGCTGCGGCGAGAGTGCCCCGGCACCAGCTTCCCGACTGGGTGATCCGGCTGCTCGCGGTTTTCAATCCGCTCGCACGCGAGGCGGTGCCGCGCCTGGGCATCAAGGCAAGCGCGAGCAATGCGAAGGCCCGGGAAGTACTCGGCTGGACCCCGCGTCCGACCGAAGAGGCGATCCTGGCGACCGCGCGGAGCCTGATCGATCCGGAGCAGATCAGGTCCGCCGGATCCCCTCCCCCATCCCCGGCCTGAAGAGCCAGAAAAAGACCAGCAGCACCGCGACGGGAATCGCGATCGCGATGCCGAAGGGAAGCCCGATATGCACCAGGAACATCTGGCTGTTCCCGGCGAACAGATCGGGAAAGATATGCCCGGTGAGCATCGGCAACCCGTCATTCTGCGCCCGCACATTTATCAGGGCGCACAAGGGAACCACGATCAGGCTGTAGATGCCCGTCACGATCGTCAGCATGCGAAGCGGCCGCGAGAAGTCGCGATAAGCGAGTGCCAGACCGAAGACGAGGAGCGGCAAGGACGGCGTGACATGGCGCGGCCCCGTCGACCAGCCGCCGTCCCAATAGAAATAGCCGGAATTGACCAGAAAATAATAGGTCGCGATCAGCAGGGCCAGCAGCCCGACATAGCGATAGGCCGGCTTCCATAGCAGCGTGACACATCCATAGACCGCGAGCGCCAGGACCGGAGAGAGCCATAGGATACCGCGATAGGTACCGAAGATGAGCGCGCCCAGAACCGCGGGATCGGGCGCCGATATGCCGAAGAACCCCGTCTTCATCCCCTCCCATCCGTCAAGGGAGCTGTAACCGAGATGGAAGGGCGATCCGAAAGCGCCCCAATTGTACAGGAGCAGCGCGGCAAGGGGCAGCACCCCACCCGCCGCGAGCCGCAGCGCGCCCTCCAGGAAGCGGTGCGCTCCCCCCGAACGGATATCGCGCGTAGCCAGCAGCAATCCGATGCCCGCCGCGGCAGGCGCGGCCAGGAACTCCACGCAAATCGCGAGCGCCAGGACGAAGCCGGCCAGAACCATACCCCACGCATCGACACGCCGGGAGCGCCCGGTCGACCAATATTGCGCGAAGCCGATGAAAAGCAGCGCCGCGGCGGTCGCATGGCCGAACACCACCGTCGACCAGAACAGAAAGGGCGTGCCGAAGGCGAAGATCAGCGTGGCGGATCTGGCGACGCCCGCCTCCACGCCCGCCCGGAGCGCACTGGAGTAGAAGAGCACCACCGCGATGGCGCTGAGCGGAATCAAGGCACCGAACAAACAAGCGAAGGCGGAAGCGAAATAGCGCGGCGTGCGCTTGTTGTCGGGCGATACCAGCGCATCGCTCTGCCCCGCCAGATCGAGTCCCAGATTGGCGATCCACACCACCGGCGTGCAGATCAGGCTGACGCCCGGCGCCTTGTCGCAATAATAATGCCCCTTGAAGAAGGCCCGGTCCTTTTCGAACGCCGCGATCTCGTCGATCGTCAGCGTGCCATGGGCCACGATCGAATGGGTGAGCCCGATGCGCGTCATTACGTTGGGAGCGGTGGGCGAAATGGTGCACCAGGCCGCGAAGAATGCGAAGACGAGCGGCAGCAGGAGCAGCTTGAGGGAAATGCCTTTCCACTCGAGACGATCGACCCAATTCGTGACACTTCGCATGAACGCCCCCATCGACCCGTGACTTCCCGAATCCGGGCACGCTGTCCCGGCCCTTCAGATCTTCGGGGGCACCAGCACGACGAGCCCAGGCCGAACGACTTCACAGCGCACCGGAGCTGCGGTCCATCGATGCCAATCTTCCCCCGAAGGATCAGCGCCGGAAAACGGTTCCGAGTCCCCAACCATCCGAGGCTATCCTA
This sequence comes from Sphingomonas sp. dw_22, assembly GCF_018449795.1. GTDB lineage: Bacteria > Pseudomonadota > Alphaproteobacteria > Sphingomonadales > Sphingomonadaceae > Sphingomonas. Next base: position 109,333 of record NZ_JAAVVE010000008.1, read on the forward strand.
GCCACGAACGCAGCAACAATCAGCCAAATGTAAAGACCCCGGCTGTTTCCGGATGGGACGAAATCCCATTCGCCCATCAATCCAGCACCGGAGCGGGCTGGGCCAGATAGGCCAGCCGCCGCATCTCGCGCCTGCCGCGCACGACCGTATCGAGGATCAATCCGGTGAAGAGATTGAGGAACACCAGGATCATCAGCCCGGTCGCCAGGATCGCGGTGGGAAAGCGCGGCACCAGACCCGTATCGACATAAGTGAGGATCAACGGCACCGCGAGCGCGAGCGCGACCAGCGCGAACGCGGCGGCGATCACGCCGAAGAACAGCATCGGCCGTTCGAACCGGTAGAGCGCGGTGATGGTCCGCGCGATGCGGAAACCGTCGCGATAGGTGCTCAGCTTGGATTCCGAGCCCTCGGGCCGTGCGAAATAGCGCGTCTCGATCTCGCCGACCGGCATCTTCAGCTCCAGCGCATGGACGCTGATCTCGGTCTCGATCTCGAAACCCGCAGAAAGCACTGGAAAGCTCTTCACGAAACGGCGCGAGAAGACGCGGTAGCCGGAGAAGATGTCGCTGAAACTGCGGCCGAACAGGCGCGCCAGGATGCCGGTCAGCGCGCGGTTGCCGAAGCGATGGCCGCGGCGATAGGCGGCGGTCTCCTGTTCGATCCGCGCACCCACCACCATGTCGAGCCCCTCGTCGAGCAGCCGCCGGACCATCTCGGGCGCGACGCTCGCATCATAGGTCGCGTCGCCATCCGCCATCACATAGATATCGGCGTCCACATCGGCGAACATGCGCCGCACGACATTGCCCTTGCCCTGCATCCGCTCGGTGCGGACCACGGCACCAGCACCGCGAGCCACCTCCACCGTGCGATCCCGGCTGTTGTTGTCATAGACATAGATGACCGCGCCGGGCAGCGCGGCACGAAAACCGGCGATCGTCTGCGCGATCGCGGCTTCCTCGTTATAGCAGGGCAGAAGGACCGCAACGGTGGGATTCATCATCTCGACATAGGGCCGAAACGACCGTGGTTCGATAGTTTTTATCTTCCCCTCCAGCATGCGCCATGCTGATCTGCGTCCGGGGCAAAAGGGGGAAGCAATGGAAAGACGCAGCCTGCGGGTATTGACGCTCGTCCTGAGCGCGATGATCGTTCTCGACGCGCTGGCGGTGCCGGTCATCCTGCTGGCCGCGCTGGCATTTCCGGAGGGCTATGCGGCCAACGTCACGCCGATCGCGAACCAGCTCGATGTCGGCACCGTGATCTTCGGCCTGCTGACGATCGTCGTGTTCTGCCGATGGATCTATGTCGCGGGCAGGAACCTGGTCGAAGCAGGATATGACGATCTCGAATTCACGCCGGCTTCGCGGATCTGGTGGTTCCTGGTTCCGGTCGCCTGCCTGTTCAAGCCGTTCCAGGGCATGCGGGAACTGTGGAACGCCAGTCATGGCGAAACCCATTATGCCGAAGGCAGCGCTCTGGTCGCGACTTGGTGGGCGCTATGGCTGCTCGCCGGATTCGTCGGCTATGCGAGCAGGATGTTTTCGGGGCAGCCCGATTCGGGAACCGCACCGTTCTGGATCCAGTCCGCCGTCGATGTGCCGCTGGCCGTCGTCGCGATCCTCATGCTCCGCCGGATTTCCGACGCGCAATCGCAATTGGCGGAACCGCAACTGGCCGAAGTCTTCGCCTGAAACCCGCCTGATAGCGAAAGGGCCGGAGCTTTCGCCCCGGCCCTTCGAAATCCTTACTCGGCGTCGGTCTTCTTCTTGGCCGGTGCCTTCTTGGCGGGCTTGGCGGGAGCCTCCTCGGCTTCCGCGGCCTCGGCCTTCTTCGCCGGTGCCTTCTTGGTGGCCGCCTTCTTCACCGGCTCTGCCTCGACCAGCTCATCGCCCGGCGCGGCGGGCTCGATATCGGCCTTCTCGACCTTCTTGGCCCGGGTGGGCTTCTTCGCATCGGCCTCCCCGGCATCGGCATCGGCGTCCTTCTTGGCCGCCTTCTTCGCCTTGGGCTTGTGATTGTCGTGATCGTGGCTGTGCGTGCCGGTGTCGAAGCCCTCGTCGCTCTCGATCGCGGCTTCCAGCTCCTCGCGGGTCACTTCGCGGTCGCTGACCTCGGCCTTGTCGAACAGGAAGTCGACGACCTTGTCCTCGAACAGCGGCGCGCGGAGCTGGGCTGCGGCCATCGGCTCCTGCTGCAGATACTGCATGAAGCGCTGGCGATCCTCGGGGCCGTATTGCTGCGCGGCCTGGGCGACGAGGCGGTTCATTTCCTGCTGCGTCACTTCGATGCCGTTGGCGGTGCCGATCTCGGAGAGCAGCAGGCCCAGGCGCACGCGGCGCTCGGCGATCTTCAGATAATCGTCGCGCTCGCTCTCCAGCTCGGCCAGCGCCGCGGCCGGATCGGCCTCATGCTCGGTCTCGTGGACGAGCTGATGCCAGATCTGCTGGAACTCGGCATCGACCATCGACGGCGGCACCGGGAAATCATGCCCCGCTGCGAGCTGATCGAGCAGCTTGCGCTTCATATAGGTGCGGGTCAGGCCGTTCAGCTGCTGCTCGATCTGGCCCTTCAGCAGACCGGTGAGCTGCTCCAGATCCTGCAGACCCAGCGCCTTGGCGAAATCGTCGTCGATCTTGGTCTCCCCGGCGGTCTTGACCGCGGTGATCTTGAGATCGAAGGTCGCGGGCTTGCCGGCCAGATCCTTGGCGCCGTAATCCTCCGGGAAGGTAACGCTGATCGTCTTCTCGTCGCCGGCCTTCACGCCGACGAGCTGCTCCTCGAAGCCCGGGATCAGGCGGCCGGTGCCGATCTCGACCGACATGTCGGTGCCGGTGCCGCCCTCGAAGGCGACGCCGTCCTCGGTCTTGCCGACGAAGTCCATCGTCACCTGGTCGCCCTCGGCCGCCTTGTGCTTGGCGGGAGCGTCTTCCCAGTTCTTCTGCTGGCCGGCGAGCTGCTGAAGCTGCTCGTTGACGGCGGCGTCATCGGCCGGAACGGTCAGGCGCTCGAGCTTCAGCCCGTCGATCGACGGCGTCGGCACATCGGGCAGCACTTCCAGCTCGACCTTGATCTCGGCGTCCTTGCCGGCCTCGTAATCGCCCTCCAGGCTCACCGAAGGCTGCATCGCCGGACGCAGCTTGTGCTCGACGAGCAGCTGCTGGATGCCTTCCTGGATCGAGCTATTGAGCGCGTCCTGCGCCAGCGCCTCGCCGTGCATCTTGCGCACCAGATTGGTGGGCACCTTGCCGGGACGGAAGCCGGGCATCTTCACCTGCGGCGCGACGCGCTTCACTTCGGCATCGACTCGCGAATCGATATCCTTCGCGGTGATCTTCAGCGTGTAGGCGCGCTTCAGGCCCTCGTTCAACGTCTCGACAGTCTGCATTCCAAAGGCCTTCTAGCAAGAATCGGAAATTGCGGTGTTCCGCACATCAGCCGTGGCGAGACTGGTGCGGGCGAAGGGAGTCGAACCCCCACATCTTTCGATACTGGAACCTAAATCCAGCGCGTCTACCAGTTCCGCCACGCCCGCAGGGGACACCGCCGGTCGGCGGGCTCTATAGCAGCAAGGGTCGCGGGGGCAAGTCACAAGCAACTTCGGCGCACGATCCGGCGTTGAGGCGGGAACAAGGAGCCATCCATGCCCGTCGAACCTCCGATACAGCCGACCATTCCGCCCCCCGAGACCGCGCCCCCGCCCATGCCGGGCCAGCCTGTCGCGCCGCCGCCCGAACTGGTTCCGCCCGCGCCCGATATCGATGTGCCCGCCCCGCACCCGGACAATGATCCCGGCATCGCGCCCGGACAGCCCATAGCATGACCGATTCGAAGGACTGTTTCCTGCCACACCTCGGGGGCCGATGATCGCACAGCATCTGATGAAGCTTCGCCTGCGCGATGAGATAAGCGCGGAGGAAGAGGCGGCGATTCGCGACTGCATCAGCGAGGTGGTGGACTATCCCGCCGATCGCACGCTGGCCCGTCGCGGGGAGGAGCTGACCTATTCGACTCTCCTGCTCGAAGGATTCCTCTGCCGCTACAAGGATCTGCGCGACGGCCAGCGCCAGATCACCCATATCCACGTTCCCGGCGATTTCGCCGATCTCCACGGCTTCACGCTCAAGCATCTCGACCATTCGGTGATGACGCTCACGCCGTGCAGGATCGCCAAGGCGCCGCACGACCGGATCATGAAGATCACCGAGAATTATCCGCATCTGACGCGCGTCTTCTGGTTCTCGACCAATCTCGACGCCGCCATCCACCGCGAATGGGAAGTGTCGCTCGGCCGGCGGCGGGCGCTGGAGCGCACCGCGCACCTGTTCTGCGAGCTCCAGGTGCGGCTCCAGATCGTCGGCCTGGCGGACGAGACCGGCTATGCCTTCCCCCTCACCCAGACCGAGCTGGCCGAATGCCTGGGCCTCACTTCGGTCCATGTGAACCGCGTGCTGCGCGACCTGCGCGAACGCGGCATGATCGAATTCCGCGGCGGCCGCGTCTCGATCACCGACTTCAAGGCGCTGAAGGCCGTGGCGGAGTTCGATCCCGCCTATCTCTACATGGAGTTGCGCGAGCGCTAGAGCGGCAGCCGCCGCGCCGTCATGATCTTCACCGGCGCCAAGGGTATCTCGCCCTTGAACCCACCCTGCACGGTCTTGTCGGGCGAGACCGGCGCGTCGAATATCTTGAGGATCACGTCCATCCCCTCGACCACGCGGCCGAATGCGGCATAGCCGAGATTGTCGCCCGGCTTGGCCGGATCGGCGTCGAACGAAGGCTGGTCGCCCAGGCTGATCGTGAACTCGCCGCGCGCGCTTCCGGGCGCGAAACGGGCGGTGGAGATGGTGCCGTCCAGATGCTTGAGGCCGGTCTGCGTCGTCGGCTCATGCTTGATCGGCGGATAGATGCGCGCCGGCGCGTTCTGCACGCCGAACTGGACGAAGCCGAAATGGTCCGCGACCTTCACCGTGCGATAGAATTGCATCCCGTCGAGCCGCCTCGCATCGACATAGCGCAGGAAATTGCGCGCGGTGATCGGCGCCTTGCCCGTCTCCACCTCGATCACGATCCGCCCCGCGCTGGTCTCCAGCGCGACGCGTGCCGTTGTTGGCGGCGCGGCCGGAGTCTGCGCGGCCGCCGGAAACGCCAGCAGCCCGGCAATCAGCAACAGCAATCCGCGCAGCATCCGTCCCTCCCCGCTCAGCCCAGCGCCTTCTTCAGCAGCTCGTTCACCACCGCAGGATTGGCCTTGCCGGCCATCGCCTTCATCGTCTGGCCGACGAAGAAGCCGAACAGCGCTTCCTTGCCGCCGCGATACTGTTCGAGCTGGTTCGGGTTCTTCGCCAGCACCTCGGCGATCACCGCCTCGATCGCGCCGGTGTCGCTGGTCTGCTTGAGCCCGCGTTCCTCGACGATCGCCGGGGCGCTCTGGCCGGTCTCCAGCATGATCTCGAACACCTGCTTGGCCAGCGGCCCCGAAAGCGTGCCGTCTGCCGCCAGCGCGAGCAGCTCGGCGCCCTGGATCGGGCTGACCGGGCTCTCATCGACGTCCTTGCCCAGCCGGTTGAGCGCGCCGTAGAGGTCCGAGATCAGCCAGTTGGCCGCCGCGCGCGCGACCTGGTTCTCGCCCTTGGCCTGGATCCGCGCGCTCTCCGCCAGCAGCGCCTCGAACCAGCGCGCCGTCTCCACATCGGCGGTCAGCACCGCGGCGTTGTAGGCGCTCAGCCCCAGATCGGTCTCGTAGCGGCGGCGCTTGGCGTCGGGCAGCTCGGGCAGGCTCTTCTCGCATGCGTCGAGAAAGGCGTCGTCCAGCTCCAGCGGCAGCAGGTCGGGATCGGGGAAATAGCGATAGTCGTGCGCATCCTCCTTGGAGCGCATCGAGCGGGTCTCGTTCCTGTCGGGATCGAACAGCCGCGTCTCCTGGACGATCCGCCCACCGCTCTCCAGCACCTCGACCTGGCGCCGCGCCTCATATTCGATCGTCGCCATCACGAAGCGCACCGAATTGACGTTCTTGGTCTCGGTCCGCGTGCCGAATTCGTCGCCGGGCTTGCGCACGCTGACGTTCACGTCTGCGCGCATCGAGCCTTCTTCCATATTGCCGTCGCACGAGCCGACATAGCGCAGGATCGAACGCAGCTTCTTGACGTAAGCCCCTGCTTCGGCAGGCGAACGCATGTCCGGACGGCTGACGATCTCCATCAGCGCCACGCCCGCGCGATTGAGATCGACATAGGAGCGCGTCGGATGCTGGTCGTGCATCAGCTTGCCGGCATCCTGCTCGACATGGATGCGCTCGATGCCGATGGTCTTCACCTCGGCCTCGGGATCCTTCTCGTCCAGGCTGATCTCGATCCGGCCCTCGCCCACCAGCGGATGGTAGAGCTGGCTGATCTGATAGCCCTGCGGCAGATCGGCGTAGAAATAATTCTTGCGGTCGAAGCGCGACCATTTGTTGATGACCGCGCCGATCGCCATGCCGGTGCGCACCGCCTGGCGGATGCATTCCTTGTTGGGCGTCGGCAGCATGCCCGGCATCGCCGCATCGATCAGCGAGACCTGGCTGTTGGGTTCGGCGCCGAACTCGGTCGCCGCGCCGGAGAACAGCTTGGCCTTGGACGTGACCTGGGCATGGACTTCGAGGCCGATCACGACCTCCCATTCGCCGGTGTCGCCCTGGATGCGGTAGCTGGAGGTGGAACTGGTCGCCATTGCTCTTCACGAAATAGGGATAGGGAGTTGGATCGCCTATCGCGCGTCGCCGAGGCAAGGTCCAGCGTGCAAATGCGCCCGGCAGCGACGCGCGGCAAGCCGCTGCGAATGGAGGGGTGAAGATTCGCCCGTACAATTGCCCCAACTGTCCCACGCTGCACCGCAATAGCGGCTTGCAGCTTTGATTCGCCCAGACTAGCAAAGCCGCATCTTTCGGTCGGCGCGGCGCATGTAATCCCGCCAGCATATGCCGAACGAAAGGACGTTAATCCTGTGGCGGCTAATCGCATTATTATTGAGCAGCACATCCGGGGGGATGCCTGATGGACGGCGAAGTTGAGCTTTCAAGCGGCACCGCCGGCGCCTCCACTGCGACGCCGGCAATACCGTCGCTGCAACTGACCGTCATCATTCCCACCTTCAACGAGGCGGAGAATGTCGCGCCGCTGGCCGCCAAGCTCGATCAGGCACTGGCCGGGTTGAACTGGGAAGCCGTCTATGTCGACGACGATTCGGCCGACGGCACTTCGGACCGGGTGCGCGAGATCGCCCGGATCGATCGCCGTATCCGCGTGATCCAGCGCGTCGGTCGCCGCGGGCTCTCCTCGGCGGTGGTCGAGGGCATGCTGAGCAGCGCGGCCCCCGTCGTCGCGGTGATCGACGGCGACATGCAGCATGACGAGACGGCACTGGTGAAGCTCTATGCCGCGATCGTGGAGGACGGAAACGACCTCGCGATCGGCACGCGCTACACCGAAGGCGGCTCGACCGGCGAATGGGACGAATCGCGCGTCAAGATCAGCCAGTTCGCGACTCGCCTGTCCAACATCCTGCTCAAGAACGATGTGAAGGATCCGATGAGCGGCTTCTTCGCGGTGAAGCGCGAAGTCTTCGTCGAGGCGCTGCCGAACCTTTCGATGGTCGGCTTCAAGATCCTGCTCGACATGGTCGCCTCGGTCCCGCGCAAGCTCAGGATCGCGGAGATTCCATACACCTTCCGTTCGCGCGTCGCGGGCGAGAGCAAGCTCGACAGCAAGGTAGCCCAGGAATTCGGCGCGCTGCTGCTCGAGAAGATGTTCGGCCATATCGTGCCGGTACGCTTCCTGATGTTCGCCGCGGTCGGCGGGCTCGGCCTGCTCGTCCATCTCGCCACGCTGGGCACGCTGGTGCGGCTGATCGCCGTGGACTTCCGCATCGGTCAGTCGATCGCCGTGTTCACCGCGATGACGTTCAACTTCGTCCTCAACAACAGCTTCACCTATCGCGACATGCGCCTGCGCGGCGCGAAGTTCGTGCGCGGCCTGTTTACCTTCTACGCGGTCTGCCTGATCGGCGCGATCGGCAACATCGGCATCGGCGAACTCATCTACAACATGCATTATCGCTGGTGGCTGGCCGGGATCGCCGGCGCCGTCGTCGGCGTCGTCTGGAATTATGCCGCCTCGTCGATGTTCACGTGGAATAAGAAATGATCTCCACGAAATCCCCTCTCTTGTTGGCGCCAGAAAACCTTGGAGCGGGCAGCAGATACTCCCTCTATTTCTCGAAACGTCCCGTCGGGTGCCAATTCGAATATGACCGGAAATCTAGAGGCCTTTGTCACGGCGCCTCGCCTGAAGCTTAACTTGAGCGCCTCCGCTCGCAAGGGGAAGCGCGCAAGTACAGGCGATGGAGAGATCAGAGGATAGAGATTTCATGAGCGTTGGGCGGAATACAACCTATAATCTGCTCGGGTCGCTGATTCCCCTTGCGGTCGCGCTCGTCACCGTCCCCCTATACATCCATCATATCGGGACAGAGAGATACGGCGTCCTTTCGATCGCCTTCTTATTTCTAGGCTATTTCGGTTTGTTCGATCTGGGTCTCGGACGGGCGACGACCTTTCGAATGGCGTCGCTGCCGGAAACATCCGTTGAAGACCGCGCGACCGTGTTTTGGACGGCCACGACCCTGAATCTCCTGATGGGCGTGATAGGCGGCCTGATCCTTTGGGGGTTCTCCTGGTATTTCTTCGGCCATCATTTCAAAACGACCCCGGATCTTCGCAGCGAGATTCTGGAAAGCCTTCCGATCCTGGCGCTTACAGTTCCCATCGCCACGATAACCGGAGTGCTTACCGGCACCCTGCAGGCGAGAAATCGTTTTCTCGAAGCGAATGTAATATCGACGACTTCCACCGTCCTTTTCCAGATCTTCCCCCTTCTGGTCGCGTGGATATGGGGGCCTCGTCTGGAAGGATTGTTGGCTGCGGCCTTGCTGGCTCGCCTGGCGGCGATCGTCATCCTGTTCCGATCGGCGCACCGGGCCGCGGCACGCGGAAGACCCATCACCCTGAACCGATCGGAAATACCGATGTTGCTTGGGTTCGGGGGCTGGGTATTCGTCGATGGAATACTGTCTCCCATTCTGGCGATGGTAGACCGTTTCGCAATTGGCGCCTTCCTGGGAGGATCCGCGCTGACGATCTACACCGTTCCCTATCAGCTCGCCCAACGCATCACCATTCTGCCAAACGCTCTTCTATCAGCGATCTTCCCGAGCCTGCCGTCCTCTTCCGAGGAACAGCGCAAGACGGTCGGCATTCGATCCACCTCGCTCTTGATCGCGATGCTCTCGACGCCCGTTCTGGTGATGATATTCTTCATGCCCCCCCTGTTCGAGCTTTGGTTGGGCCACGGCATAGGCAGTGCGGCGGCGGAAGTAGGGGTGCTGATCCTCGTCGGCTTCTGGCTGAACGCTCTGGCGTGGGTGCCCTTCACCTGGCTTCAGGGCAGCGGACGTCCCGATATCGTGACCAAGGTTCACCTTCTGGAAATTCCGCCATGCTTGTTGATTCTGTACATACTCCTGACGGAATATGGCATTTCCGGCGTGGCCCTGTACATAATCCTGAGAAATGCCATCGACATCATCTTGCTGACGCTGGCCGCACGTCTGGCAAAAACGCTTCCATATATTCTCGCGCTGGGAATGATCCTTCTTGGCAGCGCCCTTATCTCGAGGAATTTCCCGTTTGGCAGCGCCGCATGGTGGGCAGGGCTTCTTGTGCTCGGCAGCGTATCGCTCGGACTTTCCTGGCTTATTCTACCTAAAGATATAGGACTTCGTCTCTTGAGCGCCGGCCGGCAGCTCGCAATTCGATGAACAGCGCGGCCACATCGGATCCAGCGATCCTATCGCAGATCCAGGGGCTGCCGCCGCTTGTGCGGAAGCTCCCTTGGCGCATGGTGGACGACCTCGGTGTCAAATTGACCGAACGCGGGTTCGTGCGTGGCCGGCTCAGCTTCTACGCCGTCCGCCTGATCGGCGCGATCGTCGGCGTCGCCTGGAATTACGCTGCCCCGTCGATGTTCACGTGGAGTAAAAAATGATCCCCGCTGCTGGTTCCCACACGCGGGAGGGCCGCGGCGTGGCGACGAGTGGAAGCATTCCGAAGCTGGGTTGGGCGGCGCTGGTCGTGGCGCTCGCGCTGCCGATCCTGGTGACGCCGGTCGTTCCGCTCATCGATCTCTACAATCACGTCGCGCGCTTCTACGTCCTGTCGCATATCGACGGGGATGCGTTCCTCACCAGGAATTACGCCCCCAACTGGCACCTGCTGCCCAATATCGGGCTCGACGTCCCGGCGGTATGGCTGGCGCACTGGATCGAGCCGCTGCTGCTGGCCAAGCTGATCGTCACCGTGATCGTCGCACTCCAGATCAGCGGCACGCTGTTTCTGAACAGGTCGCTGACCGGGCGGATCAATGCGTGGAGCGCCCTGTTGGCCGCCGCGCTCTGCTACAGCTTCATCCTGAGCTGGGGCTTCCTCAACTATCTGCTGGCAACGGGAATCGCGCTGTGGACGCTGGGATTGTGGGTAAGGCTGCGCGACCGCCCCGTGCTGGCGACATCGGTATGTGCGCCGCTCGCGCTTCTCATCCTGTTCTGCCACGGATTCGCCTTCGGCCTGTACGGACTTGTCGCCGGCGCGCTCGAATTCGGCCTGTGGCTGAACAGCGCTGACCGGCGGCTGGTCCGGCTGCTGCGCGGCGGAGCGCTGCTGTCGGCGCAGGCGGTAGCGCCGCTCCTCTTCTTCCTCGCCATGCCCACTTCGCATGCGAACACCTATAAGGCGCCCGTCGGGCAGTTGATTGCCAACATCTATGAGGAAGGCAATCTGGCGACGCGTCTCTGGCTCCAGATCGCCAGGCGATTCGAAGCGCTCATCCGGGTGGCGGAGACGCCCTGGCCCTGGCTCGACGGACTCCTGTTCGCGGCGACGGTGCTGATCCTTGTCCTGGCCTTTCGCCGCAAGTGGCTCTGCACGGTTTCCGCAGCGCTGCCCGCGCTCGCGCTCGCGCTCTTGCTGGTGGTCGTGATGCCAGGCGGCATGTTCGGTGCTGGCCATCTTTTCGAACGGATGCCGCTGCTGTTCGCCTTGCTATTCGCTGCCTCGCTTCAAGAGACCGCGCCGGGCGCTGCGGGAGGCGGCCGTCTCAAGCTGGCATTGCTCGCGGTGACGCTGGTCCGCTTCGCGGCACTCGATGCCGGCTGGAGCCTCTATCGCCAGCAATATGCCAATTTCGAGCGAGTCACGGCGGATCTTCCCGCCCATGCGATAGTCGCGCCCATGCTCGTGTTCGGGGAGAATTCGCGCGACGGATTGTTCCCGCGTTGCCAGATGTTCCCGCCGCTCACGGTGATCGAGAAGCGCGCGGCGACCCCGCTCTTCGCCGATCCCACCCAGCAGCCGTTGCTGCTGAAAAGCGATCTGAAGGGAATCGCCGATGTCTTTCGATCGGCGACTCCGGCGCAGCAAGTCGCGGTCAGCCTGTCACGCCTGCCCTTTTTCTATGACGATATGCTCGCGCGCATCGTCGCCGAGCGCCATGCCAGCCATGTGCTGATGTGCGGCGCCGAGCGGCTGAAGCGCCCACTTCCTGCCACCATGCGCCGGATCGCGACGGCGGGGAATCTGTCGCTCTACGAAATCCGCTAGCCCCTCACCACCAAGCCTCGGGCCGCGCGGTGAAGCCCGCCCGTTCCTCGATCGCCAGCCCGGCATCGAGCACGCCCTGCTCGTCGAACGGCTTGCCGATGATCTGGAGCCCCAGCGGCAGCCCGCCCTTGTCGAGCCCGCCCGGCACCGACATCGCCGGCAGGCCCGCCAGCGAGCTCGGCACGGTGAAGACGTCGTTCAGATACATCGCGATCGGATCGTCGCTCTTCTCGCCCAGTGCGAACGCGGCCGACGGGGCGGTCGGCGTCAGCAGCAGGTCGCAGAACATCCAGGCCTGCTCGAAATCGCGCGCGATCAGCGTGCGGACCTTCTGGGCCTGGGTGTAATAGGCGTCGTAGAACCCCGCCGAGAGCACATAGGTGCCGATCAGGATTCGCCGCTTCACTTCGTCGCCAAAGCCCGCCGCGCGGGTGGCCGCATACATGTCCTGGAGGTTCTGGCCCTCGGCCAGCTCGCGCAAGCCGTAGCGCACGCCGTCATAGCGCGCGAGGTTCGACGAAGCCTCTGCGGGGGCGATGATGTAATAGGCCGGCAGCGCGTATTTGGTGTGCGGGAGCGATACCTCGACCACTTCGGCACCGGCATCCTTCACCCAGTCGATGCCCTGCTGCCACAGCGCCGCAATCTCGGCGGGCATGCCGTCCATCCGGTATTCCCTGGGAATGCCGACCTTCTTGCCGCGCAGATTGCCCGACAGGCTCTGCTCCCATTTGGGCACGGGCATGTCGAGCGAGGTCGAATCCTTGGGATCGAAGCCCGCCATGTTCTCCAGCAGGATCGCGCAGTCGCGCACGTCGCGCGCCATCGGCCCGGCCTGGTCGAGCGACGAGGCGAAGGCGACCACGCCCCACCGCGAGCAGCGGCCATAGGTCGGCTTGATGCCCGAAATGCCGGTGAAGGCCGCGGGCTGGCGGATCGAGCCGCCGGTATCGGTGCCCGTCGCGCCCGGCACGATCCGTGCCGCGATCGCCGCCGAGCTGCCGCCCGAGCTGCCGCCCGGCGCCAGCGGGGCATTGTCGCCGCCGCCGCGCCGCCAGGGCGAGATCACATTGCCGAAATAGCTCGTCTCGTTGGACGAGCCCATCGCGAACTGGTCCATGTTGAGCTTGCCCAGCATGCCCGCGCCCGCATCCCACAATTTCTGCGAGACGGTGGACTCATAGACCGGCTTGAAGCCCTCCAATATGTGGCTGGCGGCGGTGGTCTGCACGCCCTTGGTGGCGAACAGATCCTTCATGCCGATCGGCACGCCCGCGAGCGGCTTCAGCGTCTCGCCCGCCGCACGCGCGGCGTCGGCCTCCTTGGCGGCGGCGATGGCATGGTCGGGAGTCTCGACGATGAAGGCGTTGAGCGCCTTCGCCCGGCTCACCTTGACGATGAAGGCGTCCGCCACTTCGCGCGCCGAGAAGCTGCCTGCGCGGATGCCGTCGCGCAGCGCCGCGATGCCCAGATCGGTGATGCCGCTCATTCGACCACCTTCGGCACGGTGAAGAAGCCATGATCGCCCTGCGGGGCGTTCGCCAGGATCGCGTCGCGCTGGCCGCCCTCGGTCACTACGTCCTCCCGAAGGCGGAGCGTGTTGGGGATGACGGCGGTCATCGGCTCGACCGACGAGGTATCGACCTCGCCAAGCTGCTCGATCCAGCCAAGGATGTTGTTGAGCTCGGGCGCGAGGCGCTCGGCATCGCTATCGCTGATCGCGATGCGGGCCAGGCTCGCCACCTTCTTCACGGTTGCGGTATCTACGGACATGGAGCGGCGGCTAGCATTCCGCCCCTGCATAGGCAACGACGCACATGCAGCCACACGCGCAGTTGCATGATTATCAATCGTGCCCCACGGGAACGCGATTGCAACTTCGCGGCTTTATGCTGCATTGCACAATGGAGAACGGGTTGGCCCGGAAATTCCTCTATGTCGTGGCAGTCCTGATAATGCTCGCCGTCGCCGCCATGTTTGCCTATCGGCTCTACGGTATCCAGTTGATGCGCCAGTTCATGGTGCCTTCGGCCGATGTCGTCGCGCTGCCGCCCGCCGACGCCCAGGCCTATACCCATGCCGATATGTGGATCGCCCGCCCCGACAAGGCCGACAATCCCGCATTGTGGACGCCGACCGGCTTCGCTCCCGCCGCCAAGCCCAAGGCGGCGCTGTTCTTCATCCACCCGACCTCATTCCTCGACACGCATCGCTGGAACGCCCCGCTCGACAATGTCGACGCCAACAATCGCGCCGCCCTGTTCCTGCGCGGCCAGGCGAGCGCGTTCAACGGCGCCGCCTCGGTCTGGGCGCCGCGCTATCGCCAGGCGACCTTCGGTGCGTTCCTCACCAGCAAGCGCCAGGCGCAGCAGGCACTCGACTTCGCCTATCGCGACGTGCTCGCCGCGTTCGACCAGTTCGTGAAGGAAGCCGGCAACCGCCCGATCATCCTCGCCGGCCACAGCCAGGGCGCGCTGCATCTGTCGCGGCTCCTCGTGGATCGAATCGCCGGCACGCCGCTCGCGAAGCGAGTCGTCGCGGCCTACGTCGTGGGCTGGCCGGTCTCGGTCACCGCCGACCTGCCCAAAATGGGCCTGCCCGCCTGCGCCGCCCCCGAGCAGACCCGCTGCATCCTCTCATGGCAGAGCTTCGCCGAACCCGCCGATCCGGCGCTGATCATCGACACGTTCGACGCCACCACCGGCTTCACCGGCAAATCGCGCGCCAAGACGCCGATGGTCTGCACCAATCCGATCACCGGCAAGCCCGGCGATTCGGCCCCTGCCGAGGCCAATCTCGGCACGCTGGTCCCCGACACGAATTTCCAGGCGGCGCGGATGGAGATCGGCCGCGTCCCCGCGCGCTGCGAGGGCCGCGGCTTCCTGATGATCGGATCGACGCCGCCCGATTTCGGCCAGTATGTGCTGCCGGGCAACAACTACCATGTGTTCGATTACAGCCTGTTCTGGGCGAACGTCCGCAAGGACGTCGAGCGGCGGCTGGCGGCGTTCAGGTAAACCCGGCTAGAGCGGACGGGTGATTACCACCGCCCCTTCCGATTTCCGCGCCGCCCTGCCCGCCGGCGGCCGCCTGCTCGGGCTCGACGTCGGCACCAAGACGATCGGCACGGCGCTGTGCGATGCGGGGTGGAGCTTCGCCAGCCCTGCCCTGCTCGTCCGCCGCACCAAATTCGCCAAGGACAAGGCCGCACTGGCCGCTCTGATCGCGGCCCAGCAGGTGAAGGGCCTGGTCGTCGGCCTCCCGCTCAACCTCGACGGCACCGACAGCCCCCGCACCCAGTCCACCCGCGCCTTCGCCCGCAACCTGGAGGACATGGCCCTGCCGATCCTGCTGTGGGACGAGCGCTGGTCCACCGTCGCCGTCGAGCGCACGCTGATCGAACAGGACGCCAGCCGCGCGAAACGCGCCGAGCTGATCGACAAGATGGCCGCCGCCTATATCCTCCAGGGCGCGATCGACGGGCTGGTGGGCAGCTCCTGAGCCCGCGTCCGGCCGGCGAACCGGCCGGACGCAGATGTTCAGAAAGTGTCGGCGCGTTGCCCCAGCAGCGTCACCTCGACTCGCCGGTTCAGGCGCATGCCCTGCGGCGTATCGTTGCTGGCGACCGGCTCGCGCTCGCCATGCCCTTCGACGCGGAAGCGGGCACGGGTGACGCCCATATCCTCCAGCGCCGCGCGCACGCTCTCGGCGCGGCGCTCCGAAAGATCCTGGTTGTGCGCATCGGTGCCGCGCGAATCGGTGAAGCCGATGATCGCCACGCGCACGCCCGGGTTGCCGCGCAGATAGCCCACCAGCGGCCGCAGCTTCTCGATCGCGCGGGGGAAGAGCTCGGCGCTGTCGGTGCGGAACAGCACATCCTCCTGCAAGGTCAGCGTCGCGCCGAGCTTGGTCTGGCGGAAATGATAGTCGCGCATCGCCTGCCGGTCCCAGCCGCCTGCCCCCGGCCCGGGCCGGAAGCCGCGATCGCGCGCGTCCCAGTCGAACCGGTCGCGCCGCGCCCCCGCGATGGCGGCAAAGGCGCGATTCGCGGCTTCCGCCTCGCGCACGGTGATGAAGCCGTTATGGTCCCGGTCGAAATTGCGCAGCACGAAGGCGCGGCCGCGATTGCCGGCGCGCAATTCGGGATAGAGCACCCGCACACCCGGCCCCGTCAGCCGATATTCCCGTTCGCCCGGGCGGCCGCCGCTCCAGTCCCAGCGGTCCTGCGCCATCGCCGGGCCTGCGCCCGCCAGCAGCGTCGCGATCGCCGCGAGACAGATCCTGTTCCTCCGCATTCTTGTCATGATTTTCTCCTTGTTTCCCTCCGGCCGGTCGATGGCGCCGGCCGTTTGAACGCACGGTGACCCCGGCCGACAGCCTGTGTTCAGCGAAACTGACAACCCGCGCTATTGCCGAGCGTTCCGCCCGCCGTTAGGCCGCAGCTTCAATGCAAACTTCAGATCATCGCCCCGGTGCCCAGATAAAGGGCAGCGCCGTTTTCCCGCACCGGCATCTCACCGGCATCGCGGGGCTCCAGCCGCATGAGATCATGTTCCTGCTCGACGAAGCGGAACAATGGGTCGAGGCCAACCGCACCCGCGCCAAGAGCG
The DNA here is from genome assembly GCF_018449795.1 of Sphingomonas sp. dw_22. Lineage (GTDB taxonomy): Bacteria > Pseudomonadota > Alphaproteobacteria > Sphingomonadales > Sphingomonadaceae > Sphingomonas. The sequence goes on from NZ_JAAVVE010000008.1 coordinate 125,641, forward strand.
ACAAGCGGCTGGAGGGCCTCACCCAGATCAACGCATTCTTCGAGAACAGCACCCGCACGCTGTTGTCATTCGAGATCGCCGGCAAGCGCCTCGGCGCCGATGTGGTCAACATGCACGCCGCCCAATCCAGCGTGAAGAAGGGCGAGACGCTGATCGACACCGCCGTCACGCTCAACGCGATGCGCGCCGACGTGATCGTCATCCGCCATTCAAGCTCGGGCGCGGTGCAGCTCATCGCCGACAAAGTCGATTGCCCGGTGCTCAACGCCGGCGACGGCTGGCACGAGCACCCGACCCAGGCGCTGCTCGACGCGCTCACCATCCGCCGCCGCCGCGGCTCGGTCGCCGGCCAGCGCGTGGTGATCTGCGGCGACATCCTCCACAGCCGGGTCGCCCGCTCGAACATGCTCGCCCTTACCGCACTCGCCGCAGAGGTTCGCGTCGTCGCCCCCTCCACGCTGATGCCTGCCGCGATCGAGCGGATGTACGTCCAGCCCTTCACCGATTTCGACGCCGCGCTCGAGGGCGCCGACGTCGTCATGATGCTGCGCGTCCAGAACGAGCGCATGGCCGGCGGCTACATCCCCTCCACCCGCGAGTTCCACATGCGCTATGGCCTTACCCCCGAACGGCTGGAGCGCGCCAAGCCCGACGCGCTGGTGATGCACCCCGGCCCGATGAACCGCGGCGTCGAGATCGATTCGAGCGTCGCCGATCACCCCGAGCGTTCGGCGATCACCGAGCAGGTCGAGATGGGCGTAGCGGTCCGCATGGCCTGCCTCGACGTGCTGACCCGGCGCGAACGCGGCGTGGAGGGCTGGGCATGAGCATCGCCTTCACCAACGCGAAGCTGGTCTGCCCGAAAGGCGGAGTCTCCAACGGCGGCCTGATTGTCCAGGGCGACACGATCGCCGCCATCGGCACGATCGACATTCCCGAAGATGCCGAGACGATCGATCTCGGCGGCCGAATGCTCGCTCCTGCCCTGATCGATCTCGGCGTGTTCGCGGTCGACAAGCAGGCGTGCCGCTTCGGCGGGATCGCCCGCGTCGGGCTGATGCCCGATCAGTCGCCGGTGCTCGACGATCCCGGCATCGTCCGCCGCGCCGCGCTGTCGGGCAAGCCCGAGCTCTGGGTCCATCCGATGGCCGCCGCCACGCAGGGGCTGGGCGGCACGGATCTGGGCGAGATCGCGATCAACGCCTCGGCCGGCGCCCGCGCCGTCGCCACCGGGCGCCGCTGGGTCGCTTCGGCCGGCCCGAGGCGCACGCTGCTGGGCTATGCGCGGGTTTTCGGCCTGTGGGTGTTCCCCCATCCCGGGGCGGGGGGCCGGCGGGGGGGCGGCGGGGCGCCGCCCTGGACCCGGGGGTTGCGCGGTGCGGCCACCGGGGGGAAGGGGGGTGGGGGAACGCCCCCCCGACCCGCCACTTGGACGTCCCCGTGTTGCGGGGAGCGGTTGACATGGGCTCTTCAAAGTGCCCCGGCACCAGCGGCTGGATGGACTCGCCATGGGGGGCGATGAGCGGGCGCAGGAAATTGACCGGGAGCATGGTCTGGCCGCG
>NZ_JAAVVE010000080.1 GCF_018449795.1 Sphingomonas sp. dw_22
GCTGGGGGGGGGGGGGGGGGGAAGGAAAAGGGGGGGGGGGGGCCGGCCGCAGAGGGGGGGGGCCGGGCCGGGCGGCCGGCCGGGCTGGGGGCGGAAGTCGCAGGGGCCGAGGCCGAGACCGAGGCCGCTCGCGCCGAAACCGCCGCCGGCCAGGCCGGCGGGCAGGGCGCCGAGGCGGCGTTGCGCGCCACCGAGGGCGATGTCCGCGCCGCCAATGAAACGCTCGCCCAGGCCCGCGAGGCCCGCGCCGGCGCGCTTGCCCGCGCCGAGAACCAGGAGATGCGACGCATCGAGATGGGCCGGCTTTCGGGCGAGCGCTTCGAATGCCCGCCGCCCTTGCTTCCCGAACGGGCGGGCTTCGAGCCGGAATCGGTGCGCAATCCGCAGGAGGAATCGGCTACCCATGACAAGCTGATCGCCGAGCGCGAGCGGATCGGGCCGGTCAACCTGGTCGCCGAAAGCGAGCTGGCGGAGCTGGAGGCGGCCTATACCGGCAATGCCAGGGAGCGCGATGAGCTCGCCCAGGCCGTGAACCGGCTACGTGGATCGATCGGCACGCTCAACCGCGAGGGCCGCCAGCGGCTGCTCGCCGCGTTCGAGGCAGTCGACCAGCATTTCCGCCGGCTCTTCTCCACGCTGTTCAACGGCGGGCAGGCGCATCTGGAGCTGATCGATTCGGACGATCCGCTCGAAGCCGGGCTGGAGATCATGGCGCAGCCGCCGGGCAAGAAGCTCCAGTCGCTGACGCTGCTTTCGGGCGGCGAGCAGGCGCTAACGGCGGTCGCGCTGATCTTCGCGCTGTTCCTCACCAATCCTGCGCCGATCTGCGTGCTCGACGAAGTCGATGCGCCGCTGGACGATGCGAATATCGACCGTTTCTGCGACCTGCTGGAGGCGATGACGCGCGAGACGGCGACGCGCTATCTGATCGTCACGCACAATGCCGCAACAATGAGCCGCATGCACCGGCTATTTGGTGTTACCATGGTCGAGCGTGGGGTCAGCCGATTGGTGTCGGTGGACCTGGGCGGCGCGGAGAGTTTGCTCGCAGCGGAGTAGGCCCATCCCATTCAAATCCGCCCGGTCCGGCGGAAACGGGAGGAAATGCGATGCGATTCATCACACCGATCGGACTGGCCCTGGCGATTGCCGTCGCGGCGCCCGCTTATGCCCAGGACCAGAAGCAGACGACCACCGAGCGCGCCGGCGAGATCGCCACGCAGCCCGCGCGGGATGTGGGCGCCGTGAAGACCAAGGTTCCGCCGGTCCTCCAGCGGGCCGCCGCCAACCCCTATAGCCTGGACGGGCTTTCCAAATGCGCGCGCATTGCCGCGGCGGTTGCCGATCTCAGCGCGGCGCTGGGGCCGGATTACGAAGGGCGGGTGGACCGCAAGAAGAGCCGCAAGATCAAGGTGACCGGCGACACCGTGGCCGGGCTGATCGTGCCGTTCCGCGGCATCGTCCGCGAAGTCAGCGGCGCGGCATCGGCGCAGCGCGAGCTCAATGCGGCGATCGATGCGGGCTTCGCGCGGCGCGGCTTCCTGCGCGGGGTGTACCAGACGAGGCGGTGTAAGCCGGCGCTTTAGGGCGGGTCGAATACTCCATTCGTCACCCCGGCCTTGTGCCGGGGTCCACCGGGAGGCTGGGTGAGCCGCTTTGAGTCGTGAGGGGCTCGCTTGTGGAAGAGTGGACCCCGGCACAAGGCCGGGGTGACGGTAGGAATTTTGGGGGCCGTGGCTCTTCCACTCTAAATGGTGGTCGGCTCTAACCGAGGATGCGTCGGTAGAGCGCGATATATTTGTCCGCCATCGCCTCCACCGAGAAACGCGCCTCGACCGCCCTGCGGCAGTCGCGGCGGTCGATCGCACCGATCCGGTCGACCGCCGCGACTGCCTTATCGGCCGATTCCACCAGCAGGCCGGTGACGCCGTCCTCGATCAGTTCCGGCATGCTGCCGCGATTGATCGCGATGACGGGCGTGCCGCAGGCCATCGCCTCGATCACCGAGAGCCCGAACGGTTCGTCGAAATTGATGAGGTGGAGCAGCGCGCGTGCCTTGCCCAGTGCGCGCAGCCGCTCCTCGCCGCCGACCGGGCCGTGGTAGACAATGCGGTCGTCCAGATGCGGGGCGACCTCGCGCTCGAAATAGCCCTGGTCCTGGACGATGCCGTAGAGATCGAGCCGACGCCCGGTCGCCCTGGCCACGGTGATCGCCTCGGCGGCGCCCTTGTCGGGGTGCATCCGGCCGAAGAACAGCAGGCTTTCGCCGCCGTCCGGCTCGAACGGGAATTCCGCCAGGCGGATGCCGTGATGGATCGTCGCGGCATATTTGAGCGAGGGATGCCGGTCCGCCTCGCTGATCGCGACGAAATGCACGCGGTCTTCATAGGGCTTGTACATCGGCAGGATGCGTTCGGAGGAAAAGCCGTGGATCGTCGTCACCATCGGCGTCGGCACCAGATTGGCGAAGGCATGCGCCGGGAAATCGGCCTGGTTGTGGATCAGGTCGAACGCGCCCGCCCGCTCGAAGATGTGCGCGAGATGGGCATATTCCCAGACCTTGGCGTCGATCGACGGGTCTTCCGCGTAGCCGCGCGGGACCACGCCGGCGAGCTTGCCCGTGGTGATCGAATCCTGCGTCGCGAACAGCGTGACATCGACACCGCGCGCGACCAGCGCCTCGGTGAGCAGGCTCGTCACCAATTCCCAGGGGCCGTAATGCCTGGGCGGCGTGCGCCAGGCGATCGGCGCCAGCATCGCGATCTTCATCCCAGGATATAGCCTTCGTTCGGCCCCAGCAGGGCAGGATCATCGCCGCTCCGGGCGGCGAGCAGCACCGAGAGCCCCTCGGCCCATTCGGGGATAGCGAAATTCTGCGGCCTGTCGCCAAGATTGAGCACCACGACCAGCCGCTCGTCGCCCAGCCGGCGCTCATAGGCGAGCAAGTCGCCGCCGGCTTCGATCGCGTGCCAGTCACCGGTCGCCAGCGCCGGTCGCGCGTGGCGGAGCGCCAGCAGCGCCTGGGTGAGGCGCCACATCGAGCGCGGATCGTCCCGTTCCGCCGCGACGTTGCGCGTGGTCCAGTCGTCATGGAGCGGCAGCCACGGCTCGCCGCTGGAGAAGCCGGCATGGGCGCTCGCATCCCAGGCCATCGGCGTGCGCACCGGATCGCGACCCATGCCGATCCCCGGCTCGTTCAGCTCGCGCGGATCCTGGATGCGATCCGCGGGGATCGCGACATCGGCCAGGCCGAGCTCGTCGCCATAATAGAGCGTCGGCGTGCCCCGGAGCGTCAGGAGCAGCATCATCGCCACCCGCGCCTGCGCCTCGCCCACCCGCGTCGCGATGCGCGGGCGATCATGGTTGCCGAGCACCCAGTTCGGCCAGCCGCCGCACGGCAGCGCGCCTTCATAGTCGGCGATCATCCTGGCCAGCGATGGCGCATTCCACTCCGCGCCGATCAGCTGGAAGTTGAAGGGCAGATGCACGCCCGGCCGCTCGGCGCTGCCGTAATAGCGCACCAGCCGGGGCACCGGCAGGTAGATCTCGCCGATGAGCACACGCGCGCCGAAATCGTCGGCGATGGCGCGCATCTCGGCGGCGATGTCGTGGACCTCGGGCTGGTCGGTCGAATGAAGCTGGTGGACGGCCATATATTCCGGCCAGCCTTCCCGCCATTCGTCGTTCGCGGGATTGTCCGGGAAATCCTGGTGCTTCACCATGTGCCACAGCACGTCGATCCGGAAGCCGTCGACGCCGCGCGCGAACCAGAAGCGCAGCACGTCCAGCATCGCGATGCGCACTTCCGGGTTGCGCCAGTTGAGGTCGGGCTGCTCCTTCAGGAAGGCATGGTAATAATATTGGCCGGTGGCTTCGTCCCATTCCCAGGCCGAGCCGCCGAAATCGCTGATCCAGTTGTTGGGCGGGCCGCCGTCCGGCCTGGCATCGCGCCACAGATACCAGTCGCGTTTGGGGTTATCGCGCGAGGAGCGGCTTTCCAGGAACCAGGGATGCTCGCTGGAGGTGTGGTTGGGCACGAAATCGAGCAGCAGCTTCAGGCCCCGCGCATGCGCCGCCGCGAGCAGCGAATCGAAATCCTCCAGCGTGCCGAAGCGCGGATCGACGCCGCGATAATCGGCCACGTCATAGCCGAAATCCGCTTGTGGGCTGGGAAAGATCGGCGAGATCCAGATCGCGTCGACGCCGAGTTCCTTGAGCGTGTCGAGCCGCTGCTCGATGCCCCTCAGGTCACCGATCCCGTCGCCGTTCGAATCCTGGAAGGAGCGCGGATAGACCTGATAGATCACCGCCGATTGCCACCAGGCGCTCACCGGAACCGCTCCTTCGGGAGATGGGTGATGCGGCAGGCGAGGTCCGCCTCGCCCGAGGCTACGATATAATGATCGCCGGCGTCGACCAGCCCGGTGGTGAACACCACCGGCGTCGGCAGATACATCTGGTGGGCGATGTCCGCCGTCAGCGCCGGATTCGCCTCCAGCACCGGATCGCCATCCTCCTGCCGGAGTATCTTCGTGGGATCGTCGGGATCGAGCAGCGCCCAGAAGCTGCGATAGATGCCCACCGTGTCCCTTTTCTCGACGCCGTGATAGATCAGCAGCCAGCCCGCATCGGTCAGCACCGGCTGGCTGCCGCCGCCGATCCGCTGGTTCGAGGTCGAGCCTTTCCGCGCGCGCAATCCCGGCGCGTCGAGCGGCTTCCAGTGCAGCCCGTCCGGCGACTGCGCGATGTTGATCGACGGGCCGCCGAGCCAGGGCGAATCCTCGGGGTAGGCGAAATAGACCTCGCCCAGCGGGCGGGTGAGCGCCAGGAACTTGCCCGCCACCTTCCCCTCGAACAGGATCACGTCCTTGTTCTGGTGATCGAGCACCACACCGAGCAGTTCGTAATCGAGGCCGTTGGCGGAGCGGTACATCGCCGTGCAATGCCGCTCGGCGGAGACGCCGCACACCGTCATCCAATAGATGCCGTCGATCCGCGTGATCCGCGCATCCTCCACGCCATATTCGAGGAAGCTCGCCGAGGGCGCGACCGCCCTGTCGTAATGCACCGCCACGATCGCGCGCGCATCGGGGCTCAGCTCCACCGGCAGCAGCCAGGAAAGCGAGGTCAGCCCCAGCAGGCGCGGATTGCGGTCCTTGAGCGCGAATTGCCGCGGATCGCCCATGTCGACGCCCGCCAGCGGATGCGCGTCGAGCACATAGCCCTGGGGCGTCCAGCGGATCGCGCGCGCGCAATCTGCGGCAACGGGATCGCGCAACGCCTCCGCAATCCGCACCATCATCACCAGATTGCCGTTCGGCAGCCGCGCGAAGCCGGGGTTGAACGCGCCCAGCACATAGGTCGGCTCGTCCACGCCGCGCCGGAGCGGCGAGCGCGCCAGATCCACGTCGTCGGGACGGAAGATCAGATAATCGTCGGCCAAACCATCCCCCTTTGCTGCCGGGGACCGAACGGCATCAGGCGCCCGCGGTTCCGGCCTGGCGCGCCTGCTGGTGATGACGGATCACCTCGTCGATGATGAAGCGCAGGAACTTCTCCGAGAATTCCGGATCGAGATCGGCGTCCTTGGCCAGCGCCCGCAGCCGCGCGATCTGCGCCTCCTCGCGGCCCGGATCGGCGGGCGGCAGGCCGGTCTCGGCCTTGTAGCGGCCCACCGCCTGGGTCACCTTGAACCGCTCGGCGAGCAGAAAGACCAGTGCGGCATCGATATTGTCGATGCTCTGGCGATAGCGTTGCAGCGTCTCGTCGGGCAAAATTCCGGTCTCCCTCGCGCCCCTTTCGCCTGCGGCACGCGCCCTTGCAAGCCCATGCTCTTGCCTTTGTGCGGCGCACAGGCCAGAGCGCGCGCAATGAGCGCCACCATCCACCGCCTGGGCTCGCGCGGGGAGCCTTCTCTCGATCCGATGATGGCGCTCGTCGCGCACGACATGAACCTGGTTAACGCGGTCATCCTCGATCGCATGCAATCGGACATTCCGCTGATCCCGGAGCTTGCCGGCCACCTGATCGCCGGCGGCGGCAAGCGGATGCGGCCGATGCTGACGCTCGCGAGCGCGCAGCTGCTCGGCTATCCGGGCACGCGGCACCACCGGCTGGCCGCCGCCGTGGAGTTCATCCACACCGCGACGCTGCTCCATGACGACGTGGTCGATTCGTCCGACCTGCGCCGCGGCCGCCGCACCGCCAACATCATCTGGGGCAATCCCGCCAGCGTGCTGGTCGGCGATTTCCTGTTCAGCCGCTCGTTCGAGCTGATGGTCGAGGACGGCAGCCTGAAGGTGCTGAAGATCCTCAGCAACGCATCGGCCGTGATCGCCGAGGGCGAGGTCAACCAGCTCACCGCCGTCCGCCGCCTCGACATCACCGAGGAGCGCTATCTCGACATCATCGGCGCCAAGACCGCCGCGCTGTTCGCCGCCGCCTGCCGCATCGCCGCGGTGGTGGCCGAGCGTTCGGAGGCCGAGGAAGCCGCGCTCGACGCCTATGGCCGCAACCTGGGCGTCGCCTTCCAGCTCGTGGACGACGCGATCGACTATATTTCCGACGCGAGCACCATGGGCAAGGACGCCGGCGACGATTTCCGCGAGGGCAAGATGACGCTGCCCGTCATCCTGGCCTATGCCCGCGGCAATGACGACGAGCGCGCCTTCTGGAAGGAGGCCATTGGCGGCCGCCGCACGCGCGACGAGGATTTCGCCGAGGCGATCCGGCTGGTGCGCAGCAGCCGCGCGGTGGACGACACGCTCGCCCGCGCCCGCCATTACGGCCAGCGCGCGATCGACGCGCTGGGCGGCTTCGCACCGGGCGCGGCGAAGGATGCGATGATCGAAGCCGTCGAGTTCGCGGTGGCGCGCGCTTATTAGCGCCCGCTATTCCTCGGCGTCCTCCGCTTCGTCCTCGTCCGCATCGGCGCCCAGCGCGTCGTCCTCATCGGTGTCGAGCACGTCCTCGATCGCCTCGACGATCAGGTCGAGCTGCGCATAGCTCGCGGTGAATTCGATCGTCTCGCCCTCATCGTCCTCCAGCTGGAGTGTGTAGTCGCCGTCGCTGTCGGGCGTGATGATGAATTGTGCCAGGGTACGTGCCATGTCGGGTGCTCCTTCGCTTGCGCCAAACCCCGGCTCCGGCAATTGGTTGCAGCCCGATGACCGATGTTCTGCCGATCCACGTTGTCCTGCCCGATCTGCTCGCCGCATTGCGGACGGGGAGCAACGCCGTGCTGGTCGCGCCGCCGGGCGCGGGCAAGACGACGGCGGTCGCGCCCGCGCTGCTGACCGAGGGCTGGTGCGAGGGCGAAGTGCTGCTCCTCTCCCCCCGCCGCCTCGCCGCGCGGGCTGCCGGCGAGCGGATGGCGGCGCTTGCCCGGGAAAGCGTCGGCAAGACCTTCGGCTATGCGACGCGGCTCGACAGCAGGCGCTCGGCCGAGACGCGGGTCACGGTCGTCACCGAGGGAATCTTCGTCAATCGTATCCAGGCCGATCCCGAGCTTGCCGGCGTCGCGTGCGTGCTGTTCGACGAAGTGCATGAGCGCAGCCTCGACAGCGATTTCGGGCTGGCGCTTGCGCTCGACGCCCAGGCGGCGCTGCGGCCCGACCTGCGGCTGGTCGCGATGTCCGCCACGCTCGACGGCGCGCGCTTCTCGGCGCTGATGGGGCGCGCGCCGGTGATCGAGAGCGAAGGGCGCAGCTATCCGCTGACGCTGCGCCATATCGGCCGCGCCGCCGAGGCGCGGATCGAGGATTCGATGGCCTCCGCGATTCGCACCGCGCTGCGCGAGGAGACGGGCGGCGTGCTCGCCTTCCTGCCGGGCGTCGCCGAGATCGAGCGCACCGCCGAACGACTGGCGGATGTGCCCGGCATCGTCCTCCACCGGCTCCACGGCAGCCTGGAACCCCAGGCCCAGCGCGCCGCGATCGCCCCCGATCCCGAGGGGCGGCGCAAGCTCGTTCTCGCCACCTCGATCGCTGAGACGTCGCTGACGCTCGACGGCATCCGCGTGGTGGTCGATTCGGGACTCGCCCGGCGTCCGCGCTACGACCGCGCCGCGGGGATGACGCGGCTGGTGACCGAGCGGGCCAGCCAGGCCCCCGGCACCCCGCCGCCCGGCCGTCCCCCCCCCCCCGGGCCGGGGCGCCCCCTCCCGGCTGGGGGAAGGGGCCGAGCCCCCGGCGCGCCGCCGCTCGGAGCCCCCCGTACTGCGGGCCGCGCTTTTTCCCCCCGCCCCCCGCCC
>NZ_JAAVVE010000081.1 GCF_018449795.1 Sphingomonas sp. dw_22
CCTGGCGGCCCGGGGGGAGGCGGGCGCCCACCGGCCGGGCCGCGGGAAGGGGGCGCTCTGGCGCGGAGGGGGTGGGACACCACCCGCGGGCAGGTTCTCCCGTTCCGGAAGTTCCCAGCCATGCCGGGCGGGCCGCGCCCGGACGCCCAACAGTGCGGCGGGGTGGGCGATCGGCGCGTCGGGCGCCGTGTCCAGGCGCAGGCCGCCGCTGAACCGGCGCTCGGCAAGCGCCGGATCGAGCGCGACCGGCATGCCCGTCGCGCGGGCGAGATCGGCGGCGACGAGTGCGAAGGGCGCGCGGTCATAGACCAGCCGCCGCGCGCGCCAGGAGGCGACATCGGCCGGGTCCATTCTCGCCAGGCGGATCGCTCCTGCGGCATCCCGCACCAGGCTGTCGCCCGCGCCCAGCCGATGCGACGCGGCCTTCTCCTCGTAGAGCACGGCGCCCTCGGCCACCGCGACGCGGACCAGGGCGCCGTCGCGGGTGACGTCGAACACGGTGCCGATATCGTGCAGCCGCGCGTCCCCCGCGCTGACGACAAAGGGATCGCCCGGCTTGTGGACCACCTCGAACCGCGCCTCGCCCCGGGCGAGACGGATCTTGCGCGGATCGGCACGGTCGAGCTCCAGCCGCGTACCGCCGTTCAGCGCGACGCGGGTACCGTCGGGCAGAGCCGCCTCACGCAGCTCGCCCGGCCGCGTCTCCAGCACATAGCCGCCCTGCGGACCGGCGCCAGGCGCCAGCGTCCACCACAGGCCGATGACGATCGCGATCGACGCGGCGATCGGCAACAGGATCGGCAGGAGCCGGCGGCGCGGCCTGGCGGCGGCGAGCGGGATCACCTTCGCCACCGGCAGGGGCCGGGCCAGCGCCTCGGCCACATCGGCATCCGCAGCGGCGAGCCGCCAATACGCATCGGCACGCGCGCCATCGCCGGCGAGCCAGGCGTCGAACGCGGCCCAGTCCTCCGCATCGGCATGGCGCAACCGGATCACCCAGCCGAGCGCCTCCTGTTCGAGCGCTTCCGAGACGTCCGTCATCGCCATGCCCCTAAGACGCCGCCGATCGCTTCATGCCTCATCGCGCGCCCTCCGCCATGCGAGGAGCGTGGCATAGGCCCGGCGCAGATGCTTCTCGACCGTGCTGATCCCCAGCCCCTGCTCCTCCGCGATCCGGCGCTGGACGACGCCGTCGATACGATGGCGGCGGAAGATCGTCGCGGTGGGTTCGCCCAGCGCCTCGACCGCGGCATGGATCGCGCGGACCTCTTCCTCGGCGATCATCCGCCGTTCGCTTCCGGGATCGTCGGAGATGCCGAGCGCCGCGTTTCCGGAAATATCAGCCCATTCGGTATCGCGGCGCGCCGATCGCATCGCGCCGCGGCGCCGGTCGAGCATCAGATTGTGCAGCAGGCGATAGAGATAGGAAAGCGGCTGCTCGGGCAGCTCGCGGCCGCGCAACGCCTCTATCCTCAGCCAGGCTTCTTGCAGCAGGTCTTCCGCCTCGTCGCCCGCACCCGCGCGATTCAGGAAGGTGAGCAGGCGCACCCGGTCTCGAAGGAACACGCTTTCCAGCGTTTCCGGAACGGCATTCTTCGCGTTCATACGCATGGGCACGATCGATCGGGGGATTCCGCTTGCGCGAATGGAATAACCGCAAAGCGTAGTTGCGCATCCACACCTTGTCCACCCGGCCGCACCGGCGCGCCGCTCGATCCCGGACTCGCCTGCCTGCGGAGGCGTCAGCCCCCGACCGTGCTCAGGACACGAAAAAGCCCCGGAAAACATTGCGTTTTCCGGGGCTTCGAAATGGTGGGCGCGGCAAGGATTGAACTTGCGACCCCTGCGATGTCAACACAGTGCTCTACCACTGAGCTACGCGCCCGAAGCCTCTCGGCGAAACTCGGGAAGCGGCCCTTTAGCGATGGAATTCCACGCTTGCAAGCCGCCGATGTGGCAAAATCAATTGCGGGTGGGAATGCTCTCCGCCTCGAACAGCCGATCGACCTCCAGCACCAGGTCGCGCAGGTGGAACGGCTTGGAGAGCACGCGCGCCTGCGGCACCTGCTGGCCGGCACGCAGCGTCACCGCCGCGAAGCCGGTGATGAACATCACCCGCATGTCCGGCGCGATCTCGCTCGCCTTCTGCGCGAGCTCGATGCCGTCCATCTCGGGCATGACGATATCGGTGAGGAGCAGATCGAATCGTTCGGTCTGGAGCAGCGGCAGGGCCGCCGTGCCCCGATCGACGGCGCTGACCGAATAGCCCGAGCGCTCGAGCGCCCGAGTGAGGTATTCCCGCATCACACGGTCGTCCTCGGCCAGCAAAATCCGGATCATCGTCTTCCCACCTTACGCAAGCAGCCATCTTATGATGGAAGCGATTAACATTTTCCAGCTTCGAGGCTGTCCCATTGCCGAAATCCTGGGACACATTTAGGGCAGGACCGGTGACGGCATCGCCCTCTTTCGCGCGACACGGCCCGCTGGAGCCCATCAGCCCCGTGGTGCTTTCCGTCCCCCATGCCGGGCGCGACTATCCCCTGCCGCTCCGCGCCGCGCTGCGCGTGCCGCTGGCGGCGCTCAGGGGACTGGAGGACCGTCACGCCGATTCGCTGGGTCTGGGCGCCCGCCGGCACGAGACGCTGTTCGTGGCGGAGCGCGCCCGCGCCTGGATCGACCTCAACCGCGGCGAGCATGAGCGCGACCCGCGACTCGACGACGGCGCGAGCATGATCGGCCGCCCGCAATCGGCGAAGCTGCGCAGCGGGCTGGGACTGGTGCCGCGCCGCGTGGGCAATTCGGGCGACATCTGGAGCCGGCGTCTCTCGGGCGAGGAAGTCGCGGCGCGGATCCGCGCCGATCACCGCCCCTATCATGCCGCGATCGACGCGGCGCTGGCATCGGCGCGCGCGCGGTTCGGCGTGGCGGTGCTGCTCGACGTGCATTCGATGCCGCCGCTCGGCGATCCCGCGAGCGCGCCGCGGCTCGTGCTGGGCGATCGATTCGGCAAGTCCTCGGCCGCGCGCTTCATCGGGCGGATCGAAGGCGTGGCGCGTGCCCATGGCATCGCCGCCGGCGCCAACACGCCTTATTCGGGCGGGCACATATTGGAGCGGCATGGCGATCCGCGCCACGGCATCCACGCGATCCAACTCGAATTCGATCGGTCGCTCTATCTCGACGCCGCGCTCGACCAGCCCGGCACGGGCCTGGCGCCGACCGTGGCGCTGCTGCGCGCGATCATCGACGCAGTCGCCGACGAAGCCCTCCCCACCGCGATCGCCGCCGAATAGAGTCGTTTTCAGCTTCGCTGGCTCGGTGCCGGCCCGCTGCCGTTTCAGCTTCGCTGAAACAGGCCGGCACATAAAAAACCACCTCGCGGTTTCCCACGAGGTGGCCAAGGTTCAGGGAGGAGACACGCCCAAGGGCGTGCCGTACAGCCTCGCGAAAGGGGGGACACGAAGCCGTACAAGGCAGATATAGTTGCATGGGAAGGGAGTTCAAGGCCCCTTGCCGCACCGCCGAAAAATGCTTTCAGCGGCCGCGGGAAACCCAGGGCAGCATCCGCGCCAGCACCCCATCGCGCAGCAGCAAATGGTGGCGCAGCGCGGCGGCGATATGGATCAGCACCAACGCCGTCATCAGATAGCCGAGCAGCTCATGCGCCTCATGCGCACCGGATGCGAGCGCCGGCGTCGCGGGCAGCTTCGGCACCTGGAACAGGTAGAACCATTCGAACGGCCGCGGCCGCGCCGGATTGGACGAGAGCAGCCAGCCGGTGAGCGGCAGGATCAGCAGCAGCGCATAGAGGACGAGATGCATGCCCTTCGCCGCCGCCCTTTCCCAGGCGGGCATCGGATCGGGCAGATGCGGCGGGCGATTCGCCAGCCGCCACGCGATCCGCCCCAGCGTGAGCACCAGCACGAGCATGCCGATCGAGCGGTGGACCGGCATCACCTTCCACTCGCGCGGCAGCACTTCGTGGAACAGGCCGAGCCAGAGATTGAAGAGGACGAGCGCGGCGATCGCCCAATGGAAGGCGATCGCTCCCCGGCTGTAGCGATCGCCGCGCGCGTCCCCGATCGCCATCAGACGAGCTGCGGCTGGGGCATCTTGCCCTGGTTCACCTGGCGCGCGAAGATGTCGCGCATCAGCGTCAGCGAGAAGAGATGGGCATAGATGAGCGGCAGCATGCCGTTCTGCACGATCTTGCGGAGCTGATCGCCGCGCAGCTCGTTGAGCTTCGCCTCATCGACCATCAGGAAGCCGCGATAGACGAAGGGCTGGGCCGCGCCGTCGGGCTGGATGCTGACTTCGCCGTCCATCAGGATGCCGAGTTCCTTCAGCTCCTTCATGAACATGCCGGTGCGGGCGCCGGCCTGCTCGAACTGCTCGTTGAACTGGAGGATGCCCTTGGTGAACTCGCTCGGCTGGCCCTCGTCGAACAGCTTCTCGCCCTCTTCGGATGCGCCGACCACGCCCGAGCCGGGATCGAAGCAGAGCGACAGCTCGTCGGTGTCCGGGCGGAGCCGCGCCAGCAGGAACGGATAGCGGCGAATATAGGCCGGAACGTAGAAATTGGTCTCGATCAGCTTGCCTTCCTCGTCGAAGAAGGTGTTCACGCCCTCGTTCAGGCCCATCAGCGCCAGCGGGACGGGATCTTCGCCGGCCGAGAAGACGATCGGCAGGAACCGCTGCACGAGCGGGAATTCCTCGACCGTGACCGGAACCGCATGCTGGTCCGCGAGGAACGGCGCCTTGTCGCGAACCTGCAAGCGGAAATCGGCATGTACCTGGCTCGAAAGCGGTTCGATGCCGTTGTAGAACAAGGGAAGCTGGGCCTGTGGCGCGCTGGCCATCATCGTCTCCTGAAAAAATGCGGATTGCGTGGAATATGCGGCCGCGGGTCTATGGCCTGCCCGGCCCCGGCGCAAGCGCCACCAGCTTGCCGGGATTGAGAATCCCCTTGGGATCGAGCGCAGTCTTGATCGCGCGCAACATCATCATCCGCGACGGCGCGCTCAATCGGGCCAGTTCGTCGCGTTTCATCTGGCCGATGCCGTGCTCGGCCGAGATCGAGCCGCCGGCCGCGACCACCATGTCATGCACGAAGCGGCTGATCGCCGGCCCCTCCTCCGCATACCAGCGCGCGGCATCGACGCCCTCGGGCGCGCGGACGTGGAAATGGACATTGCCGTCGCCGAGATGGCCGAAGGCGATGCCGTGCGTCCCCGGAAAACGCGCCTCCGCCGCCGCGGCGCCTTCGATCATGAAGCGCGGCATGTCGTCCACCGGCACCGAGATGTCGTGCTGGAGGGCCGGGCCGGCGGCGCGCTCAGCCTCCGAGATCGAATGGCGGATGCGCCAGAACGCCTCGGCCTGGGCCTCGCTGGCGGCGACCACTACATCCTCCGCCAGGCCCGATTCGAGCGCGGCGGCAAGCAGGCGTTCGAGCAGGGCGGCTGGCGGCTCGGCCTCCACATCGGTCGCCACCGCCTCGATCAGCGCATGCCAGCGATGCGGCGACGGCAGCGGCAGGCGCGTGCCCGGCACATGATCGATCACGCGCCGGACGGTATCGTCGGGCATGACTTCGAAGCTCTCGACCGCGTCGGTGCGCTTTTCGATCGCACGGAGCAGCGCCAGCCCCTGCGCCGGGCTGTCGATGCCGACCCAGGCCACCGCCCGCGCGACCATGCCGGGCACAAGGCGCAGCGTGGCCGCGGTGACGACGCCCAGCGTCCCCTCCGCGCCGATCAGCAACTGGTTGAGATCATAGCCGCGATTGTCCTTCTTGAGCGCGGCAAGCCCGTCATGCACCGATCCGTCGGGCAGCACCGCCTCCACGCCCGCCACCAGGCTGCGCATCGTGCCGAACCGCAGCACCTGCACGCCGCCGGCATTGGTGGAGACCAGCCCGCCGACCGTGGCGCTGCCGCGCGCGCCGAGATCGAGCGGGAAGCGGCGCCCCGCCGCCTCGGCCGCTTCGCGCAGATCGGCCAGGATCACACCCGCCTCGGCCACGGCGAGATTGCTCTCCGCCGAAAGCGCGCGGATGCGGCTCATGCGGCGGAGCGACAACAGCAGCGCCGATCCGTCCGCCGGCGGCGTCGCCCCGCCCACCATGCCGCTATTGCCCCCCTGCGGCACGATAGGAACGCCCGCCTCGGCAGCGAGGCCGACCATCGCCGCAACCTCCTGCATCGAGGCCGGCGAGAGCAGCGCGGGCGCGGCGCCGTGGAAGCGCCCGCGCCAATCGGTCGTCCAGGGGGCGATCGTCTCGGCATCGGTGGTCACCGCCTTGGAACCGAAGCGTTCCAGCACGGTATCGACGATCTTGCGTTGTGCGGGCGTCATGACGGTTGCGTGCTAGCACGCGCTGCGTCAGTTCATCCACTGTTCAAGCCTGTGTCGTAGAAGCGTGCCCCAACCATGCTCAATCCGCTGCCTGCCGCCTCCGGTCTCATGTTGCTGCTCGCGGCCCCTGCGGCTGCGCCCGAGCCGCATCTATGGTCCGGCGCGGTCGACATGCTCCAGCAGCAGCACGTCACGATCCACGTCCCCCGCGTGACGGTGACCACCAGCACCACGATCATCCTGCGCCAGCCGCGCCTGCCGGCGGTGAAGGAGAAGAAGGCTTCCGACTGCGTGAAGGTGGAGAAGATCGTAGGCTTCACGTTCAACGCGTCGGACAGCATCGATCTGGTGCTGAACGACGGATCGCTGCTGCGCGCCAAGCTGGGCTCCGAATGCCCCGCGCTGGGCTTCTATCGGGGCTTCTACCTCAAGCCGGACGAAGACAGGAAGCTGTGCGCGGGCCGCGATTCGCTGCGTTCCCGATCCGGGCGTTCCTGCGCCATACAGGCATTCCGCACGCTCGTCGTGGCGCGCTGAAAGCCTGTCCGGAAACGCGCGGAAGAGCGCGTTTCACTTGACATCGGCCGACAAATCCGCAAGCGCGTGAAGGATCAGGAAGCGCGGTGGCCGCGTCTCCCATTTCCCGGACAATTGCATGAGCTTTGCCGATCTCGGCCTGTCAGACGAACTTTTGCGTGCGGTGACCGACGCCGGCTATACCGAGCCGACACCGATCCAGCGCCAGGCGATCCCCTCTGTCCTAATGGGCAAGGATCTGATCGGCATCGCGCAGACGGGCACAGGCAAGACCGCCGCCTTCGTTCTCCCGATGATCGACATATTGGGCGAAGGGCGCACCCGCGCGCTGATGCCGCGTTCGCTGATCCTCGAGCCCACCCGCGAGCTCGCCGCCCAGGTGGCGGAGAATTTCGAGAAATACGGCCTCAACCACAAGCTCTCGATGGCGCTGCTCATCGGCGGCGTGCAGATGGGCGATCAGGTCAAGGCGCTCGAAAAGGGCGTCGACGTGCTGATCGCGACGCCAGGCCGGCTGATGGACCTGTTCGGCCGCGGTAAGATCCTGCTCACCGGCTGCAGCATGCTGGTGATCGACGAGGCGGACCGGATGCTCGACATGGGGTTCATCCCCGATATCGAGGAAATCTGCACCAAGCTGCCCAAGCAGCGCCAGACCCTGCTCTTCTCCGCCACCATGCCGCCGGTCATCAAGAAGCTGGCCGACAAGTTCCTGAGCGATCCCAAGCGGATCGAAGTGGCTCGGCCGGCAACGGCGAACACCAATATCCGCCAGTGGATCGTGCCGGTCGCCGCGTCCGACAAGCGCTCGGTGCTGCGCGACCTGCTGCGCGCCGAAGACGTGACCAACGCGATCATCTTCTGCAACCGCAAGACGACGGTGCGCGATCTCAACAAGAGCCTGCAGAAATCGGGCTTCCGCTCGACCGAGATCCATGGCGACATGGAGCAATCGCAGCGCATCGCCGAACTCGATCGCTTCAAGGCGGGCGACGTGAACATCCTGGTAGCGTCGGACGTCGCCGCCCGCGGCCTCGACATCAAGGGCGTGAGCCACGTCTATAATTTCGACGCGCCCTGGCATCCCGACGACTATGTCCACCGCATCGGCCGCACCGGCCGCGCGGGCGCGACCGGCATCGCCTATACGCTGGTGACGCCCGAAGACGCCGAGAATATCCAGAATATCGAGAAGCTCACCGGCCAGAAGATCGAGCGCGTCGCCGCCGCCCCGGGCAAGGGCGACGCGGAACGCGAGGCCGAGCCCAAGGCGCGCAGCAAGGCCGAACCGCG
>NZ_JAAVVE010000082.1 GCF_018449795.1 Sphingomonas sp. dw_22
CATCCGTTCGGACCAGCTCCCCCCCCTGCCGCGCCGCCTCGATCAGCCGGCGCCCGCCCCCCCCGCCCCCCCCCGGGGGGAAGGGGGGGGCGGGCGCCCCCCCCCCCACCCCCCCCCCCCCCCGGGCCCCCCCCGGGGGCGCCCCCCCCCCCCCGGGGGCCCGGGGGGGGGCGGCGGGGGGGAATGCGGGACAAACCCGGCCGCCGCTGCACTCCGCCAAATAGACGCGCCGGCCGATCCCGTCCTCGTCGGGCGACAGTTTCGCATGGCCGACGAGCCCGCCCGCCGCGCGGAGCGGCGCCACCGGCTCGACCACCGTGACCGCCTCGCCGTCGCGCCCCGGCACCTCCATGTAGAGCGGCACGATCGGCCGCGCGGCCGCCGCGGCGCGCGCCAGCGCCCCGTCCTGCGGCGAGGGATCGACGAACAGCACGTCGTACAGGATCGCACGGGGCCCCGCCGCCTGGAGCCTGTCGAGCAGCCGGGCATGGACGCTGCGCGGCCAGGGGAAGCCGCCGATGCGATGCACGCTCTCATCGTCGATGGCGACGACGATGATGTCGTCGCGCGCCGGCTGGCGCTCCAGCCAGACCAGCCGGTCATAGACGAGATTGTCCGCGCGCCGGAAAAGATCGGTCCACACCGTGAGCGCGATGCCCGCCGTCGCCAGCAGGGCGACCGCCAGCCATTCGATGAAGATCCGGCGTCCGCTGCTCAGCACGATCGCTCAGGGAGACAGGCCCCGGTCACCGGCTGGCGGGCGCGACGCGGAGTTCCTGCTGGTCCGACCATTTCGACTGGCGCCGTCCGCCCTCGATCAGGCTGCTCTCGACGCGCCAATAATAGATGCCGCCCGGCAGATCGGTGAGCACGATCTCGCTACCGGTCATCTCCGTCTGGTCGATGATCGGCACGCCGTCGGGGCTGGCGGAGATCTGGAAGCGGAAGCGGCGCTCGCCCTCGCCGCCTACCCGCCAGCGGAAGCGCAGGCAGCGCTGGACCGGGCAATCGTCGATCTCGCCGGCTTCGGCGGTGATGTTGTTCTGCCGCCGCTCGAACGACTGGACGACGGGGAAGCCCTCGATCCCCTCCTGCGACAGCGCCGTCGCGCGCGCGAAGAAGCTGCCGTTCGGAACACCGGCAAAGCCGATCTCGGGCGTCGCCGCATCATTCTCCGCAAAGGTATCGACGAAGCCCGCATCGGTGGAGAGCTGGACCCGGTAGCGCATGGCGCCCTGCAGCGGCTCCATGCGGAAGGTGACGCGCTCCTCGTCCTGCAGCCGATCGGGATCGCGGAGCGTCGGCCTGGGCAGCAGCGGGACCGGCGTGCCCGGCCCCTGGGTGGAGGCGAGAACGCCCAGGCCTGCGGGCACCGCGACCGATTTCGTGCCGCCGGCAACGGCGACCTTGCCCTCCAGCACGCTGGTGCTCGCGCCCTCGGTCCCTTCGACAAGGCTGACGCGAAACCGGGTGCCGCGGACGGCCGACACCGACAGCGGCGTGCGGACCTCGAAGCTGTCGCCGCGCCGAATCGGCTGTGCCTCGGTCTCCGAGCGTCCGCCGGTGAGCATGAACCGCTTCATCACATTGCCGGTCAGGACGACGCGGTGCAGGTCCACCACCTTGATTTGCGAGCGCGACGGCAGGGTCAGGAGCGAACTATCGGCAAGCTCAAGCGCCAGGAAGGCGTCCGCCCCCGTCCGCAGCTCCATGCCCTCGGCGACAGCCATGCCGACACGCGCCGCCGCACCGTTCACCATGGCGGCGCCGCGAAACGCGATGATCCTTGCGCCAACCGGCTGGGTGCGCAGCAAACGCACGGGCAGGCGCAGCACCGAGCCCGGGCGAAGCGCGCGCGGATTGGCGACCTTGTTGAGGCGCTGGGCGGCGAGATAATCGATGTTGCGCTTGAAGCCGCGCTTGGCGAGGCCGATCAGCGTATCGCCCTGGCGCACCGTATAGAGGACGTCATCGGTGGACTGTGTCGCCGGAACGGTCTGGGCAGAGACGGGCATGCTCGCCAGCACGGCAATGGCGGCGACCGCCGCCAGCATCCGCCGCATCACGCCACATTCTCCACCGAAGCCATGTCCATGGCTTCCAGCCGATAGCCGAAGCTGTGGACCGGCATGAGCCGATAGCCGCGCTCCGGCCGGAGGCTGAGGCGCGCGCGGAGCCTGGACACATGGACGTCGAGCGTCCGGGTCGGCAGGTCGGGATTGCGCCCCCACACGGCTTCGAGCAGGTGCGTACGGCTCATCGCGCGGTGCATGTTGCGGAACAGCGCGAGGGCGAGGCCGAATTCCTTGGTCGTCAACGTCACTTCATCTCCGCTTATGCGCACGGTCAGGGCCGAATGGTCGAAAACCGCGCCCCAGAGCTCCTCCTTGCCGCTGACCGGGACGGCGACGGGATAGGTCCGCCGGAGCAGCGCGCCCACGCGCGCCGCGAGCACGCTGGGATCCACCGGCTTCACGACATAATCGTCCGCCCCCGCCTCCAGCGCCGCGACGATATCGGCATTGTCGATCCGGCAGGTCACCATGATGACCGGAGGGCAGGGATCGAGATTCACCCGCGCCCAGCTCAGAAGCTGAAGTCCGCTGAAATCGGGCAGGTTCCAGTCCAGCAGCAGCAAGTCGAACGATTCCTGGCGAAGCGCCGTCGTGAGCGCCCGGCTGGTGGGGAAGGAATGACATGCATGCCCGGCGCTCGCCATGATCGTATCGAGCTCGGAACGAAACGCAGGATCGTCTTCAAGCACCCCCAGCCGCACGGTCAGACTCCTCCGGGCGAACAATGGCCCCGGGGAACCTAATTGGCGATCGGTTTCCATGCAATTACCGTCTGGAGAATTAGGGAAAGACCGGAGATCCGCACCATCGCCATCGCGGGATCGGCGCCTGCGGCCGAGGATGCGCCGAATCATCTGCGCTGGCCTCCCCTGCGATCCATTCCGACTTGTTCCTTTACTTGCGAATACGTGAATATATGTGTGGCGGATGTCGGCGATTGTTACGCTGGCGACCCTATCGCTTCCACACCTTCCGATCGGAGAGAAAGCGCGAAGATGACGATGTCTCGCCATAAGACAGGAGCGGCCCGATTCGGCTGTAAAAACGTGTAAAACTGACTGCGTTGTCATACCGGCAAGATCGTTTTCGACCCCGCCACACGGTCCTCCACATGCGGGTTGAGCCGAAGGACAATGTAAATTCCTGTATATTTCAGCAAATATGCAATCATCGTTGTAATCATCCATGAAATCGGCGCTTCCGTAGGGGAAGCCGCGGATTTCGTTACGCACTCAATACAATAAAACAGAGATTCACTTGGAATTTACTTCAATTTACGTTGCCAGTAACGAATTGTTTAGGAGACTATCAGCTCAATAACGGTCGCATCGCTAACACGTCTGCCCAATGGCACAGGAGAGCATGTATGCAACTGGTCGCTAAAGTCGCTTCGGACGCGAAACAACTTAAATCTGCAAAGAATCACAAGTTCTCTGGCAAGATTGCTATTTCGCCCGGCGAGCACATCGCGCTCTCCATTTCCCCCAACATGGTCACAGGCTATACCCGTGAAGGTTCGGACCTGGTTGTCCACCTCACTACTGGTGAGACGGTCCGTATCGAGAATTTCTACGCTACGTCCGACAAGCCTTCCCATCTCTATCTGGTCGATAGCGATCAGCAACTGGTCGCGGCGGAACTGAACCCCGCTTCCGACGGCATGATCTCCGCGATCTATACGCCGCAGGGTGTCGCCGCCGACTTCGCCTCCATCGGAGCCTCCGGCGGCGGGCTGGGCACGGCCGGCATCATCGGCGGAGCACTGCTCGGCGGCGGCGGCATCGCAGCCGCGGCCGGCGGGGGCGGCGGCGACAACGACACCACCGGAACGCCCGACCCGAACGACGGCCCGGTCCAGCCTGTCGACACGACGGCGCCGGGCGCCGCGACCGGCCTTGCGGTCAATGCCGCCGGTACGACGCTCACCGGCAATGCCGAACCGGGCGCCACGGTTCGAATCGATGTGAACGGCGATGGCGCCGCGGACTATACCGCTACGGTCGGTGCCGACGGGCACTTCACCGTCCCGCTCCAGCCGCCGCTGGTGAACAACGAGACGATCTCCGTCATCGTTCGCGATGCCGCCGGCAATGCGAGCCCCCCCGCCACCGTGCATGCGCCCGACGCCACGGCGCCCCAGCCCGCGACCGACGTCCAGGTGTCGCCGGACGGCACCGACGTCACCGGCACGGCGGAGCCGGGCTCCACCGTTGGCGTGGATACCAACGGCGACGGCGTTCCCGACGCCACCGCGACCGCCGGCCCCGACGGCAGCTTCACGATCCCGCTCGATCCGCCGCTCACCAATGGCGAGACCGTCACGGTGATCGTCACCGATCCCAGCGGCAACGACAGCACCCCCGTCACCGCCACCGCGCCCGACACGACTGCGCCGGCTCCCGCGAGCGACGTCTCGATCTCCCCCGACGGCACGACGCTCACCGGCACCGCGGAGCCCGGTGCCACCGTCGGCGTCGACACCAATGGCGACGGCACCCCCGACACCACCGTCACCACTGATCCCGACGGCGGCTTCACCGCTCCTCTCGATCCGCCGCTCACCAATGGCGAGACCGTCACGGTGATCGTCACCGATCCCGCCGGCAACGACAGCGCCCCCGTCACCACGACCGCACCCGACACGACGGCACCGCTCCCCGCCACCGGCCTCACCGTCTCCCCCGACGGCACCGCCCTGACCGGCACCGCCGAGCCCGGCGCCACCGTCAACGCCGACACGAACGGCGACGGCGTCGCCGATGCCACGACGACCGCCGACACCGAGGGCAATTTCTCGATCCCCCTCGATCCGCCGCTCGTGGACGGCGAGACGATCGCGATCATCGTCGTGGACGAAGCAGGCAATGCGAGCGATGCCGCGAGCGTCGTGGCACCCGATCTGATCCCGCCGCCGCCCGCCCCCGTCCTCAATCCCAGCAACGGCACCGAGATTTCCGGCACCGCCGAGCCGGGCAGCACCGTCTCGATCAGCGCGGACGGCGCTCCGCTCGGCCAGGTGACCGCCGACGCGAACGGCGACTGGACCTTTGCGCCACCTTCGCCGCTTGCCGACGGCACGGTCGTCAGCGCCGTTGCCAGCAACAGCGAAGGCGAACCCGGCCCCGCGGCGAGCGTCACGGTCGATGCCGTGGCCCCCGCGACTCCGGTGATCGACCCGAGCAACGGGGCCGAGCTTTCCGGCATCGCCGAACCCGGCAGCACCGTCACCCTCACCGACGGCAACGGTGCGCCCATCGGCACCACTACCGCGGACGGCTCAGGCAACTGGACCTTCACGCCCTCCCCCGCGCTCGCGGACGGCACGGTGGTCGACGCCACCGCCACCGACGCCGCCGGCAACGCCAGTGGACCGGCGACCGTCACGGTCGATGTCATGGCCCCCGCGACTCCGGTGATCGAACCCAGCAACGGCTCCGAGCTTTCCGGCACGGCTGAGCCCGGCAGCACTGTCGCGCTCACCGACGGCAGCGGCGCCCCGATCGGCACCGCCACCGCGGACGGCTCGGGCAACTGGACCTTCACACCCTCCCCCGCGCTTGCCGACGGCACGGTGGTCACCGCCACCGCCACCGACGCGGCCGGCAACGCCAGTGCCCCGGCAACCGTCACCGTCGATGCCGTGCCGCCCGCGGCGCCGACGATCGATCCCAGCAACGGCACCGCGCTCACCGGCACCGCCGAGCCCGGCAGCATTGTCACGCTCACCGACGGCAGCGGCAATCCCATCGCCACGGTCACGGCGGACGGCTCGGGCAACTGGGGCTTCACGCCGACGCCGGCGCTCGCCGACGGCACGGTGGTCAACGCCACCGCCACCGATGCGGCAGGCAATGCCAGCCCCGCCGCCAATGCCACTGTCGATGCGCAGGCACCGGCCGCGCCGGTGATCGATCCGAGCAACGGCATCGAGCTCACCGGCACCGCCGAGCCCGGTGCGCAAGTGGTCCTGGTCCTCGCCAACGGTACGCCGATCGGCACCGCCGCAGTCGATGCGGACGGCAACTGGACCTTCGAACCCGCCACGCCCTTGCCCGATGGAACCGTGGTCGAGGCACGCGCGATCGACCCGACCGGCAATGTCGGCCCGGCATCGGCCGCGACCATCGACGCCCAGGCACCGGCCGCTCCGGTTCTCGATCCGAGCAACGGCTCGGTCCTGACCGGCACGGCGGAGCCCGGCAGCATCGTGACCCTCACCGACGGCAGCGGCAACCCGATCGGCCAGGCGACGGCCGACAATGCCGGCGACTGGACCTTCTCGCCCTCCCCGGCGCTCGCCGACGGCACGGTGGTCGACGCCGTCGCCACCGATGCGGCGGGCAATGCCAGCACGCCCGCGACACTGACGGTCGATGCCCTCCCGCCGGCAACCCCGGTGATCGAGCCGAGCAACGGCGCCGTCCTCGCCGGCACTGCCGAGCCCGGCAGCACCGTCACGCTGACGGACGGCAACGGCGATCCGATCGGCCAGGCCGTTACCGACAGCGCCGGAAACTGGACGTTCCAGCCCGCGACGCAGCTCGCGGACGGCACCGTCGTCAACGCCACCGCCACCGATGCCGCCGGCAATGTCAGCCCCGAGGCGACGGCGACGATCGATGCGTCGCTCCCGTCGATCCCGACGATCGATCCCAGCAACGGCGCGATCGTCTCCGGCACCGCCGATCCGGGCGATACCGTGACGGTGAGCGTAGGCGGCGTCGAGATCGGACAGACGATCGCCGACGGCTCCGGCAATTGGAGCGTCACGCCCGCGACGCAGCTCGCCGACGGTACCGTCGTGAGCGCGATCGCCACCAATCCGCTGGGCGCCGACAGCGCGCCGGCGGCGATGATCGTGGACGCGGTCGCCCCCGCCGCGCCCACGATCACGCCGACCGACGGCACCGAGCTTTCGGGCACCGCGGAGCCGGGCGCGACCGTCACGCTCACCGATGGCGGCGGCAATCCGATCGGCCAGGCGACCGCCGACAGCGGCGGGCACTGGACCTTCCCGCCCTCCCCGGCGCTTGCGGAT
>NZ_JAAVVE010000083.1 GCF_018449795.1 Sphingomonas sp. dw_22
GGGGGGGGGGCGGGGCGCGGGGGGGGGGGGGGGGGGGGGGGGGGGGGGGGGGGGGGGCGGGGCGCGGGGGGGGGGGGGGCCGGCAGCGGGGGGGGGGGCGCGCCGGGGGCCCCCCCCGCACCGGCGCCGATGCGCGGAATGCCGCCCAGCCCCGCCGCGCCGAGCGCGAGCGCGAAGCCCTGTCCGGCCGTGCCGGCCCCCGGTACACCGGGAGCCGCGCCAAAGGGAAAGCCTATTGTCGTCACGTTCATCCAGTGGGCCTTTCGCCCGGCCCGAAAGGCCGCTTTCATCATTATAGGATGATTTTACCCGATACGGTTTCGCGTCAGCCGATCGTGCCGAGCGCGCGGATGCGGGCGCGGGCATGGATCTCGTTCTGCGAGAGCACCACCGTCGCCGGGCGCACCCGCTCGATGATCGAGCGGACGAACGGGCGGATCGACGGGCTGGTGAGCAGGCACGGAATCTCGCCGTCCACCGCCAGCCGGTCATAGGTCTCGCGCACCGATGCGATGAACTTCTGGAGCGCGGAAGGGGCCATGGCGAGCTGGCGCTCGTCGCCGACGCCCATGATGCTGTCCGCGAACGCCTGGTCCCAATCGGAGGAGAGCGTCACCACCGGGATCGCATCGCCGCGCGTCTGCTGCGCGCTGATCTGGCGGGCCAGGCGGCTGCGGACATGCTCGGTCATCTGGGTGAGGTTCGAAGTGAGCGGCGCGGCCTCGGCGATGCCTTCCAGGATCGTCGGGATGTCGCGGATCGAGATGCCCTCCGACAGCAGGTTCTGCAGGATGCGCTGGACGCTGGAGATCGAGACCTTGGACGGGATGATGTCCGCGACCAGCTTCTCGGATTCCCGATGGACTTCGGTGAGCAGCTTCTGCGTCTCGGTATAGGAGAGCAGGTCGGCGATATTGTCCTTCACCAGCTCGGTCAGGTGCGTCGTGATGATCGTGCCGCATTCGACCACGGTGAGGCCGCGGAAGCCCGCCTCGTCGCGCAGCTCGCGATCGATCCAGAAGGCGGGGAGGCCGAACACCGGCTCCTTGGTCGGCTCGCCGGGCAGGCCGATCGGGCCGCCGCCCGGATTGATGAGCAGCAGCTTCTCCAGCCGGATCTCGCCGCGCGCCGCCTCGGTTTCCTTGATCGAGATGACGTACTCGCTGGGCTTGAGGCCCATATTGTCGATGATGCGCACCGAGGGGAGGACGAAGCCGTAATCGGTCGCCATCTGGCGGCGGAGCGCGCGGACCTGGTCGTCGAGGCGCGGCTCGCGCGTCTCGTCGTTGATGATCGGCAGCAGCGCATAGCCGATCTCGATGCGCACCGCGTCGATCGCCAGCGTCTGCGAGATGGGCTGCTCGACGATCGAGGCCTTGATCTCCTCCTGCGCGGCGATCGCCTTCTGGAGCGCGGACTTGGCCGCGGCGCGCCGGCTCATCCGCCATGCGGCATAGCCCGAAAGCGCGGAGAAGGCGGCGAAGGGGATGAAGGGCAGGCCGGGCATCAGCGCCAGCGCGCCCATCAGGAAGGCGACCATGCCGAACGCCTTGGGATAGCGGCCGAGCTGGTCGCCCAGCGCGGCGCCGGTCTTGCCCTTCACGCCGCCCTTGGAAACGAGCAGGCCCGCCGCGGTCGACACGATCAGCGCGGGGATCTGGCTGACCAGGCCGTCGCCGGCGGTGAGCACGGTATAGGTGCGGAACGCCTCGGCCAGCGGCACGCCGTGCTCGATCACGCCGATCGCCAGGCCGACGACGATGTTGATCGCGGTGATGAGCACCGCGGCGATCGCGTCGCCCTTCACGAACTTGGAGGCGCCGTCCATCGCGCCGTAGAAGCCGCTTTCGGCCTCCACCTCGGCGCGGCGCTCCTTGGCCTGGGTCTCGTCGATCATGCCGGCGGAGAGATCGGCGTCGATCGCCATCTGCTTGCCGGGCATCGAATCCAGGCTGAAGCGCGCGGCGACCTCGGCGATGCGGCCCGCGCCCTTAGTGATGACGACGAAGTTGATGACCACCAGGATGAGGAAGATGGTGAGGCCGATCACGGTCTCGCCGCCCATCAGGAACTCGCCGAACGCGCCGATCACGCCGCCGGCGGCATCCGGCCCCTCATGGCCGTGGCTGAGGATGAGGCGCGTCGAGGCGAGGTTGAGGCCCAGGCGCAGCATCGTCGAGATCAGCAGGATCGTCGGGAAGGCGCTGAGCTCCAGCGGCTTCTCGATGAACAGGGCCGTCATCAGGATCATCACCGAGATGGTAATCGACAGCGCCAGCCCCATGTCGAGCATCCAGCCGGGCATCGGCAGGATCAGCATGGCGATGATCGCGATGACGCCGAAGCCGAGCGCGAGATCGCGGCTCAGGCCGAAACGCTGGAACAGGTTTGCGATGGCTGGGGGCATGTTAGCGGACTGCCAAGGAGTGCATCGGGAGGGCGATCGTCAAATTGCCGGCGAGACGGATATCCCCGCCTCGATGAAGGTACGCAGCTTGTTGCGCATCGTGCGGACCGAGATGCCGAGGATGTGCGAGGCCGAAGTGCGGTTGCCGTGGCAGCGCTCCAGCGTCTGGAGGATCAGCTCGCGCTCCACCTCTTCCACGGTGCGGCCGATCAGGCTTTCGATGTGGAAGCGATCGGGCTCGTTCTCCTCCAGCTCGATCAGCGGGGTGCCGTCGGCATGGATGATGTCGCCGGTCTCGATCGCCGGGCCGCGCGCGAGCAGGACGGCGCGATGCACCGTCTCCTCCAGCTCGTGGATATTGCCCGGCCAGGCATAGCGGCGCAGCAGCGCCAGCGCCTCGTCCGTGAAGGGCCGGGGTGCGATGCCGTCGGTTTCCGCGAGCCGGGTGGCGAAGTGGCGGGCCAGCTCGATCACGTCGTCGCCGCGTGCGCGCAGCGCCGGCACTTCGATCCGGACCAGTCCCAGGCGGACGAGCAGATCGGCGCGGAAGCTGCCCGAGGTGACGCAGGCTTCGAGATCGAAGCTGGTCGTGGCGATCAGGCGGGCGTGGAAGGGGATCGGCTCGCTGCCGCCGATGCGCGTGAAGCGCTGGCGCTTGAGCACTTCGAACAGCCGCGTCTGGAGCGTGGGCGAGAGCGCGGCGACTTCGCGCAGCAGCAGCGTGCCATGGCCGGCCTTTTCGAACCGGCCGATACGGCGGGCGACCGCGCCCGGAAAGGCACCGGCCTCATGGCCGAACAGCTCGGATTCGAGCACGTCGGCGCCGACGCCTGCGCATTCGACGACCATCATCGGATCGGCGCGGCCCGAAGCCTCGTGGAGTGCGCGCGCCATCGATTCCTTGCCGCTGCCCTTTTCGCCGGTGACGAGCACCGGGGCGGCGCTCGGCGCGACTGCGACGGCCAGCGCCAGGGCACGGGCGAGAGCGCTGTGCTCGCCGATCTGGCTGGGCGTCTTGCGCGCGACGACCGATGCGATCGCGGCGGCGATCAGCTCGCGCTGCGGAGGCAGGGGAACATAGTCGCGCGCGCCGGCGCGGATCGCGGCGACCGCGCGCTCGGCCGAGGCATCGATGCCGCAGGCGAGCACGGGGATCGTGAAACGCTCGGCGCGCAGGCTCTTCATGAAGCCGACCACATCGGCAAGCACGTCGATCATCACCAGGTCGCCGCCGCCTTCGCGCAGCAGCGCGAGCGCGTCGCGGGGCGTGTCGGCCATCGTCACTTCGGCGCCGGCATCGCGCGCCAGCTCGGCCGCGCGCCTGAACTCGCTTCCCGGCGCCCCGACCAACAGCATTCGGATGGGTCCGGCCATCAGCGATCGGCCCGCACGATCTCGGTGAGCGTCACACCCAGCGCGTTGTCGATCAGCACCACCTCGCCGCGGGCGATCAGGCGATCGTTGACGAAGATGTCGACCGGCTCGCCGACGCGCCGATCGAGCTCGACCACGGTGCCGGCGGTCAGGTGAAGCAGGTCGCCCACCGGCATCCGCGCGCGGCCGAGCACGGCCTGGACCTTCACGGGCACGTCATGGACGGCCTCCAGCCCTTCGGTGCCTACGCCGTGCTCCGCGCCGGCCAGGGAGTCGAAATCCTCGAATACCGGGGCGGGCTGCTCCTCGGCGGAGGGGATGATGTCGTGCGGTTCGGTATCCATGGGGGCGTTCCTATGCGTTCATCCACTGGCGGATCACCGAGGCGGCCTCGGGCGGGCTCGCCGCGATGGCGTCCCCGATCCGCTTCAGTGCGGAGAGTTTGATGCGGCCATCGACCTGGGCGAGCGCGATCTCCTGATCGAGGAGCTGCTGTTCCGGGTTCATGGCTTCGAGCTGGTGCATCGCGTCGGGATCGCCGTCCGCGGCGCGCTCGGCGAGCGCGAGCATCTCGGAGGACTGGCCGTCGATCAGCGCGGGGGCGGTTTCCTCGTCCGGCCCGGGGGCGAGCCCCAGTCCGAACCTGGGCTTGAGCATCCGCAGGGCGATCAGGCCGATCACGCCGACGACGACGATCTGGATCAGGCCCCAGATCCGGTCCATCGAGAGCAGCGAGAAGATGCCGCTCTGCTTGTCGGCCAGCGCATCGCCGGTGTTGAAGGCCATGCTCTCGACCACGACGCTGTCGCCGCGCTGGACATCGACGCCGACCGCATTCTCGACCAGGCGCTGGAGGCGCTGGATCTGCGGGGCCGGCAGCCCCTGGGGCCCGCCGTCGACCATCACCGCGACGCTCAGCCGCGTGACCTTGCCCGGCGCGCGCAGCGTCACCGTCTTGGTCGAGCTGTTGTCATAGGTCTTGTCTTCGGAGGTTTGGTTGCTGGCCGACTGGCGCGAGGCGCCCGGCGTGGCCGGCTGGGCCTGGGCTTCGGGAAGCTGGTTGGCGACCGAGACGGTGCCCGGGGCGGCGTCGTTCTCGCGGTTCTGATCGCCGGTCTCGACGCTGACCTCGTGCGAGACGACCTGCTTGTCGGGATCGAAGATGTTCGATTCCTCGCGGGTCTGGTCGCGGTCGATCTGGGCCGAGACTTCGGCGCGGACCTTGCCCTGGCCGACGATCGGCTCGAGCAGCGATTCGATCTCCTGGCGCAGCTTGCCCTCGACCGCGGCCTGGCGCTCATCGGCATCGCCGGCGCCGCCCGAGCCGGGATCGCCCGCACGGGCCAGCAGCGCGCCGGTCTGGTCGACCACCGAGACCGCGTCGGGCGAAAGCTCGGGCACCGAGGAGGAGACGAGGTAGCGGATCGCCGAGATCGTCTCGGAGCCGATATGGCCCTTGGTCTTGACGGTGACGGCGGCGGTCGCCTTGCGGCTTTCGTTCGCGAACATCGCCCGCTCGGGCATCACGATATGGACGCGCGCGGCGCTGATGTCCTGGATCGTCTGGATGGATTTGGAGAGCTCGCCTTCGATCGCGCGCGTCTCGTTCATCTTGGCGCGGCTGGCGGAGACGCCGAAGGGCTGCTCCTCGTCGAGCACCTCATAGCCGATCTTGCCGCCCAGCTTCTCGCCGGCCAGGCTCATGCGCAGCTCGGCCAGCTTGTCCTGCGGCGCCATGATCGAGCTGCCGTCGGCGGAAAGCGTATAGTCGATATTCTGCGCCTTGAGCTTCTCGGTGATCGTCGCCGCGGCCGAGGGATCGAGGTCGGTATAGAGGAAGCCCATTTCGGACTTCGAGCCGCGCGTGGCGACAAAGGCCAAAGCCGCGAGCAGCGCCAGTGCGACGCCGCCCATCAACATCAGCCGCCTGGGGCCTATCTGGCCCACGAGATTCTTGATCGCTTCCAAAGCCGCCCCGTCGAATGGACTCCAGGGCACGCGCCCCTTGCTTCAATTATAGGAGGGGCGGAGGCGGCAGTTTCTGCCGGGTGGGAATTTTTTGCCTAGCGGGCGATCCGCGTCGGAATTGCGGGCGAGAGCGGCCAAACAACCCGTCACCCCGGCCGAAGTGCCGGGGTCCACCATGCGACTGGGAGAGCCGCTCAAGGCTTAGAGGGGCTCGCTCGCGGATAAGTGGACCCCGGCACTTCGGCCGGGGTGACGGTGGAAGATTGTCGGTGTCGTCTTGCCGGATTACCGGCGAAGGATCTTATTCCGATTTCGGCAGCAGCGATTCCAGCTCGGCCGTGATCGCCTCGCGGCGCGCGGCGGCGCTGAGGGTCAGGCCGCCTTCCTCCCAGCCGATCACGGCATCGCCCAGCACCAGATCGGCGTCGGCGGTGACGAACAGGTTGAGCTTGCGGCGGTCCTGCGACTGGCGCTGGACGATCTTCGCTTCGATATCGGCGACAAGATCGGGATGGACGCGGATCTGGAGCTCGGTGCCGCGCGCGACCTGGCCGAGCACGCGGCCGATCGCGGCGTCGATCGCCGCGGCGGGCGCCGCTTCCAGCGCCCGCCCGGCGACCATGTCGGCGCGCCCGACGCCCAGTTCCCCCCCCCCGCCGGCGCCCCCACCGGGGACTTCGGGTGACTTCGCTCCCGTCCCCTCCTACCCGGCCGGAGGGCCCCCCCCCGCCCCCCCCCCCCCCCGCCGTCCCCCCGCCCCCCCCCCGGCCCCCCCCCCCCCCCCCGCGCCGGCCGGGGGGGGGGGG
>NZ_JAAVVE010000084.1 GCF_018449795.1 Sphingomonas sp. dw_22
GGGGGGGGGGCCGGGGCGCGGCCCCCCCCCGGGGGCCCGCGCGGGGGGGGCCCCCCCGGCCCCGGGCCCGCTTGCCGGGGGGCGGCTCGCTCCGGCTCTCTCTCTGCGCCAGGGGCGTTATGCGGTTCGCGGGGCGGTAAATGCGAGTTTCTGGAAGCGGCTGGGCTGGATCGTCGCGATCGGCGCGGTGGCGCACACCGCGATCGCCGGCGCCGACACGCTGATGCTGCGCTCGATCGCCGACCGCCGCGCCGCCGAGACGCGCACCGCGGCCGCTTTGGCCGCGCCCGGCGCCAATCTGGACGACGATTTGAAGGCGACGGTCCCGGACCTGCTGCCCAAGGGGAGCGGCAAGGCGCCCGACGGTTTCCTGCCGCTGCTGACGCGCGTTTCGGGGGCGCTGCGACCACTGGCGGGCTCGTTCAGCGTGCGGCAGATCGGATATCAGGGCAATGCGCTGACGATAGACATCGACGCTGCCGATCCCGGCCTTGCCGCGCGGATCGATGCGGCGCTGCGCAGCGCGCAGGTGCGGGCGACCACGACCCGCTCGCCTGACGGCGCGATCCGGATTACGGCGAGCGCGGCATGACCGTGATCCGCAAGCATCTTCCTGCGCTCGACGTGGCGCTGATCCGCTTCGATGCGTGGTGGAGCGGGCTCAGCCGCCGCGAGCATGTCATGTTCGGCGTGCTGGCCGCGCTGCTGGCCGGCCTCGTGCTGGTCTTCGGCGTGATCAAGCCGCTCCAGTCCGCCCGGGCCGAGGCGCTGTCGGACATTCGCACTTATGAGACGCTCACCGCCCGCATCCGCGCGGCCGGCACGCTGGGTGCTTCCGCGACGCCGCGCCGCCAGGGGACGGCGGCGCAGGTGGTGAGTGGCTCGGCCTCCAGCTTCGGGCTGGTCGCGACGCCCGAGGCGATTCCCGGCGGCGTTCGCGCGACGATCGCCGACGGCACCTATGACTCGCTGATGGCGTGGCTTGCCGATCTTTCGGCGAGCAGCGACCTGCGCGTCCGCCGCCTCTCGATCGTGCGCCGTCCGGCGGCGGGGCGGGTCTCGGCTTCGGTGGACTTCGCGCAATGACCGATACGCTGATCGTCGAGGACGCGCCCGCCGCGCTGCCCTACAGCTTCGCGCGGCGCAACGGCGTGCTGCTGCGGCAGGGGCCGGAGGGCGTGGAATGCGTCCACCGCGCGGGGGCGGCGCTCGACGGGTTGCTCGAAGCCCAGCGGATCGCGCCCGGCGCGCGTTTCGTCAGCGTTGCGGACGATGCGTTCGATGCCGCGCTCGGCACGGCCTATAGCGGGGCGGGGGCGGCTGCGGACATCGATCTGGGCGACATGGACCTCGCAGCCTTGGCGGACAGCGCCGCGAGCGTGGACGATCTGCTCGACACCCGCGACGACGCGCCGGTGATCCGGCTCATCAACGCGCTGCTGCTGGAGGCGGTGAAAGAGGGCGCGTCGGACGTCCATATCGAGACGCAGGAGAAGCGGCTGGTGGTGCGTTTCCGCGTCGACGGCGTGCTGCGCGACATGATCGAGCCGCCGCGCGCGCTGGCGCCCTTGCTGGTGAGCCGTATCAAGGTGATGGCGAAGCTCGACATCGCCGAGCGGCGCATTCCGCAGGACGGCCGCGTGACCTTGCGTATCGGTGGGCATGATGTCGATGCCCGCGTCTCGACCATCCCGACCCAGCATGGCGAGCGGGTGGTGATGCGCCTGCTGGAGAAGGGCTCGCTGCGGCTCGACATGGAAGTGCTCGGCATGAGCGCGCGCGACCGCGACGTGTTCACCCGGCTGCTGGAGCGGCCGCACGGCATGCTGCTGGTGACCGGGCCGACGGGCTCGGGCAAGACGACGACGCTCTATGCCGCGCTCAACCGGCTGAACGACCGCAAGCGCAACATCATGACGGTGGAAGATCCCATCGAATATGAGCTTGCCGGCATCGGCCAGACCCAGGTCAATCCGCGCACCGAGCTGACCTTTGCGCGGGGGCTGCGGGCGATCCTGCGCCAGGATCCGGACGTCATCATGGTCGGCGAGATCCGCGACCAGGAGACTGCGCAGGTCGCGGTGCGATCCTCGATGACAGGGCATTTCGTGCTCTCGACGCTGCATACCAACAGCGCGGTGGGATCGGTGACGCGGCTGATCGACATGGGGGTCGAGCGCTATCTGCTCGCGCCGATGGTGGTCGGGCTGGCGGCGCAGCGGCTGGTGCGGCGGCTCTGCCCGAGCTGCCGGCGCGAGGACGTGGCGGGCGAGGCGGATTCGCTGCTGCTCGGCGGGGCGATCGAGCCGGGCAGGAAGCTGTGGCGCGCCGTGGGGTGCGACGAATGCCATGGCGAGGGCTATCGCGGCCGCGCCGGGCTGTATGAGGTCGTCGCGGTGGACGATGCCTTCCAGAAGCTGATCCATGACGGTGCCTCCGAAGCGCAGCTCGAGGCGCAGGCGCGCAAGGCCAATCCGAGCCTGCTCGACGACGGTATTGCCAAGGTGAAGGCCGGCGTGACCACGGTCGAGGAAGTGGCGCGCGTGGTTCGCGATGAGGCGTGACCCTCAATTCCTCCCCGGCACGGGGAGGGGGACCAGCCGCAGGCTGGTGGAGGGGCGGCGGTGGAACACCGCCGTCTGCGACGGCGGCCCCTCCACCATCGCTGCGCGATGGTCCCCCTCCCCGTTCCGGGGAGGAATTTAAGTGCCCGCTTACGCCTATCGCGCGGCCGATCGGTCCGGCGCCGCCAGGAAGGGCGTCATCGAAGCCTCCAGCCCTGCCGCCGCCCGGGCGTTGCTGCGCGAGCAGGCGCTGCTGCCGCTCTCGGTGGAGGCGGCATCCGAGCGCTGCCGGAGCTTAGGCTCGATCCAGCTGCCGCGCTTCGGCAAGAGCGGGATCAGCCCGCGCGCGCTGGCGACGGTCACCCGGCAGATCGCCACGCTGGTCGGCTCCGACATCGCGATCGAGGAGGCGCTGCGCCTCGTCGCCACCCAGTCCGAACAGCCTGCCACCAGCTCGCTGCTGCTCGACGTGCGTGGGGCGATCCTCGACGGGCGCAGCTTCGCCACCGCGCTGGGCGCGCATCCCAAGGCGTTTCCCGAATTCTACCGCGCCTCGGTCTCGGCCGGCGAGGCTTCGGGCAAGCTGCCCGACGTGCTCAACCACCTCGCCGAGTTCGTCGAGAACCGCCAGGCCAACGGCCAGAAGCTCCAGCTCGCTTTGCTCTATCCGGCGCTGCTGGCGCTGGTCTCGTTCGGCATGATGGTGCTGCTGATGGTCTATGTCGTGCCGGACATCGTGAAGGTGTTCGTGTCGCGCGGCGCCGACCTGCCGTTCCTCACCCGCGCGCTGATCGCGATCAGCGCCTTTCTCCAGAATTTCGGGCTCTACCTGATCCTGGCGATCGCGATCGGTATCTTCGCGTTCGGCCGCTGGTCGCGCGTGCCCGCCAACAAGCTGCGGGTGCACCGCTTCTTCTCCGAGCGCCGCCCGTTCCGCCGCTTCAGCCGCCAACTCAACGCCGCGCGCTTCGCCGGCAGCCTGGCGACCTTGGTGGGAAGCGCGGTGCCGCTGGTCGATGCGCTCCATGCCGCCGCGGCGGTGACGCCCAACCATTGGGTGCGCGAGAAGGCGGTCGGCGTCGCGACGCGCGTCCGCGAAGGCATTTCGCTGCGCGCGGCGATGCAGGAGGCGGGCGTGTTCCCGTCGATGCTCGTCGCGATCGTCGCCTCGGGGGAATCGAGCGGCAAGCTCGCCCCCGCGCTCGGCCGGGCATCGGGCGAGCTGGAGCGCGAGCTGGATGCGCTGGTCTCGACTTTGGTCGCGCTGGTCGAGCCGCTGGTGCTGCTGGTGATGGGCGGGCTGGTGCTGATGATGGTGCTGGCGATCCTGCTGCCGATCATCAACCTCAACAATCTGGTGGCGATGTAGCGTTCTACATCGCCCCCTGAATCCGCGCGCCGCCGGGCAGGCCCGCGAACGGCAGCAGCGCCGCGCCTTCGGGCGTGAGGCCCAGGTCGATCGTGCCGTCTTCGTCCAGATTGGCGTCGAGCAGCAGCTTGCGCCGCTGCGTCATCGGCGCGAGCCGGATCATCGTGCGGTTGCCGACATGCTCGGCGGTCAGGATCAGCGCGGGCAGGGCGGAGGCCGCGCCGGCACCCTTGGGGCGGCAGCTTCCGGGATCGGTGGTCGCATTGCCGTCGAGCATCTGGCTGCCGCCGCCGATCGCGATCCGCTCCATCTGGATCTGCATCGTCAGGTCGCAGGTGAAGGGGAGGTTCGGCTGGAGCGCCCGGATCAGGCTCGCGTCGGCCGATCCGCTCACCTTGTCGAGGACTGTCCGCCCGCCGGGATGGAGCAGCATCCGCCCGCCCAGATCGGTGTTCGGCCCCGTCGCCTTCCAGTCCGCCGCGAAGCCCAGGCTGATGAGCGAGCGCAGCGGCGCCATGTGCCATTCGAGCTTGCTGCCCCCGGCCACGCCGACCTCGCCGTTCCACACCGTGCCCGCCACGCCCGTCCGCCAGGGGCGGTTCTTGACGATCACGCTCGCCGGCATGGTGGCGAGCATCGCCAGCGCATAGGCCACTATGCCCAGCACCGCGAAGACGATAATACGCCCCCGTGCCACACCCCCAATTTCCGGAGTCGGCAATGAACCGGCGCGCGCTGCTGAGGTTCTTGCAATCAGGCCTGGTCGCGTCAGCGGCATCGGTCGCGCTTCCCTCGTTCGCGTATTCGGCAGAGAAGAAGGACAAGCGCCCCATCGCCCTGCTGGTGCCGCTCACGGGTCCGCGAGCGCGGCTGGGCATTAGCATGCAGCAGGCGGCGTTGCTCGCGGAAAACAGCGCCTATGTGCAGAGTTTCGACACCGGCGGGACGGCGGCCGGAGCCGCTGCGGCGGCGGCCGAGGCGCTGAAGAGGCATCCCGCGATGATCCTGGGGCCGCTCACCGCCGAGGAAGTGCCGGCCGTCTCCAGCACGGTCGCGCGCCGGGTGCCGATCATCGCCTTCAGCAACGATTCGGTGCTGCGCCAGCCCGGCACCTGGATCTTCGGGATCACCGCGGGGCAGGTGACCAGCGCGATCCTGCGCTATGCGCGCGGGCGGGGGGTCAAGTCGGTCGCGATGATTGACGACGGTTCGCCGTGGAGCGCCGCCGCGGCGCTGGCGGCGGGGCAGATGGAAGGCGAGCTGGCCATGAGCGTGCGCGTGCTCGAAGTGAAGGCTGGCCAGCCCATGCCCTCGGCCGGCGACGCGCCCGATGCGGTGCTGCTCCCCGGCAGCGGCGAGGCGGTGCTCGCCGCGGCGCGCAACCTGCGCGATACCGGCATCCAGTTCCTCGGCACCTTGCAGGGGCTCGATCATCGCCCGCAGGCGCTGGAGGCGCTGGACGGCGCCTGGATCGCCAGCCCGGACCCTAATGCCTTCGGCACCTTCGCCAGCGAGTTCGCGGCGCGCAACGGCGGCAGCCCGGGGACGATCACGGCGCTGGCCTATGACGCGGCAGGTATCGCCAACACGCTGCGCGGCACCAACACGCTCAACAGCCAGGGCCTGCTCGACGGCAAGGGCTTCCACGGCGTCACCGGCCCGGTGCGCTTCCGCACCGACGGTTCGGTCGCGCGCGACTTCGCCATCCTTGTCGCCCGCAAGCAGGGCTATGAACCCGTGGCGGTGAGCTCGGGATCGTGAAGGATCTTGGGGGAGCGGGCCGATGCCGCTCCAACGAGGGCTTCACCCTGATCGAGCTGATGATCTCGCTCGGCCTGTTCGCGCTGATCGCGGTGGCCGGGCTGGCGCTGGTGGACGGCATCATCAACGTGAACCAGCGCACCGAAGGGCGGCTCGACCGGCTGGCGGCGCTGCAACGGACGATGTTCGTGCTGACCAGCGACCTCGACCAGATTTCCGGCGGACCTATCGAAGGCGGTGGCGCCGGCATCTCGTTCGCGCGCGCCGCGCCGGGCTATGGCGGGATTTCGGTGCCGGTGCGCTATGCCGTGACCGGGGGCGGGCTGGTGCGCGGTGCCGGGCCGGTGCCGCAGATGCTGCTGCCGGGCGTCGCGCGGGCGCGGTGGCGCTTCTGGGACGGGGCCTGGGTCTATGGCTGGCCGCTCGACGAAAAGTGCGCCGATCGCTGGCCGCGCGCGATCCCGGTGGGCCTGCGGGTCGGGGGGGGGGGGGGGGGGCGGGGCGGGGGCGGGGGGGCGGGCGGGGGGGGGGGAGGGGGGGGGGGGGAGGGGTGCGGGGGGGGGGGGCGACGGCGCGCGCGGGGGGGGGGCGCGGGCCCGGGGCGGGGGGGGGGCGACGGCGGGCAAGCGGAGCGGGTCGCCCTGGGCCGGGCCAAATGGGCGAGGCCGGCGGATCATGGCGCAGCGGTC
>NZ_JAAVVE010000085.1 GCF_018449795.1 Sphingomonas sp. dw_22
GTCGCATTGCGGCAGGCCGCCAACCAAATTTGCCTGTTGGTTGTTGGCCCACGCCACCCACATTACCGCATTGGGGGGGGATTGAGATCTGCCCCATAGAGCCCCGCGCCGGGGCGGCGCCCGCGGGGCGGGGGGCGCGGGCCGGGGCGGGGGGTGGGGGCTGGCCCCGCCCGTTGCTGTGGGCCCCGTGGGGCAAGGGGCGGGGGGGGCCAGGCCGGGTGGTGGCCCGGTCCCGCTCCCGGCCGGCGCCGCCCCGGAGCCGTTTGGGGCGATTTATGAGCGGCCGTTGTTCGGGAGCGTCGCCGCCGAAGCGGCGGAGGCGCCGGCCGATGCGCCGCAACTGGCGGGCATCGTCGGCCGGCTGGGCGAGGACGCCGTGGCGCTGGTGCGCGGTGGCGACGGAGCCACCCGGACGCTGCGCGTCGGCGAGAGCGTGGACGGCTGGCAGCTCGTCTCGCTGGCGATCGACGCGGCCTTCTTCACGCGAGGGACCCAGCGGGTGCGCGTGCCGTTGCCGGCAGGGGAATAGAAATCCCTCTCTGTCCGCTGAAACGGTGTAGTTGCAGGTCGAAGTGCTTTGTAGCTCCGTTGACTATATTAGGGCTCAATCCTATGAATACTTGCCCCTTGGGCCGCATCCGTCAGTAGATGCTAAAATAGGGGAAATTTGATGCTGAAATCAATTTTCGCAATGATCGCCGTAGTTGCTTTCCCAACTCACGCATTAGCTCAAACATGGGATCCAAGATTTGAGGCTTGTATGGATGCTGGGTATCAGCAATTGCAAATAGATATAGAATGGTGCAATAGAACTTTTTCTGGATTTGGTCAGAGTTCCAATCGGTACGTATGTGTGGCTGGTGCGAATGATCGGTACCAAAGCTGGAGACTGCATTGTTTCAATGATTTCCCCTACACGAAGCGATAGCGTCCCTTTTGCCTCGTGCCCCCCCTCCCGGGGGGCAATAGGTTTCCAATTTAATTCTATCTGCTTTCGCCAAAATCAATAAATTCCGTCGATCTCCACCGTCAGGCGCGGCTTGGGTGGGGCGAGCAACAGGCTGTTGCGCTTGGTGTTCTCGATTTCATCGGCGCGGATGCGGGCATAGCGGTCCTTGGACGCGGCAGTCGCGTCGGCGCCGTCGCGCAGGATCGTCGGCTTCAGGAAGATGAACAGCGTGCGCTTCTGGTGCGTCTTGCTCTTGCTCTTGAACAACTCGCCCACGATTGGGATGTCGCCCAGGACCGGCACCTGCTGGCGCGAATCCGTGTAATCGTCGCTGATCAGGCCGCCGAGCACGATCGTCTGGCCGTTGTCGGCGAGGACGGTGGTGTTGATCGCGCGGCGATTGGTGACGAGATCGGATGCCGCCTGGGTCTGCGCCGTGGCGATCGAGGAGGCTTCCTGGTTCACTTGGAGCCGGATCGTGTCGCCCGCATTGATGCGCGGCAGGACGCGCAACGTGATGCCCACATCCTTGCGCTCGATCGTGGTGTAGGGCGTGGCCGAGCTCGAATTGGTGAGGATCGAGCCGGTGAGGAACGGCACGTTCTGGCCCGACACGAACTCGCCGGGCACATTGTCCAGCACGGTGATCTGCGGCGTCGAGAGCAGATTGGCTCGTGTTGAGGTGCCAAGCGCCTGAACCAGGATCGAGAAATCGTCGCCGATCTTGAGGTTGCCGGTAAAGCCGTTGCCGAGCAGCTTGCCGGCCGGCACGCCGAGCGCCGTCAGGATCCCGCCGAGCGATGGGCCGGCTGAGTCGAACGAGGTGCCGGCGCCGCCTTGGCCGAGCACCGCGCCGCTCGTGCCGAGCTGCACGCCCAGCGCCTCGGCATCGTCGCCGGTGATCTCGGCGATAGCGGCTTCGATCAGCACCTGGGGACGGCGCACGTCGAGATCGGTGATGAGCGTCTCGATCGAGGCGATCGCGGCGGGCGTGCCGCGCACCACCACGGCGTTGAGCTCGGGCGCGGGCTGGACGGTGAGGTCGGGCGTCGAGAAGCCCTGCGGCGTCGCGTTGGGCAGGTTCTGCATCACCGGCTGGCTGGTCGTCGCGGCCTGCATCGCGCTGCCGATCCCGCCGTTCGTCGACGCCGCGCTGTTCGACAGCGCCGACATGCCCTGGCTGCTCAGCCGCGCGAAGGGATTGGCGCCGCTTTCGGAGAGGCTGCGCGCGACCGGATTGTCCACGGATTCGCCCTGGCCGAGCACGCCGCGCAGCACGTCGGTCACCGTCTCGGCATCGGCATAGTTGAGGCGGAACATGCGGGTGATCGGTGTGGCGCCGCCGGGCTGATCGAGCGAGGTCACGATCTTGCGCGCCTCGGCGACGGCGGCGGGGGTGCCGCGCACGATCACCGTGTTGCTGCGCGCATCGGCGGCGACGCGCGCGCCGGTGCCGTTCTGGCCACCCTCGCCGAGCACGTTCTGGAGGGCCTGCGCCACGTCGACGGCGTTGCCGTTCTTGAGCGTCAGCGTCGCGAAGGTGGCGCCGCTGCCGCCGTCGAGCTGATGGGCGATCGCCTCGACCCGGCGGACATTGTCGGCATAATCGGTGACGACGATCGCATTGGGGCTCGTCATCGGCTCGACGCTGCCGAAGGTGGCGACCAGCGGGCGCACCACGCGGGCGACATCGGCCGAGGGGACGTTGGCGAGGCGCACCATCCGCGTCACCAGCTCCTGGCCCGCAGCGCCCCGGCTCGGCACGCCGCCGTCGCGCACGGCATTGGCGGCGGGCACGATCCGCCAGGCCCGGCCCGAGCGCACCGCCGAGAAGCCGTTGGCGCGCAGCACCGACTGGAACAGCTCCCACACGCCCGCGGGCGTCAGCGGGGTGGCCGAGGTGACCGTCACCACGCCCTTCACGGCGGGATCGAGGATCAGCGTGCGGCCGGTGATCCGCGAGATCTGGTCCGCCACGTCGGCGATCTCGACGCCGCGCATGTTGATGACGACGTCGCCCGCATCCTGGGCCGATGCGTCTTGCGCGAGCGCGATCAACGGGTCGAGCGCGGTCGAGGCGAGCGCGAGGCAGGCGAGGGCGGAGCGAATCTTCACTGGGGTCTCTTCTAGCGGAGCGGCACGGTAAGCGTGAGCCGCTTCCCGTCGCGGAGGATCTGGATCTGCGCAGAGCCGCTCGATTGCGCGGCGGCGAAGGCGGCATTGGCGGCTTGCGGGTCGCTGAGCGGCGTGCCGTTGACCGACTGGATCACGTCGCCCGCCATCATGCCGGACGGGGCGTTGTCGCCGATGCGATAGCCATTGGCGGTCGGCGTCGCGTCGAAGCGCTGGAGCACGGCGGCGGTGTTGCCCGGGGGCGGACCCGGCACGGCGCCGGGTACCTGTTGCTGCGCCGGGGCGACGGCGGCGGGCGCTGGCGCCTTCGCGGCGGCGGCCTGGCGCTGCTCGGGCGAAAGCGTCGGATCGGGGAAGGGCAGATATTCGCTGCGACCACCGTTCGACAGGATCACCCGGTCGCGCAGTACCGACTGGATCGTCGCGCCGTTCACCGTCTCGCCGACGCGGAAGGGCTTGGGCGGCTGGCCTGCCACGGCGATGAAGGCGGTCGAGAGCTCGGCCGGGACGGCGGCGATCACGCCCTTCAGCTCCAGCGGCAGCGCCGTGGCCTGGTTCGCATCGGCCAGCGCCGCCTTGCCGAACGGAGCCAGCGCGATCGCCGCGGCGATGTCGGGCGGGAGGGCCGGGCCGCTGTGGCCGCTCGGCACCGTGATCGCGCCGGTGCCGGCATGGCCGGCGATCCGCCAGGTCAGCCCGGCCAGCGCGACCGCGACCGATACGACCACGGCGCCCGTCAGCAGGTCGAGCGTGGTGCGCGCCTGGCGCGGGGTGAGGTTGAGGCCGGTCATCCCGTGCGTCCGTCCACGAAGCCGTCGAGCGATGCAAGCGGAGCCTGTTCGTTTGCGGGGAAGACCTCGATCCGCACGCGCTCGATCTCGGGATCGTCGGTGTGGCGCCGCGCGACTGCGACGCGCCAGCGCTGGCCCATCATCTCGACCAGCTCGCCCGATCCGCCCCGCGCGCCCAGCTCCATCTCGGCAAGGCGATTCTCGGCCACCCACATCGCCGCCGCGCGCCGCTCGAGCCCGCGCGTCGAATCGATGTGCGATTCGACCGTGCGCATCAGGCCCACCGTGGCGATGGCGAGCACCGCCAGCGCGACCATCGCCTCGATCAGCGAGAAGCCTTCGTCCCTCATTTGCCTGCCGGGGCCTTCACCGCTGTCGCGGTCATGCCGTCATAGGCGACCAGCCAGCGCTGCGATCCGCTCGCGATCGTCGCGGACATCGGCTTGCCCGATCCGTCGACGCCCAGCACGACGGGCGGCTGGGCGTGCAGCGTCATCGTCATGCCGCCGGGCAGGCGGTGGAAGCCGAAGGCGTCGTCGGTGCGCGCCACCGTCTTGCCGTCGGCGCCGATCGTCGCGAAGCCATAGCCGTGCTTCTCGACCGTGAAGGCCACCGTGCGATCGCCCAGCATCGCATCGTCCGCCGCGGCCTGGAGCCGCGTCGCCAGCCGCCGCGCCTCGGTCTCGACCGAAGGCGCGCGCGTCACCGCGCCGATGCCGAGCGTCGTCGCACCCGCCGCGACGCCGATGATCGCGAGCACGATCAGCATCTCGATCAGAGTCAGCCCGTCTTCGGAGGGGCGACGCGCGACGATGCCGGCCCCCCGCATATGGCTCAGCCCTTGCCTTCGATATCGGCGTCCACGCCTTCGCCGCCGGGCTTGCCGTCCTTGCCGAGCGACCGGATCATGAAGGCGCCGCCTTCCGACTTATACTCATAGGGCCGGCCCCAGGCGTCGAGCGGCGGGGCGGAGAGATAGCCGCCCTGGGGGAAGCTGGAGGGGACGGGCGGGGTGGTCGATTTCTCGATCAGCGCCTTCAGCCCCTGTTCGGTGCTGGGGTAATCGCCATTGTCGAGCCGGTACATCTTGAGCGCGCCCGAGATGCTGGAGATGTTGCCCTTGGTCGTGGTCGCCTTGGCTTCGTCGGGGCGGCCGATCACGTTCACTGTGATGAGGCCAGCCACCACGGCGATGATGACCAGCACGATCAGCATCTCGATCAGGGTCAGCCCGGCTTCGCCATCGGGCATTGCGGCGCGCTTGCTTGTGGGCCCAAGCGGTGCGATGTCACTAAACTGTTTCAAAACTATGCGCATCCCC
Organism: Sphingomonas sp. dw_22; assembly: GCF_018449795.1. Lineage (GTDB taxonomy): Bacteria > Pseudomonadota > Alphaproteobacteria > Sphingomonadales > Sphingomonadaceae > Sphingomonas. The sequence goes on from NZ_JAAVVE010000085.1 coordinate 5,195, forward strand.
ACCCCATGCGTCCCGCCCATGAAGCTAATGTGACATCCGATCCCCACGCCATCGATGCGCCTTCGGGCTCGGAACCGCACACCACCGGCATCTGGACGCTGGCGGGCGGCCGGCCGATCATAGCCGAGCCGGAGGGCCCCGCAACCATTCTCGTCCCCACCGAGCAGGTGCGGCTGCTGGCGGTCGACCTGCCGTTGCCGAGCCGGGCCAAGCGGCTGGAAGCATTGCCCTTTGCGATCGAGGATCTGATCGCGGAGCCGGCCGAATCGCTGCACCTGGCGCTGGGGGCGGAGATCGCGCCGAAACGCTATCTGGTGGGCGTCGTCCGGCACGAGGTGATGGCGCGCTGGGTCGATCTTGCTGAAGCCGGCGGGCTCGGCGATGCCGCGATGGTGCCCGATGCGCTGGCGCTGCCGCAGCCGCCGGAGGGGGAATGGGCCGTTGACCTGGGCGAGACGCGCGCGCTCGTTCGTGCGGGCGACGGCAGCGGATTCGCGGTGCCCGCGCCGCTGCTGGGCGCGGCATGGGAGGCGGCCGGCAAGCCTGGGGTGCTGGCCTATGGGACTGCGCTGCCGCCCGAGATGATGCTGGGCCGTGCCGCTCTTGGGCCGGGGCCGCTTGCCGCCCGGCTGCCCGCTCCGTCGCTCGATCTGCGCCATGGGCGCTATGCGGTTCGCCGGGCGGGCAATGCGGGCTTCTGGAACCGCCTCGGCGGGATCGTCCGCATCGGGCCGGTGCGCCCACCCCCCACCGCCCGCGCCGATCGGAGGGGCCCGCGGTAGGGGACGGG
>NZ_JAAVVE010000086.1 GCF_018449795.1 Sphingomonas sp. dw_22
CCGCCCGGTGGGTATCTGTCAACGCGTTGGTGTTTGGAACGCGAAAAGCCCGCCGGTCCTTGTGTGGACTGACGGGGTGTGTGGGGGGGTGATGTCGCGTTGGTTGCGGGGACAGGATTTGAACCTGTGACCTTCAGGTTATGAGCCTGACGAGCTACCGGACTGCTCCACCCCGCGACAACGGGGACGAGCTCTGACATGTGAATGGGTTTAGAGAAGAAACCTGTCCCAACAACACCGGCTGCAATGCCTGGCGACGACCTACTCTTCCATCGCTTAGACGATAGTACCATCGGCGCTGTCTGGTTTCACGGCCGAGTTCGGGATGGGATCGGGTGGGGCACAGACGCTATAGCCACCAAGCAATGAAGCCGGTGTAGCTGGGATTGGTTTCTTCAAATCGATACCGTGCACTCTGGTATTCTTTAATACGGGCTGCGATGATCATCCGCCGTCAATGATAGGCGAGGGCTACGCCCAGTGCTGTCATTGATGGTGGGACTCTCAAGCGCGAATAGAGCAATTAGTATCGGTTAGCTCCACGCGTTACCGCGCTTCCACATCCGATCTATCAAGGTCGTGGTCTTCGACCGCTCTAAGAAATCTTATCTCGAGGGAGGCTTCCCGCTTAGATGCTTTCAGCGGTTATCCCGTCCATACATAGCTACCCTGCTGCGCCGTTGGCACGACGACAGGTACACCAGAGGTATGTTCAACCCGGTCCTCTCGTACTAGGGTCAACTCCTCTCAAATTTCGACGCCCACGGCAGATAGGGACCAAACTGTCTCGCGACGTTCTGAACCCAGCTCACGTACCACTTTAATTGGCGAACAGCCAAACCCTTGGGACCTGCTCCAGCCCCAGGATGTGATGAGCCGACATCGAGGTGCCAAACAACCCCGTCGATATGAGCTCTTGGGGGTTATCAGCCTGTTATCCCCGGCGTACCTTTTATCCGTTGAGCGATGGCCCTTCCACGAGGGACCACCGGATCACTATGACCGACTTTCGTCTCTGCTCGACTTGTCAGTCTCGCAGTCAGGCTGGCTTATGCCATTGCACTCTAACAGCCGGTTTCCAACCGGCCTGAGCCAACCTTCGCGCGCCTCCGTTACTCTTTAGGAGGCGACCGCCCCAGTCAAACTACCCGCCACAGAGGGTCCCTGAGCCAGTTTCATGGCTCGAGGTTAGACATCAGAAAACAACAGGGTGGTATTTCACATTGTGGCTCCACGACAGCTGGCGCCATCGCTTCAAAGCCTCCCACCTATTCTACACAGTTCTTTCCTAATGCCACTCTGAAGCTGCAGTAAAGGTGCACGGGGTCTTTCCGTCTAACCGCGGGTACTCCGCATCTTCACGGAGAATTCAATTTCGCTGAGCATGTCCTGGAGACAGTGGGGAAGTCGTTACGCCATTCGTGCAGGTCGGAACTTACCCGACAAGGAATTTCGCTACCTTAGGACCGTTATAGTTACGGCCGCCGTTTACCTGGGCTTCATTTCGGAGCTTGCACCCCTCCACTTAACCTTCAGGCACCGGGCAGGCGTCAGGCCCTATACGTCGTCTTGAAGCCGACTTAGCAGAGCCCTGTGTTTTTGCTAAACAGTCGCTACCCCCTGGCCTGTGCCCCCTCAAAAAGCTTGCGCTCAGTGAGGGCCTCCTTCTTCCGAAGGTACGGAGGCAATTTGCCGAGTTCCTTCAGGACACTTCTCTCAAGCGCCTTGGTATACTCTACCTGACCACCTGTGTCGGTTTCGGGTACGGTCTATACGGTGGGGCTATTTCCTGGAACCCCTTCGAAGCACGTCCAATCCGATAAGGACGTACAACACACGGGATCCGTCACACACCACCAGGCCCACGAATATTAACGTGGTTCCCATCGATTACCCCCTTCGGGCTCATCTTAGGGGCCGGCTCACCCTGCGCGGATTAGCCTTGCGCAGGAACCCTTGGTCTTTCGGCGAAAGGGCATCTCACCCTTTTTATCGCTACTCATGTCTGCATTCGCACTTCCGATACCTCCACCGTCGGTTACCCTTCGGCTTCGCAGGCTTACGGAACGCTCCGCTACCGCGTGTAGTAAACTACACACCCTAAGCTTCGGTGCACGTCTTGAGCCCCGTTACATCTTCGCCGCAGGAACCCTTATTTAGACCAGTGAGCTGTTACGCTTTCTTTAAAGGATGGCTGCTTCTAAGCCAACCTCCTGGTTGTTTTGGGATTCCCACATGCTTTCCCACTTAGACGTGACTTGGGGACCTTAGCTGTAGGTCAGGGCTGTTTCCCTTTTGACGACGGACCTTAGCACCCGCCGTCTGTCTCCCAGATAGTACTCGTGCGTATTCGGAGTTTGGTTAGAGTTGGTAGATCTCGCGACCCCCGCATCCATCCAGTGCTCTACCCCGCACGGTATTCATCTGAGGCACTACCTCAATAGTTTTCGCGGAGAACCAGCTATTTCCCGGCTTGATTGGCCTTTCACCCCTAAACACAACTCATCCGGTAACTTTTCAACGTTAATCGGTTCGGACCTCCAGTGCGTGTTACCGCACCTTCATCCTGGTCATGCCTAGATCGCCGGGTTTCGGGTCTAATACACCAAACTAAGTCGCCCTATTCAGACTCGCTTTCGCTGCGCCTACACCTATCGGCTTAAGCTTGCTTGGTACATTAAGTCACAGACCCATTATGCAAGAGGTACGCGGTCACCCCATAAAGAGGCTCCCACTGCTTGTAGGCAATCCGTTTCAGGTACTGTTTCACTCCCCTCATCGGGGTGCTTTTCACCTTTCCCTCACGGTACTAGTTCGCTATCGGTCATGTACGAGTATTTAGGCTTAGAGGGTGGTCCCCCTATGTTCAGACAGGATTACACGTGTCCCGCCCTACTCGAGTCCTTGATCATCACTTTCGCATACGGGACTGTCACCCGCTATGGTCACACTTTCCAGAGTGTTCTGCTAGTTGAAATCAAGGCACTGGCCTGGTCCGCGTTCGCTCGCCACTACTAACGGAATCTCGGTTGATGTCTTTTCCTCCGGCTACTGAGATGTTTCAGTTCACCGGGTTCGCTTCACCAAAGCTATTTTATTCACTTCGGTGATACCTTTCCCAATTAACTCGGCCACCCATTGCTGGATACGCTGAATTAATTGGTGAAGGTGGGTTTCCCCATTCGGAAATCGTCGGGTCAAAGCTTGCTCACAGCTCACCGACGCTTATCGCAGCGTGCCACGTCCTTCATCGCCTGTACATGCCAAGGCATCCACGAATTGCCCTTACCTCACGCTTGAGAGTCCGCACCACCAACGACAACGCTGGGAACGTCGATCAACAGAACGACGACCACTCGGCTAACGCTGCCTGTATGATGCGGATAATTATCTCAGCTCGTATTAATCGACGCGAGCATCACCAAGTCCGAAGACCCGCTGAAACCGGCGCCGATACGGCATCGATTTGAAAAACCCATTCACAATGTCAAAGACGCTTGCGGCCCGCAGGCCGCGAATTGCTGCACAATGCTGCGCAGCAAACCGGTTGCTTCATCCCTGGATATATCGGTTGTGCCCGCTGCGCCGCTGCGATTTAGCTTTCGCCAAATCGTCTCCACCGCTGCGGACTGGTGGAGCCTGTCGGGATCGAACCGACGACCTCAAGCTTGCAAAGCTAGCGCTCTCCCAACTGAGCTAAGGCCCCGTTAGCGCGCTCGTGCAAGCCACCTGCCTGGCAATGTGGTGGGCCGAGTAGGAGTTGAACCTACGACCTCACGCTTATCAGGCGTGCGCTCTAACCACCTGAGCTACCGGCCCCCAATGCCACGCCCGACTGGCCCAATGGGCCGCGGGCGGCAAGAGCCAGCTCAGGCTTCCATCCCCGAAGGGATGGTATCCAGTGATGAAGGGACATGAGGACGGCGGCTATGTTCATAGGACATGGAGGAAGCTCTTCCACGATCGCGAGGCCGAAGCCTGGGGATCATGGCGCTTTCCGCCGCGTTCCTTAGAAAGGAGGTGATCCAGCCGCAGGTTCCCCTACGGCTACCTTGTTACGACTTCACCCCAGTCGCTAAACCCACCGTGGTCGCCTGCCTCTCTTGCGAGTTAGCGCAACGCCTTCGGGTGAATCCAACTCCCATGGTGTGACGGGCGGTGTGTACAAGGCCTGGGAACGTATTCACCGTGGCATGCTGATCCACGATTACTAGCGATTCCGCCTTCATGCACTCGAGTTGCAGAGTGCAATCCGAACTGAGACGACTTTTGGAGATTAGCTCACCCTCGCGGGTTTGCAGCCCACTGTAGTCGCCATTGTAGCACGTGTGTAGCCCAGCGCGTAAGGGCCATGAGGACTTGACGTCATCCCCACCTTCCTCCGGCTTATCACCGGCGGTTCCTTTAGAGTACCCAACTAAATGATGGTAACTAAAGGCGAGGGTTGCGCTCGTTGCGGGACTTAACCCAACATCTCACGACACGAGCTGACGACAGCCATGCAGCACCTGTGTCCCAGTCCCCGAAGGGAAGAAATCCATCTCTGGAAGTCGTCCGGGCATGTCAAACGCTGGTAAGGTTCTGCGCGTTGCTTCGAATTAAACCACATGCTCCACCGCTTGTGCAGGCCCCCGTCAATTCATTTGAGTTTTAACCTTGCGGCCGTACTCCCCAGGCGGATAACTTAATGCGTTAGCTGCGCCACCTAAGCGCCAAGCGCCCAGACAGCTAGTTATCATCGTTTACGGCGTGGACTACCAGGGTATCTAATCCTGTTTGCTCCCCACGCTTTCGCACCTCAGCGTCAATACCAGTCCAGTGAGCCGCCTTCGCCACTGGTGTTCTTCCGAATATCTACGAATTTCACCTCTACACTCGGAATTCCACTCACCTCTCCTGGATTCAAGCGATGCAGTCTCAAAGGCAGTTCTGGAGTTGAGCTCCAGGCTTTCACCTCTGACTTACAAAGCCGCCTACGTGCGCTTTACGCCCAGTAATTCCGAATAACGCTAGCTCCCTCCGTATTACCGCGGCTGCTGGCACGGAGTTAGCCGGAGCTTATTCTCCCGGTACTGTCATTATCATCCCGGGTAAAAGAGCTTTACAACCCTAAGGCCTTCATCACTCACGCGGCATTGCTGGATCAGGCTTTCGCCCATTGTCCAATATTCCCCACTGCTGCCTCCCGTAGGAGTCTGGGCCGTGTCTCAGTCCCAGTGTGGCTGATCATCCTCTCAGACCAGCTAAGGATCGTCGCCTTGGTGAGCTCTTACCTCACCAACTAGCTAATCCTACGCGGGCTCATCCTCGGGCGATAAATCTTTGGACTTTCGTCATCATCCGGTATTAGCAGTAATTTCTCACTGTTATTCCGAACCCAAGGGCAGATTCCCACGCGTTACGCACCCGTGCGCCACTAAGGCCGAAGCCTTCGTTCGACTTGCATGTGTTAGGCATGCCGCCAGCGTTCATTCTGAGCCATGATCAAACTCTCAAGTTTATGTACGATACGAACCAGGTGGAATGCCCCGCCCGTACCGCTCATCTCAAGGAGCCGCTCTGCACAAAATTCTATTCACGTATGGAAACGTGTAAAGGACATGCAAGAGCAGCTTAGCTTTACCGAGCACCCGACGCCTTGAAGCCGCCGGACCCGGGGCCGCCGCCCACATGTCCCTTCATCTAAATCACAATGTCAAAGAGCGCAAAACACCGACGCCCTGCCTAACCCCTTTTTCTCGGAGCGGCCGTGCGCCTGGTTTTCGATAACCGCCG
>NZ_JAAVVE010000087.1 GCF_018449795.1 Sphingomonas sp. dw_22
GCGCGGCGCTTGCCGGGATCCTGGCCGATCCGCCAGCTGCCGCGGCGGTTCGCGCCGTCGCCGAGCCCTTCACCTGGGCCGCCAACAGCGCGCGGCTCCATGCCTTCCTCCAGCGCCTGGTGGCGGCGCGCTGACGGTGGAACGCTGCGTCCCCTCCGCCCGTTCGGTCTCCGGGCGGGTGCAGGAGACGAAGCATGAAGAGCCGGAAACTGGACAGGGACGAGCGGGGCGCCGATGCGGTCGGCGCCCGGGCCGCCGCACGCCGGGCAAAGGATGTTCGCGGCAAGCTGGCACGCGGCGAGCTGGTGATCGAGTTCGAGTTCGAGCACCCGGCCGAGACTGCGCATTGACGCGGGGTCGTTCGTCCATGACAGTGGTATGACAAATCGTGGAGGAATGAATGGCCGGCAAGAAGGAAAAGAAGGACGGCGCGAAAAGCTCGCTGCTCCCGAAGAACATCGCGGGCATCAAGCTGCCCAAGGACGTGCGCCGCAAGCTGACCGGACTGGCCAAGCATCCCGTGGTCGCCGACCTGCTCGCGGCGGGTCTGGTCGCGCTGGCCGCCAGGCTCAAGAACGAGCCCGAGGCGAAGCCGGCCGCCGCCGCCAAGCCCGAGGACAAGCCCGAGGGCTCGCCGCCGCCGGCTCCCGTTGCGGCCGCGGCCCCCAAGCCGGTGGTCAAGCGGACGCGCAAGCCCGCTGCTGCGCCGGCAATCGCCGCGGTGCCTGCCAAGCCTGTTGCCAAGGTGAAGGCCAAGCCGGCTGCCCCGGCTGCGGCGAAGCCTGTGGCGGCTGCGAAGCCCGTGGCGAAGCGTCCCTCCGCCCGCGCTGCCGCCGCCAAGCCCCGTGCGCCGCGGACGCCCAAGACGGACGCCTGACGGCCGGACGGTACTTCAGGCCAGTTCGTAGGTCAGGCTGATCTCGGCCTTGAGCAGCTTCGAGACCGGGCAATTGGCCTCGGCGCCCTTGGCCAACGCCGCGAACTGCTCCTCGGCGATGCCGGGGATGCTCGCCTTGAGTGTCAGGTCCGAGCGGGTGATCGAGAAGCCGCCTTCGCCGTCGGCCTCGAGCTTGACCGCGGCGCTGGTCTCCAGGCTGCCCTCGCTGAAGCCGGCCTGGGCGAGGGCGAAGCTGAGCGCCATGGTGAAGCAGCCGGCATGCGCCGCGGCGATCAGTTCCTCGGGATTGGTGCCCTTCTCATCGCCGAAGCGGGTGTTGAAGCTGTAGGGCGTGGCGTCGAGCACGCCGGAGGCCGAGGTGATGTGGCCCTTGCCCTCCTTGCCGAAGCCTTCGTAGCGGGCGGTCGCGGTGCGGGTGGTCATCGGCGTGCTCCTCTGTTCCTTGTGCGCCCGTTTCTAGCGCGGCCATGTGGCGGCGCGAAGTCACACTATCGGATAGGTCGCGGCGGCGGGATGGCCCGCCGCCGCGCGCCGCCTCAGCGGCAGCGGACGTCGTTGTTCTTGTCCACCGACGAGCCGACCGCGGCACCCGCCGCTGCGCCGAGCAGCGTGCCCAGCACTTCCGACCCGCCCGGCGCGATCACGTTGCCGAGCACTCCGCCGGCGATGCCGCCGACGATCAGGCCCGTGGTGCCGTCGCTGCGGCGGCAATAATAGCGCCCGTCCTGGCCGCGATAGACCCGGTCGTTGCGAGCCAGACGGCGCTCGCGGTAACGGCGATTGTCGTCGCGATAATAGCGATCGGCATAATAGCCGCCATAGGAGGGATCGGGACGGTTATAGTCATAGGAGCGGTAGCCCGAACGGCTGGCCGAACCGGTGCCGTAACTGTCGGTACAGCCCGAAACCATTGCCGCCGCGGCGACGAAGCCAAGTGCTAAAAGTCGCATATTGTCTCTCCCATTTCCCTGCGTGATGTCAGGCCAATGCTTGGGGAGGGGAAAGGTTGCCTGTCGGGCCGTGTCGCTCGCGACTCCTGGATCCCGGCTTTCGCCGGGATGACGATCCCAATTCCAGCGATGCGAAAGAGCCTCGCCTTTCGTCGCCCCTCAAATCCTACATTGCAAGCCCGATTTCAGGCCGCCGCCCGCAGCCGGGCGACCAACTCGCGGACGCGATCCAGCGTGTCCGGGCGGGCCGTCACCCAGAAGCGGCGGCGATCGGCGGGATCGGCGGTGCGGTCGATCAGCCCGAGCGCGTCGAGCCGATCGACATGGCGCAGCGCCGTGGTGGTCGGCACGCCCGAGGCGTGGCACAGCCCGGTCACCGACACCCGGCGCCCCTCCTCCGAGGCGACCAGCAGATCGAGCAGCATGTCCCACGCCGGATCGCGGAACACCGGGATGCCGAGCGACTCGTTGCGGCGCAGGCGCAGCGCCCGCCAATGCGCGGCGAACTCACCGAGCGTCAGCGGGTTCTTGCCAGGGGCGACATCGATGGCGGCGGTTTCGATAAAGGCGATCGCGGCATCGGGCGTGGTGCCCAGGCGTTCCGCGGTCGCTTCCACCAATTCGCGCAATCTCGCGATCTGGCCCGAAGTCAGAGCGACTTTCTCGCCCATCGTCTCATACTCGCATAATTAACACAGGTTAACGGCCAATTGGGGGCCGTTTCCCGCATTGCAAGGCGATGCGCGGTCGATTCAGGCTAAGTAATACTACAATATTAGTCCGGCGTGCGACGGGCCGATGGCGCGCCGGGTCAGGCGGCGATGGTTGCTGGACCGGGGCGATTCTCGCGCACGGCGCGCGCGGTCTCGACGCGTTCCTGACGATCGGCCATGTCGAGCCAGGCAGCCTCGGCGCGCAGGCACCGTTCGCGGACATTGGAGAGGGTCGCAGCCTCGGCGTCGGCGCGGCACTGGGCGGCGTTGGCGCGGAAATTGGGGGCCTGGGCCATGTGGCGTTCTCCTGGAGTAGATGGCGCCCCCCGCGATGTGCGGAGGGCGCCGTATTTCGGGTGACGCCTGAGAAAGCTCAGTCGACAGCCTGCAGGTTGACGGCGCTGGTCTTGCCGCGCTTGTCCTGCTCCAGCTCGTAGGTGACGCGCTGGTTCTGATTGAGGGTCGCCATGCCGGCGCGCTCGACCGCGGTGATGTGGACGAACGCGTCCTGGCCGCCGGTGTCCGGAGCGATGAAGCCATAGCCCTTGTCGGCGTTGAAGAACTTGACGGTGCCGGTGATGCTCATGCGGATTTTCCTTCTTTTATCGGGATCCCGAATGCCGGGAGCCCTCGTGCTGCGGGGCGAAGAGAAGGAAAGAGGAGCCGCAAAGCGCCAGTGACCGTTCAATTTGCGACTGTAGCAGCGCCACATATGGGCGCTTGGGGGCGGAATAGCAAATAGACGCCCCCGACGGCGCCCGGCGACGGCGACGGGACGTGCGAAATCAGGGACCATCGCCGTCAAGTTGCGCCATATATTCCGCATCGCGCGAATAATCCCAGTTTTCGTCCTCATCCTCATCCTCGAACTCGTCTTCGGGATCGTCGTCTGCGTCGCCGGCCGCCATTTCGAGCAGCGCGTTGAAATCCACACCTTCCGGAGGCTGCATTTCGGAACGGCGGCCGGGATCGGGCGGGACGGGGACGAAGCCGAACAGGGCATCGCGCTCGGCGGCCTCGATGCGGGCCTGCTCGGCGACGCGGGCGCGGTAGGGGGCCTCGATCGCTTCCTCCTCCTCCAGGGTGAGGGCGCGCTCATAGTCCTCCTCGCCATACTCGCCCTCTTCACGGCCCTCGAAGCCCGGCGGGGCGGGATAGCGGGTGCGCCATTCGCGGGCCCGGTCGTCCCACCACAGGGCGGGGGTGGCTTCCTCCTCCTTGTTCGCCGGTTGACTCATTTGACTCTCCGGAGGGGTGGTTTCCTCCGGCCTGGGCGGTGCGAGCGCGAGCAGGCCGGCGGCCTCGGCCCGCGCCCATTGCCCGGCGCTCCATTCGTGGCGGCACGCGGGATCGAGATCGGACGTGTCGACCTCTTCGGCCAGCCCGGCATGGGTGCGCAGCCAGCGATCGGCGCGGGCGAGCGCGCGGATCGGGGCGAGATCAACCTCGGCCGCCTCCTCCGTCCGCGCGCCGAGGAAGACGCCGGCGCGGGCCGGGCCTTGGCCGATACACTCCAGGAACTGGTCGAACTCGGTGGCGACGAGGCGCGCGGCGGCATAGGTGACTTCGCCCGACGCGCGATCGGCAAGGCGATCGAGCCGGTTCAGGATCGTCGTCGCCAGGCGATTGTCATAGCGGTGGCGCGAGACGCTGGTGCCGTCGCGATAGGTGATCGTCTCGATCTCGCCATTGAGCGCGCGATCCAGCATGTCGTCGGCGAGCGCGTCGCGGGCGAGCAGGCACGCCGCCTGCCAGGCGAGCGCGAAGGCCGCGCCCTGGGGGCGGCGGCGAAAGGCATAGGCGGATTGCTTGGTGAGGCCGACGATGCGGCAGGCATGGACGACGCTGCGCCCCTCCGCGACCGCCTGGAGGAAGAGTTTCTGCCGCTCGGGCGTCCAGCCGGTCCAGGACGCGGGCGGGTAGGCGGGGTGGCGCCAGTCCTGGTCGGTGGTGTCGTGGGGGATGGGCGTGTCGGGCGCCGCCTGGCTGGCGGGCGAGGGCATGGGCGTGATCGCGTTCATTCCGGTCCTCCTCGTGGCGCCGGCGCGACTCGGCGCGGGCGTGGGTGGACCGGTTCGATATACCGCGATTTCCTACATTGGAAAGGAAAAGTTCATGGTTTGTTCCGGCGGTGCCATGCCGCCGTCCGGCAGGCGCCGGGTTAGGCCGCCTGGGGTCAGCCGAGCACTTCGCGCACCGCCGCGCGGGCGATGTCGCGCTGGGACGGCAGGGCGGGGGAGAACTCCACCGGGAAGAGCCGGCGATGCAGCGGGATGGCGCGGGGCCGGCGGGCAGTACGGGTGATCTGGGTTTCGTGGATCTTGTCGAAGAAATTCATTGGGTTTCCTGTTTGGGGTTGGGGTGGCCGCAGCCTCGACTGTCGAGGCGCGGCGGCGCTTTCGGATGCACGACATGCGCGCCGGAAGGGCGCTGCGGGTCGTGATCGGAGAAAGGGCTGGGGCGCGAAAGTTCGCGAGGAACTGCCGGTTGGCGATCGGCGCCTTGCGAGGGGATATGGGGTGGAGGACGGGGGATTCAAGTGGGGGCGCGTCTGCCTCTAACCCGGGCCCGGGCCAATGGAGCGAGGACGGATCGACATTCAGCGGCGGGAGGGGCATCGATATTCCTTCGTCGATCGTCACCCCGGCCGCAGTGCCGGGGTCCACCGGGATGCTGGGAGAGCCGCTGGAGGTGTGAGGGGCTCTCTGGAGGATGAGTGGACCCCGGCACTGCGGCCGGGGTGACGAAGGGGTTTTTCGTCCGTCGTCCTCTAAATGTCGATCCGTCCCAGCGCGTGCCCACCCCTTGCCCCTCCCTGCGAGCAGGGAGGGGGGCTGGATGTCGATCGGTGTTCAGTCCTTCAGGCCGGCGGGAACCTTGCCGCCGTTCTTTTCCAGCTCGCCCATCACCGCCTTGTGCAGCCAGATGTTCATTTCCGCCGAACCGTCCTTGGCGCCGCCATAGCCGAGCTCGGTGGCGAGCTCCTTGCGGTTGTCGAGGCTGGAATCGAGATCGAGCAGCTTCATCAGGTCGACGATCGAGCTGCGCCAGTTGAGATCGGGATTGCCCTTGGCGGCGACGATCGCGGTCAGCACGGCTTCGACATCGACCGGCTGCGGCGCGGGTTGGTGCCCCGGCGCCGCGGGG
>NZ_JAAVVE010000088.1 GCF_018449795.1 Sphingomonas sp. dw_22
CCATACGCGCAAATGCGCACGCGCAATGCACTGTCCGCGCAAGGGCTTGTCCGCGTTCCGGCCAGGCAGGTGCCAACTTCGGCGTGTGAATCGTCCGCCGATGGCGCGGCGAATCGCGGGAAACCCTGAGGGAGGGTGGCCGCTTCACCTTGCCTGCGGGGCAATCGCCCGGCGTGCACTTCGCCAACTTCGGCGTCCGTTCCATATTCCGGTTCCGATGTGCCCAATGCCGATACGCGCCAGACCCTCATTTCTCGTTGTGCAGCATGCAGCATTGATGTTCTACACATCACCTCTGATATCTGTTACACGACTCGCATGATTACATCCGCCCAGATGCGCGCCGCGCGCGCGCTGCTCGGCATCGACCAGCGGGTGCTGGCGGAGATGTCGGGCGTGTCGCTCCCCACCATCCAGCGCATGGAGGCGAGCGACGGCAATGTCCGCGGCGTGATCGACACGCTGGTCAAGGTGGTCGATGCGTTCGAGCGCGCCGGGATCGAGCTGATCGGCGAAGGTGCCGCGAGCGCCGAGGGAGGGCGGGGCGTGCGTTTCAAGCAGCCCCAGCCGCGCTGACTATGGCGAGCGTCGTGCCCCCTCGCTTCGCCGAGCTGTTCACCCCCAAGCTCGTCACCGTGCTGCGCGAAGGCTATTCGCTCGCCGGGTTCAAGGCCGATGCGGTCGCGGGCCTCACCGTCGCGATCGTCGCGCTGCCGCTGTCGATGGCGATCGCCATCGCATCGGGCGTGGGGCCGGAGCGCGGTCTCTATGCCTCGATCGTCGGCGGCCTCATCGTCTCGGCGCTGGGCGGCAGCCGCTTCCAGATCGGCGGGCCGGCGGGCGCGTTCATCGTGCTGGTGGCCGCGACCGTGATGCAATACGGCGTCGACGGGCTGATTACCGCGACCCTGCTCTCGGGCCTGATCCTGATGGCGATCGGCTTCTTCCGGCTGGGCACCTTCATCAAATACATCCCCTATCCGGTGACGGTGGGATTCACCTCGGGCATCGCCCTCATCATCTTCGCGAGCCAGCTCAAGGATCTGCTGGGGCTGACGCTGAGCGGCACCGAGCCGGGGCCGGTGGTGCCCAAGCTGGAGGCGCTGGCGCACGCGCTGCCGACGATGAGCGCGGCCGCCGTGGCGGTCGCGGGGGCTTCGATCGCGCTGATCTTCGCGCTGCGCAAATTCCGGCCGCACTGGCCCGCCTTCCTGATCGCGGTCGCGCTCGCGGCCGTGGTCACGGCGCTGCTCGGGTTGCCGGTCGAGACGATCGGCACGCGCTTCGGCGGCATCCCGCGCGCGCTGCCCGCACCGCATTTGCCGGACCTGTCGCCGGCGCGGGTGGTGGAGATGCTGCCCTCGGCCCTGTCCTTCGCGCTGCTCGGCGGGATCGAGAGCCTGCTCTCGGCGGTGGTGGCGGACAGCATGACCGGGCGGCGGCACCGCTCGAACTGCGAGCTGGTGGCGCAGGGCGTGGCCAATATCGCCTCCGCGCTGTTCGGTGGCATCTGCGTGACCGGCACGATCGCGCGCACCGCCACCAATGTCCGCGCCGGCGCGCGCGGGCCGGTATCGGGCATGCTGCACGCGTTGTTCCTGCTCGCCTTCATGGCGGTGGCGGCGCCGCTCGCCAGCTATATCCCGCTCTCGGCGCTGGCCGCGGTGCTGGCGGTGGTCGCATGGAACATGGCCGAGAAGCATGAGTTCGGGGTGCTGCTGCGCGCCTCGCGCGGCGATGCGGTGGTGCTGCTCGCCACCTTCCTGCTGGTGGTGTTCCGCGACCTGACCGAGGGCATTTTGGCGGGCTTCGGCATCGGCACGCTGCTGTTCCTGCACCGCATGGCGCAATCGGTGGAGGTGGAAACCGGGCTGCCGCTGGTCGAGGAGGATCGGGCAGACAGCGCGAATGGGCGCGACGATTATGACGCGGCGCTTTCGGGCGACGAGGGCGTGGCGGTCTATCGCATCTCGGGCGCGTTCTTCTTCGGCGCGGCGGGCGCGGTGGGAGCCGCGCTCGACCGGATCGGCGAGCATCCGCGCGCGCATGTGATCGACCTGTCGGCGGTGCCTTTGGTCGATTCGAGCGCGGCGGCGAGCATCGCCGGCTTCGCGCGGCGCGCCGAGCGGACCGGGGCGGCGGTGTTCATCTCCGGCGCGCGGACTTCGGTGCGGCACATGCTGTTCGCGCACGGGGCGCGGCCGCCGCAGGTGCGCTATCGCCATACGCTGGAGGATGCCGTCGCCGAGGCGCGGCTGGGGGACAAGGCCGAGGATTGATTTTCGCGCGACGCCGCGACGGCGCTACGAGGTTTGGCGCTTTTCGTTGGGTTGGCCCGTGTCGCCGGCTTCCGTCGGGAGCTTCTCGTCATCCCGACGTAAGTCCTGTCGCTCCGTCCCTGCTGTTGCCCTAGCCGAGATGACGGACGAACGCGCGCGTCCCTCAGCCGCAAACCCTTTGGAAGCGGATGAATCGCTTCCCCGGCGAAGGCCGGGGCCCAGTTTCGATGAAGTCGAGATGACGGGATGCCGCGGCCAATGCGTTGCAACTGGGCCCCGGCCTTCGCCGGGGAGGGGCTGCTTCAATGCATGTGGATCAACCTCGGGGTGAATCCCAACATTCACCAGGCCGAAATAGCCCCGAGGGGAGCCGCAAGCGACGCCCCCGTCGCGTCTTCGCGTCGTTGCGCGAACAAAAACAGCGGGAGGGGCGAAACCCTCCCGCCGGAACCCCGATCAGACGTGGATCGGCTTGCCCTGCACCGCCATCGCGGCTTCCTTGATCGCTTCCGAATGGGTCGGATGCGCGTGGCAGGTATAGGCGATGTCCTCGGACGTGGCGCCCATCTCCATGCCGAGCGCGACTTCGGCGATCATCGTGCCCGCCACCGAGGTGATGATCCAGGCGCCCAGCACGCGATCGGACTTGGCGTCGGCGATCACCTTCACCCAGCCGACCGTGTCGTCGATCGCCTTGGCGCGGCTGTTGCCGGCCATCGGGAACTTGCCGACCTTGATCTCGCCCTTCTCGCGCGCCTGCTCCTCGGTGAGGCCGACGCCGGCGATCTCGGGATGCGTATAGACCACGCTCGGGATCACGTCATGGTTCACGATGCCGGTCAGGCCGCCGATATTCTCGGCCACCGCGATGCCCTCGTCCTCGGCCTTGTGGGCGAGCATCGGGCCGGGGATGACGTCGCCGATCGCCCAGATGCCGGGGATGGTGGTCTGGAAGCGGTGATCGGTCTCGATCTGGCCGCGCGGGTTGGTGGCGAGGCCGATCTTGTCAAGGCCCAGCCCGTCGGTGTTGGGCTTGCGGCCGATCGCGACGAGCACGGCATCGGCCTCCAGCGTCTCGGCGGCGCCGCCCGCGGAGGGCTCCACCGTCACGGTCGCCTTGCCGCCGTTCACGACGACGCCGGTGACCTTGGTCGAGAGCCTGATGTCCAGGCCCTGCTTCTTGAAGATCTTGGCGGCTTCCTTGCGGACCTCGCCGTCCATGCCGGGCAGGAGCTGGTCGAGGAACTCGACCACCGTCACCTTGGCGCCGAGCCGCTGCCAGACCGAGCCGAGCTCGAGCCCGATCACGCCGCCGCCGATCACCACCAGATGCTCGGGCACCTTCTCCAGCGCGATCGCGCCGGTGGAATCGACCACGACCTTCTGGTCGATCGTCACGCCGGGCAGCGGGGTGACCGACGAGCCGGTGGCGATGACGATGTTCTTCGCGGTGACGGTACGGTCGCCGACCTGGACGGTGTGCGCATCGACGAAGGTGCCGAGGCCCTTCACCCATTCGACCTTGTTCTTCTTGAACAGGAATTCGATGCCGCCGGTCAGGCCCTTCACGGCCTTGTCCTTGTCGGCCATCATCGCCGGCAGGTCGAGCTCGACCGAGCCGAGCTTGACGCCATGCTTGGCGAGCGCGCCCGAGGCGGCCTCGTGGAACAGCTCGGAGGCGTTGAGCAGCGTCTTGGACGGGATGCAGCCGACGTTGAGGCAGGTGCCGCCCAGCGTCTCGCGGCTCTCGACGCAGCCGGTGCGCAGGCCGAGCTGCGCCGCGCGGATCGCCGCGACATAGCCGCCGGGGCCGGAACCGATGATCAGGACGTCGAAATCATAGTCAGCCATTGTTCTCTTCCTTGTTCCCCGGCGAAGGCCGGAGCCCAGTATCGAGACGGATTTGGTGAGCGTCTCGCGTCGTTGCAAATGTCAGTACGACTGCGCCCCGGCCTTCGCCGGGGCGCAGCCTTTACGGAATTCAGAGGTCGATCAGCAGCCGGGTCGGATCCTCGATCGCGTTCTTGAGCGCGACGAGGAACGTCACCGCTTCGCGGCCGTCGATCAGGCGGTGATCGTAGCTGAGCGCGAGGTACATCATCGGGCGGACGACGACCTGGCCGTCGCGGACCACCGGGCGGTCCTCGATGCGGTGCAGGCCCAGCACGGCCGACTGCGGCGGGTTGATGATCGGAGTCGACATCAGCGAGCCGAACACGCCGCCGTTGGAGATGGTGAAGGTGCCGCCCTTCATCTCGTCCATCTTCAGCGTGCCGTCCTTGGCGCGCTTGCCGAAATCGCCGATCGTCTTCTCGATGCCGGCGACCGACAGATCCTGCGCGTCGCGGATCACCGGCACGACCAGGCCCTGCGGCGCGGAGACCGCGACCGAGATGTCGGCATAATCGTGATAGACGATCTCATCGCCCTCGATCGAGGCGTTGACCGAGGGGATGTCGCGCAGCGCCTGGACGGCGGCCTTCACGAAGAAGCCCATGAATCCCAGCCGGACCCCGTGCTTCTTCTCGAACAGATCCTTGTACTTGGTCCGCGCGGCGATGACCTCGGTCATGTCGACGTCGTTGAACGTCGTCAGCATCGCGGCGGTGTTCTGCGCTTCCTTGAGGCGCTTGGCGACCGTCTGGCGCAGGCGCGTCATGCGGACGCGCTCTTCCTTGCGACCGCCCGCCGAAGCGGCGGGGGGGGCGGGGGGCGGGGGGGGGGGGAGGGGGGGGGGGGGGGGGGGGAGGGGTGGTAGTTGGGGAAAGTGGGTGAGTTGGACGAGCGGGCGGAGATTGGTGACCGGCACAGCTTGGTGGTGCTGGCCTTCATTTTGCTGTGTAAGTAATCCACCGCGTGGTTGACCGGTGGTCTTGGCAGGAAGCAGAACGTCGGAATGAGGATACCGCTGGCCGTCTTCGGGGTCGAGGTTTCGGCCTGGACAACGCCAAGAC
>NZ_JAAVVE010000009.1 GCF_018449795.1 Sphingomonas sp. dw_22
CTTGTGCCGGAAGCCGCGCTGACGCATCAGTCGGCCATGGGGACACGCGGCGGCGATCGGCATTGGTGGTGGCTGCTCGGCGCGCTGACCCTGCTCGGCTTCGGGCTCCGGCTTGCAAGCGCGCAGGGCGGGCTATGGCTGGACGAAGCCTGGTCCGCAGTGCTGGCGCATGACGCGGGTACGCCGCTCGGCGTCTTCCTCAACATCAATCACGACAACAACCACCATCTGAACTCGCTGTGGCTGCAATTCGTGGGGTTGAGCGCCCCTCCCCCGCTGGCGCGCGCGCTGTCGATCGCTACCGGGACCGCGGCGATCGTCATCGCCGGGCTGATCGGCCGACGCCGGAGCCCGGCGCTCGGCCTCGTTACCGGCGCCCTGTTCGCGCTCTCGCCGATCCTGGTCACGCTGGGCTCCGAGGCACGGGGCTATGCGCCGATGACGCTCGCCCTGCTGACGGCGATCCTGCTCACCGATCGCTGGCTGGCGGGTGATACGAAGCACAGCCCGGCCACGGCGCTGGCGCTGTGCTTCTTCCTCGGCGCCCTGTCGCAGCTCACGATGGTCTTCGGCTTCTGCGCGCTGGGCGGCTGGGTGTTCCTCGCGTTGTGGAAGCGTTCTACATTCGGTGAGGCGCTGACTGGCACGTTCCACCTGCTCCTGCCCAGCGCATTGGCATTGGCGGCAGTGGCCGGCATCGTCCTGGGCGCCGCCGCGGCGGGCGGGACCGGCTTCCAGTTCGGTCGCTACGATCCGTTCGACTGGCCGCACTATCTTCAGGCAATCGTCGAGATGCTGGGATACACGCTCGGCATTCCGCCGGTGTCGGCCTGGTGGCTGGCCCTTGTGCCGATCCTCATGGTGCTGGCCGCCGGCGCGGGCGTGGCGCGCTCCGCCTTTCACTGGCTCGCGATCATCGGCTTTCCCGTTGCGCTGGCGGTGCTGCAATCGGGCAATGTCGGCCATCCACGCTACTATCTTCTCACCGGACTCGCCCTGCTGCTGCTCGTCTCCGAGCTGCTGTGGCTCGGCTGGCGCGCAGGCGGCTGGAAGCGATGGCTCGCCGCGGCCACGCTCGGCATCTTCACAGCGGGCAGCCTGATCCAGGACATCGGCCTGATCCGCAACCAGCGCGGCGATCCCGGTGCCGCGATCCGCGCGCTTCGGGCACACGCACCGGGCGGCACCAGCGTCATCCTCGATCGCGGGACGGGCCTGGCGATACTCCAGGTCGCCGCCGCGGAGGCCCGCTACAAGCTCGACATCCTCGAGAACCACCCCTGCGGCCCCGCCCGTTTCCTGTTCCTCGATCGCTTCCAGGGCGAGGCGCTGCCCGCCGCCAGCATCCGCTGCGGCAAGCGCTACGCGCCGATCGCCCAGGGACGCGCGCATGGCCTCTCCGGCACCAACTGGACACTGTACGAACGACAGCCGTAGAAGGAGGCATGTTCTTCTCCTTCCTCGACGAGCTGCGCGCCGCGGGTATCCCGGCCAGCCTGAAGGAGCACCTCGTCCTGCTGGAAGCGCTCGACCGTGAAGTGATCGAGCGCACGCCCGAAGCCTTCTACTATCTAGCCCGCGCGACCTTCGTGAAGGACGAGGGGCTGCTCGACCGCTTCGACCAGGTCTTCGCCAAGGTGTTCAAGGGGATCGCCTCCTCCTATGGCGTCACCCCCGCCGAAATCCCCGAAGACTGGCTGCGGGCAGTCGCCGAGAAATATCTGACGCCCGAGGAGATGGAGGCGATCAAATCGCTCGGTTCGTGGGACGAGATCATGGAGACGCTGAAGAAGCGCCTGGAAGAGCAGCAGGGCCGGCACGAGGGCGGCAGCAAATGGATCGGCACCGGCGGCACCTCTCCCTATGGCAATTCGGGCTATAATCCCGAAGGCGTCCGCATCGGCGGCGAGAGCCAGCACAAGCGCGCGCTCAAGGTGTGGGAAGGCCGCGAGTTCAGGAATCTCGACAGCACGCGCGAGCTGGGCACCCGCAACATCAAGGTCGCGCTACGGCGTCTCCGCCGCTTCGCCCGCGAAGGCGCCGCCGACGAGCTCGACATAGACGCGACGATCGACGGCACCGCGCGCCAGGGCTGGCTCGACGTCCATATGCGCCCCGAACGCCACAATGCGGTCAAGCTGCTGCTGTTCCTCGACGTCGGCGGATCGATGGACCCGTTCGTCAAGCTCTGCGAGGAGCTGTTCTCAGCCGCGACCTCCGAGTTCAAGAACCTGGAATTCTTCTATTTCCACAACTGCCTCTACGAAGGCGTGTGGAAGGACAATCGCCGCCGCTTCACCGAGCGGACGCCGACCTGGGACATCCTCCACAAATATGGCCATGACTATAAGCTGATCTTCGTCGGCGACGCATCGATGAGCGCCTATGAGATCAGCCATCCCGGCGGCTCGGTCGAGCATTTCAACGAGGAAGCCGGCGCGGTGTGGATGCAGCGGATGGTGAGCACCTATCCGGCCGCCGTCTGGCTCAACGTGCTGCCTGAGGCACAATGGGGCTATACCCAGTCGGTGCGGCTCATCCGCGATCTGATGAACGACCGCATGTATCCGCTGACGCTGGCCGGGCTGGACGACGCGATGCGCGAGCTCAGCCGAAAGCGTTAGTTCTCGCCGGCCGCCGGCTCCTTGGAATTCTTCCGAATCCGGCGCGAAATCCGTCCCATCGCCGTCGTCGCGCGCGAGGTCGGCCGGGTTTCGTACAGCCCTTGGAGATAGGACTGATCGATCGACGTGGCGCGCGGCGGCGCCACCACCTGCGGATCGAACAGGGTCAGAATGGTCTCCGCCTCGATGCCCGCCTTGGGCGGCCGCGCCCCGGCCAGGGCTCGCATCGCAGTATAGTCGGCGATCTGGGTCAGCGTCTTGCCGAGCGCGGCGTCGTTGTCGATCACGACCATCGAGCCGACAATCGCCTGCTGCGTGGGTAGTTCGAGGATCGATGCCGATTTCACCGTCAGCGTACCGCCCGTCGCGCGCTGGCCATCCTCGTTCAGAATCTCGGTAGTATTCCAGACATGCACCGGCCCGTCCTGGAACGCGCGCTGCAGATCGACGGTGTTGACGCCCTCGAATATCTCGGGGTTGTTCTTGCGCATATCCTTCACAAGCGCGTCGGCATCGGGGGTGAGCACGAGGATGAGGTTGCCGCGGCATTTCTCGCCCGCAACCCGCACGCCCGCCTTCGCCGCGATCTTGCGGATCCGCTTGGCGATCATTGCATTATAGGGATCGGCGAAGCCGATGACTGCCGGGCACACCGGATCCTTGAATCGGATGAGCTGCCCGTCGACGCTCGACATGATCTGGCGGACATAATGATGCGCGACCTTCGGAGTGACTTCGCGCTGCCCGGTGACGACGATGCCGTCGTCCTGCGATTTGGCAGCGGGCGCCTCCTGCGCGGCGGCTGCCATGGGAGCCAGAGCCGCCAGAACAAGGCTCAGGCCGAACAAACGCGCACGCATCAAGCCACTCCCATCAGGTGAGTGGCGCATACAATACACCAACGGCTTGCCGCAACCCGAAAGCGGCTCAGAGCCGCTCGACCGCCCGCTCCAGCCGGCGCAGCACCGCGCTGTCCCCGGCCGCCGCGCTGGCTGCCTCGGATGCCAGCGCCATCAGCCGCACCGCCCCGAAGCTCGCCGCCAGGCCCTTCAGCCGCAGCGCGGCCGCAGACCATTCCTGCGGCCCCTTCGAGGCGCGAAGGCCGTCGATGCCGCGCTTTACGCTTTCGAGGAAAGCCTCGCGCAGCTCCGCGATCAGCGCGGGCTCGTCGCCTACCGCCGCCGCCAGAGTCGCATCGATTGCACCGGGATCATACGCCATGGCGACGGAATAGCCCCGACAGCGTTAACCTTTCGTTTCACCCGCGAGTATTGGTCCCACCGCCAAATGTGCTAAACATGGACAATGATTGGGGGAAACTCGGCCGAAGCCGCACCCGCGCCGAATGCGGCAATCGAAGACGAGCTGGTGGAGGTCGACATGGCCGAGCCGGTCGATGCCTTCGAATTCGAGGATGAAGCGGAGGAGGCGCCCCGGCGTCGATTCGGCTGGCTTCTGCCTGCCCTGGCCCTGCTCGTATCGGCCGCTTGGCTCGGCGGCATGCTGTGGCTCGTCTTGCCCTCGATCCGTGCCGGGCTCGAACCGGTCGCGCTGATCGAGCTGATCGCGGCCCTGTGCATCCCGCCGGCACTGCTGGGCATCCTCTATCTCGTCTCGCTGCGCACCAGCACGGCGGAGGCGCGCCGCTTCGGCGCCACCGCGCGCGCGATGCGGGCCGAGGCCGCCAGCCTGGAGCGCGCCGTCGCTACCCTGGCCGCCAAGATCGAGGCGAATCGCAGCGCGCTCGCCGAGCAGACCACGGTGATGATCGCGATGGGCGACCGCGCCGCCGAGCGGATCGGCCGCGTCGCGCAGGACGTGAGCGAACAATCGCGCGCTATCGATACGAGCACCCGCACGCTGCACGACGCGACCTCCGAGGCCGAGCGGCGCGTCTCGATCGTCCTTTCCTCGCTGCCCAAGGCGCATGAGGAGATGCGCGGCATGGCTGCGCGCGTCGACGCCGCCGGCCTGCTCGCCAGCCAGCGCGCCGCTTCGCTCGACACCCAGCTTTCGGCGCTCACCGAACGCGGCCGCGAGGCCGATCAGATCGCCAGCGGCGCCGCCGAGCGGCTCGCGGCGCATATCGCGCGCATGGAAGCCACCAGCGAGACGGCGAGCTCGCGGCTCGAACAGGTCACCGGCGAGATGTCGACTGCGGTCGACGCCGTGCTCGATCGCGCCGCCCAGGCGGTGGACGAGGCCCGCAAGGGCATCGCCGCGCAGGGCGAGGCGATCCTGGCGATGCTCGGCGCCAACCAGGCCGCACTCGACCGCGCCGGCCGCGACAGCGCCGAGGCGCTCAGCGAACGCATGGGCATGATCGAGGATGCGATCATGCGCGTATCGATGCGGCTGGAAGAGGAACAGGGCCGCGGCGACGCGCTGTTCGCCGGGCTTTCGGGCGGCGTCGATCGGCTCGATCGCGAGCTCCAGGTGCTCCACGCCGCCGGCATGGACCGCACCCAGGCGCTCTCCGCGTCGATCAGCGTGCTCCACCAGTCGATGGATGCGATGACCGAGGCGATGCGGACCGGCGAGAGCACCGCGCGCACCGTGATCGGCACATCGGAAGACCTGCTCACCGCGCTCGACGCCTCGGCGCGCGAGATCGACGAGACCCTGCCCGAAGCGCTCAACCGCCTGGATGCGCGCATCGCGGCCAGCCGCCAGGTCGTGGCCGGCGCGAAGCCGGAGCTGCTCGCGCTGGTCACCGCCGCCGAAAGTACGCACGAAGCGATCGAGGCGATTGCCGGCGTCGTCGCGCAACAGCGCGATACACTCGCCAAGACCCAGGCGTCGCTGCTCGAAACGCTGGCGACCGGCGGCGACCAGGCGCAGTCGCTCGGCCGCATCGTCGACGAGACGATCGCAACCACGCAGCGCTTCGCCGAAACCGCCGCGCCGCAACTGGTCGAGGCGCTGGTGCGCGTGCGCGAGACCTCGGCCGCCGCGGCCGATCACGCCCGCGAGACGCTCGGCATGATCGTCCCCGTCGCCGCCCAGGCGATCGAGGAAGCGAGCGGGACCGCGCTTCGGCGCGCAATGGATACGTCGGTGCGCCGCCAGCTCGCCGATCTGGCCGACACCACCGAAGCGGCCGTCACGGCGGCCACCCATGCCTCCGAGCGGCTCTCGCAGCAGATGCACCTGATCGCCGAGACCACGGCCAAGGTAGAGGCACGGATCGACGAGGCACGCGACGAGCGCGAAAAGGGCGACAGCGAATCCTTCGCCCGCCGCGTCTCGCTGCTGATCGAAGCGCTCAATTCCGCATCGATCGACATCGCCAAGGCCTTCTCGACCGAAGTGACCGACAGCGCCTGGGCCGCCTATCTGAAGGGCGACCGCGGCGTCTTCACGCGGCGCGCGGTACGGCTGCTGGAGCCGGGCGAGACCCGCGAGATCGCGCGGCTCTATGATAACGACGACGATTTCCGCGAGAACGTCAATCGCTACATCCATGATTTCGAGGGGATGCTGCGCCAGATCCTGGCCCTGCGCGACGGCTCGCCGCTGGGCGTGACCTTGCTCTCGTCCGATATGGGCAAGCTGTATGTGGCGCTGGCCCAGGCGATCGAGCGGCTGCGGACCTGATCTAGGGCCTGGGTCGCGGACCGGCGCCCCTCCCCAACGGTATCAGGACCAACTGCTTCTTCTGCACGTCGAGTATCGTGATCCCGCGCGAGAAGAAGCCGTTGCCGAGCAGTCCGTCCGCGCCGGTGGATTCCGCATAGCCGCTGTCGATCGGCACTGCGCGGGCCGAAGCGCCGCCGATCCGGAGCCCGGCCCTGGCCTTTTGCGTCGCCTGCACGATGCCGTCCGCGGTCGTCCTGGTGCCGGCTTCGATGGGGGTGCCCGCCGGGAAGACACGCCGCCAGGCGACATCGGACAGCCTCACGGCGCCGTTGAAGCCGAAATCGACCTCCAGCGCGACCGTCTGGCCGTTCACCAGCGCATCGACACGGTTGCCCTGCATCAGGGGAACGACGATCGCGCCGGCGCCAGCGGTGATGCCGCCGCTACCGATGATGGACAGGCGATGCTCGTCCGGGCGCACCATCATGGCGACGCGATCGAGCACGTCCTTGCCGAGCACCGCTGCGATCGGGCGCCCCAGCGCCATCGACATGGGTTCCAGATCGGTGGAGATCAATTGCCCCTCGACCGTCACCATATGCGGCACGTCCAATCGCACGGTTTCCGTACGGCGGCTGGAAAGCGCGCTCGCTCCAGTGAGGATGTGCCCGGTCTCCGCACCCAGCCGGATGCCGGCCTTCAGCGCGAAACCCTGGTCGATCAGCGTGGGTTGGGAATCATTGTCGAGCAATACCATCGCGGGCTGTCCGTTGATCGTCGCCTGGAACAATATCTCATCTCGAAATTGCTCGTACGGCACCGGCGTCCAGGTTCCGTCCTGCGGAAAGCGGATCGTGATCGTCCGGTCGCCTGCGTCCGGCACGGTCGCCGGTGGTTTGGCGGTCTGCGCGCTCGCGGTACCGGCCATCGACAGCAAAATCGCCAGACTGCGGATCATGAGCCTCCCTTTCGCCGAAACGGTGCTGGAGTGCTTCTCGCAGCAGAGACAGGCGATGGGAATATGGTCCCGCAAGTATCTTATCGAGCGCTCGGATGCACCCAATCCAGCATGTCGGGCGTCACCCAGCCATAGATATAGTTCAGCGCGAAGATGCCGAACAGCGCCGTGGCGACGATCGTCGTGCGGATCGCCACGCGCTTCAGACTGAAATCATGCGGCGCGCTGGGCGCCTGGCCAGGAACCAGCGGCACGCCCGCCTCCTCGCTGGTGCGCACCCCGAAGGGCAGCACCAGGAAGACCGAGAAGGCCCAGAACAACACGTAGATCGCCAGCGCCGACTTCCACTGCATGGAAGGCGCCTTACGCCTCGATCAGCAGCACGTCGACCACCGGCTTCTTGCCCGTATAGCGCGTCGCGACGCGGCGCACCGCGAGGCGCAGGCTCTCACGCAGCTTCTCGCGGTCACGGCTGTCCTTCTTGACCGCTTCGGCCGCGGCATCGGCGGCTTCGTCGAGGAAATCGTCGCGATCCTCCTCCACCGGCACGCCCTCGACGCGGACCACCGGGCGCCCGATCAGATTGCCCTTAGAGCTGATCGCCACCGCCACCGATATCTGGCCATAGAGCGCCAGCTTGCGCCGCTCGTTGATCGTCGTGCCGTCGGCCGGCAGGATCACGTCACCGTCGAGCACGAGGCGACCCACCGGCGCCAGGCCGATCTTCCTGGGACCGTCCGGCGCCAGCCGCACGATATCGCCATTCACCTGGTTCACCGCCTTCGGCACGCCCTGCGACAAGGCGAAGCGCGCCTGCTCGTGCATGTGGCGGACCTCGCCATGCACCGGCACGATGATCTCGGGCCGGATCCAGCGATACATCTCGGCCAGCTCGGGGCGGCCCGGATGGCCGGAGACATGGATGAACGCCTGGCGATCGGTGATGAGCTCGACGCCCTGCCCCGCCAGCAGGTTCATGATCCTGCCGATCGCGATCTCGTTGCCGGGGATCTGGCGCGAGGAGAAGACGACGGTGTCGCCCTCATGCACCTTCAGCACGTGCGAACCCTCGGCGATGCGGTTGAGCGCGGCGCGCGGCTCGCCCTGGCCGCCGGTGGCGACGATCAGCACGCGCGAAGGCGGCAGCGTCATCGCGGTGTCGAAATCGATCGTCTCGGGGAAATCGCGCAGATAGCCGGTCGCCTTGGCGACGCGGATGATGCGATCGAGCGAGCGGCCGGCGACGCACAGCTCGCGCCCGGTATCCTGGGCGACCTCACCCAGCGTCTGGAGCCGCGCGGCGTTGGACGCGAAGGTGGTGACGAGCACGCGCCCCTTGGCGGCGCCGATCACTTCGTCCAGACCGGTGCGGACATCGGCCTCGGAACCCGAAGCCTCGGGATTGAAGACATTGGTGGAATCGCAGACCAGCGCCAGGATGCCCTGATCGCCGATCGCGGTCAGCTCGGCGGCGGTCGACGCCCCGCCCAGCGACGGCGCTTCGTCGAGCTTCCAGTCGCCGGTGTGGAAGATCTTGCCATAGGGCGTCTCGATCAGCAGCGCATTGCCCTCGGGGATCGAGTGCGCCAGCGGCGCATAGGTGATCGTGAACGGGCCGATGCCGAACGGCCCCTCTTCCTCGACCACGTTGAGCTCGACGCGGTCCTCGATGCCCTCTTCCTCGAGCTTGCCGCGGATCAGGCCGGCGGTGAACGGTGTGGCATAGAGCGGCACGCCCAGATCCGCCGCAAGATAGGGCAGTGCGCCGATATGGTCCTCATGCCCATGCGTCAGCACGATGCCGAGCAGATCGTCCAGCCGCTCCTCGATGAACTGGAGATCGGGCAGGATCACGTCGATGCCCGGATAATTGGCATCGCCGAAGGTGATACCGCAATCGACCATCAGCCACTTGCCCTTGGTGCCATAGAGATTGACGTTCATGCCGATCTCACCCGAGCCGCCAAGCGCGAGGAAGAGGAGTTCGTTGCCAGGTTTCACGTAGATCCTATCGAATATGGAAGGCGCCGCCGGCACGATGGGCCAAGCGGCAGCGGGTCAAAGAAGAAAATTGCGGCTATGGAATGATCTCGTCATTCCTGCGCCGAAGCGCGCGCCATGTCACGACGCGATATGGGTACGGCTCCACAGCATCGCCAGTCCCTGGATGGTGAGATCGGGCTCGATCACGTCGAAAGCGTCGGTCTGCTTCTCGAACAGCACGGCCAGGCCGCCGGTGGCGATCACCTTGAGCGGGCGGCCCACCTCTGCCTTCAGCCGCGCGACCAGCCCCTCGATCATCGCGATATAGCCCCAATAGATGCCGATATGCATCTGATCGATCGTGTTGAGGCCGATCACGCTCTTGCTGCGCGGCGCCTCGATCGCGATCCGGGGGAGCTTGGCGGCGGCGGTGACGAGCGCGTCGAGAGACAGGTTGATGCCCGGCGCGATGATGCCGCCCTTATAGGCGCCGCGATAGTCCACGACGTCGAAGGTGGTCGCGGTGCCGAAATCGATGACGATCAGGTCGCCGGCGTGGCGGGCATGGCCGGCGATCACGTTGAGCGCGCGATCGGCGCCGAGATTGCCCGGCTCCTCGACATCGAGCGGGAAACCCCATTCGGCCGCCCCCTGCCCGGCCACCACCGCCTCGGTGCCGAAATATTTGCTGCTGAGCACCTGGAGATTGTGGAGCGCGCGCGGAACGACGGTGCCGATGATGACGCCGGTCACGTCCTTGCGGTCATAGCCTTCGAGGGTCAGCAACTGGCTGAGCCACACGGCATATTCGTCGGCGGTGCGGCGGGGATCAGTGGCAATGCGCCAGCGCGTGCGGATCTGGCCGCCCCCTTCGGATCCGGGTTCGACCAGCGCGAAGACGACATTGGTGTTGCCGGCATCGACCGCGAGCAGCATCGGGCTTCCCCTATTCTAAAGCAGGAACACGTCGCCCGCGTGAATGGCACGCCGGCCGCCATCGGCCAAGCGCAGGATGAGCGCGCCTTCGCCGGTCAGTCCGTCGAACAGCCCGTCGACCGCGCTGCCATCGGCCAGCCGCGCGGTGAGCGCGGTGCCGGGGGGATGCGCGCGGGCGAGCCAGCGCTCGCGCACCGAGACCAGCCCCTCGCCCCGCCACCGCGCCAGCCAGCGCTCGAAGCTCTCGCCCAGCGTCTCGGCGAAGACCTGCGGATCGGGCGCCGGACCATGCGCGGCCAGACTGGTGGTCGCGCGGTCGAGCCCCTCCGGATGATGCGCAAGGTTGACGCCGATGCCCAGTATCACGGCGTCCTCCACGCGCTCCAGCAGGATGCCGGAGAGCTTGGCGCCATCGACCAGCAGGTCGTTCGGCCATTTGAGCATCGCGGAGACGCCGAAGGTGCGCACCGTCTCCTCCAGCGCCACCGCCGCGACCAGCGCCAACGTCGCTGCCGGCGGGTCGCTCGGCCGCAGCCGGATCAGCGTCGAGATATAGAGGTTGCCGACGGGCGATTCCCACGCCCGCCCCTGGCGGCCCTTGCCCGCATTCTGCCGCTCGGCGCGCAGCCACACTCCCTCGGGAGTGCCGCTGCGCGCGAGCGCGGCCATGTCGGCGTTGGTCGAACCCGTCTCGGCGACGGTCCGGATGACAGCGGTCAGAACAGCGCCTGCGCTGCGTGCGTCGTCCAGAGCTCGAGCGTGCCGAGCAGCAGCCAGCCCACCGGCGAGATCACCAGCGCCGCCACGGTAATCAGCCCGCCCTCGATCAAGTCGGTCTTGCCCGCAAAGGCGGGCGCCGGCTCGTCGAAGTACATCGTCTTGACGATCTTGAGGTAATAATAGGCGCCGATCGTCGATGCCGCGGCGCCCACCACCGCGAAGGCGAACAGGCCCGAATGCACCGCCGCCACGAACACCTGCAGCTTGGCGAAGAAGCCGAGCAGCGGCGGAACGCCGGCAAGGCTGAACATGAAGATCGCCAGCGCTAGCGCCAGGCCGGGCCGCGTGCGCGACATCCCGGACAGGCTCGCGATGGTCTCGATCTGCTCGCCGTCCTCGCCACGCATCTGGAGCACGACCAGGAAGCTGCCCAGCGTCATGACGATATAGACCGCCATGTAATACATCACGCTCGCCACGCCGTCCGGGCCGCCGGCCGCGAGACCGATCAACGCGAAGCCGACATTGTTGATCGAGGAATAGGCGAGCAGCCGCTTGATGTTGGTCTGCCCGATCGCCGCCACCGCGCCGAACAGGATCGAGGCAAGCGCCGCGAAGATCACGATCTGGCGCCAGTCATGGATCGCCGGCCCCATCGCCTCGATCGCGACCCGCACCGCCAGCCCGACCGCTGCCACCTTGGGTGCCGAGGCGAAGAAGGCCGTCACCGGCGTCGGCGCACCCTCGTAAACGTCGGGCGTCCACATATGGAACGGCACCGCGCTCATCTTGAAGGCGAGCCCCGCGAAGACGAACACCAGGCCGAACAACAGACCCCAGCTATGGCCGCCGGTCGCATAGGCATCGGCGATGCCGTCGAACAGGGTCGTGCCGCTGAAGCCATATACCAGGCTGATGCCGTAGAGCAGGATGCCCGACGCCAGCGCGCCCAGGACGAAATATTTCAGGCCCGCTTCGGCCGAGCGTGCATCGCGCCGCATGAAGCTGGCGAGCACATAAGCCGCAAGGCTCTGGAGCTCGAGGCCGACATAGAGGCTCAGCAAGTCGCCCGCCGAAACCATCATGCCCATGCCCGCCGCGGAAAGCAGGATCAGCACCGGATATTCGGGGCGGAGGTCGTCGCCGGAGGTCCGCTCGAAGAATTTCGGCGCGACCAGGATCGCGACCGCCGCAGCGAGGAAGATCAGCACCTTGGCGAACGCCGAGAACATGTCCGCGCGATAAAGCCCGCCGAACGCCTCGCCGCCCGAGGAGGACGGCCCGGCGAGCGCGATCCCCGCGCCGGCCAGCACCGCGATCGAGACCCAGCTCACCAGCTTAGTCGATTGCTGCCCGCCCCATGCGGCGACGAGCATCAGCACGATGGCGCCCACGCCCAGCACAAGCTCGGGCAGCGTCATCAGCAATTGCAGAGAATAGTTCATCAGCGCGCCTCCCCGTGCGCGGAGGCGGTAGCCGAAGCGCCCTCGGAAGCAGCGGGCTTGCCGGGCGTCGGCAGCGAGTCACCGGCGGGCGCGGCGCGGTTCACGCGCTCGACCAGCCGCACGACGTCCGCGCGCATCGGCTTCAGGAAACTCTCCGGATAGACGCCCATCCACAGCGTCACCGCCGCGATCGGCGCCAGCAGCCAGATCTCGCGCGTTTCGAGATCGGGCATCGCTTTGACGTCGTCCTTGGTCAGATCCCCGAACGCCACGCGGCGATAGAGGTAGAGCATATAGGCCGCGCCCAGGATGATGCCGGTCGTGCCGAGCAGCGCATAGAGCGTCGAGACTTTGTAGGTGCCGGCCAGCGAGAGGAACTCGCCGACGAAGCCGCTCGTCCCCGGCAGGCCGATCGAGGCCATGGTGAAGAACAGGAACAGCACGGCATAGCGCGGCATGTTGATCGCCAGGCCGCCGTACCGATCGATCTCGCGGGTATGCAGGCGATCATAGATCACGCCGACGCACAGGAAGAGCGCCGCCGAGACCAGGCCGTGGCTGAGCATCACGATCATCGCGCCTTCGATGCCCTGCTGGTTGAAGGCGAACAGGCCGAAGGTGACGATCGCCATATGCGCGACCGACGAATAGGCGATCACCTTCTTCATGTCGCTCTGCACGAGCGCCACCAGCGAGGTGTAGATCACCGCGATCGCCGAAAGACCGAACACCAGCCAGATGAACTGGGCCGAGGCTTCCGGGAACATCGGCAGCGAGAAGCGCAGGAAGCCGTAGCTGCCCAGCTTCAGCAGCACGCCCGCCAGGACCACCGAACCCGCGGTCGGCGCCTGCACGTGCGCATCGGGAAGCCAGGTGTGGAACGGCCACATCGGCATCTTCACCGCGAAGGAGCAGAAGAATGCCAGCCACAGCCACGTCTGCACATGCGCCGGGAAGTCATAGGCCATCAGCGCCGGGATGTTCGAGGTGCCGGCGGTCAGCGCCATATAGAGCATCGCGATCAGCATCACGAGGCTGCCCAGCAGCGTGTACAGGAAGAACTTGTACGATGCGTAGATGCGGTTCGCGCCGCCCCAGATGCCGATGATGAGGAACATCGGGATCAGGCCACCTTCGAAGAAGATGTAGAACAGGAACAGATCCTGCGCCGCGAAGGTGCCGATCATCAGCAGCTCGGTGGCGAGGAACGCCGCCATATATTCGGGCACGCGCGTCTGCACGGCCTTCCAGCTCGCGCCGATGCAGATCGGCATCAGGAAGACCGACAGCATGATGAGCATCAGCGCGAAGCCGTCGATGCCGAACGCCCAGGAAAGGGTCACCCCGCCGGGCTTGCCGAAGACGAGCACGCTCTCGACGAACTGCCATTGCGGCGCATCGGGGCCGGTCTGGAAATTGCCCCACAGCCAGATGCCGAGCGCGAAATCCACCAGCGTCGCGACGAGCGCGATCCAGCGGGCGTTCTGCGCACTCGCGAACAGGCACAGCACCGCGGCGACCGCAGGCACGGCGAGCATGACGGAAAGGATCGGGAATCCGGTCATCGCGCCATTACCTCGTGAAGACCCAGGTGAGCGCGGCGGTGAGCCCGATCAGCATGACGAAGGCATAGGTATAAAGATATCCCGATTGCAGTTTGACCGCCCCCGCGCTGCCGATCTGGACAAGCCGGGACATGCCGTTGGGGCCGAAGCGGTCGATGGTCTTCTCGTCTCCGCGCTTCCAGAGGAAGCGGCCGATGGCGAACGCCGGCCGCACGAACAGGAAGTTGTAGAGCTCGTCGAAATACCATTTGTTGAGCAGGAAGACGTAGAGCGGACGGAAGGCCTGGGCGAACTTCGCCGGGAACTCCGGATGGCGGACATAGGCCAGCCAGCCGATCAGCAACCCGCTGAGCATCGCCACCGTCGCCGACAGCTTCACCCATAGCGGCACCTCGTGCATCGAATGCATCAGATGCTCGTTGAAGGCGACGCTGCCCTTCCAGAATTTCTCGCCCGCCTCCGGCTCGATGAAGAAGCCGTGGAAGACGAAGCCCGCGAAGACCGCGCCCAGCGTCAGCAGCACCAGCGGCACCAGCATCGGCCAGGGGCTCTCGTGCGGATGATAGCCGCCGGTGCCGGTCGCGGGAGCATGGTCATGGCCGTGCGCATCATGCGCATGCGGATCATGGCCGGCATCCTCATCCGCCGGATGGTCGTCATGATGGCCATGATCGTGCAGTGCGTGCTGGATATGCTCCGAAGCGGCCCAGCGCGGCTTGCCGTAGAAGGTCAGGAACACCAGGCGCCACGAATAGAAGCTCGTCAGCAGCGCGACGAACACGCCGACCCAGAAGGCGCTCGGCACGCCCGCGGCCCAGCTCGCCTCGATGATCGCGTCCTTCGAGTGGAAACCCGCGAAGCCGAACGCCAGCGGATTGCCGAACACCGCCGGCAGGCCGACGCCGGTGATCGCGAGCGTGCCCGCCATCATCGTCCAGAAGGTGACCGGGATATGCTTACGCAGGCCGCCATAGAAGCGCATGTCCTGCTCGTGGTGCATCGCATGGATCACCGAGCCGGCACCGAGGAACAGCAGCGCCTTGAAGAAGGCATGCGTGAACAGGTGGAACATCGCCGCGCCGTAAGCGCCCACGCCGGCGGCGAAGAACATGTAGCCGAGCTGCGAGCAGGTGGAATAGGCGATCACGCGCTTGATGTCGGTCTGCACCGTGCCGACGGTCGCGGCGAACAGGCAGGTCGCGGCGCCGACAAAGGTAATCACCCCCATCGCCACCGGGCTCATGTTGAACATCGGCGAGAGGCGGCAGACCATGAACACGCCCGCGGTGACCATCGTCGCCGCGTGGATCAGCGCGGAGACCGGGGTCGGGCCTTCCATCGCGTCCGGCAGCCAGGTGTGCAGGCCGAGCTGCGCCGACTTGCCCATCGCCCCGACGAACAGCAGCAGGCAGAGCACCGTCATCGTATCGAAGCGGTGGCCGAGGAAGCCGATCGTCGATCCACCCATATGCGGTGCGGCCGCCAGGATCTCGGGGATCGAGATCGTGCCGAACACCAAGAAGGTGCCGAAGATGCCGAGCATGAAGCCGAGGTCGCCGACGCGGTTCACGACGAACGCCTTGATCGCCGCGGCGTTGGCCGAGGGCTTCCGGAACCAGAAGCCGATCAGCAGGTAGGACGCGAGACCCACGCCTTCCCAGCCGAAGAACATCTGGACCAGGTTGTTCGCCGTCACGAGCATCAGCATCGCGAAGGTGAACAGCGAGAGATAGGCGAAGAAGCGCGGCTGGTCCGGATCCTCGTCCATATAGCCCCAGCTATAGAGGTGGACGAGCGACGAGACGCTGGTGACGACGACCAGCATCACCGCGGTCAGCGCATCGACGCGCAGTTCCCAGGCGACGTGCATGTCGCCGCTGGTGATCCAGTTGAGCACCGGCACGACGCTCGGCTCGGCGGTGCCGGCCATGAACGACAGGAAGATCGGCCAGGAAAGCGCGCACGCCGCGAACAGCGACAGCGTCGTCACCGCCTTGGGTAGCACGGCCCCGAACGTCTTGTTCGAGAAGCCTGCAACAGCTGCCGCGAGCAGCGGCAGGAATACGATGAAATGAATCGCCGACATCAGCCCTTCATCCGATTGACGTCGTCGACCGAGATCGTGCCCCGGCTACGGAAGTAGATGACGAGAATGGCAAGCCCGATCGCGGCCTCGCCGGCGGCGACGGTCAGCACGAACATCGCGAAGACCTGGCCCACCAGATCGCCGAGGAATGCCGAGAAGGCCACCAGGTTGATATTCACCGCGAGCAGGATCAGCTCGATCGCCATCAGGATGACGATCAGATTCTTGCGGTTCATGAAGATGCCCAGCACGCCGAGCGTGAACAGGATCGCCGAAACGACGAGATAATGGGTGAGGGAGATCACAGCTCCACCCCCTGCCCGACTGGCGGATTCATGTTGCGGGTCGCGTCCTTCGAACGGCGGTTGATCTGACGGGAGACATTCTGCGGGCGCACGTCGCTGCGCTTGCGATAAGTCAGCACGATCGCGCCGATCATCGCCACCAGCAGCACCAGGCCCGCGCCTTCGAACACGAACAGGTAGCGCGTGTAGAGCAGCCGCCCGATCGCCTCGATATTGGGCACCGCCGCATCGATCGGCGCCACGCGGCGGCCGAGCGACAGCGCGCCCGCCTGCCAGGCGCCCACCGCGACGATGATCTCGGCGACCAGCGCCACCGCGAGCAGCACGCCGACCGCCGCATAGCGGGCGACACCGGCGCGCAGCTCGGTGAAGTCGATGTTGAGCATCATCACGACGAACAGGAAGAGCACCGCGACCGCGCCGACATAGACGATCACCAGCAGCATCGCGATGAACTCGGCGCCGACGAGCACCATCAGTCCCGCGGCGTTGAAGAACGCGAGGATCAGCCAGAGCACCGAATGCACCGGATTGCGCGACAGGATCGTCAACGCCCCGGAGGCGATCACGACCAGCGCGAAGAGATAAAAGGCGATGAGCTGGATCACGGAATCGGATGGCCCCTGTAGATTGCGGTGCGCTTAACGGTACGGTGCATCGGCGGCAAGGTTCGCGGCGATCGCGCGCTCCCAGCGGTCGCCGTTCGCGAGCAGCTTTTCCTTCTGGTAGATCAGCTCCTCACGGCTTTCGGTCGCGAATTCGAAGTTCGGCCCCTCGACGATCGCATCCACCGGGCATGCCTCCTGGCACAGGCCGCAATAGATGCACTTGGTCATGTCGATGTCGTAGCGCGTGGTGCGGCGGCTGCCGTCCTCGCGCGGCTCGGCCTCGATCGTGATCGCCAGCGCCGGGCACACCGCCTCGCACAGCTTGCACGCGATGCAGCGTTCCTCGCCGTTCGGGTAGCGGCGCAGCGCATGCTCGCCGCGGAAGCGGGGCGAGATCGGGTTCTTCTCGTAAGGGTAGTTGATCGTCGCCTTGGGCTTGAAGAAATACCGCAAGGTCAGCCAGTGCGCCTTGAGGAACTCCCACAAAGTGTAGGAACGGATGATCTGGGCGACGGTCATGCGGGCAATCCCACCCGGGTCAGCATCAGGAACCCGGAAACGAGGAAGACGAAGAACAGCGAGAGCGGCAGGAAGATCTTCCAGCCCAGGCGCATCAGCTGGTCGTAGCGATAGCGCGGGACGGTCGCCTTCACCCAGCTGAACACGAAGAAGAAGAACAGGATCTTGGCGAACAGCCAGATAATGCCCGGCACGTAGTAGAGCGGCGCCCAGTCGAACGGCGGCAGATATCCGCCCCAGAAGAGCGTCGCGTTGAGCGTGCACATCAGCAGCACGTTCGCATATTCGCCCAGCCAGTAGAGCGCGAACGCCATCGACGAATATTCGGTCTGGTAGCCCGCGACGAGCTCGCTCTCCGCCTCGGTCAGGTCGAACGGCGCGCGCTGCGTCTCGGCGAGCGACGAGATGAAGAACACCACCGCCATCGGGAACAGCAGCGGATTGAAGCCATAGCCGTTGATGAAGCCATACAGCCCCTTCTGCCCCTCGACGATGCCGCCTAGGTTGAAGGTGCCGGCCCACAGCACGACCGAGATCAGCACGAAGCCGATCGAGACTTCATAGCTCACCATCTGCGCGGCGGCGCGGATCGCGGAGTAGAACGGATATTTCGAGTTGGACGACCAGCCGGCCAGGATGATGCCGTAGACGCCGAGCGACGACGCAGCGAGCACGTAGAGCAGCCCGACGTTGATGTTCGCCAGCGCCACGCCGAACTGGAACGGCACCACCGCCCACACGATCTGCGCGACCGTGAAGGTGATGATCGGCGCGATCAGGAACAGGACTCTATTCGCGCTCGACGGAATGATCGTCTCTTGCAGGAAGACCTTCAGGCCGTCCGCGAAGCTCTGGAGCAGGCCGAGCGGGCCGACGACGTTGGGGCCGCGACGCAGCGCCATCGCCGCCCAGATCTTGCGGTCGGCATAGATGATCATCGCCACCGCCAGCATCAGCGGCAGCGCGATCACCAGGATATCGATGATCGTGGCGATGAACCACGCCCAGCCGAACGGCAGGCCGAGATAGGTGAACCAGGAGGTCATGCGATGGTCCTTGCCCCACCCGTCACCCCGGCGAAGGCCGGGGTCCAGGATCGCGGGCGATATCCGTTGTGGCTCTGGATCCCGGCTTTCGCCGGGATGACGAGGGTGGTTGCACGCATCACTCCGCCGCCTCCGCGAAATCTTCGCCGTGGATCAGCTCGGCCGAGCAGCGCTGCATCGTCGGCGACGCGCGGCAGATGGCGTTGGTGAGGTAGAAATCGGCGATCGGATGGCCGACCGGCCCCCTGGCCGAAGCCGCAAGCGCGGGCGGCGCCCATTCGTAGCGGACCAGACCTTCCTCGCCCAGCGCCGGCACATCGGACGCCATCGCCGCACGCAGCTCGTCGAAAGTGTCGAACGGCAGCGTGTGGCCTAGCTTCTCCGAAAGCGCGCGCAGGATCGTCCAGTCCTCGCGCGCGTCGCCGGGGGCGAACACGGCGCGATCGGCGCGCTGCACGCGGCCTTCCAGGTTCACATAGGTGCCCGGCTTCTCGGCATAGGTCGCGCCCGGCAGGACGACGTCCGCATGATGCGCGCCCTTGTCGCCATGATGGCCGATATAGACCTTGAAGCTCTTGTCGAACTTCGCGAAATCCACTTCGTCGGCGCCCAGGAAAAAGGCCAGCTTCGGCGCCGCCGCAACGATGTCCGCGATGCCGCCCGCCTGCGCATAGCCGAGCATCAGCCCGCCCATCCGCGCGGCGGCGGTGTGGACGACGTTGAAACCGTTCCAGCCGTCCTTGATGAAGCCCGCCGACTTGGCGAAGGCCAGAGCCGGGCCGTGCCCGTCCTTGAGCGCGCCCGGGCCGACGATCAGCACCGGCCGCTCCGCCTTGGCGAACGCCTCGGCGGCGCCTTCCGGCAGCTTGTCGAGCAGCGCCAGGTCGTTGCCCAGCCATTCGAGCTTGTAGGTCAGGTCGACCTCGGGGCCGATGCCGAAGACCTTTGCGCCCTTCTTGATCGCCTTGCGCACGCGGGTGTTCACCAGCGGCGCTTCCCAGCGCAGGTTGCTGCCCACCAGCAGGATTGCGTCGGCATTCTCGATCTCGGCGATCGTGGTGTTGAACGCCACCGCACCCAGATTGGTCACGTCATAGGCCATGCCGGTCTGGCGGCCTTCGAGCAGGTTCGAGCCGAGCGCCTTCACCAGCGCCTTGGCGGCATACATCGTCTCGCAATCGAGCAGGTCGCCCGCGATCGCCGCGACGCTCGATCCGGCGTCCACCGCCGCGATCGCCTCGAACGCCTCGTCCCAGCTCGCCTCGACCAGCTTGCCGCCCTTGCGGACGAACGGCTTGTCGAGCCGGCGGCGCACCAGGCCGTCGACATGGTAGCGCGTCTTGTCGTGCGCCCATTCCTCGTTGACGTCCTCGTTGATGCGCGGAAGCACGCGCATCACCTGACGGCCGCGCGCGTCGAGGCGGATATTGGTGCCCACCGCGTCCATCACGTCGATCGATAGGTTCCGCTTGAGCTCCCAGGGGCGATATTCGAACGCCACCGGCTTGTGCGTCAGCGCGCCCACCGGGCAGAGATCGACCGTGTTGCCCGAAAGCTCGCTCTTGAAGGCGTGCTCCAGATAGGTGGTGATCTGCATGTCCTCGCCGCGATAGATCGCGCCGATCTCCTCCACGCCGGCCACTTCCTCGCCGAAGCGGACGCAGCGGGTGCACTGGATGCAGCGGGTCATCACCGTCTTGATGATGGGCCCCATGTATTTCTCGGTCACCGCCCGCTTGTTCTCGGTGTAGCGGCTCTGCCCGCGACCATAAGCGAGGCTCTGGTCCTGCAGGTCGCACTCGCCGCCCTGATCGCAGATCGGGCAATCGAGCGGGTGATTGATGAGCAGGAATTCCATCACGCCTTCACGCGCGGCTTTCACCATCGGGCTGTCGGTGCGGATCTCCTGGCCCTCGGCGGCCGGCAGCGCGCAGCTCGCCTGCGGCTTGGGCGGCCCGGGCTTCACCTCGACCAGGCACATGCGGCAATTGCCGGCGATCGACAGCCGCTCGTGATAGCAGAAACGCGGAATCTCCTTCCCCGCGGCCTCACAGGCCTGGAGCACGGTGGCGCCCGCGGGCACCTCGACTTCGATTCCGTCTACTTTGAGTTTCGGCATTATTCTGCTGCTTCCATCATCGGCGCCTCGCCGGTGCCGTTGCGCTCGTTGATCCGCCGCTCGATCTCGGGGCGGAAGTGCCGGATCAGACCCTGGATCGGCCAGGCCGCCGCGTCGCCGAGCGCGCAGATGGTGTGGCCTTCGACCTGCTTGGTCACCTGCTGGAGCGTATCGATCTCGCTGATGTCGGCATCGCCGGTGCGCAGCCGCTCCATCACGCGCCACATCCAGCCGGTGCCTTCCCGACAGGGCGTGCACTGGCCGCAGCTCTCATGCTTGTAGAAATAGCTGAGCCGCGAAATCGCGCG
The DNA here is from genome assembly GCF_018449795.1 of Sphingomonas sp. dw_22. Taxonomy (GTDB): domain Bacteria; phylum Pseudomonadota; class Alphaproteobacteria; order Sphingomonadales; family Sphingomonadaceae; genus Sphingomonas. Next base: position 20,802 of record NZ_JAAVVE010000009.1, read on the forward strand.
GACGATGTCGGTGGACTTGTCCATGACGATCACCGCCGCCGTCCCCAGGCCCGAGCCCAAAGCACGCAGGCCGTCAAAGTCCATCGGCGCGTCCATGATCTGCGCCGCCGGCACCAGCGGCACCGAGGAGCCGCCCGGGATCACCGCGAGCAGATTGTCCCAGCCGCCCCGGATGCCGCCGCAATGCTTCTCGATCAGCTCGCGGAACGGGATGCTCATCGCTTCCTCGACCACGCACGGCTTGTTCACATGGCCCGAAATCTGGAAAAGCTTGGTACCGCGATTATTCTCGTTGCCGAAGCTGGAGAACCATTCGGGGCCGCGCCGCAGGATCGTCGGCGCGACCGCGATCGACTCGACGTTGTTCACCGTGGTCGGGCAGCCATAAAGGCCAGCGCCCGCCGGGAACGGAGGCTTCAGGCGCGGCTGGCCCTTCTTGCCCTCCAGGCTTTCGAGCATCGCGGTCTCTTCGCCGCAGATATAGGCGCCCGCGCCGCGATGGACGAAGACGTCGAAATCATAGCCCGAGCCACAGGCATTCTTGCCGATCAGCCCGGCCGAATAGGCCTCGGCCACCGCCGCGAACAGCGTCTCCGCCTCGCGGATATATTCGCCGCGGATATAGATATACGCAGCCCGCGCGCGCATCGCGAAGCCCGCGACCAGCGCGCCCTCGATCAGCACATGCGGATCGTGGCGGATGATCTCGCGGTCCTTGCACGAGCCAGGCTCGGATTCGTCGGCGTTGATGACCAGGAAATTGGGACGATCCGGACGCGGCTCCTTGGGCATGAAGCTCCACTTCATGCCGGTCGGGAAGCCTGCACCGCCGCGGCCACGCAGGCCGGACGCCTTCATCTTGTCGATGATCGTGTCCGCGCCCAGCTCCAGCAGCGCCTTGGTATTGTCCCAGGTGCCGCGCTTGCGCGCAGCATCGAGGTTCCACGGCTGATAGCCGTAGAGATTGGTGAAGATGCGGTCCTTGTCGGCCAGCATTTAGCGTCCCTTCCCCACCATCTTCTGCAACAACATATACCCCACCACGGCGAGGCCGATCACGATCGCCAGCCCGATCAGCTTGAACGCGACCTTCAATACGAAACCGAGCACGATGATGCCGCCGATGATCGCCAGGATCACGAAGAGGACATTGTCGTTCTTCACGCCCATTCCCCGCGATAATCATGGTTCTCGGACACCATCGCGGTGAGCGACGTCGGCCCGCCGACCGGCTCCACCGTGTGGCGGCCGGGCTCCTGCGTGCCGGTCTTCGGCTGCTCGCCCTTGGCCAGCGCATCGAGGATCGTGAGCGTGCGATCGAAATCCAGATCCTCGTAATTGTCGTCGTTGATCTGGACCATCGGCGCCGAGGAGCAATTGCCCATGCACTCGACCTCGGTGAGCGTGAACAGCCCGTCCTCGGTGGTATGGCCCTTCTTGAGCCCGCGGCTCTTGCACGCCGCCATCACATCGTCCGATCCGCGCAGCATGCACGGCGTCGTGCCGCAGACCTGCACATGATAGCGGCCGACCGGCACCAGGTTGAACATGGTGTAGAAGGTCGCGACCTCGAACACGCGGATATAGGGTAGGCCGAGCTCGCGCGCGACGAACTCGATCACCGGCACGGGCAGCCAGCCCTGGGTGCTGGTCTCCGCGCCGACCTGGCGCTGGGCGAGATCGAGGAAGGGAATCGTGCAGCTCTGCTGCCGGCCCGCCGGATAGCGGCCCAGGATTTCCTTGGCCTTCTCGGCGTTCGCGGGCGACCAGGCGAAATTGCCCCAGAGCGCGCGGGTCTCGGCTTCGTCGGGGAGTTGGGGTGCGTCAGCCATCAGCGGTCACATTCACCAAAAACGATATCCATCGCGCCCAGGATGGCGGTGATGTCCGCCAGCATGTGGCCCCTGGACATGAAATCCATTGCCTGGAGATGGCTGAAGGCCGTCGGGCGGACCTTGCAGCGATACGGCTTGTTGGTGCCGTCGCTCACCAGATAGACGCCGAACTCGCCCTTCGGGCTCTCGGTCGCCACGTACACTTCGCCCGCCGGCACGTGATAGCCTTCGGTGAAGAGCTTGAAGTGGTGGATCAGCGCTTCCATCGACTGCTTCATCTCGCCGCGCTTCGGCGGCGCGACCTTGCGGTCGAGCGTCAGCACCGGGCCTTCGGGCATGTCGCGCAGGCACTGCTTCATGATCCGCGCCGACTGGCGGACCTCCTCCACGCGCACCATGAACCGATCGTAGCAATCGCCGCGCGTGCCCACCGGAATGTCGAACTCCATCCGGTCGTACACGTCATAAGGCTGCGAGCGGCGCAGATCCCACGGGATGCCGGCGGCGCGGATCATCGGACCCGAGAAGCCCCATTTGATCGCGTCGTCGCGGTTCACCACCGCGATGTCGACGTTGCGCTGCTTGAAGATGCGGTTCTCCGCGACCAGGCTGATCGCATCCTCGAACAGCCGCGGCAGGCGCGTGTCGAGCCAGTCGGCGATATCGGTCAGCAGCTTGAGCGGCACGTCCTGCCGCACGCCGCCGACGCGGAAATAGTTCGAGTGCATGCGCGCGCCCGAAGCACGCTCGAAGAAGTTGAGGCAGTCCTCGCGGATCTCGAACAGCCACAGGTTCGGCGTCATCGCGCCCACGTCCATCACGTGCGAACCGAGGTTCAGCATGTGATTGCAGATGCGGGTCAGCTCGGCGAAGAACACGCGGAGATACTGGCCACGCAGCGGCACTTCGAGATCGAGCAGCTTCTCCACCGCCAACACGAAGCTGTGCTCCATGCCGAGCGGCGAGCAATAGTCGAACCGGTCGAAATAGGGCAGCGCCTGGGTGTAGGTCTTGTACTCGATCAGCTTCTCGGTACCGCGATGCAGCAGCCCGATATGCGGATCGATGCGCTCGATAATCTCGCCGTCCAGCTCGGTGACGAGGCGCAGCACGCCGTGCGCCGCCGGATGCTGCGGGCCGAAATTGATCGTGTAATTGGCGATCGCGGTGTCGCCCGGCTCCGGCTTGCCGCCGTCGGTGCGCCCTTCGATCTCGTCGAGATACTCAGCCATCCGGGTTTGCCTTCTTCGCGCGCGATGCTCGCGGCTTCTTCACGACATCGGGATCGGCGGGCGCCGGACCCGCCTCGGGTCCGGGCTTGCCCGCGCCGCTCTCGGCCGTGCTGTCGGTGGTCTTGGGCTTGCGCACGCGGGGCTTGGCGATCTTCGCCGCAGGTGCATCGGCCTTGGCGATCTCGCCGGCTGCCACCGGTGTCGGCGCACCCTTCGCCTCGGGCTGCGCGGCGGCAGGCGCCGGAGCCGGTGCGGGACTTGGAGCAGGTGCCGGCGCGGGGGGCGGAGGCGGCGGGGTCGCCGCCTTCTCGTCGCCCGGCAGCACGTATTTCGCGCCTTCCCAGGGGCTCATGAAGTCGAAGTTGCGGAAATCCTGCGCGAGCCGCACCGGCTCGTACACGACGCGCTTCGCCTCTTCCGAATAACGCAGCTCGACATAGCCGGTCTGCGGAAAGTCCTTGCGCAGCGGATGGCCGACGAAACCATAGTCGGTCAGGATACGGCGCAGGTCGGTGTTGTTCTCGAACAGCACGCCGTACATGTCGTACACTTCGCGCTCGAGCCAGCCCGCCACCGGCCAGATGCCCGTCACCGACGGCACCGGCTCCACCTCATCGGTGGTCACGCGCACGCGGATACGGTGGTTCCGCGTGAACGACAGGAGCTGATAGACCACGTCGAATCGCTCGGCCCGATCGGGATAATCGGCGCCCGCGATCTCGCTGAGCTGCTGATATTCGAGGCCCGGCGTGTCGCGCAGCGCCAGCATCGCCTCGACCAGCCGATCGCGCACGACCGTCAGCGAAACCTCACCCACGGCATCCTTGCTCTCGACAAGCATGTCGCCGAGCGCGGCCTGGGCCGCCTCGATCACGCCGTCGTTCACGGCATATTTCGGAGCAGGCGCCCTCACCGTTCGAGCGTCCCGCTGCGGCGGATCTTCCGCTGGAGCTGCATCACGCCATAGAGCAGCGCCTCGGCGGTCGGCGGGCAGCCGGGGACATAGATGTCCACGGGCACGATCCGGTCGCAGCCGCGCACGACGCTGTAGCTATAGTGGTAATAACCGCCGCCATTGGCGCACGAGCCCATCGAGATGACGTATTTCGGCTCGGACATCTGGTCATAGACCCGGCGCAGCGCCGGAGCCATCTTGTTGCACAGCGTCCCCGCCACGATCATCACGTCCGACTGGCGCGGCGAGGCGCGCGGCGCGGCGCCGAAACGCTCCATGTCGTAGCGCGGCATGTTGACGTGGATCATTTCCACCGCGCAGCACGCCAGGCCAAAGGTCATCCACCACAGCGAGCCGGTGCGCGCCCACTGGAACAGCTCCTCGGTGGAGGTGACCAGGAAGCCCTTGTCGCCGATCTCGGCATTGATGTCGTTGAGGAAGCCGACGTTCGGCAGCGTGCCCGGGGGCGGCGGCACGGAAAGCTCTACTCCCATTCCAGCGCTCCCTTCTTCCAAGCATAGACAAGGCCGAGCGCCAGCTCGACGATGAAGATCATCATCGAGAACCACGCGGTCCAACCCAGATGGAACACCGAAACGGCCCAGGGATAGAGGAACGCGGCCTCGAGATCGAAAATGATGAACAGGATCGCGACCAGATAGAACCGAACGTCGAACTGGCTGCGCGAATCCTCGAACGCGGGGAAGCCGCATTCATATTCGGTGAGCTTTTCGGGCGTCGGCTGATGCGCGCCGGTGAGCCGGGCCACGATCATCGGCAGGATGACGAAGGCGCTCGAAAGCGCCAGGGCCACGCCGAGGAACAACAGGATCGGCAGATATTGCGATAGATCGACCAAAGTGCCTTCTCGCAGATGCGGAATTTGAGGGGCTTCTAGGACGGTGAAGGGGGTGCGGCAAGGGCCTGAACCCCTGAGAATCATTCGCAATTAGCGGAGATGCGGCGCAGCGATCCCCGCGCCGGGATCGCATGGATCAACCCCGGCTTTCACGCACCCGAAAACGGACTATCGACGGCGTTTCAGCGCAGCGCGTTGGCGACGAGCTTGTGCAGCTTCGAATGGAGCGCGTCGTTGGCAGCGAGGAACTGGTTGCGCTGCATCGCCATGTCCTGCCCGCGGAAATCGGTGACGAATCCGCCGGCCTCCTTGATGAGGATATAGCCCGCCGCGACGTCCCAGGGCTGGAGATCCGATTCCCAGAAGCCGTCGAAGCGCCCCGCGGCGACCCATGCCAGGTCGAGCGATGCCGCGCCGAGCCGGCGGATGCCCGCCACTTCGGGCGCCACCGCGCCGAAGATCCGGCTCCACTGGGCGAAATTTCCATGGCCGAGGAAGGGAATGCCGGTCGCGATCAGCGAGTCGGCCAGGTCGCGCCGCGCCGAGACTCGCAGCCGCTGGTCGGTCAGCCAGGCGCCCCGGCCCTTCTCGGCCCAGAAGCTCTCGTCGGTCAGCGGCTGATAGATCAGGCCGTGGGTGATCTCGGGCTTGCCCTGGCTCCCATGCGGATCCTCGACCGCGATCGAGATCGCGAAATGCGGAATGCCGTGCAGGAAGTTGCTGGTGCCGTCGAGCGGATCGACGATCCAGCGCGGCTTGTCCGGATCGCCTTTGATCTCCCCGCCTTCCTCGGCGAGGATGCTCCAGTCGGGCCGCGCCTTGCGCAGTTCCTCGACGATCGTCTCCTCGGCGCGCTTGTCGGCCATCGAGACGAAGTCGGCAGGCCCCTTGCGACTCACCTGGAGGTGCTGGACCTCGTTGAAATCGCGCCGAAGCCGCGGCGCCGCCTTGCGGGCGGCGCGCTCCATGACGGTGAGAAGGCCGGAATGGGAAACCATAATATCTCCAGCCCCTCCCCTTCAGGGGAGGGGTTGGGGGTGGGGCAGCGGCAGCAGGGGCTCGATGCCCCTGATGACACTCGAGGTGAGTACGGGACGCTCGCTGCGCTCGCGACCCACCCCCAAACCCCTCCCTTGAAAGGGAGGGGCTATTCTAAATCAGTCGGCGCGCTTCACATAGGTCTGCTCGTACACGTCGACCACGATCCGCGTACCGGCGGCGATATGCGGCGGCACCATGATGCGCACGCCGTTGTCGAGCACGGCCGGCTTGTAGCTGGAGGACGCCGTCTGGCCCTTCACCACCGCATCGGCCTCGACGATGGTCGCCTCGATCGTGTCGGGCAGCTGCACGCTGATCGGACGTTCGTCATAGAGCTCCATCACCACGTCCATGCCGTCCTGCAGGAAGGCTGCGGCATCGCCTAGGATGCCGGCGTCGAGCGTGATCTGCTCATAGTTGACCTTGTCCATGAACGTCAGCGCATCGCCGTCGCGGAACAGGAACTGAAAGTCGGTGGTGTCGAGCCGCACGCGCTCGACCGTCTCCGCCGAGCGGAAGCGGACGTTGTTCTTGCGGCCGTCGATGAGGTTCTTCATCTCGACCTGCATGTATGCGCCGCCCTTGCCGGGCTGGGTGTGCTGAATCTTGACGGCGCGCCAGATGCCGCCTTCATATTCGATGATGTTGCCGGGACGGATGTCCACGCCACTGATCTTCATGATCGAGACCTGTACCTGAGAAAGAGCGAGCGCGCGCTTTAGCCGCCGTTGCCGACTCCCGCAAGCAGGGGATAGGGATTGACGTTCGTCCCCTCCCACCAGCCCTGGCCGGGCTGCATAAGCTTAATCTCGAAATGGAGATGCGGTGCCCCGCCCGCGGCATTGCCGGTATCGCCGACCGTCGCGATCCGCTGCCCCTGCCGCACTTGCTGCCCCTCCCCCACGCCATAGCTGTCGAGATGGGCGTAATAGTGGATCGTGCCGCCATCGGCCGTGCGGACGTAGATCGTATGCCCGCCATCGGCGCTTTCGAAGATCTTCTCGATCGTCCCGCCCGCCGCCGCGAGCACCGGCGTACCTTTGGGCGCCAATATGTCGATCGCATGATGCTCGCGCTGGCCGCTGGCGCGGCTCTGGCCCCAGGTATCGGTGAGCTGGTCCGCGCGCACGCCCCGCACGGGGATCATCAATGACGCCTCCCCCGCCACGGATGACGCAAGCGGCTCGTTCACCGCCTGGACTGGCGGATCGAAGCGAACCCGCACCATCGAGGCAAAGGCCGCCGCGATCAGCAGCATGAACAGTCCCAGCCCCCATCCGATCCGCTTGGGCAGCGTCATGGCGTCACTCCTGGAAGATCGCAGACATCCCCGGCTTCACCATCAGCGCCAGCCGTGCCGCGTCCCAATTGGTCAGCCGGATGCAGCCATGGCTCTCGGTCCGCCCGATATTCTGCGGCTCGGGCGTGCCGTGGATGCCGTAATGCTCCTTCGACAGGTCGAGCCACACCACCCCCACCGGCCCGTTCGGCCCCGGCGGCAGCATCGCCGGATCGGAATCCTTCCTCGCATCCCAGAACAGGTCCGGATTGTAATGGAACTTCGGATTGGTGTCGGCGCCGTTGATCTTCCATTTGCCGATCGGCAGCGGATCGTGGCTGCTGCCCATCGTCGCGCTGAACTGCGCCACCAGCCGATCCCGGCGATCGAAGACCTTGAGCACCCTTTCCGACTTATCGACCACAATATGGTCGGCCTCGGGCTGATGCGCCTCGACATTGAGATCGTTGAGCGTCTGGCGCCACTCGGGCTTGATGTCGCCGGGATAGTCGCGTGAGGCCGGCAGCGCGTTGGGGAAGACGAACTCGGCGCCCGGCTCGATCGTCCGGCCGCCGGGATTGAGCTCCACCAGCACCTCGGGCGTGGTGTGGAACATCTCCGCCAGCTTCTCCAGCGGCCGGGTATAGGCGAGCGTCGGCAGCTTGGCCTGGAGCTCGGGATCCTTGGGGATCGGCCTGAAATAGGGGCCCGCCAGCGTGTCCGCGGTCAGCCGAAGCTGCTTGAGCGGCCGAAGCGAGCGATAGGGATGGAGCGCCCCCAGCGTCCGCGTATCGAGCCTGCCCGTCACCGGCAGCCCGCGCGAGGTCTGGAATCCCTTCAGCGCCGCCACCAGCGACTGCCCGTCGCGCCCGTCGAGGATCCCCGGCGAGAAACCGAGATGATCGAGAATCACCTGCGCGTGCAGGATCGAATAGTCGATCGGCGGGGGCGCCTTTGTTCCGCTTCCCTGCGCCAGAGCAGGACCGGCCGAGGCGCAGGCAAGGCAAGCGGCGATTACGAGCTTTTTCCGCACCGATTCAATCTCCTGACGAACAATAGTCCGCCGGGAGAACGGCTCAGCGCGCCAACAGGTCCGTGAACGCCTTCACGACCGCCGCTTCGTCGCCCCCCCACACCGCATTGGAGACGGCGAGGAAGTCCGCGCCCGCCGCCACCAGCGGCGCGGCATTGGCCGGCGTGATCCCGCCGATCGCGACGCAGGGTATCTCGAACAGGGTCGCCCACCAGGAGAGGATCACCGGCTCCGGCCGGTGCCGCGTCTCCTTGGTCGAGGTGGGATAGAAGGCGCCGAACGCGACATAGTCGGCCCCCGCCTCGCCCGCTTCCATCGCCAGGTGCCGGCTGTCATGGCAAGTCACGCCGATCTGGGCATTGGGGCCGAGCACCGAGCGCGCCTCGCGCGGATCCCCGTCGTCCTGCCCCAGATGCACGCCGTCTGCGCCCAGCCGCTTGGCCAGGCTGATGCTGTCGTTGACGATGAACGCCACCTCGGCATCGGCGCAGATCCGCTGGAGCGGCTCGGCGAGCCGCGCCGCCTCATGCTGGTCGACATCCTTCACGCGGAACTGGAACGCCGCCACCGGCCCCGCCGCCAGCGCGCGCTTCAGCCGATCGGGAAACGCGCCGTCCACGTCGAGGGGCGAGATCAGGTAGAGCTGGCACGGCGGCCGCCGGTCGTCGCGGCGGAATTGCTCGGCGAAATCGGCCGCAAGCGGCGGCAGGGCATCGTCATCGAAATCGGTCATCGCACGCGCTTTAGCGAAAGCCTCAGCCGTTCACCACTGCCAGCAGGAATCCGTCCCAATTCTTCGCCCCGACGGTCTGCACCGCCGTTGCGCTCAGCCGCGGTTCGGCGGCGACCACCTCGAACAGCGCGCGCGTGCCCGCGATCCCGGGATCGTCGCTGTCGGCGTCCAGCACGCCGCCGCCGCGCACGACATTGTCGACCACGATCACACTGCCAGGCCGGGTAAGCGCCAGCGCCGCCTTCAGATAGGCGGTGTTGGAAGGTTTGTCGGCATCGATGAACACCAGGTCGAACGGCGGCTCGCCCACCGCGATCATCGCGTTCAGGCTGTCCATGGCCGGCCCGACGCGGATCTCCACCCGCTCCGCCAGTCCGGCGCGCGCGATGTTCGCCTGCGCCACTTCGGCATGATGTCGATCGCGCTCCAGCGTCACCAGCCGCCCGTCCTCAGGCAGCGCCCGTGCCAGCCAGATCGTCGAATAGCCGCCCAGCGTGCCCAGTTCGAGGATGCGCCGCGCGCCCGCCATCCGCGCGAACAGATGGAGCATCTTGCCCTGCGCGGCGGAGACGTCGATCGCGGGCAACCCGCCGGCCCGGTTCGCAGCAAGCGCCGCCGCCAGCACGGGATCGGCCCCGAGCAACCGCCCTTCGATATAGGAATCGACTGCCGACCAGCCAGCCTCCGTCATTCCGGAAACCCCACGCCGCCCACCGGCCGCGTCTCGACGCTCGTCTCGAATCCCGCAATCATCGGCCGCCCCTTGGTGATCGCCTCGCGCACCGCCGGCAGCTTGAGCGAATCATCCTGATATTGCCGGGTCTTCCAGACTTCGGTGATCCAGATGCCATCGACGTCCTTCAGATCCTCGGCGACGATATAGGCCAGGCATCCCGGCATATCGGCCGTGCCCTTGGCCAGCAGTGCGATCAGTTCGGCGCGCTTGCCGGGCTGCGCCTTCATCTTGCCGATCATGCCGTAGAGCTCGACTTCGTCCATGGCCGTCCCCTGAGCCGGCGCCCGTCCGCCCAACATCGCCATCGCCAGTCCGGCGAGCACCGGGCGCCGCGGGAATGCCATGCTCATGCCGTTCGCTCCGCCTGACCGCCCGAATCCATAGCGGATTCGAGCGCCACGCGAAACGCGGCGGGATCGTCGAAGCGATGCGCAACGCTTCGAATCACGCGTCGCCTGCGCTGCACCGGGCTGCGCAGGTCGATCAGCAGATTGGGATAGGCGATGAGCGCGAGGTTGAGCACGCCGCGCCCCTTCACGGCGTCGCTCTCCCATTGGCTGCGGATGGCGGCGATCTCGTCCAGCGGCACGTCGATGCCGGACAGGTGCCCGGCCCTGAGCCGCAGTACGCGATCCTGCCCGATCAGCACCGGCAGGCGCCGGAACGAAAGGATCGCCCGCACGAGCCAGACCACGCCCGTCAGGCTGACCAGCGAGAGGACGAGCGCCACGCGCCAGTCCCACAATGCCACCAGGAAATGGACGACGATCAGCTCGATGCCCGCAAGCCCCGCGAACACCCACATCATCGGCGCAAGGCTGCGATGATAGGGGTGTCCGCCGGGGATCATGCGCGGATCATTCCTCGTTCTTGTAGATCCGCACCAGCTTGTCGAGCATCGCCATCGCGTCCTCGCGCTTGCGCTGGAAGGTGTTGCGGCCGATGATCGAGCCGTTGCCGCCGCCGTCGCGAATATCGCGCGCGTCCTGGTAGACGGCGTCCTCGCCCTTGGCCGCGCCGCCCGAGAAGACGACGATCCGCCGCCCGGCGAAGCTCGACTGCACGACATGGCGCACCCGGTCCGCCTGGTTCGACCAGTCCTTGCCCTCATAGGCCGGGAGCGCTTCCTTCTGCTCGATATGGTCGTTCGGCAGCTTCACCTTGATGATATGCGCGCCGAGCAACGCCGCCATGTGCGCGGCATAGGCGCCGACGTCGAGCGCCAGCTCTCCCGACTTGGGCAGCTTGCCGCCGCGCGGATAGGACCAGATCACCGTGGCGATGCCGACGGCCTTGGCCTCGGCGGAGAGCTCCTTGATCTCCTCCATCATGTCGAACAGGTCGTCGCTGCCCGGATAGATGGTGAAGCCGATCGCCGAGCAGCCGAGCCGCAGCGCGTCGTCCACGCCGCCTGTCACCGCCTGGTTGGCGCCGGTCGCCCAGCTGTTGGAGGAATTGACCTTGAGGATCGTCGGGATCTGCCCGGCGAAGGTGCCCGCACCCGCCTCGATCATGCCGAGCGGCGCGGCATAGGCGCTCAGGCCCGCATCGATCGCGAGCTGGAAATGATAGTGCGGGTCATAGGCGTCCGGGTTCACCGCGAAGCTGCGCGCCGGGCCATGCTCGAAGCCCTGATCGACCGGGAGGATAATCAGCTTGCCCGTGCCGCCCAGCCGGCCCTGCATCAGGATGCGGGCCAGGTTCGCCTTCACGCCCGGATTGTCGGACTCATATTTGTCGAGAATGGCTTTGACGGCGGGCGTGATCTGCATGGCTTTTCCCTGATTCGTGAACTTGACAGGGCCTCTAACCCAGCAATTTGGGGCGAGAAACCACTGACAACGCTGACCATGGCCAAGAAATCCGGCTCCGCGCCGGAACGCTCCGCCTTTGCGGCCAGAGATGGACGCACAAAAAAAGGAGGGTGGATTTCTCCACCCTCCCCGCTCTTTGGGGCGCTGGAGTTCCGGACCAGCGTCCCGGGAGTACCTCTCTGCCGGCTGCCTTCAGGCCGCTCGGATCAAGCATTTGCAAAGCCATCCTCAGGAAGACCTGCGCATACCGCAGCTACGAAAGCGGCCTGTAATGGCCGCCCGCCGCGCCTGCAAATCAACCGATTCTCCCCCAGGATCGTTGGCCATGTTATCCCATGCCCGCTGGCAGAGGCACAAGCCCAAATATCTGCCGACGTGAAGATTTGCCAAATTGTTTCCGTCGCGCGAGTGCCGTTTTGGGAATCGATCCGCCCCGGCCCGCCCCGTTTCGGTCAGCCGTGCAATGCGGCGACGCCGGGCAGCTCCTTGCCTTCCATCCATTCGAGAAACGCGCCGCCGGCAGTCGAGACGAAGGTGAAGTCGTCCGCCACGCCCGCCTGGTTGAGCGCGGCGACGGTGTCCCCGCCCCCCGCCACCGAGACCAGCGATCCCTCGCGGGTCAGCGCCGCCGCCGTCTTCGCCAGCGCGACGGTCGCTGTGTCGAAGGGCGGCGTCTCGAACGCGCCGAGCGGGCCGTTCCAGACGAGCGTGCGGCAGGTCTTGAGCACGTCCGCCAGCGCCTCGGTCGCCGCCGGGCCGATATCGAGGATCATCTCGTCGGCCGCGACTTCATGGACGTTGACGGTGCGCGTCACCGGGTTCGGCTTGAACTCCTTCGCCACCACCACGTCATAGGGCAGGTGGACGATGCAGTTCGCCTTGTCGGCCGCGTCGAGGATCTCCTCGGCGGTGCCGGTCAGGTCGTGCTCGCACAGCGACTTGCCAACATCGACGCCGCGCGCCGCGAGGAAGGTATTGGCCATGCCGCCGCCGATGATGAGGTGATCGACCTTCGCCACCAGATGCTTGAGCACGTCGAGCTTGGTCGAGACCTTGGCCCCGCCGACCACTGCCGCGACCGGATGCTCGGGATTGCCGAGCGCCTTGTCGAGCGCGTCGAGCTCGGCTTCCATCTGGCGGCCCGCAAATGCCGGCAGCCGGTGCGCCAGCCCCTCGGTGGAGGCATGTGCGCGGTGCGCGGCGGAGAAGGCATCGTTGACATAGAGATCGCCCAGCGCGGCGAAGCGCTCGACCGTCTCGGGCGCGTTCTTCTCCTCGCCCGGATCGAAGCGGGTATTCTCCAGGATGCCGATCTCGCCGTCCGCCATGGTGGCGATGACGTCGCCGGCCTGCTGGTCGTCGATGAAGCGCACCGGCCGTCCCAGCACCTGCTCGAACGGCTTCGTCACCAGCGCCAGGCTCATCTCGGGATTGCGCTGACCCTTGGGACGCCCGAAATGCGCGAGCACGATCACCTTGGCGCCCCGGTCGGAAAGCTCGGCCACCGTCTGCACCGCGGCGCGCAGCCGGGTATCGTCGGTCACCGCGCCGTCCGCCATCGGCACGTTCAGATCCTCGCGGACGAGCACCCGCTTGCCGGCGATCTCGCCCATGTCGTCAAGCGTCTTGAAGTTGCGCGCCATTTCCCATTCTCCCACCCGTCACCCCGGCGCAGGCCGGGGTCCAGGGTCACAAGCGATGCCCTCGGGGCTCTGGATCCCGGCCTGCGCCGGGATGACGAAGGAAAGGGCTCAGCCCAGCTTCGCCATCGCGGTCGCCGTATCGACCATGCGGTTCGAGAAGCCCCATTCATTGTCGTACCAGCTCACGACGCGCACCAGCTTGCCGTCGATCACCGCGGTCTCGAGGCTGTCGACGGTCGAGCTCGCCGGCGTGTGGACGATATCGACCGAAACCAGCGGCTCGTCCGAATAGAACAGGATGCCCTTGAGCGGCCCCGCTTCCGACGCGGCCTTGAGGATCGCGTTGACCTCTTCCCTGGTGGTGTCGCGCTTCGGCGTGAAGGTCAGGTCGACCAGGCTGCCGTCCGGCACCGGCACGCGGATCGCCGAACCGTCGAGCTTGCCCTTCAGCTCGGGCAGCACCTCGCCCACCGCGCGCGCGGCGCCGGTGGTGGTCGGGATGATGCTCATCGCGGCGGCGCGGGCGCGGCGCAGGTCCGGGTGGATCTGGTCGAGGATCTTCTGGTCGTTGGTATAGGCGTGGACCGTGGTCATCAGGCCGCGCTCGATGCCGACGCTGTCGTTCAGCACCTTGGCGACCGGTGCCAGGCAATTGGTGGTGCATGACGCGTTCGAGACGATCGCATGGCCCGCCTCCAGCTTGTCGTGGTTGACGCCGTAGACAACGGTCAGGTCGACATTCTTGCCCGGAGCCGAGATCAGCACCTTTTTGGCGCCGGCATCGATATGCTTCTGCGCATCCTCGCGCTTGGTGAAGAAGCCGGTGCATTCTAGCACCAGCTCGACGCCGTTGGCGGCGTGCGGCAGGTTCGCCGGATCGCGCTCGGCGGTGACGTGGATGCGCTTGCCGTCGATCACCAGATCATTGCCGTCGGCCGCGACCGTGCCCGGATACTTCCCATGGACGCTGTCGCGCGAGAACAGCCAGGCGTTGGACTTGGCATCGGCGAGGTCGTTGATCGTGACCAGCTCGAGCCCGCAATCGGGACGCTCGAGGATCGCGCGCGCCACCAGCCGGCCGATACGCCCGAAACCGTTGATCGCAACCTTCGTCATGCCTGTTCTCCGTTCAGCTTTTCGATGATCCGCGGCACGATGGCTCCCGCGGTGAGCCCGTAATGCTCGTAGAGCCTCAGATAGGGCCCCGACGCGCCGAATACATCCACGCCGAAGCGCAGCCCGTCGCCGGTATAGCGTTCCCAGCCCAGCGTCGCACCCGCCTCGATCGAGACCTTGAGGGCATGGGCCGGCAGCACGTCCTTCCTGTACTGCGCGTCCTGCGCCTCGAACCGCTCCCAGCAGGGCATGGAGACGACGTCGGCGCCGATTCCTTGCGCTTCCAGTTCGTCGCGCACCGCGACGGCGATCTCGACTTCCGAGCCGGTCGCGATCAGCACCACCTGGCGGGGCGCCTCGGCCTCGACCAGGCAATAGGCGCCGCGGCCGGTGAGGTTCTCCGGCGCGCTGGTGCGAAGCTGCGGCAGGTTCTGGCGGGAAAGCGCCAGCAGCGACGGCCCGTCGGTCCTGGCCAGCGCCAGCGCCCATGCCTCGGCGGTCTCCACCGTGTCGCACGGGCGATAGACGTCGAGATTGGGGATCAGGCGCAGGCTCATCAGATGCTCGATCGGCTGGTGGGTCGGGCCGTCCTCGCCGAGACCGATCGAATCATGCGTCATCACATAGACGACGCGCGCCTGCTGGAGCGCCGACAGGCGGATCGCCCCGCGCGCATAGTCGGAAAAGACCAGGAAGGTGCCGCCATAGGGGATCACGCCGCCGTGCAGCGCCATGCCGTTCATCGCCGCCGACATGCCGAACTCGCGGATGCCGTAATAGACGTAGCGGCCGGCATAATCCTGGGCCGTGAAGGGCTTGAGGCCCTTGGTCAGCGTGTTGTTCGAGCCGGTGAGGTCGGCCGAGCCGCCGATCGTCTCGGGCAGGATCGCGTTGATCGCCTCCAGCGCCATCTCCGATGCCTTGCGGGTCGCGACCTTCTGCGGATTGGCGATCAGATCGGCGATATAGGCTTCGAGGACGGTTTCCTGCACGTCGCCGCGCCGCTCATAGCCCAGCCGGTCGGGATCGGCCGCGAGCCGTTCCTTCCACTCGGCATGGGGCGCCGCGCCGCGCCTGCCGGCTTCGAGCCACGCCGTGCGGATCTCGTCGGGCACCACGAACGGCGGATAGTCCCAGCCCAGCGCGACACGCGCGGCCGCGACTTCCTCGGCCCCGAGCGCCGAGCCATGGACCTTGGACGTGCCCTGCTTGTTGGGCGCGCCCTTGCCGATGATCGTGCGGCAGCGGACCAGCGTGGGCTGATCGCTCGCCAGCGCTTCCTCGAACGCGCGGACGATATCGGCTTCGTCATGCCCGTCGCACTCGGCGACATGCCAGCCCGATGCGCGGTAGCGCGCCGGAATGTCCTCGCTCGACGAAAGCGAGACCGCGCCGTCGATCGTGATCTTGTTGTCGTCCCACAGCACGATCAGCCGGCCGAGCTTCAGATGCCCGGCCAGGCCCACCGCCTCGTGGTTGATCCCTTCCATCAGGCAGCCGTCGCCGGCGATCACCCAGGTATTGTGATCGACCAGCCGATCGCCGAACACCGCATTCAGGTGCCGCTCGGCCGCCGCCATGCCCACCGCCATGGCGAGCCCCTGGCCCAGCGGGCCGGTGGTCGCCTCGACTCCGGGCAGCTCGAAATTCTCGGGATGCCCGGCGCAGGGGCTGCCGATCTGGCGGAAGGTCTTGATGTCCTCCAGCGTCGGTCGCGCATAGCCGGTCAGGTGCAGCGCCGCGTAGAGCAGCATCGATCCGTGCCCGGCGGACAGGACGAACCGGTCGCGGTCCGGCCAATAGGGATCGGCGGGATCGAACTTCAGATATTTCTGGAACAGCACGGTCGCGACATCGGCCATGCCCATCGGCATGCCGGGATGCCCCGAATTCGCAGCCTCCACTGCGTCCATCGCCAGCGCGCGGATCGCATTGGCGCATTGCGTGAAGGTAGCGGTCACCGGGACTCCCCAAATCGTCAGTTTTTCGTGCGGGACGCCTTTGGGCGGCAAGCGCCCGCGCGTCAACCGGCTCGCGGCGGCCATCAGGGGCCATCAGGGGGTTGCCGCGCGGCCCCCGCATGGTATCGCCTGCAACATCATGGTCATAAGCGCAGCAGATCGTATCGAGCAGGCGCTTGCCCGGATCGAGGCAGCGGCGACCGCGCGCGCCTATGCCAATGCCCGGCTCGCCCGCCGCCACGCGCTGCTGCGCGAGCGGATGGAGGAAGCCGTCGCCGCGATCGACGCGCTGATCGCCGCCGAAGCCGCACCGGAGCAGGCGTAATGGCGGATATCACGCTCACCATCGCCGGCCGCAGCTATTCGATCGCCGCACGCGACGGCGAGGAGCCGCACCTGCGCGATCTCGAAGCGCTGATCGCTCGCCACGCCGATACCGCCCAGCGCGCCTCGGGCGGGCTCAATTCGGAGCGGACGCTCGTCTATCTCGCCCTCATCCTCGCCGACCTGCTCGACGAGGCGGAGCGCAATCCGCCCTCCGGCGTCTCCCCCGTCCTGCTCGATCGCGTCGCCGATCGATTGGAAGCCGTCGCGGCGGCCCTTGAGGAAAGCGCGCAGGACGCCTAGATAGGCAGGTGGCGGGCACTGCCCGGTACGAGCCTTGGCATTATCCCTGAGGCTATTCATCATCCATGGGAGCTGTCCCTGTGCAGATCCTGGTCTGCTGCATATGGTTCCCACCTGACGTACCGCGCGTCAGAGGATATTCTGGCAAACGGCCATGGCGGTCCCGCCACCCCGCCCGCAACGCATGATCCTGGACAAACCCGCCCTGCGGGCGCGCCTGCGCGCCGATCGCGACCAGTTCGCCGCCGAATCGTCCAGCGCGATCACCGCGCCGGAGGCATTCGTCGCGCATCTGAAGCCCGGCATGGTCGTCGCGACCTATCATCCGGTCGGCAGCGAGGCGGATCCCGCCCAGCTCGCCGCCGCGGCGGCCGAACGAGGATGCCGCCTCGCCCTGCCCCATGTCGTCGATCGCGCCGCGCCGATCCGCTTCCTCGCCTGGGAGCCCGGCACGCCGCTGGCCGCCGGCCCCTTCAACCTGCGCCAGCCCGAAGCCGGCAGCCCCGAAGTCGCGCCCGACGTGATCCTGACGCCATTGCTGGGCTTCGACCGCCGGCTCAATCGCCTGGGCCAGGGCGCCGGCCATTACGACCGCGCCTTCGCCCGCTATGAAAGGGCGTGGCGAGTCGGCATTGCCTGGTCGGTGCAGGAAGTTCCGGCCATACCCGCCGATATCTGGGACGTGCCGCTGCACGCGATCATCACCGAGGAGGCCATGCTGTGTCACGAGGAAGCGTAGAACCGAGCTGGCGCAAGCCCGCGGGCGCGCTGGGCATCATCGTCCTCGTGCTGGTCTGGGTGGTCGCGGTGGCGACCTTCTCGGCGGAGATCGGCGCGCTGCCGATCCTCGTCCAGCTTCCGCTCTATATCGTGCTCGGCATCCTCTGGATCGCGCCGCTCAAGCCGCTGCTGCGCTGGATGGAAACCGGCCGCTGGCGCGCGTGAGCGAGGCCGGAGAAGCTCCGGCCCCGCATCGCGCTCATATATAGGTCAGGCCGTAATAGTCATAGATCCGCGTGCCGTAATCGCGATCATAGACCGGACGGTCCGCCTCGTTGTCATAGCTTGGGGCGCCTTCGATCTGATCCCGGGTCAGGTTCACGACATAGCCGCCCTTGTCGGTATCATAGGTGAGCGCCCGCCACGGCAGCGGATAATGCTTCTGCCCGACGCCGAACAGGCCGCCGAACGACAGCACGGCATATTCGACCTGCCCCGTCGCCTTGTCGACCATGAAGCGCTCCACGGTCCCCAGCCGCTCGTCCTGATTGTTGTAGACCGCAGTGCCCTCGACCTTGTCGGATGCGATCAGGCGATCGGTCTCGCGCGTGTCGGTGTTCATCGGCTCTCTCCTTGGCTTTGCTTCGGATCGCGGCGCGGTCTCGCCCTCGCCGCCACATCTCCTGAAACGCGCGGCGCCCGGTAAATATTCCCGGCATTACGGCGAAGCGAAGCAGTCCTCGGACGAGATCAGCCTTGCTTGCCGGCTCCGTCGTCCTTGGCCTTGCCCTTCCCGAAGGTCCGGATCGCGATCCACACGCCGCCCGCCGCGACGACCACCGCGGCCAGCGCGATCAGCCATTTCTCCAGCGCGCTCAGCACCCGCGCACCATGGTCGATCTTCTCCTCCAGCGCCTTGGTCCGGTTCTCGCGCCGCTGGGCCTCGGTCACGGCGACATCGATGTCGATCGGCTTGCGCGCCAGGTCGTAGCGCGAGCGCGAGCCGTCGGGCGCCGTCGCGTCCACGGAAATGGTGAGCAGCAGCTTCTGCGGCCCCGCCGCCTTCGCCGTGATCCGCCATTGCCAGGCTTCACTGCGATCGGCCGCCAGCGTCTTCTGCTGCGGTCCCTGCGGCGCGATGTCGAATCCGCCGCCGGTGAGCGTCGCCGTCATGAAATGCCCCACGGGCGTCCGCACCTCGACATGCTGCGATTCGTTGCCGCCCACCGATTCGTGAACCTCCGCCGCATCGGCCTTCTTGCCCACGGCGAGCACCAGGTCGCGACTTTCGCCGACCACCATCTCCCTCGGCGGATTGAACACGCCGAGCCCCGCGTCGAGCGTCGCCTTCTCCTGCGTGAAGCGCCGGCATTGCGCCGCGCTCGTCGTGTAATCGACGGCGGGGCAATAGGCGTCCTCTTCCGCCGCCTTCGCTATCACGTTGCCGGCTATGGCGACGTTCTCGTCCACCGCCACCGATTCGGCATTGTCTGCATATTCATCTGCATATTCGGCGCTGGCGTTTTCGGTGGCCGCTTCGTTCGCCGCATTGCATCCGGAGAGCAACGCCAGCGCGAGCACGGGCAACAGGACAAGTCGTCGCATCGCTTCCTCCCTGGGAGCAAAGTTCGTGCGACCGCGCCTTCGGTTTTCCGGCTGTGGTATGGAGGATATTCCCGCCCGCGCCCAAGTACAATACTCGGCGCGTGGCGCGAGTGACGGGGCTCGAACCCGCGACCTCCGGCGTGACAGGCCGGCGCTCTAACCAACTGAGCTACACCCGCTTGCTCAAGCGAGGAGGCGGCCACTAGCCGCCGGATTCGGGGGTGTCAACCGGATTGGTCGCGGTTTGCGCGACGATGGGGCCGCGCCTCCTCAGGATCGCTCACCAGCGTACCGTGCTCGAACAGGAATCCGGCGATATCGGGTTTGCCGGCCGCGTTCAGCACGGTCTGGATGATGATGAGCAGCGGCACCGCGAGCAGCGCGCCGGTGGTGCCCCACACCCATCCCCAGAAGCTCAGCGAGATAAGAATCATGATCGGATTGATCGTCAGGCGATGCCCGACGATCAGCGGCGTCACGAAATTCGCCTCGATCAGGTGCGCGCCGATCATGATGGCCGGGGGCACCATCGCCCAGCCGAACTCGCCGAAGCTCATCAACCCGCCGATCGCCAGCAGGAACGCCGCGATCACCGGCCCGATATACGGGATGTAGTTGAGCAGCGCGACGATGCCGCCCCACATCAGCGGCGTCGGCATGCCCAGCATCCACAGCGCGCCCGCCACGATCAGCCCCAAGGTGAAGTTGATGAGCGTGATCGTGCCCAGATAGGCCGAGGTGTCGTCCACCACGTCCTGGATCACCCGCGCGGTCGCCATCGCGCCGCCGAAGCTCGATCGCGAGGTGATCGCCCCGCGCCGCAGCCGGGTCCAGCCCGAGAGGAAGAAATAGATCACCAGGATCGCGAAGAACATCTCGATCAGCGCGGACGGCGCCGAGGTGGTGAACAGGTCGAGAATCGAATGCGGCGGCGCAGCCTGCACCGTGGTCGTCTGGCGCACCGGCGCCGTGGCGAAGTTGGTCAGCGTCTTGTTCACGAACCGCTCCAGATTCGCATAGAAGCGAATCAGGGGCTCCAGATTGTGCTGGATCTGCGGGATGCTCTCGGGCAGCCGCCTTATCCATTGCCAGGCCGGCACCACGATCGAGGCGAGCGCGACGTTCGCCGCGACCAGGAACAGCAGGACGCAGATGAGCGCGGCGAGCGGCGCGGGCATGCGGTGCCGCTCCAGCCATTCGAGCAAGGGCACCAGCGCGATCGCGATCACCAGTGCGGCGGTGAGCGGCAGGAAGAAAGGCGATCCGGCCTGCAGCGCGAAGGGCAGCGCCAGCAGCAGCCCGATCCCGGCGATCAGCACCAGCGCCGCCATCAGCCGGTCGCGTTTCAGCCCATTGCCGATGCTCTCCTGGAATTCGGACGGGCCGAGCGGATCGCCCCCGCCCCCCGTCGGCACGCCGTCACTCATGTCCTCGCCGCCGATCGTTCCGCGAATATCGTCCACTTCCACCCTTTCCGCTGCTCCTTACCCTACGAGTCTGCGAGACTCGGGGCAACGCCCCGGTTCCCCCCGCCGCCGATCCCCGCTAGCCTCGGCACATGGGCGACAAGATCCTCGTCATCGACGAAGGCACCACCTCGGCACGCGCGATGCTGTTCGCGGCGGACGGCGAATGCCTGGGCAGCCATTCCGCCGAGCTCACCCAGCATTATCCCGCTCCGGGTCTGGTTGAGCACGACGCCGCCGAGATCTGGCGCCGCAGCCTAGAATGCGCGCAGGCAATGGTCGCCCAGGCCGGCGGCCCTGACCGGATCGCCGCGATCGGCATCACCAACCAGCGCGAGACGATCGTCTTCTGGGACAAGACCACCGGCGAGCCCCTCGCCCCCGCGATCGTCTGGCAGGATCGGCGCAGCGCCCCGCTCTGCCGCAGCCTGCGGGAGGCCGGCGAGGAACCCGGCGTTCAGGCGCGGACCGGTCTGCTGCTCGATCCCTATTTCTCGGGCACCAAGATCGCCTGGGCGATGGAGTATTGGCCGCAGTTGAAGGAAGCGGGCGAGCGGCTCGCGATCGGCACCGTCGAAAGCTGGCTGGTGTGGAAGCTCACCGGCGGCCTCCACATCACCGATGCCACCAATGCCTCGCGCACGCTGCTCATGGGCCTGGGTAGCGGCGCCTGGAGCGACGGGCTGCTCGACATGTTCCACGCCCCGCGTGAGGCGCTGCCCGAGATCGTCGACTGCGCGGGGCAGTTCGGCACCACCAAGCTGTTCGGCGGCGAAATCCCGATCTGCGGGCTGGCCGGCGACCAGCAATCCGCCACGATCGGCCAAGCCTGCCTCGCCCGCGGCCAGACCAAGGCGACCTATGGCACCGGCGCTTTCGTCCTCACCAATGCGGGCGCGACGCCGCCCAATTCGAAGAACCGCCTGCTCTCCACGGTGCTCTGGCAATTGAACGGCCGCCGCACCTATGCGCTCGAAGGCTCGGTGTTCGTCGCCGGCAGCCTGATCCAGTGGCTGCGCGACTCGATCCGCCTGATCGAGACCGCGCAGGAGACCGAGGCCCTCGCCCGCTCGGTTGCCGACAATGGCGGCGTCTATATGGTCCCCGCGCTGAGCGGCCTGGGCGCGCCCTGGTGGGAGCCGGACGCACGCGCCGCCATGTCGGGCCTCAGCTTCTCCGCCACCCGCGCGCATATCGTCCGCGCCGCGCTGGAGGCAATGGCGCACCAGAGCCACGACCTGAAGACCGCCTTCGCCGCCGACGGTGCCGATTGGGCGAGCCTGCGCATCGACGGCGGCATGGTCACCAACGACTGGATCGCCCAGGATCTGGCGGACATGCTCGCCCTCCCCGTCGATCGCCCCGATTTCGCGGAGACGACGGCGCTCGGCGCGGCGATGCTGGCGGGGGTGGGATGCGGCATGTTCTCCGGGCTGGAGGAAGCCGCCGCGATGCGCGGCGCCGGCCGGACCTTCGAACCGCAACTGGGCGAAGATGCCCGCCTCGCCAGGCTCCAGGGCTGGAAGCAAGCGGTGGAGGGCGTGCTGCGCTGAGAATTAATCAGGCGCGCCATGTCCTCATTCGTTGACTTGCCCGGCGCACGGCGCGATGGCTCGATAACCGGAGTCGGACTGAAAAGGAGACGGGGGATGGATATCGACGCGCGCGAACAGGCACTGCGCCGCCACGAGAGCCTCGAATATATCGGCCTTCGCGCCCAGGCGACCATGGTCGGCCTGTCGCAGCTCTGCACCGAGCTGGTCGCGGCCGGCGTGCTGAGCGACGATGCGATCGGCCGGATCAAAGACGCGATCCGCCAGGACATCTCGGTCTCGCGACCCCGCATCCGCAATCACGCCGAGTTCGACCAGGCATTGAAGGTCCGGCTCGACGCGATCTTCCCTCCGCACCCGGACGCCCGGCCCAGCGCCCCGATCGGCACCGCGGCAGACATGGAATCGGCGATCGGCACGAGCCCCAGCGACCTGCGGGAAGACTGAGTCTCCAAGACGGATCGACATTCCCGCGAGTGGGGATGGGCAAGCCCAATCGTCACCCCGGCCGAAGTGCCGGGGTCCACTCCTCCGCGAACGAGCCCCTATAAGTTCAAGCGACTCTCCCAGCATCCCGGTGGACCCCGGCACTTCGGCCGGGGTGACGGAATGGAGGATTGCCGGCTTGCACCGACACTGAATGTCGATCCAACCTAAGCGGCCGCCTCATCCACGAACAGCGCCTTCAGATCCTTCTTCAGGATCTTCCCATTGGCGTTGCGCGGCAGCACCTCCGCGACGAAGCGCACCGCCACCGGTACCTTGAACCCCGCCAGGCGTTCGCGGACCCAGTCCTGCAGCTCGGCCTCGCTCGCGCTCGCGCCCGGCGCCAGATGGACCACCGCCACCGGCTCCTCGCCCAGCGTGCGGTGGGGCACGCCGACCAGCGCCGCGTCGGTCACCGCAGGATGGGCGTAGAGCACGTCCTCCACCTCGGACGAATAGATGTTCTCGCCGCCGCGGATGATGATGTCCTTGGCCCGATCGACGATATAGACGAACCCGTCCTCGTCGAGCCGCGCCAGGTCGCCGGTACGCACCCAGCCGTCGCGGAAGGTCTCGGCGGTGGCCTCGGGCTTGGCCCAATAGCCCTTCACGATCATCGGCCCCCTGGCCCACAGCTCGCCCACCTCGCCCAGCGGCAGCTCCTTCTCGCCCTCCAGGTCCATGATCCGGAGATCGGCCACCGCCACCGGCGGCCCCGCGCTGGTCGGCCGCGAAAGATAGTCCTCCGCGCCGTGGCTGGTCACCGTCGCCATCGTCTCGGTCATGCCCCAGCCGTTCGAGGGCAGCGCGCCGAACTCCTCATAGATGCGCCGCACCAGCTCGGGCGCCGAGGGCGCGCCGCCATAGGCGATGCTCTCCAGGCTGGAGAGATCGTGATTCTCCCGCTCGGGATGTTCGAGGAGTTGCCAGGCGATCGTCGGCACGCCGCCGGTCTGGTTGACCTTCTCGCGCGCGATCACCTCCATCGCCTTCACCGGATCCCAGCGGCGCATGAAGACGATCGTCGCCCCCGCCGCCATCATCGACATCAGCCCCGCGCTGCACGCGGTGACGTGGAACAGCGGGATCACCAGCAGGCAGGTCTTGTGATCGGGCATCGCCGGCGGGATCTCGCCGCGGCGGAGCATCGTCCGCGCCATCGAATAGCCGCCCGACAGGATATTGGTCACGATATTGCGATGCGTGCCGAGCGCGCCCTTGGGGCTGCCGGTCGTGCCGCTGGTGTAGAAGATCGTCGCATCGTCGTCGGGCGCGATATCGATTTCGGGAAAGGGAATGTCGGGCAGCGAGGCCCATTCGCCGGTCGTGCCGATCAGCCCCTCCAGGCTCTCCGCCTTGCCCCCCAGCGCGCCCTTGGTCCGGCTCACCACCACGCGCTCCAGATCGGGCAGCGCGTCATAGCATTGCTTCAGCCGCTCGTGCCGCTCGGCATCGACGAACAGCAGCTTCGCGCCCGAATCCT
This sequence comes from Sphingomonas sp. dw_22, assembly GCF_018449795.1. GTDB lineage: Bacteria > Pseudomonadota > Alphaproteobacteria > Sphingomonadales > Sphingomonadaceae > Sphingomonas. The sequence goes on from NZ_JAAVVE010000009.1 coordinate 44,979, forward strand.
TCAGCCCATATTCGAGCTCGCCGCCGGTCCACCACGCATTGAGCGGCACCAGGATCGCGCCGATCGCGGTCGCGGCGAAGAAGATCGTCGGCCATTCGGGCAGGTTGCGCATCGCCAGCGCCACCCGATCGCCCTTGACCACGCCCATCGCCTGCAGCTTCGCGGCAAGATGGCAGACGGCGCGATAGTTCGCCTCGTAAGTGACGCGCTCGTCCTCATAGATGGTGAAGACGCGCGCGCCATAGGCCCGCACCAAGCGCTGGAGAACCGCGAGCGAAGGCGGCGCGTTCTTCCACACCCGCGTCGGCACGCCGCGGATCGTCACCGTCTCCATTTCGAAGCGCGCGCCCGGCGCGGTCAGCGCGGCCTTTGCGTCCTCGAGCGACATCTTGGCCCAATCGGGGTCCAGCGGCACGATGGGTTCTGAAGCCAAGCGAGCTCTCTCCGTCGAATCTGAATGTTGGGTTTGGCAAGGATGCCGCACCGTCGGCAACGTTAGTGTTGATTCGCGCCGCGCTCAAGGCAATAGGAGTGGCGCGCACGCAAGAAGGCGCGAGTCCGTGGATTCGAACAAGAGGTATGCCCGCAGCATGAAGATCGCCAGCCCCGAGAGCGAAGGCTTCGACTCCGCCCGGCTCGCGCGGATCGATGCATTCGTGAAGGAACGCTATCTCGATTCGGGCAAGCTGCCCCATGCCCAGCTCCTCATTGCCCGGGGTGGGCAGGTCGTCCATTTCTCGCACCAGGGCCCGGCCCGCGAAGGCAGCGCGCCGGTGGACGAGACGACCTTATTCCGCATCGCCTCGATGACCAAGCCGGTCACCAGCCTGGCGTTCATGATGCTGGTGGAAGAGGGCAAGGTCGCGCTCGACACGCCGGTCCATCACGTCCTGCCCGAGTTCAAGGGCATCGGCGTCTATGCGGGCGGCGGCGGCAGCGTCCCCTTCCAGACCAGCCCCACCGCGCAGCCGATGCGGATGGTCGATCTGCTGCGCCACACCTCCGGCCTCACCTATGGCTTCCAGAACCGCACCAATGTCGATGCCGCCTATCGCGATTCGAAGATGGAGAGCTGGCACGGCAATCTGACGCTCGACGAGTTCGTCGCGGCGCTGGGCAAGCTCCCGCTCGAATTCTCGCCGGGCGACGAATGGAATTATTCGGTGTCGACCGATGTGCTCGGCGCGGTCGTGCAGCGCGTCTCGGGCCTCACGCTCGATCGGTTCTTCGCGGAACGCATCTTCGCGCCGCTCGGCATGCACGACACCTTCTTCCATGTGCCCGCCGACAAGATCGATCGCCTCGCCGATTGCTGGACGCTCGGCCCCGGCGGCGCGCGCGTGCTGTACGATCGCGGCGCGGAGAGCTTTTGGTCGCGCCCGCCCAGGCTGGTCTCGGGCGGCGGCGGGCTCGTCTCCTCGGCGCTCGACTATCACCGCCTCAACAGCTTCTTCCTCAATCGGGGCGAGCTGGACGGCACGCGCCTCGTCAGCCGCAAGACCGTCGACCTGATGACGATGAACCACCTGCCGGGCGGCTCCGATCTCGCCACCCTGTCACGCTCGCTGTTCAGCGAGGCGACCAACGCGGGCACCGGCTTCGGCCTGGGCTTCGCGATCAGCATGGACGTCGCCAAGTCGCTGATCCCGGGCTCGGCGGGCGAATATTATTGGGGCGGCATGTTCTCGACCGCCTTCTTCATCGATCCCGTCGAACGGATTACGATGGTCTTCATGACGCAATTCTCGCCGTCCACCACCTACCCGATCCGCCGGGAGCTCAAGACGCTCATCTATTCGGCGCTCGCCTGAAAACTGGAGAAATCAATGTCCGTCATCACCACCAGCCGCCAGGGCGACGTCCTGATCCTCACATCGGACAATCCGCCGGTGAACGCGCTCGGCGCCGCGGTGCGCCAGGGCCTCCAGGCCGGGATCGAGGAAGCGAAGAACGACGAGACCATCAAGGCCGTCGTCATCATCTGCGCCGGCAAGACCTTCTTCGCGGGCGCCGACATCACCGAGTTCGGCAAGCCGATGCAGGAGCCGTCGCTGCCGGTGCTGGTCGACCAGATCGAGGCATTGGACAAGCCGGTGATCGCCGCGGTCCACGGCACCGCGCTCGGCGGCGGCTGCGAAGTCGCGCTCGCCTCGCACTATCGCATCGCCGTCCCCTCGGCGAAGTTCGGCCTGCCCGAAGTCAAGCTCGGCATCCTGCCCGGCGCCGGCGGCACCCAGCGCATGCCGCGCGTCGCCGGCGTGGCGTTCGCGCTCGAGCTGGCCGCCAAGGGCGATCCCGTCTCCGCCGGCCAGGCCAGGGAAGCCGGGCTGGTCGATCGCCTCGCAGGCGAGGACAGCCTGCTCGCCGACGCGGTGGCCTTCGCCAACGAAGTCGTCGGCAAGCCGATCTCGCGCTCCAGCGAGCGCCCCGTCACCGTCGATCCGGCGGTGTTCGAGGCTTTCCGCAAGACCAACGCCAAGCGCTTCCGCGGTTTCGAGGCGCCCGCGACGATCATCGACCTGATCGAGAAGACCGCCGGCACCCCCTATGCCGAGGGCGTCCAGGCCGAGCGGATGGGCTTCATGAAGCTCATCATGGGCACGCAATCGGCGGCGCTCCGCCACATCTTCTTCGCCGAGCGCAAGGCGTCGAAGATCGACGGCATTCCCGAAGACATCAAGCTGCGCGACATCAGGCGCGTCGGCGTGATCGGCGCCGGCACGATGGGCGGCGGCATCAGCATGAACTTCCTCTCGGCCGGCGTCCCCGTGACGATCGTCGAGATGGCGCAGGAAGCGCTCGACCGCGGCACCGGCACGATCCGCAGGAATTACGAGGCCACCGCCGCCAAGGGCCGCATGACCGCCGAGCAGGTCGAAGGCGCGATGGGCTTGCTCAAGCCCACGCTCAATTTCGACGATCTCGCCGAATGCGATCTCATCATCGAGGCGGTCTATGAGAGCATGGACGTCAAGAAGGAGGTCTTCGGCCGGCTCGACAAGATCGCCAGGCCCGGCGCGATCCTCGCCTCGAACACCAGCTATCTCAACATCGATGAGATCGCCGCCAGCACCTCGCGCCCGCAGGACGTGCTCGGCCTGCATTTCTTCTCGCCGGCCAACGTGATGAAGCTGCTGGAGATCGTCCGCGGCGCGAAGACCGCCGACGATGTGCTCGCCACCGCCATGGCGATCTCGAAGAAGATCCGGAAGGTCGCGGTGGTCGCCGGCGTCTGTTACGGCTTCATCGGCAATCGCATGCTGATGCCGCGCCAGGTCGAGGCGATGAAGCTCCTCATGGAAGGCGCCACGCCGGAGCAGATCGATCGCGTCCATGTCGCGTTCGGCATGCCGATGGGGCCGTTCCAGATGAGCGACCTCGCCGGCGTCGACATCGGCTGGCACCGCGATCCGACCCGCATCGAGAATATTCGCGACGCCCTCGCCGCCGAGGGCCGCTGGGGCCAGAAGACCGGCAAGGGCTTCTACGATTATGACGAGAAGCGGACTCCTTCGAACAGCCCGCGCGTCGCCGAGATCATCGAGGATTTCCGCAAGAAGACCGGCGCGGCGCAGCACGAAGTCACCGACGAGGAGATCGTCGAGCGCACCCTCTATCCGATGGTCAACGAAGGCGCGCTGATCCTGGCGGAAGGCATGGCCCAGCGCGCGTCGGACATCGATGTGGTGTGGATCTACGGCTATGGCTGGCCGGTCTATCGCGGCGGCCCGATGTTCTGGGCCGATACCGAGGGTCTCAAGAAGATCGTCGCGGGGCTGGAGAAGCACGGCTTCGAAGTCGCCCCCCTGCTCCGCGAAAAGGCCGAGAAGGGCGAACGTTTCAACAAGTGACCAACTCCCTCTCCCCACCGGGGAGAGGGCCGGGGAGAGGGGAAGTGCGGCGAACTCGCGGCTCCTGCCCCTCTCCCAACGCTCTCCCGAAGGGGAGAGAGCTTTTTTGGGGATAGGAAATGACCCAAGACCTCACCCAATTCCGCGTCGAAACCCGCGCCTGGCTGGAGGAGAACTGCCCGCCCACCATGCGCACCCCAGCACGCGGCGAGAAGGACGCCACCTGGGGCGGCCGCAACCCGGTCTATGCCCATCCCGACCAGAAGCTCTGGATGGACCGCATGGGCGCGCGCGGCTGGACGGTGCCCGATTGGCCGAAGACATATGGCGGCGGCGGCCTCAGCCCGGCCGAGACCAAGATCCTGCGCGAGGAAATGGCGCGGCTCCAATGCCGCAATCCGCTCAACAGCTTCGGCATCTCGATGCTCGGGCCGGCGCTGCTCAAATACGGCACCGAGGCGCAGAAGCTCGAGCACCTCCCGAAGATCGCCCGCGGCGAGATCCGCTGGTGCCAGGGCTATTCCGAGCCCAATGCCGGCTCCGACCTCGCCGGCCTGCAGACCAGCGCCGAGGATGCCGGCGACCATTTCATCGTCAACGGCCAGAAGGTCTGGACCTCTTACGCCGACCAGGCCGACTGGATCTTCTGCCTTGTCCGCACCGACAGGGCCACCAAGCAGGGCGGCATCAGCTTCCTCCTGTTCGACATGGCCTCGCCCGGCGTGAGCACGAAACCGATCCTGCTGATCTCGGGCTATTCCCCCTTCTGCGAGACATTCTTCGACAATGTGAAGGTGCCCAAGGCGAACCTGCTCGGCGAACTGAACAAGGGCTGGGACGTCGCCAAATATCTGCTCGGCCATGAGCGCGAGATGATCTCCGGCATGGGACTGGGCAGCAGCGGCACCGATCCGCTGGCCGAGGCGGCGCGCAAGGGCGTCGACCCAATCCTGCGCGGCCAGATCGCGCTGTTCGAGGTCCGCGCCAAGGCGTTCGCGGCGATGTCCGAGCGCTTCATCGACAAACTCAAGGCCGGTCGCGCCCACCCCGCCCAGCCGAGCATGATGAAGTACTACGGCACCGAGCTGAACAAGGCCCGGCACGAGCTGCTGATGGCCGCGGGCGGCTCCGATGCTCTCGAATGGGAAAGCGAGCGTTCCCAGGGCGGCGCGGCCCCGCGCGCGTGGCTCCGCACCAAGGCCAATTCGATCGAAGGCGGCACCAGCGAGATCCAGCTCAACATCATCGCCAAGCGGATACTCGACCTCCCTTCTTAAGCCCTCTCCCCTCCGGGGAGAGGTTGGGAGAGGGGCAAGTGCAGCCCACTCTCGACAGGCCCCTCTCCCAGCCCTCTCCCCCGATAGGTAGAGGGAACAAGGAAAGACGAAATGCCCCTTTACCTCACCGACGAACAGACGATGCTCCGCGACACCGCGAAGGACTTCGTCGCCGAGCACGCCCCCGTCAGCCACATGCGCTCCCTGCGCGACGCGAACGACGCCGCCGGCTTCTCCCGCACGCTCTGGAAGCAGTTCGCCGAAATGGGCTTCACCGGCATCCTGATCCCCGAGAGGGACGGCGGCCTCGGCCTCGGCCATGTCGAGGCGGGCGTGGTGTTGGAGGAGATCGGCCGCAACCTCTCGCCCTCCCCCTTCCTCGCTACCGCCGTCGCCGCGGTCGAGGCGCTGAAGGGCACCGCCCATGCCGCACGCTGGTTCCCTGGCATCCTTGCCGGCGAGACCGTCGCCGCGCTCGCCATCGACGAAGGCCCCAAGCATGACGGCCGGATCGCGATGCAGGCCGAACGATCCGGCAACGGCTTCCGCCTGACCGGCGCCAAGCAGTTCGTGGCGCACGGCCATGTCGCCGACCTGCTGTTGGTCGCCGCCCGAACCGAAACCGGCACCACCCTGTTCGCCGTCCCGCGCGACGCAAAGGGCCTCACTGCCACGCCCGAGCGCCTCGCCGATGCCAGCATCGCCGCGCGCCTTCAATTCGAGGGCGTCGAAGTCGATGCCGATGCCGTGATCGGCGAGGTCGATCGCGGCGACGCCCCCCTCGCCCGCCTGCTCGCCGCGGGCCGCGCCGGTGCCTCGGCCGAACTGCTCGGCGTCGGCGGCGGCGCGATGGACATGACCGTCTCCTATCTCCGCGAACGCAAGCAGTTCGGCGTCGCGATCGGCAGCTTCCAGGCGCTCCAGCACCGCGCCGCGCATCTCTATTCCGAAATGGAGGTCGCCCGCGCCGCCGTGCTCAAGGCCCAGCAGTCGCTCGACGCCGGCCAGGACGCGACGGAAGCGGTGTCGGTCGCCAAGGCGATGACCGGCCTCGCCACCACCCTCGCGGTGCAGGAGGGCATCCAGATGCACGGCGGCATCGGCATGACCGACGAATATGACATCGGCTTCTTCATGAAGCGCGCCCGCGGCCTCGCCGAGCTGTTCGGCGACGCGAATTTTCATGCGGACGCGCTGGCGCGGGCGGCGGGCTATTGATGGGAAGCAGCAGCCCTTCCCGCCTTCCCGTCACCCCGGCGAAGGCCGGGGTCCAGGAGTCGCGGGCAACACGGCTTGTGGCCCTGGATCCCGGCCTTCGCCGGGATGACGATCGGGAGTATGCCCATGTCTGAAACCCCCTCCGAACGCGCCCTCACCGCCGAAGCCCTGGTCGCCCAGCTCATCGCCCTGCTCGACGTGGAAGAGCTCGACACCGATCTCTATCGCGGCCCCCGCAATCCCGGCGGCGTCGGCCGCGTGTTCGGCGGCCAGGTGATCGCCCAGGCGCTCCAGGCCGCGCAGCGCTCGGTGGAGGACGGCAAGGCGGCTCATTCGCTCCACGCCTATTTCATGCGGCCGGGCGACGAGGACCATCCCATCATCTATCGCGTGGTCCGTGATTTCGAGGGGCGCAGCTTCGCCACGCGGCGCGTGATCGCGATGCAGAAGGGCCAGCCGATCCTCAACATGGCGGCTTCGTTCCAATTGCCCGCCGAGGGGCTGCACCACCAGGCGCCGATGCCCGACGTCCCTGCACCGGAGGATCTGCGCTCCGAACGCGATCTGCGCGAGGAGATCGAGGCGCAGGTGCCGGAAAAGCTCCGCCGCTTCTTCCTGCGCGCCCGCCCGATCGAGGTCCGCCCGGTCAATCCGCGCAACTGGTTCCGCCCCGAGCCGGCCGAGCCCGTCCAGCATAGCTGGTTCCGGGTCGTCGCGCCCCTGCCCGACGATCCGGCGCTCCACCGCGCGATGCTCACCTATGCCACCGACATGACCCTGCTCGGCACCTGCATGCTGCCGCACGGCGTAAGCTGGATGACCGGCACCCAGACCGCGAGCCTCGACCATGCCGTGTGGCTGCACGAGCCCTTCCGCTTCGACGAATGGCTGCTCTACACCACCGACAGCCCCTGGGCCGGCCACGCGCGCGGTTTCAACCGCGGCCGCATCTACACGCGCGACGGCCGGCTGGTGGCCAGCGCCGCGCAGGAGGGGCTGGTGCGGGTGAAGGACTAGAAGCCGTCGGTTGGTTCGGGATGATCCTTGTCCGGCATCACGAAGCGGACGATATCCACGCATCCGCTGCGCCCGGCCTGCGAAGGCGCCTGCCGCGCCATGCTGACGATCGAACGCGCCTCCTCGCCGAACATCGCGGCCGGCTCCGCCGCCAGCACGCGGACGTTGCCGGTCGCCCCCCACGGCGCGACGTCATAGCCGATAACAGCCCAGCCCTCGATGGACCGCTGCTGAAAGCCCTGCGGAAAGCGGAGCGGCGGCATGCTCGTCCAGGCCGTCTGATCCGCGGGGCATTTCGCATCGGCAGGGGCGAATGCCGCTGCATCCGGCGCCTTAGGCGCCTCCAGCGGCTCCTTGGACCGCCGATAATAGGGATAGGTGCAGCCATGCTTCGCCGCCGGCGCGAAGCGTGAGCGCTGGACCGCATCGATGGTCGCCCGATCGAGCGCCGTGTTTCCGTCCGAATCCACGATACGCACGTTGACCGGCTTGCCGCTCGCATCGATGTCAAAGCCCGCCATCGCATAGGACCAGGTGCCCCGCGCCTGCGGGATTTCCTCGAATGCGGGAAAGGCGCGCAGGCGAACCTCCGGGCTATTCGCGCCGAAACAGTCCGAATCGGCGGGCTGGATCCGCCTGAAGAGCTGTCGTTCCTGGGGCGACCGGTTGTGCGGCGCCACGATGTATCGCCGAAGCAGCGAGAGCGGTGCCTCGGTCGCTGGCTTCCCCAGTGCTTCGAAGGTGATGCGGCACTTCGCCCGCGGATCGCCAGGCGCAAAGCGCCAGGTGGCGAAGGCAGGCGCAACATCGTCGCCCTGAACATAGGCATAAGTCCCCGGCGCGAACTTCCCGACCTCGCGCTCGATATCCAGCGGCCGGCCTTCCGCGTCGATGCGGAAGGTGAAGCTGATCGGCGCGGCAGTCGCGCCCGCATCGGCAAAGCCGATCGTTGGAAAGATGCGCTCCGCCTGCCGCGCTGTCACGGTAACGCCCGCGCAATCCATGTTGCCCGGCACATATTCGAACAGCCGGCTGACCGGCGGCGTGGGCGCGGGCGGAATCTGCGCGACGGCCGGTGGTGACGGCTGGGTCACATGATCCTGCGCCCAGGCGGCGGTAGCGAAGGAGCAACATGCGGCCGCAAGAAAAAACGAGGCGTGTCTTCATGCCGTCCAAGCTGCCTCAGCTCGATGACATGTTCAAGACCAGCTTTCAACTACCTCAGTTCTTTGGACGAACTCGGAAATTACCTGAGACTCGAGTCGCTCTAGAAGGCCGTCTTGCCGAACTCCTGCCGCGTCACCGGATGGCTGGTCGAGAGCCCGCCATCCACCACCCATGCCTGCCCGTTGACATAGCTCGCCTCGTCGGAGGCCAGGAACAACGCCACCCGCGCGATCTCGTCCGGCACGCCCGCGCGCCGCAGCGGATTGAGCTGCCCCAGCTTGTCCTCCTTCCCCTTCTCGCGCGCATAGTCGAACGCGCGCTGCGTCATGCCGGTCTCGATCAGCCCCGGGCAGATCGCGTTGACCCGCACGTTCGAGGTCGAGAGCTGCTGCGCGGCGGTCTGCACCAGGTTGATGACGCCGGCCTTGCTCGCCGAATAGGCCGGCCCGCCCGCGCCCGAGCGCAGCCCCGCGACGCTCGCCGTGCAGAGGATCGCCCCGCCGCCGCGCTCCACGATCCGCGGCGCGCCGTGCTTGATCGCCAGGAACGGCCCGATCAGGTTCACCCGCAGCACTTCGGTCCAAAGCTCCACCGAGGAATCGAAGATGCCGTCGGCCCCGCCCGAAATGCCCGCATTGGCATGGAAAATGTCGAGCCCGCCGAACCGCTCGCACGCCAGCGCGACCAGTTGCTCGACCTCGCTCTCGTCGCCGGCGTCCATTCGCACCGCCACGGCATTGTCGAGATCCTCCACCGTCTCGCGCACCGCCTCGCTCAGATCGGCCGCGACCACCATCGCGCCCTCCGCCGCGAATGCCCGTGCCGTCGCCCGGCCGATCCCCGAACCCGCGCCGGTGACGATCGCGACCTTTCCCAAAAACCGCATCAGATCGTCACTCCCCCGTCGATCACCATCGCCTGCCCCGTCATGAACGCGCTCGCCCCGCTCGCCAGATAGACGACCGCGCCGGCAATCTCCTCCGGCTCGCCGATCCAGCGCAAGGGCGTCATCGCATTGCTCGCCTTGATCCGATCGGGATCCTCCCACAAGGCGCGGGCGAAATCGGTCCTGACGAGCCCCGGCGCGATGCAGTTCACCCGCACATTGTCCGGCCCGAACTCCACCGCATAGTTGCGCGCGAGCTGGAAGTCCGCCGCCTTGGAGACGTTGTACGCCCCGATCACCGGCGATCCGCGCAGCCCGCCGATCGACGAGACGATGACGATCGAACCTTCGCGCCGCGCCCGCATCTCGGGCGCCACCATCTGGATCAGCCAGTGGTTGGAGAGGATATTATTGTCGAGGATCTTGCGGAACTGCGCGTCGGCGATGTCCTCCAGCGGCCCGTAATAGGGATTGGACGCCGCGTTGCAGACCAGCACGTCGATCCGTCCGAATGCGCGTCGCGTCTCCTCCACCAGATGCCGGAGCGCCGCCTTGTCGGAGATGCTCGCCGCCACCGCGATCGCCGTGCCCGCGCCGTGCCGCGCGTCGATCTCGCCCGCCACTGCGTCACAGGCATCCTGCTTGCGGCTGGAGATCGCGACCTTCGCGCCCTGCGCCGCCAGCGCCTCGGCGGCGGCACGCCCGATCCCGCGCGTCGATCCGGTGACGATGGCGACCTTGCCGGTCAGGTCGAACAGACCCGTCACGCCCCTGCCTCCTGCGCGAAATGCCATGCCGATTCCACCAGCCCCGGCATCCGCGCCACCGTCGCCGCCGCCTGCGCGCTCGATGCGTTGCCATCGATCATCCGCTTCTTGATCCCCTGGACGATCCCCGCCAGCCGGAACAGGTTGTAGGCGAAATACCAGTTGAGATCGGGCACCCCGTCCCGCTTCGTCGCCGCGCAATAGCGCACCACCACGTCCTCGATCGTCGGAATGCCGGTGTGCTGCCCGGTCAGCCCCTTCACTCCCGATCGCCCCTCGGGCTGCGTCACCCAGCTCATCAGGAAATAGGAGAAGTCGGCCAGCGGATCGCCGAGCGTCGACAGCTCCCAGTCGAGCACCGCCAGGATGCGCGGCTCGGAGGACGCGAAGATCATGTTGTCGATGCGAAAATCGCCATGGACGATACTGGTGCGCGTCTGCTCGGGCACGGTGCGCGGCAGCCATTCGATCAGCCGCTCCATCTCGGGCAGGTCGTCGGTCTGACTCATCCGATATTGCTTCGACCAGCGCGCCACCTGCCGCTCGAAATAATTGCCGGGCTTGCCGTAATCGCCCAGCCCCACGGCCGCGTAATCGATCGAATGCAGCGCTGCGAGCGTATCGATGATCGCCTCGTAATGCGCGGTCCGCTGCGCCGCGGTCATCGCCGGCAGCGATCCGTCCCACAGCGTCCGCCCCTCGACCATCTCCATGATGTAGAAGGGCGCGCCGAGCACCCCGGCATCCTCGCAAAGCCCATAGGGCCGCGCCACCGGAAAGCCGGTGGGATGCAGCGCCGCGATAAGCTGGTATTCGCGCTCTACCGCATGCGCCGAGGGCAGGATCGGCCCGAACGGCTTGCGCCGCAGCACATAGGCGCCGCTCGCTGCGTCGATCCGATAGGTGGGATTGCTCTGGCCGCCAGGGAATTTGTCCACCGCGAACGGCCCCTCGAACCCGGCGACATGCGCCGTCAGCCACGCGCCCAGCTTCGCTTCGTCCAGGTCGCTCATGCGAATTCGATCACCGAACGCACGCTATGCCCCTGACGGAGCTTCTCCAGCGCATCGTTGACATCCCCCAGCCGGATCCGCTCGGCCACCATCGTATCGAGATCGAGCAGCCCGTCGAGATACATGCGCACCAGCCGCGGCATATCGATCGGGAAGCGCGTGGAGCCGAGCAGCGATCCCTGGATCTTCCTGCCGGTCAGGAAGGTCGGCCCGGGCAGGCTCACGCTGTTCCCCGGCGCGATCATCCCCAGGATCGTGGCGGTGCCGCCGCGCCGCAGGATGTTCCACGCCAGCTCGGCGGTGTTCGGCCGCCCCACCGCCTCGATCGCATAATGCACGCCGCCATCGGTCAGCTTGAGCACGTCCTTGACGATCGTCTCGGCACCGGGATCGAGCGCCTGCGTCGCCCCCAGCTTCAGCGCCAGTTCGCGCTTCTCCGGCATCGGATCGATCGCCAGGATCGCGCCCGCCCCGGCGATCTTCGCCGCATTGATCGCCGCCAGCCCGATCCCGCCCGCGCCGATCACCGCGACGCTCTCGCCCGGCCGCACCCGGCTGTCGTTGAACACCGCCCCCGCGCCGGTGATGACCGCGCAGCCGAGCAGCGCCGCCCGATCGAGCGGCATCGCCTTGTCGATCGCGACACAGGCATTCTCATGCACCAGCATCATCTCGGCAAAGGCCGAGAGATTGAGGAACGGCGCCAGCCCCCGCCCGTCCGCAAGGCGCAGCCGGGGCTCGGCATCGCCCGGCCGCCGCGTCGAGGGATCGATGCACAGCGAGGGCCGCCCGGTCACGCACATCTCGCAACTGCCGCAGAACACCGTGAAGAAGGTGATGACCTGATCGCCCGGCTTCAGATGCGCGACGTCGCTGCCGACCGCCTCGATCACCCCGGCGGCCTCGTGTCCCGGCACGGTCGGCACAGGATGCGGAAACGCGCCATCGACGAAATGCAGGTCCGATCGGCAAACCCCCGCCGCTGCGGTCCGGATCAACACCTCGCGCGGCCCGGGCCTGGAGACGACGACCTCGGCGATCTCCAGCGGCGATTTCGCCTCGAAAAGAACGGCTGCTTTCATTCCCAAGATCCTCCCCGGCACGGGGAGGGGGACCATGCGCAGCATGGTGGAGGGGGAGCACCGCAAGGGATTCCGATGAGGGGAGTCCCCTCCCCCATTCGCCTTCGGCGAACGGTCCCCCTCCCCGTGCCGGACTGGCTCACCGGCTCACCCCGATCTCGCCCGACGAAACCCGATCCGCCTTGAACTCCCCATATTTCCCGAACTCGCTGCGCGCGATCGCCCGGTTGTGGACTTCGTCCGGGCCGTCCGCCAGCCGCAGCGTGCGCACCGCCGCCCAGTCATGCGCCAGCCCGAAATCGCCCGAGACGCCCGCGCCGCCATGCGCCTGCACCGCGTCGTCGATGATCTGCAGCGCCATGCTTGGCGCCTGCACCTTGATCATCGCGATCTCGAGCTGCGCCGCCTTGTTGCCGGCCTTGTCCATCATGTCGGCAGCCTTGAGGCACAGCAGCCGCGTCATCTCGATGTCGATCCGCGCCCGCGCGATGCGCTGCTCCCAGATCGAGTGATCCGAAATACGCTTGCCGAACGCCACCCGGCTGACGAGCCGCTTCGCCATCGCCGCGATCGCTTCCTCCGCCACGCCGATGGTGCGCATGCAGTGATGGATGCGCCCCGGCCCCAGCCGCCCCTGCGCGATCTCGAAGCCGCGCCCTTCGCCCAGCAGCAGATTCTCCGCCGGCACCCGCACATTTTCGAGCACCACCTCGCCATGCCCGTGCGGCGCGTGGTCATACCCGTAAACCGAAAGCATCCGTTCGATCTTCACGCCGGGCGCGTCCAGCGGCACCAGGATCATGCTCTGCTGGGCATGCCGGGCCGCGTCCGGATTGGTCTTGCCCATCAGGATCGAGACCGCGCAACGCGGGTCGCCGGTGCCCGAAGACCACCATTTGCGGCCGTTGACGACATAGCTATCGCCGTCCCGCTCGATCCGCGTCTCGATATTGGTCGCGTCGGACGAGGCCACCGCCGGCTCGGTCATCAGGAAGGCGGACCGGATCTCGCCCTCCATCAAGGGCTTCAGCCAGCGGTCCTTCTGCGCCCGGGTGCCGTAGCGATGCAGCACTTCCATGTTGCCGGTATCGGGCGCCGAGCAGTTGAACACCTCGGAAGCCCAGCCGACGCGCCCCATCTCCTCGGCGCACAGCGCATATTCCAGGTTGGAAAGCTGCGTGCCCTCGAACGCGAAGCTGTCGTCGACATGGGCCTGCCCCGAATGCGGCGGCATGAAGAAATTCCACAGCCCCTCGGCCCTGGCCTGGACCTTCACTTCCTCCAGAACCCGGTTTACCTTCCATCGATCGCCTTTATGTGCCTCGGCATGATAGTCGGGATCGCGGGGCCGGACCTGCTTGTCGATGAACGTCTTCACGCGATCGCGGAAATAGGTCTCGCGCTCTGTCAGCGTGAAGTCCATGGCATCCCTCCGATTGATTTCGCGACCGGTCTAGAGCGTACCGCATATTCGGTAAAGGGGATTGGACGCATGCTGCACCGCAGTATCGCCGATCCCGGAGCGCCATCCCCGACTCCCAAAAAAGCGTTTTAGCTTCGGAGTGAATTGAGTAAGTTGCATGACATGAATGCGTCAGACACAATCGCCCAGGAGCCGGAAGTCGCCGGGCCGGAGAAAGGCACCAAGCGCTTCCAGGCCAAGCGCGACGCCATCCTGGCCGCCGCGGCCGATGCGATCAACGAGCAGAGCGCGAAGGGCATGACCTTCGCCGATGTGGCGCGCCGCGTGGGGCTCAACACCACCAGCGTCACCTATTATTTCAAGCGCAAGGAGGATCTCGCCGCCGCCGCCTTCGAGCAGACGCTCGAAAAGCTCGACGAGATGCTCGATCAGGCGCTGGAGGAGCCAACGCCCGAGGCGCGGGTGGCGCGCTTCCTCAACATCAACATGGAGCGCATGGCCCGCATCGAGCGCGGCGAGGAAAAGGCGTTCGCGATCCTTTCCGATCTGCGCGCGATGGAAGAGCCGATGAAGGGCCGGCTGCTCACCGGCTGGCGCAACATCTTCCGCAAGACGCGCAGCATCTGGGGCACCGACGGCACCCGCGCCGAGACCGATCTGCGCGGCGCGCGCGCGCATGTCGTGCTGGAGAACACCTTCTGGCTCACCGCTTGGTTGACCCGCTACGAGGTGGACGAATATCCGCGCGTCGAGCAGCGGCTGATGGAGGTCTTCCGCCACGGCATCGCCGCCCCGGGCCGGGTCTGGCGGCCCGAGCTGCTCGACCTGGAGCATGACGAGCCGGAGCCCGGCCGCGAGGCCTTCCTGCTCGCCGCCACCCGCCTCATCAACGAGCTCGGCTATCGCGGCGCCTCGGTCCAGAAGATCGCCAGCGAGCTGAACGTCACCAAGGGCAGCTTCTATCACCATCTCGACGCCAAGGACGAGCTGGTGATCGCCTGCTACAAGCGCAGCTTCGACATCATCGCCGATGCCCAGCGCCTGGCCGAGGATCATGGCGGCAGCCATTGGGACCGGTTGGCGAGCACGATCGCGACCCTGCTCGACGTCCAGTTCTCCGAACGCGGCCCCCTGCTGCGCACCACGGCGCTGTCCGGCCTGCCGCCGCGCGAGCGCTCGACGATGATCGACCGCTCGAACCGCATTGCCCGCCGCTATGCCGGCATGCTCTCGGACGGCATCGCCCAGGGCTCGATCCGCCCGATCGACCCGCTGGTCGCCAGCCAGGCGCTGATGGCGCTCCAGAACGCCGCGTTCGACATGCGCAAATGGGCCAGCACCATGCCGCGCGAAAGGGCGGTCGCCTTCTATGCCTCGACGCTGACGTTCGGCCTGTTCGACGATAGCGTGCTGGGCGCCTGAGCCGCGCCCCTCAAAGCGAGGAGAGGTGCTTGACCACCGAAGGATGGAGCTTCGATCCGAACTCCACCCCGACCGATCCGTCCTTGATCCAGCGCACGCGCCCGCAGATCGGGGCAAGATGCGCCAGCGCGATCAGCACGTCGTCGCCGACCTGATAGTCCCAGGACAGGAACCTGCATCCTTCCACCGAAAGGTCGACGACTTCGGCCTTCACGCGCAGCCCGCTTCCCCGTGCCCGAACATTGGCCGTAATATCGGCAGGAAGACGCTCGCTCGCCCGCCGCTCCGACCAGGATGCCACCGGAGCGCTTTCACCATGCGGAAGTAATTCGACAACAGCCTGGAACATCTTCCATCTCCTGCTCGCACTACAGAAAGTTAATTGACCCAGGTTAACGAATTACTCTTCCAGAAATGCTCCGGATTGCGCGGTGACTGCCTCCCGCAAAGAAAAACGGGCCCGCGGTTTCCCGCGAGCCCGTTCCACACCTCCCCAGGTGATTCAGAAGCGTGAGCGGAGCGTCACGCCGTAAGTCCGCGGTTCGGACAGATAGGAGGAGAAGACCTGCGATCCGCCCGGATAGCCCGGCGTCGGCGTCGTGCTTACCGCCTGGAACGGCGAGCTGAAGCCGACCTGCATGTAATTGGCCTTGGTCAAATTCTGCCCCCACACCTCCAGCGACCAGAGCTGATCCTCGCTGCTGATGCCGATGCGGCCGTTGACCACCACGAAGCTGTCCTGCTCCTTCTGCGGAAACAGGTCGGAGCCGGTGTTGTAGTCGTCCGAAAGCCGCGCATCGATATAGGCGAGGCCGCGCAGGTTGCGCCCGATCGAGGGCGTCCAGGCGAAGGAGCTGGTCACCACGAACTCCGGCGCGTTCGACATGTTGTCGCCCGGCAGCAGCCGCAGCGCCGGATCGAGCGGCACGCCGGTCTTCGATCCCACCAGATTGTCGGCATAGCGCGTATCGGCATAGGTCATGCCGAAATTGGCGTGGACTTCGCGCACGGGGTTCACCCCGATCTCGATCTCGACGCCCTTGGAGACCACGCCCGGCTTGGTCTTGCCGGTGCAGGCGCCCGTCGTCGGGCTCAGGTCGCGATCGCCGCCGTTCAGGTCGTCGGCGCAGCCGTTGATATTCTGCACCAGATAGACCGTGCCGTTGAACGTGTTGAGCTGGAAGTTGCTGAATTCCTGCCGGAACGCCGCGAGGTTCAGGTTGAAGCTGCGCGTGCTGTATTTCAGCCCGATCTCATAGGCATCGACGGTCTCCTCGTCGAACTGGAGCACATCGGCATAATAGGCCGCATTGGCCGTGCTCACCGGGAAGATCGGCAGCGGTTGGGCCGGGTTCGGGTTCTTGAACGCCGAACGGTCCAGATTGAAGCCGCCGGCCTTATAGCCCCGCGAAAAGCTGCCATAGACGAGCAAATCGTCGATCGGCTTCCATGAGAGGATCGCGGTGCCGGTGAACCGATCCTCCTTGCGCTTGTCGCCCAGCGTCAGCGCATCGAGCGCCGAGGACGACCCGCCCTGGCACGTCAGCGTGATGATGCCCCCGGCCAGCGGCTGCAGCGCCGGCACGGCCATGAAGGGCAGCAAAGCCGCCTGCTGCTCCGGACAGACCCCGTTGCTGTTATGGAAATTCGCGTCGAGCGTCTTGGTCTCGTTGGTGTAGCGCAGGCCCAGCGTCAGATCGACGGTCTTGGTCAGATGCACGATATTGTGCGTGAAAAAGGCGAAATTCTCGCTGGTCTGGTTGAAGTTCGCGGTGTCGTCGCCGACGTCGCGCACCGTGTCGAGCCGCTGGAGCCCGCCCACCATCGCCGCGCCCGCCGCGCCCAGCGGCCCCGTCGGGCTGCGCAGGAAATCGGCACCGGTCGGGCTCAAACAGCCCGCCTGCCCGGGCGCATAAAAGGGATTGAACGAGCCATAGACGATGCGGCAGCTCGCGAAACGCCCATAATCGTCGCCGAACTTGAGCTCGGACTTGGTGACCAGATCCTCATGCGCGTAATAGCCGCCGACCAGCCAGTCGAGCCGATCGCCGAACGCCTTGCCCTGGAAGCGCAGCTCCTGCGAGAAGGTCTTGAACTCGCGGCCGCTGCCCGGCCCGAAATAGAGGATGTCGGCCAGCCCGTAATCGGCGTCCGCCGCCTGATATGAGCTGTAGTTGCGATAGGCGCTGATCGACGTCACCTGGACATTGCCCAGGCTCCAGTCGATCTCGCCCGAGAAACCGTAGTCCTTGGTCGTGCCGGCATAGCTGCGATTGGGCGAGATCGCGATGCGCCGCGAATAGGCGTCGTTCGCCGCCGGGAAATATTGCGCGAAGGTCGTGCCGGTGATGCCCGTCAACACGGTCGCCACCGAGCTGGTCGGCGTGATCAGCCCGGCATTGGCCGGCGCCACGTCGGCGGTGGCATAGATCGCCGCGCAGCAATCCTCCTTGCGATAGCTGTAATCGGCGATCAGCCGGATCGAGAGGTCGACGCTCGGCTGGTACAGCGCCTGTCCGCGGATCAGGTAGCGGTCGCGATTGTTGACGTCATAGCCGGTGTTGACGTCCTTGTTATAGCCGTCGCGCTTGGCATAGAGCCCGTCCAGCCGCAGCGCGAGCTGCTCGCTCACCGGCCCGGTGATCGCGCCCTGGAAGCGCAGATAATCGTAATTGCCATAGGTCGCCTCGGCCATGCCGCCGAACTCGAACTGCGGGCCCTTGGTGACGATATTGAGCATGCCAGCCGAAGCGTTGCGCCCGCCCAGCGTCCCCTGCGGCCCGCGCAGCACCTCGACGCGCTCGATCTCGCCCAGATCGTTGAGGCCGAGCCCCGTGCGCGAGCGATAGACCCCGTCGATGAAGGTCGCGACCGAGCTTTCCAGCCCCGGATTGTCTCCCACCGTGCCCACGCCGCGGATGCGGGCCGAGGCATTGGCCTCGCTGCCGGTCGAGGAGACGAGCAGCGAGGGCGCCACCTGGTTCAGCGCGCGGATATCGGTCGCGCCGGTGCGCTCCAGCGTCTCGGCGCTGACCGCCGACACCGCGAGCGGCACATCGGCGAGCACCTGGGCGCGCCCCTGCGCCGTCACGACGATCTCGTTGGGATCGCGCACGTCCTGGTCGTTCCCCGCCTGCGTGTCCGACGGGGCTTCCGCCTGGCTGTCCTGGGCATAGGCGGGCGCCGCAAGCGCGATCATCATCGCCGGCACCGCACAGGCCGACATAAGGCGTAGCCGCATCATCATCTCATCTCCTATGGGCCAGAGCACTTGGCGGCTCCATACCCTATCCTCGAATACAGCCGGTTCGCTCTTAGACGTCAAGCAGAACAAAAGTTGCAAAACGGGACTGGCCTGCAGGTGTTGCGCAAATGCCATAGCGGCGTCGCTGCGCAGCAAACCCGCGCGCGCATCCGGAGCGCCCCTCACCCACTCCCATCGTTCCCGCAAAAGCCGGGATGACGGTTCCAGAAGGGAGCGCGCCGCCCGCTCAATAGCCGTTCAGCCGCGCGAAGCGGTCGCGGTGCCAGGACGCATTGCCCCACATCGCCTCGAGCACGCGCGCACGCTTGAGGTAGAAGCCGGCATCATGCTCGTCGGTCATGCCGATGCCGCCATGGAGCTGGATCATCTCGCGGCTGACGAGATGCAGCGTCTCGCCCGCCACCGCCTTGGCGAGGCTCACCGCCTGGCTCACATCCGGCCGCCCGGCATCGATCGCCTCGAACGCACCCTCCACCGCCGATCGCATCAGCTCCAGCTCGGTGAACATCTTCGCCATGCGGTGCTGGAGCGCCTGGAACGAGGCGAGCACCTGCCCGAACTGCACGCGCGTCTTCAGATAGTCGTTGGTCTGGGCAAAGGCGGCTTCGGCCATGCCCAGCATCTCGGCGCAATTCGCCGCCGCCGCGCGATCGGTCACCTGGGTCAGCAGGTCGGCGCCGCCCTCCAGTCTCTCGGCCGGCGCCCCGTCGAAGCGGACCTGCGCATGGCTGCGGAAATCGACCAGCCGGCGCGGCGAGCGGCCCACGCCCTCCTCGCCCGCAACGAGATACAACCCATCCTTCGCCGCGACGACGAAGAGCTGCGCGCTGTCGCCCTCCGCCACGAATTCCTTCGTCCCGCTGATCCTGCCGCCAGCGACCACGGTCCCGATCCGATCCGGCGCAAAGCGCGGCCCTTCGTCGACCGCCAGCGTCGCCACCACTTCGCCCGCGGCGATGCGCGGCAGCCATTCGGCCTGCTGCTTCTCCGATCCGCCCAGCAGGATCGCGCTCGTCGCGGCGGCGGTCGCGGCCAGCGGCGTCGCGGTCAGCGTGCGGCCGAGCTGTTCCAGCACCAGCCCGAGCGAAAGATAGCCCATCCCCGCCCCGCCCTGCGCCTCGGGCACCACTATGCCGGCCCAGCCCATCGCACCCTGCGCGCGCCACGCCTCCGCGTCGTAGAACGCAGCCGGCGCCGCATCGCGCACCTTGCGAAAGGCGCTGACGGGCGACTCATTATCCGCCCATTCCCGCGCCATATCGCGCAGCATCGTCTGTTCTTCGCTCAATACAGCCATAAAACTCCCTCTCCCCTCCGGGGAGAGGGCCGGGGAGAGGGGCAGTGCGACGCCCTCTCAACAGCACCCTCTCCCAACCAGTTTGGGGTGAATTTCACCCCGTGAAATTCAAGTCGTGCCGGGGGCACGACCGACCCCAAACTCCCCAGAGGGGAGAGGGGCAAACATCACTGGTGATCCAGCATCCCCAGGATGCGCTTGGCGATCACATTGTTCTGGATCTCGCTCGATCCGCCATAGATCGACACCGCCTTGCCGAAGAGCCAGGTCCGCACGTCGCGCAGTTCGTCGTCGGAAAAGCCCTCGCCTTCCCAGCCGAGCCCGGCCAGCCCGCGGATCTCGATCAGAAGCTCGGATCGCTCCTGCATGATCCGCGCGCCGACATTCTTCATGATCGAGGTCGCCGCGGACGGCCCCTGGTTGGATTTCGCCTCCAGCGCCGCGCGCCGCAGCGTCAGCATAAAGGCGCGCAGATCCATCTCGTGCCGCACGATCCGCGCCCGCAGATCGGCATCGGCGATCCGCCCCTGCTCGTCCACGCCGACATATTTCGCGGCGATCTGCCCCAGCGGCGCGCCGGCGAACATCCGCCCCGCCGCCGATCCGCCGCCGGACAGGCTGTTGCGCTCATGCTGGAGCAGCCGCTTGCCGATCGTCCAGCCCTGCCCTTCCTCGCCGACCCGGTTGGCCTTGGACACCTTCACATCGGTAAAGAAGGTCTCGCAAAAGGGCGAAGAACCCGAGATCAGCCGGATCGGCTTCACCTCCACCCCCGGCGTATCCATGTCGCAGAGCAGGAAGGTGATGCCCTCATGCTTCTTCGTCTTGTCGGTGCGGACCAGCATGAAGCATTTGTCCGCCCATTGCCCGCCGCTGGTCCAGGTCTTCTGCCCGTTGACGATATAATGGTCGCCCCATTCCTCATCAAAGGCGCCCTCGGCGAAGGTCTGCAAGCTCGCGAGATCCGATCCCGCGCCCG
Organism: Sphingomonas sp. dw_22; assembly: GCF_018449795.1. Lineage (GTDB taxonomy): Bacteria > Pseudomonadota > Alphaproteobacteria > Sphingomonadales > Sphingomonadaceae > Sphingomonas. Next base: position 65,643 of record NZ_JAAVVE010000009.1, read on the forward strand.
GCTCCGAATAGCCCTGGCACCAGCGCACCGTCCCCCGGGCGATCGCCGGAATATGCTCGCGCTTCTGCTCCTCGGTGCCATATTCGAGCAGCGTCGGGCCGAACATCATCACGCCCATGCCGCCGATCGGGTTCCAGGCGCCGATCCGCGCCATTTCCTCCTGGAGCACGCGCGCCTCGGCGCGGCTCAGCCCGCCGCCGCCATATTCCTTGGGCCAGGTCGGCACGCCCCAGCCCTTCTCGCCCATCGCCTGCTGCCAGGCATCCTCCTCGGGCGAATTGACATGCGGCCCCTCGACCGCCGACATCGCATTGTCCTTGCCCTTCAGCGAAGGCGGGAAATTCTCCGCCAGCCATGCGCGGACATGCGCGCGAAAATCCTCCAGCGCGCTCGTCGGCGCCTCGATCTCGGATGCTGTGGCCACTTCACCTCTCCCACGCCTGACCGGCGCCTGCTTCGAACTTGCGGTACGGAAAAGCAAGCGTCAAGCCGGCATCCTGGGGCCGGCCGCGGATCGAATGGCCGAAACCGCTGGAAATGTAGGATTTGGTTTGCAATCCTTCGTCAATTCCCTCTCATGGTCGAAGGCGACGCAGTTGAAGCCGGCAAGCATGATCCGTCATCCCGGCGAAAGCCGAAAGCCGGAGTTTCCCCACCCCGCCGCGCATCGCTCCCCTATCCCGGCGCTCGCCCGGATGGCGGTCTCGCCGATCGCCAGGACCAACTCCCTGCCGCCCTTCAATCGGACCACCAGAAGTTTTCGACATAGTGGTGTCAACCGTGTCAACCGGAACGGTCATGGCCGCCCCACCCGCGAAGCCCCATGGCGATGGATTTAATTACCCGGAATCAGTCGAATGAGGAAGGAAGATGCAGCGGCATGACGGGCCCCAGGCGAAGGTGGCCGCGCGCGCTCGCTCCGTTCCGGCGCCAATCTGAATATTTTCGAATTTTGCGTATGGCATTCATCACGATGCTCGCCTAGCTCTTCGCTTCATGGGGGAAACAATGCCAAACGCCGCAACCCTGCTGGCCAGCGACTTCGCGACGCTCTCCGATCTCATCGCCGCACATGCCCGCGAGCGGGGCGACAAGACCGCGATCGTCTTCGGCGACCGGACCCTCAGCTATACCGAGCTCGATCGCGGCATGGACCGGGTCGCGGCGGCGCTCCAGCGCGACGGCGTTCCCGCAGGCGCCGCGACAGCGATCCTCGCGCCGACTTCGATCGAATATGCCCTGGTCTTCCTGGGCATTCTCCGCGCCGGCTGCGTCGCCGCCCCGCTCGCCCCTTCGGCGACGCCCGGGCAGCTCGCCGCGATGGTCGCCGATTGCCGCGCGCCGATCCTGTTCCACGATGCCGCCCATGCCGGGCTAGATGTCGCCGCGCGGCAAGTCCCGATCGAACGGCTCGACGCATGGCTCGCCCCCGAGGATGCCGTTCCCACGCCCGTCGCCCGCACGCCGGACGACGCCTTCAACATCATCTATTCCTCCGGCACCACCGGCACGCCCAAGGGCATCGTCCAGCCTCATGCGATGCGCTGGATCCATATCGGCCGCGCCCCCGCCGGCTTCGGCGATGCCGTGACGATGATCGCCACGCCGCTCTATTCGAACACCACGCTCGTCAGCTTCCTGCCCACGCTCGGCTGGGGCGGAACGGCGGTATTGATGGCGAAGTTCGACGCGGGCGCGTTCGTCCGGCTGGCCGAGAAGCATCGCGCCACCCATACGATGCTGGTCCCCGTCCAGTATCAGCGGATCATGGCGCTCCCCGATTTCGACGCGCACGACCTGTCGAGCTTCCGCCTCAAGACCTGCACCAGCGCGCCCTTCTCCGCCGCGCTCAAGGCCGATGTGCTGGCGCGCTGGCCGGGGCTGCTGGTCGAATATTACGGCATGACCGAGGGCGGCGGCACCTGCGCGCTGGTCTGCAACCTCCATCCGGACAAGCTCCACACCGTCGGCCAGCCGCTGGAGGGCCATGACATCCGCCTGATCGATGACGAGGGCCGCGAAGTCGCCCCTGGCGAGATGGGCGAGGTCGTCGGCCGCTCGCCTGCGATGATGACCGGCTATCACGGCCGCGAAGAGGCCACCGGCGCCGCCACCTGGCATGACGCCCAGGGCAACCGCTTCATCCGCCACGGCGATATCGGCCGCTTCGACGCGGACGGCTTCCTGATCCTGATGGACCGCAAGAAGGATCTCATCATCTCGGGCGGGTTCAACATCTATCCCTCGGACCTGGAGACCGTGCTGGTCCAGCACCCCGACGTCGCCGATTGCAGCGTGATCGGCGTGCCGTCTGCGGAATGGGGCGAGACGCCGGTCGGCTTCTATGTCGGCGCGGGCGATCCCGCCGCGATCCTCGCCTGGTTCAACGGCAGCGTCGGCAAGACCCAGCGGCTTTCCGCGCTCGAAAGGATCGACGAGCTGCCCCGCAGCGCGATCGGCAAGGTGCTGAAGCGCGAGCTGCGCGACCGGTATCTCGCCCGGTGACTCCGATCGCGGACATCCTGGCGAACGCGGCCCGCACCGAAACCGGCTTCACCTGCGCGATCCCCGGCGACTGGATGCAGGGCCGCACCGCCTATGGCGGCCTCTCCGCCGCGCTGGCGCTCCAGGCCGCGCTCGACCTGGAGCCGGACCTGCCACCGCTCCGCTCCGCGCAGGTCGCGTTCATCGGCCCGCTCGCCGGCCAGGCGACCGTCACCGCCACGAAGCTCCGCCGCGGCCGCAACGCCGCCTTCCTCCAGGCCGATGTCACTTCCGAGGCCGGGCTGGGCCTGCGTGCCACCTTCGTCTTCATGGCCCCGCTGGCCTCGGCGATCGCGCACGATATCGCTCCCCGCGCGCCCCTTCCGCCGCCCGCGCCGGATGCCGAAATCTATACCGGCCCCGACGACGGCTTCTTCACCAGCAACTTCAACTTCCACGATCCCAAAGCCGCGCACGGCCCCGCCGAATGGCTGCGCTGGGCGAGACTCCGTGCCCGTGACGGCCTCCACCCCATGGTAGAGCTGATGGCGATCGGCGATGCGCTGCCCCCGGCGGCGTTCAAGCTGATCGAGGATCGCCGCGCCCCGCTCAGCTCGCTCAACTGGCAGATCAATTTCATCGCGCCCGAGCCCGCGACCGAGGACGGCTGGTGGCTGCTCGCCTCGACGGCGGACACCGTCCATCACGGCTATTCCAGCCAGCGCATGACCGTGTGGAACGCGCGCGGAGATCCTATCGCCGAGGCCATGCAGGGCGTGGCGATCTTCGCCTGAAACCGCGCCCTGCGACAAATTGCGACACATTCGCGGCTCCATGACAAACGGCTGAGACAGCCACCCCTCAGAACCGGGATCAAGGCGAGGGTGCTTCCCCTTCCCTCGCCTGCCCCTTCCCGGAGTATCCGCGTAATGAAGAAACTGCTCGCCGCCGCCGCCCTGGCGTCCACCTTGCTCGCCGGCAGCGCCTTTGCCGGCCAGGACCAGCCGCATCGCGATCCGCTCGCCCGCGCCGATGCCAATAATGACGGCGTCGTCACCCGCGACGAGTTCCTCGCCGATGTCGATGCCCGCTTCGCCAAGCTCGACGCCAACAAGGACGGCAAGCTCTCCGCCGACGAGCGCCCCCGGATGGGCGGCCGCATGATGGGCCGCACCGACGGCAATGGCGACGGCGCGATCACGCTCGAAGAGATGCGCGCCCAGTCCCTCCAGCGCTTCGACCGGATCGACGCCAATCACGACGGCAAGCTCGACAAGGCCGAGCGCGACGCCGTGATGCAGCGGATGATGTCGATGCGCGGCGACGGCCCGCGCGGCGGCCATCACATGCCTCCCAAGACCCCGCCGGCCGACCAGCCTTCGACCCCTGACGGCAATTAAAGGTCGGCCGGAACTTGCCGGGCGGGCTCCCGCCTCCTCGCCCGCCCGGCACTTCCTTCTTGCGTCCGAATTGGTACGCTGATCCCCATGTCCGAGATTCCGCACCTCCTCCTGGTCGACGACGAACGCTCGATCCGCGAGCCGCTCGCCCAATATCTGACCAAGCAAGGCTTCCGCGTGACGCAGGCCGGCGATGCCGAGGGCGCGCGCGCCCGCATGGCCGCCTATGCGATCGATCTCGTCGTGCTCGACATCATGATGCCCGGCGAGGACGGCCTCAGCCTCTGCCGCCATATCCGCGAGACCAGCGATACCCCGGTGATCCTGCTCACCGCGCGCAGCGAGGAGACCGATCGCATCGTCGGCCTCGAAATGGGCGCCGACGATTATGTCGTGAAGCCCTTCTCCCCCCGCGAGCTTTCCGCCCGCATCAAGGTGGTGCTGCGCCGCTGGTCGGCCGGCGGATCGAAGCAGCATGCGCCGGAGACCGGCAGCTTCGCCTTTGCCGGCTGGGTGCTCAAGACCGGCGAGCGCGCGCTGGTCGATCGCGAGGGCGTGTCGGTCCCGCTCTCCACCGGCGAATACAACCTTCTCCACACCCTGGTCACGCGCCCGCGCCAGGTGCTTACCCGCGATCAGTTGCTCGATCTGACCCAGGGCCGCGAAGCAGCCGCCTTCGATCGCGCGATCGACAACCAGGTGAGCCGGTTGCGCAAGAAGATCGAGCCCGACCCCCGGAACCCGTCGCTCATCAAGACGGTATGGGGCGGCGGCTATACGCTCGCGGCGGAAGTGACTCGCCTGTGACGCGCCGAACGGCGGCGGCCGCATGAAGAGGCTCGCACGCTTCCTTCCCAAGAGCCTCGCCGGGCAGATCGCGCTGCTCGTCGCGGTCGCGCTGTTCGTGGCGCAGGCGATCAATTTCGGCCTGTTGCTGCGCGAGCGCCAGGCCGCGCGCTTCGCCCAGGTGATCGTGCCTACGGTCACGCGGCTTTCGGATGCTTCCGATCGCCTGCTGATCGCCAGGTCGGCGCTCCCGGGCACGATCCAGATCCCCCGCGGCGGCTATATCTCCGATCCGCGGACGCGGGTGCAGCTTCACGGCGCCAATCCGCTCGATCCGGCGCCGAACCGCCGGACCGATCTCGAAGCCACCATCCGCAAGGGGCTGGAGGAGAGCGGCATCCATGTCGGCCAGCTCATCGCGGTCGTGCGCCCCTTCAGGCTGGACGATCGCGTGGCGCGGGAGATCGGCCAGCGCCGCGCCGATCGCCTCCGCCGCGCCCGCTCGGAGCTGGCCGTCGCGGTCGAATTGCCGGGCAAGGGTTGGCTCGCGGTCGGCTCCCCCTGGCCGCGCACCGAAGTCGGGCTGGTCTCCCAATTGATCGCCCAGACGCTGATCCTCTATCTGGTGGTGCTCGTGCCCGTGCTGCTCGCCGGCCGCCGCATCGCCCGGCCGCTGCGCACGCTGGGCGAGGCCGTACGCAGCTTCAAGCCCGGCGACGGCACCCCGCCGCTGCCCGAGCAGGGAACCGGCGAAGTCCGATCGGTGATCGGCGCGTACAACGCGCTCAGCCGCCGCGTGAACGCGATGCTCGACGAGAAGGACCGGATGCTCGGCGCGATCGGCCATGATCTGCGCACCCCGCTCCAGGCGCTCCGGGTCCGCATCGAATCGGTGGAAGACGAGGACGATCGCGCCCGCATGGCCGACACGATCGACGAGATGAGCCGCACGCTGGACGATATCCTCTCGCTGGCGCGGCTCGGCCGGCCGAGCGAGAAGATGACCGATGTCGACCTGTCGGCGCTGGTCGACGCAGTGGTGGAGGATTTCCGCGACCTGGATCATCAGGTGACGTTCGAGGAAGCGCCGCGCCTCCTCATGCACCTGCGGCCCACGCTGATGCGCCGCGCGGTGCGCAACCTGATCGAGAATGCGGTGAAATATGGCGGCGGGGCCGAAGTGCTGCTCGTGCCGCTGGAAGGATCGGTGGAGGTGCGGGTCTGCGATCGCGGGCCGGGCATTCCGGCGGACAAGATCGACGCGGTGTTCGATCCCTTCATCCGGCTGGAGGAATCGCGCAATCGCGAGACCGGCGGAGCCGGGCTGGGCCTGGCCCTCGCCCGCGCCATCGTCCACGATGCCGGGGGCAGCATTTCACTGGCCAACCGCGAAGGCGGCGGTCTCACCGCCACCATCTCGCTGCCGCGTGGCTGACGTACCGGGAGGCGCCTGTGCCTCCTGCGCAATCCATGGTATCGCCTGGCGCGAAAATCGTTGAGGCTGATGCGTGACCATTCTTTCCGACGCCAAGATCCGCGAGTATATGCGCCTAGGCAAACTCGTGCCGAACGGCGATGCAAGGCAGGCGCAGGAATGCTCCTATTCCTTTCGCCCTGGCCGGGCCTTTCTGGCGGGAGACGCCAACAGCCAACCGGTCGATTTCCGATATGGCGTCGGCCCGAAGCACGTCGTTGTTGATCCAGGCAAGATGATCTGGATACGGACTCGCGAGCACGTCAAGATTCCCACCAATATGGTCGGCTTCTGGTGGCAGACCAACTCGCTGTCACGCCGCGGGCTGATGCTCGTGAATATGAGCATGGTCGAGCCTGGCTATGAGGGTGATCTCGCTTGCCTCTTCGTCAATTTCGGCAATCAGCACATCCCTATCAATGGTGACACGAATATCGCTAAGATGGTCTTCGTGGATATCCGGGGCGACGTGGAGAACCCGTTCCAGGGCCAGACTCCCCGAACGCAATATGATGCCTCGCTTCATGATCTTGCGGTCAATCAGCCCTCATCCTTCCTTCAGGTGGGGGATCTAGCGACATCGCTAGATAAGCAGAAAACCGAGGCTATCGGAGAGATCCAGACGGCGCGGCAAAAGGCGGTCGCCGATGCGGTTGCTGAATTCAAGCAAGACGCGCCCAAGAAGATCTGGGGCACCTATGCCTGGGCTGCCTTGGCGCTCTTACTACTCACGGCCATCACGTCAGGCGCGAACTGGGCCAGGGACAATCTCTTCCCCGATTCGAAGAAGATCGCCCGCGCGGAGGCCGAGGCGACCTTGCGCGAGCGCGTGACCATTCCCGCCGCTGCGGATTCGGGCGAGACCGCCGAACTGACGAAGCGTATCCAAGAGTTGAACACCCGAATCGCGAAGCTCGAAAAGAAGGAACCCTGAGTGACCGCTCCGCATCGGTCATCGGATGCGCCCCGCCCGCTGCCGGTGGCGCTTGCTTATGATCTTTCGGCGCCCTTTTACGACGGCTGGTCCTGGCAATCCTTCTGGCGCGAGCATGAATTTCCCTGGGTCCGGGAAACGCTGGCCCGATTCGGCCGGGGACGGTCGGCGGCGCTGAAGCTGCTCGATGTGGGCTGTGGGACCGGCTGGTATCTGGAGCAGCTCCAGCCTTTGTACCGCGAGGCAGCAGGCATCGATCTCAGCCCGGGCATGCTCGTCGTGGCCCGGCACCGGCTTGCCCGCACGCTGCTGGAGCAGGCGGATGCCCGGTCGATACCATTCCCGCCCCGGCGCTTCGACGTGGTGATCTCTACGCGCGTCCTGTCGCACCTGCCGAATGTCGAACCAGCCATTCGCGAGATGCGGCGGGTGCTGGCGCCCGGCGGATTGTTGCTGCTGTCCGACGTCGATGCCGGCCACGACTATATGCACACGCGCCTGCCCGTCGAAGGCAGGAATATTCCTGCCGACACCTTCAAGCATGAGCGGGAACGGCTTTTCACGACCATCGAGAAAGCGGGATTCGTGCCCGATTCCGCATGTCTGATCCAGATTGACGGCGACGTCAGGCCCCTAGGCCGCCGCCGTTCGGCGCAAGGCGTGCCCCCCGTTGCCGGATGGATCGGCGCATGGCGGCGCGCGATGAACGATGGCGATATCGGCGAGTCTCCTCGCCCCTGGCGCTGACAATAAAAAGGCCGGGGAAACCCCGGCCTTTTCGATTCCGCCAAGCGGTACCCGCCTTAGCCGACGATCTCTTCCGGCTTGAAGAAATAGGCGATCTCGATCGCCGCATTCTCTTCGCTGTCGGAGCCATGGACCGAGTTCGCCTCGATCGATTCCGCCAGCTCCTTGCGGATCGTGCCGGGCTCGGCATTGGCCGGGTTGGTCGCGCCCATGATGTCGCGGTTCGCCTGCACGGCGTTCTCGCCCTCGAGCACCTGCACCACGACCGGACCCGAGATCATGAACTCGACCAGATCGTTGAAGAAGGGGCGCTCGCGGTGGACGCCGTAGAAGCCCTCGGCCTGCTCGCGGGTCATCTGGATGCGCTTGGAGGCGACGACGCGCAGGCCGGCTTCCTCAAGCATCTTGGTGACCGCACCGGTCAGGTTGCGGCGGGTGGCATCGGGCTTGATGATCGAAAAGGTCCGGGTCGCGGCCATGGCCGTGCGGCTCCTGTGTCTTGGGGTTGTGGAAAAGTCGCGGCTCTCTAGTCCCCGCGCCGGGACGATGCAAGCCGGGCGACGGTTCGCGGCGCGGCACCGGCCGGAATGGAGCGCCGGCCCTTGCAATGTAGGATTTCAGCGCCGATCGCCGGAAGCGATCTTTCTCATCGTCGAAGCCATCCCGCGCACGAAATCCGTGCTCGGAAAAATCTCCTACAGAGTCAACTTGGTCAACCAACGGGTACCCGGCTACCCGCCGAAAATCCTACGCCGCCTGTTCCCAGCGCCCGGCCTCGTTCTGCTTCCAGTAGCGGCGCTCGACGCCCAGACGATCCGCCAGTCCCCGCCAGGCCGCCCGCGCCTCGGCGATCCGCTCCTCGTCGAAGAAGTGGAAAGCGCGATCGAAGCCCAGCGCCTCCTCGCGCCATATCCCGTCCGCCAGGGCGATATTGCGGGCGCCGTTCGCCGCCTCCACCGCGGCGCCGATCAGCACCGGCTGCGCGGCATCCTCCTCGCCCCCGGCCTGGGCATGGGGCAGGAAGCTCTCGGGCGCATAGCTCCACAGCAACTGGTCGAGCCTGGCCCGCTGCCCCGCATCGTCCGACACGATGAGCAGCCGCCCTCCCCCGGCCAGCACCTTCTCCGCGATTTGCGGCAGCACGCGCTCCAGCGGTGCCCGCGTCAGATGGTAGAAATCGACCTGCATGGCTCCCGATAGCCGTTCCGGGCGTTCGGGCCAACGCACGTAACATTGCGGTGCCGCAACCGCTGCGATAGGGCGGAAGGAGCCGCGTGCCCGGGAGTAGAGATAAAAGGTGGGAAAATTCGTGACGCGCAAGGGCCTGCTGCTCTCGGCTGCGCTCGGGCTGTGCCTGACGGCGCAGGCACGTGCCCAGGAGACGGCGGATCCGCGCGAGACTCCGGCGGACCAGCCGCTCGCTCCCGCAGTGCCGGCCGCGAATCTCCAGGATCGCCCCGGCGAGGCCCCGCCGCTTCTGCCTACGGCGCAGCCCGCCGATCCCGAGCAGATCCAGTTCACCGCCGACGTCCTCGAATATGATTCGGAGGCCGATGTCGTCACCGCGACCGGCGATGTGCGCCTCTATCGCCGCAGCGACCGGCTGCGTGCCGACAAGGTGGTGTGGAACCGCAAGACCGGCCAGGTGACGGCCGAGGGCAACATCCTCATCGCCAATCCGCAGGGCGACAATGCCTATGGCGACAAGATCGAGCTGACCGATACGCTGCGCGACGGCGTGGTCGAGAACATGCTCGTCGTGCTCGATGCCGGCGGCCGCATCGCCGCCGAGCGCGGGCGGCGCGACAACGGCATCATCACCGTCGAGAATGCCTCCTACACGCCCTGCGCGGTCTCCGATTCGGCGGGCTGCCCCAAGGAGCCGTCCTGGAAGATCACTGCCGATCGCGTCATCTACAACCCCGCGAAGAAGCGCATCCGCTACACCGGCGCGCGCATCTCGGTGTTCGGCTTCGCGACGATCCCGCTGCCCGCCTTCTCGCATCCCGTCGGCGGCGTCAGCGACGACGGCTTCCTGACCCCCGATATCCGCCTGAACGTGACCAACGGGCTCCAGATCGCGCTGCCCTATTTCTTCAGCCTGTCGGAAAACCGCGACCTCACCATCACGCCGCGAGTCTTCACCAATACGCTGCCGATGCTCCAGGCCGATTATCGCGAGATCAACAGCCTGGGCGGCTTTCGGGTCTCCGCATACGGCACCTATAGCCGCCGCGCCGACGACCTGACCGTGCCGATCACCCCGGCGACGTCGAAGAACGATTTCCGCGGCTATATCGACGCGGTCGGCCGCGTCCAGCTCGACGACAATTGGAGCGCGAGCGCCTCGTTCCGCATCGCCACCGACCGGACCTTCCTGCGCCGCTACGACATTTCGCGCGACGATCGACTGCGCAACAATGTCCGCGTCGAGCGGATCGATCAGGACAGCTATTTCTCTATCAACGCCTGGGCGGTGCAGACGCTGCGCGTCGGCGAGCGGCAGGGATTGCAGCCCTTCGTGCTGCCCGAGCTCGATTATCGCCGGCGCATGGACGACGGCGTCATCGGCGGCCGCTTCGAGTTCGAGGTCAACACGCTGGCGATCGCCCGCTCCGACGGCCAGGATTCGCAGCGCGCCTTCACCAGCGCACGCTGGGATCTGCGCAAGCTCACCGCCTGGGGGCAGGAAATCACCCTCACCGCCTATACCCGCGGCGACGTGTACAATGCTTCCGATACGGCGCTGACCACGGTCGCCAGCTATCGCGGCGAGGACGGCTTCCACTTCCGCGGCATCGCCGCCGCCGCGCTCGACATGAAATGGCCGCTGATCGGCGAAGTGTTCGGCGGCACACAGCGGATCACCCCGCACCTCCAGATGGTGGTCTCGCCCAAGATCGAGAATCTCGACGTCCCCAACGAGGATGCCCGCGCGGTCGATCTGGAGGATTCGAACCTCTTCGCCCTCAATCGCTTCCCCGGCTATGACCGGTTCGAGGATTCGACGCGGTTCACCTGGGGCGTGGATTACGCGCTCTATCTGCCGGGCTTCAGCATCGACGCGAATGTCGGCCAGAGCTATCGCCTCAGCTCCCGGCCCACGCTCTTCCCGGACGGGACCGGCCTTACCGATCGCGTGTCCGACATCGTCGGGCGGACGGTCGTCCGCTTCCGCGACTTCCTCTCGTTCACCCACCGCTACCGGCTGGACAAGGACGGGCTGGCCTTCCGCCGGAACGAGGTCGATACCACCCTGGGCTCGCGCAGCACCTATTTCCAGGTCGGCTATCTGCGGCTCAACCGCAATATCGGTCCCGCGCTCGAGGATCTTCAGGATCGCGAGGAAGTCCGGCTTGGCGGCCGCATCCAGCTTGCGCGTTTCTGGTCGGTGTCGGGATCGACGCTGATCGACCTGACCAACCGCGACGAGGATCCGCTTTCGCTGGCCGACGGCTTCGATCCGGTGCGGCACCGGCTGGGCATCACCTATGAGGACGATTGCCTTCGCCTGGGCATCACCTGGAAGCGCGATTACGAGACGACCGGCGACGCGCGGCGCGGCAATTCCTATCTGCTCAGCCTCGCTTTCAAGAATCTCGGGCGCTAGACTAGCTCGGTATCGGCGCGCGGCGCTGTAGAGACCGAGTCGTCGCTAAGCCTTGGTTCAGGCACAATTTGCCACTAAGCGCTGCGATCCGGACATGGGATGAGGGTACGGCTTCACGTGAAGATGAGTGTTGCAAAGACGGTCCGCGTCGGCCGCAAGATGGTTCTGGCGCTGGGTGTCGCGGGATTGGCCACGATCGCGGTCGCGCAGACCGTGCCCGATCAGTCGGTGCCGTCGACCGGCCTCGACCTGCCGTCGAATCTCCAGGTCTTCGGCAAGGCGGACCCGAATATCCGCAAGCCCACCGCGATCGTGAACGATTTCGTCATCACCGGCACCGATGTCGATCAGCGCGTCGCGATGATCGTCGGCCTGCAGAAGCTCAACATCAAGCCGGAGGAGCGCGACCAGCTCAAGCTCGCGATGCTGCGCCAGCTGATCGACGAAACGCTCCAGATCCAGGAGGCCAAGGCCAACGAGATCACCGTCGAGCCCAAGGAGATCGAGCAGGGCTTCGGCCGCGTCGCGCGCAATTTCGGCCGCACGCCTGAGGAAATGCGCACCTGGCTCAAGCAGAACGGCTCGTCCGAACGCTCGGTCAAGCGCCAGATCGAGGCCGAAATGGCCTGGAGCCGCCTGCTCCGCCGCCGCGTGAACATCAATGTTGGTGAAGCCGAAGTGGCCGCGATGATAAAGCGGATGGAAGACGCCAAGGGCAGCGACGAATATCACGTCTTCGAAATCTACCAGAACGCAACGTCGGATCGCGCGCAGGAAGTCTTTGCCGGCATGCAGAAGATGATCCAGCAGATGCGCGACGGCTCGCCGTTCGATTATCTCGCGCGTACCTATTCGGAAAGCTCGACCAAGGCGCAGGGCGGCGATCTCGGCTGGGTTCGCCCGGCGATGCTGCCCGATGCGCTCGCCAAGGCGGCGCAGGAGATGCAGCCCGGCCAGGTCGCCGGTCCGATCGAGCTGCCGACCGGCTTCTCGATCCTGTACCTCGCCGAGAAGCGCCAGGTGCTGATGCCCAATCCGCTCGATGCGAAGCTCAGCCTGCGCCAGCTCACCATCAATTTCGCCGCCGGCACGACCGAGGCTCAGGCGACCGCGCGCGCCGGCGAATTCGCCACCGCGACCCAGGAGATCAAGGGCTGCGGCGACGTCGCCAAGGTGGCAGGCGCGCAGAACGCCGAAGTGGTCGACAAGGACGGCATCGTGCTCGGCAGCCTGCCGCCGGCGCTGCAGAACCTCATCATGCCGCTCCAGATCGGCCAGGTGACCCAGCCCTTCGGCACGATCCAGGACGGCGTTCGCGTGCTCGTGATCTGCGGACGCGACGAGCCGAAGATGGCGAACATGCCCTCGCCCGAACAGATCCAGGAGCAGCTCGAGGACGAGCGCGTCAATCTGCGCGCCCAGCGCATGCTGCGCGACCTGCGCCGCGACGCGCTGGTCGAATATCGATGATCCGCGCGGGCGAGCGGAGATGATTCCCCCGCTCGCCATCGCCATGGGCGACTCCGCCGGGGTCGGGCCGGAAATCACCGCCAAGGCGTGGAAGGCGCGCGAGCTGCATTCGCTCGCGCCTTTCTTCGCGGTGGGCGACATCCGCGCCGTGGAGAAGGTGTGGGACGGCCCCGTCACCCGCATCTCCAGCCCCGAGGAAGCGTTCGAAGCCTTCCCGGCCGCGCTGCCGGTGCTCTCGATCCACGAGAACGGCAATGTCCTGCCCGGCACACCGGACGTGGACAGCGCCCGCTGCGCGCTCCAGTCGCTGGAGATCGCGGTGGGCCTTGCCGGCGCCGGGGCTGCCGGCGCGGTGGTCACCGGGCCGGTCTCCAAGGCGCAGCTCTATCGCATCGGCTTCACCCATCCCGGCCAGACCGAGTTCGTCGCGGAGCGCTGCGGCGTCTCGGGCGAGAACACGGTGATGATGCTTGCCGGCCCCACGCTCCGGGTCGTCCCGATCACGGTGCATGTGCCGCTGGCCGACGTGCCGCATCTGCTCACGCAGGAGCTGGTGGTCGCCAAGGCCCGCGTCACCGCCCGCGGCCTACTGCGCAATTTCGGGATCGAGCAGCCGCGGCTCGCCTTTGCCGGGCTCAATCCGCATGCCGGCGAGAGCGGCGAGATCGGGCGGGAGGAGATCGACGTGCTGATCCCGGCGATCGCCCAGCTCCGCGAGGAAGGGATCGACGCGGTCGGTCCGTTCGCCGCCGACACGATGTTCCACCCCCGCGCCCGCGCCGGATACGACGCGGCGCTGTGCGCCTATCACGACCAGGCGCTGATCCCGATCAAGACGCTCCATTTCGACGAGGGCGTCAACATCACGCTGGGCCTGCCGATCGTGCGCACCTCGCCCGATCACGGCACGGCGTTCGGCATCGCCGGCAAGGACGAAGCCAATCCCGGCGCGATGATCGCGGCGATCCGCATGGCGGCCGGCGCCGCCCAGCGACGGGCCGAAGCGACGACGTGAGCGGGCTCCCTCCCCTTCGGGAAGTGATCGCGAAATACGGACTCAGCGCGAGCAAGGCGCTGGGGCAGAATTTCCTGTTCGACGGCCAGTTGCTCGCCCGCATCGCCCGCGTTCCCGGCGATCTGACCGGCGCCGAAGTGTTCGAGGTCGGCCCCGGTCCGGGCGGGCTCACCCGCGCGCTGCTCGAAGCGGGTGCCGGTGTCGTCGCGGTGGAGCGCGATCGGCGCTGCATCCCGGCGCTGGAGGAGCTCGGCACCTTCTTCCCCGGCAAGCTCCGGGTGATCGAGGGCGACGCGCTCGAAGTCGATGCGCCTTCGCTCTTCGCGGGCAAGCCCCATATCGTCGCCAACCTTCCCTATAATGTCGGCACCGCGCTGCTGGTTGGCTGGCTCTCGGCGGAGTGGCGGCCCTGGTGGGCGAGCCTGACGCTGATGTTCCAGAAGGAAGTGGCCGAGCGGATCGTCGCGGCGCCCGGCACCGAGCATTACGGCCGGCTCGCCGTGCTCGCCCAGTGGCGTTCGACGCCGAGGATCGCGATGACCGTCCATCGCTCGGCCTTCACGCCGCCGCCCAAGGTGATGTCGGCGGTGGTGCATATCGTCCCCGGCGAGGCGCCCGAGGGGGTGCGGCTGGCGGTGTTGGAGGCGATCACCGGTGCGGCGTTCGGCCAGCGCCGGAAGATGCTGCGCCAGAGCCTGAAGGGCGTGCCCGGCGCGCTTGCCGCGCTCGAAGCGCTGGCGATCGATTCGAGCCGCCGGGCCGAAACCGTCACGATCGAGGAATTCGTCGCGATCGCCAGCGCACTCAGCGCCTGAAGCATGGCAGCAATTTCAAAGAGCCTGCGACGACGCTCGCAAGCCAAATCCTACATTGCAACCCCGGCGAAGGCCGGGGCCCAGTATCGAGCCAGTGCGAGGCGAGGGCGCAGTTGCCCCAGGCGACATTGCAACTGGGCCCCGGCCTTCGCCGGGGAAAGGATATAGCGATGCCTTACGGCTTGGCGGTCGCCGCGGCGTCGGGCTCGTCCGCCTGCGCGGTCGAGGTGACGGGCGGCCCCTTGGCGATCGCCGCCGCAAGCGTGTTGGCGTCGTTGCACGCGCCGTTGCAGATCGTCTTGATCTTGGCGAGATTCTCCTTGGCGCGCTCGACCGCGCCCTTCGCCACCATCGCCTCGCCCTGACCGCGCAGCGCGGCGAGGTCGTTCGGCTCCAGCGTCAGCGCCTCGCGATAGAGGCGGATCGCCTTGCCGGGCAGCCCGGTGCCGCGCGCGATCTCGGCAAGGACGACGAACGCCTCGCGATTGCGCGGATCGACCGCCAGCGCGGATTCGAGCAGATCGTTGGCGCCGTCGAGATTGCCGGCCGCCTGGGCCGCGCGCGCCTGTTGCAGCAGCGCGAGCGACTTGGGATCGATCTGGTCGTCGGGCCGCTGCGCCATCAGGCCGGTGGATACCGTAAGCACCACCAGCGCCGCCGCCGCCGAGATCGCCGTGATCCGCATCGAAATCTCCGAAATTGAACGTCTTGTCGCTATCATGGCCTTGTCATCTTCGCGACAAAAAAGCCGTCGGTCGAGTCCCTGAATGGCGTGAGCCGCAGCCCCGGCCCGCGCGGCGTACCCGCATGTAGGTCGGGTGCCACCGCTTTCCAGTCCGGATGCGTATCGAGGAAGCGCTGCGCCTGTTCCGCACCTTCGGCATCGAGCAGCGAGCATACGATATAGGCGAGCGATCCGCCCGGCTTCACCAGCGTCGCGGCCAGATCGAGCAGCATCGCCTGGGTCGCGACCAGCTTCGCCAGCCGATCGGGCGTCAGCCGCCACCGCGCCTCGGGATTGCGGCGCCAGGTGCCAGTGCCCGAACAGGGGGCGTCGATCAGCACCAGATCCGCCAACCCCACCTGGTCCGCAAGGATCTCCACCTCGCGGCGCGGATCGAGCAATCGCGTTTCGGCGATCGTCACCCCTGCCCGCGCCGCGCGCGGCATCAGGCGCGACAGGCGCGGACGATCGATGTCGCAGGCGAGGATCGAGCCGCGATCTGCCATCGCCGTCGCCAGCGCCAGCGTCTTGCCGCCGCCGCCCGCGCAGAGATCGATCACATGCATGCCGGGCGCGGCGCCCGCCGCCAGCGTCACCAACTGGCTGCCGGCATCCTGCACCTCGAACTGCCCGTCCTCGAAGGCAGGCATCCGCTCGACCGGCGTGTCGCCCGGCAGGCGGAGGCCATCGGGCAGATGGGCCAGCGAAACCGCCTCGGGCATCGACTTCGCCACCGTCGCCACATCGGCCTTCAAGCGATTGACGCGAAGGTCCAGCGGCGCGCGTTCGAGCAGCGCCGCCTGCTCCTCCTCGCCAAGACCCGAAGCCGCCATCGCCTCGGCGAGCCATGCGGGCAGAAATCCTGAGGCCGCGACCGGCTCGCCGGGAACGATCACGGCGGGGCCGTAGCTCGATCCGTCGAACGCGGCCTCTAGCTCCGGCCGCGCCGCGACCAACGCCAGCATCGCCGCCCGCCCGCTCTCCGGCCGCTCGCCGCACAGGCGGATCGCGTCATAAACAAGCTCGCGGACCGCGCGGCGATCCTTCGAGCCCGCATAGCGCCGCTCGACGAACCAGCGGGCGATCAGCGTGTCCGCCGCCGCACCCTGGTTGCGCGCGGCATCGATGATCCGGTCGAGCAAGTCGATCGCCGCCTGGACGCGCGCGGCGGGAGTCATGGATGCACTCCCCGTCGATCAGGTTGACACGGTTGACACGTATATTGCGAAAAAACCTTCCCCTCCGTTGGACGACCGACAAGGCGAGCGAGCGAGCAAAGGAAAGGCGGAAGTGCGCGGATCATCGGCAGAGCCAAGCAGAGCAAATCCTATTTGGGAAGTCCGGGCGCCGTCGACAGGTGGAAAGGCCGGTGAAGCGTGCCGCGAGGGACAACGGCGCTTCGCACCGCCCCTCCACCATGCTGCGCATGGTCCCCCTCCCCGAGCAGAGCTCGGGGAGGAATTGCGGAAGCTTAGCGCGTAGGATAGTTCGGCGCCTCGCGGGTGATCGTCACGTCATGGACATGGCTTTCGCGCAGGCCCGCGCCGGTGATCCGCACGAACCGCGCCTTTTTCTGGAATTCGGGGATCGTGCCCGCGCCGACATAGCCCATCGCCGCCTTCACGCCGCCCACCATCTGGTGGATGATGTCGCGCGCCGGGCCCTTGAACGGCACCTGGCCCTCGATGCCCTCGGGCACGAGCTTGAGCTGGTCCTTGATGTCCTGTTGGAAATAGCGATCGGCCGAGCCCTTCGCCATCGCCCCCACCGAGCCCATGCCGCGATACGACTTATAGGCGCGGCCCTGATAAAGGAACGTCTCGCCCGGCGCTTCCTCGGTGCCCGCCAGCAGCGAGCCGACCATCACGGCGGAAGCGCCCGCGGCGATCGCCTTGGCGATGTCGCCCGAGGTGCGGATGCCGCCATCGGCGATCACCGGCACGCCCGACTTCGCCGCCTCGCTCGCGGCATCGAGCACGGCGGTGAGCTGCGGCACGCCGACGCCGGCGACGACGCGCGTCGTGCAGATCGAGCCCGGGCCGATGCCGACCTTGACCCCGTCCGCGCCCGCGCCGATCAGCGCCTTGGCCGCTTCGGCGGTGGCGATGTTGCCAGCGATGACCTGGACACTGTTGGAGAGCTTCTTCACTCGCTCGACCGCGCGGCTGACGTCCTTGTTGTGGCCATGGGCGGTGTCGATCACCACCAGGTCGACGCCGGCATCGACCAGCGCCTCGGTGCGCGCGAAGCCCTTGTCGCCCACCGTCGTCGCCGCCGCGGCGCACAGGCGGCCGGCCGCATCCTTGGTCGCGTTGGGCGAGGTGACGGCCTTTTCGATGTCCTTCACCGTGATGAGGCCGACGCAGCGATATTCGGCATCGACCACGAGCAGCTTCTCGATCCGGCGCTGGTGGAGCAGGCGGCGCGCATCCTCCTTGCCGACATCGATCGAGACCGTCGCGAGGTTTTCATGCGTCATCAGCTCGGCGACCGGCTGGTTCGGATTCTCGGCGAAGCGCACGTCGCGATTGGTGAGGATGCCGACCAGCTTGCCGCCATTCTCGATGATCGGGATGCCGCTGATCTTGTGCTGCTGCATCAGCGCCTGCGCCTCGGCCAGCGTGCCGCTGGGGCGCATCGTGATCGGATTGACCACCATGCCGCTCTCGAAGCGCTTGACCTGGCGGATCGCCTCGACCTGCTCCTCGACCTCTAGGTTGCGGTGGATCACGCCGATGCCGCCGAGCTGCGCCATCACGATCGCCATGCTCGCCTCGGTGACGGTATCCATCGCCGAGGAAAGCATCGGGATGTTGAGCGCGAGCGTGCGCGTCACCTGGGTCCGCGTATCGGCCATGCTCGGCACGATCTCGGACTCGCCCGGATAGAGAAGGACGTCGTCGAAGGTTAGGCCGAGGGGAATATCCATGAGGTGCGCCAAAGTCCTGAGTCGGAGGTTGGCGGCCCATGTAACCGCGAGGGGGGCATTCCGCTAGGGGGCGAGCGCGAGCCACGGATAGAGGATCGGCTTCTGCTCCGCGAGCTTGGCGCGGATCACCGCGCGCAGATCGGCGGAGGCGGCGCAATAGCCCGGCCAGTCGCTCGCCACGGCCGCAGGAGTCCAGGTGCCGACATGCGCGGTGTAGCGGGTGCGCACGATCATGCTCCTGTCATGCTCGACGCGCGCGATTTTGGCCTTCTCGCCGCCCTGCGCGGTGGCCTTGCGGAGCAGCGCGTCGATGCACTTGCGCCGCGCCATGATGGCCCGCGAGATCCGGTAGCGGGCGTTCGAGAGGAGCGTCAGGTCGAATGCGGGCTGTGCGGTCAGCGTCTCGAGCGCGTCGAGCGCCGCCAGCAATTCGTCATCCAGGGCACGCAGATCGGACATGCTATTCATATAGCGGGTCGGCGGCGCGCGTGGGGGAACGCGCTTATATTTCGCGTGCGAAACGCTCCAGCAGCGCGCGCGCCTGCTCGACATGCATCGCCTCGATCATCCGGTCGCGGAAGCGCTCGGCACCTCCGGTCGCCGCCTCGATCAGCGCACGGGCATCGGCGATCTCGCTCTCGGTCGGGCCGAAGGCATGCGCCGCGACCACGATCTGGTTCGGATGAATCAGCGATTTGCCGTCGAACCCCAGCGCCCGCCCGTAGCGGCACTCGGCCGCCAGCCCGTCGGGATCGCCGAGCGCGTTGAACACGCCGTCGAACGCCCAGGTCTGGCTCGCCCGCGCCGCCAGCACGATCGTCTGGAGCGACAGCGACAGCCCTTCGCGGCCCGCGTCCGCCGGTATCCCCAGCGACACGCGCAGATCGTTGACTCCGGCGATCAGTCCGCCGACACCCGGCGCAGCGGCGATGTCCGCGGCGGCGAGCACGCCCCGCGCCGTCTCGATCATCGCCAGCAGCGGCTTGGCGGTGGCCCTGGCGACCGCGGCGGCATCCGCCGCGCTTTCGACCTTGGGCAGCACCACGAAATCGCAGGCCGATCCGGCCACCGCCGCCACATCGGCACCGTGCTCGGCCGCATCGATCCCGTTCACCCGGATCGCGCACAGCCGATCGCCGAACCCCTCGGCCGCCGCCGCGACCGCCGCCGCCCGCGCGGCATCCTTGGCGTCGGGCCGCACGGCGTCTTCCAGGTCCAGGATCACCATGTCGGCATCGAGGCCGCGCGCCTTCTCGATCGCGCGGGGATTGGATGCGGGGAGGAAGAGCGCCGTGCGCGGCGCCAAGCGGGCTGTGGTCATGGCCCCTCTCTATGCTAGCAAGCATGGCTATGGCGAGTGGAGTCGGGGGAATCGAAGTGCTGAACGTCTTTCTGATCGTCCTGGTGGCCGTGGTGCTGCTCTACCTCTTCTCCAGCGTGAAGATCGTCACGCAGGGCTATCAATATACCATCGAATATTTCGGCCGCTTCACCGCCGTCGCCTCGCCGGGGCTGAATTTCTATCCCGCCTTCTTCTATCGCGTCGGCCGCAAGGTGAACATGATGGAGCAGGTGATCGACATTCCGGGGCAGGAGATCATCACCAAGGACAATGCGATGATCTCCACCGATGGCGTGGTGTTCTTCCAGGTGCTGGATTCGGCCAAGGCGGCTTATGAGGTCTCCGACCTGTATCTGGCGCTGCTCCAGCTCACCACGACCAACCTGCGCACCGTGATGGGATCGATGGACCTGGACGAGACTTTGTCGAAGCGCGACGAGATCAATGCGCGGCTGCTGAATGTGGTCGATCACGCGACGACGCCCTGGGGCGTGAAGATCACCCGCGTCGAGATCAAGGACATCCGCCCGCCCGCCGACATCGTCAACGCGATGGGCCGCCAGATGAAGGCCGAGCGCGAGAAGCGCGCCAACATCCTGGAGGCGGAGGGCATGCGCGCCTCCGAAATCCTGCGCGCCGAGGGGCAGAAGCAGTCGCAGATCCTGGAGGCCGAAGGGCGCCGCGAAGCCGCGTTCCGCGACGCCGAGGCGCGCGAGCGTTCGGCCGAGGCGGAGGCCACCGCGACCCGCGCCGTCTCCGAGGCGATCGAGAGCGGCAGCACCCAGGCGATCAACTATTTCATCGCCCAGAAATATGTCGAGGCGATCGGCAAGTTCGCGACCTCGCCCAATGCCAAGACGATCCTGTTCCCGGTGGAGGCGACCCAATTGATGGGAACGCTGGGCGGCATCGGCGAGCTTGCCCGGGAGGCGATCGGCGGTTCCGGTCCCAAGCCGCCGACGCCGCCCGCATCGCCGGCTCGTCCGCGGTCTTCGCCGTTCACGCCGCAACAGGAGGGATGAGATGCACGCGCTGCTCGCCATGCCGGGGCTAGCCTGGCTGATCCTCGCCGCGGTGCTCGCGATCGTCGAGCTGATCGTGCCGGGCATCTTCCTGGTCTTCGTGGCGGCGGGCGCGGCGGTGGCGGGCGTGGTGACGCTCATCATCCCCGATTTCGCGCTGACCTTTCAGGTGGCGGTGTTCGTCATCGCGTCCGCGGCGGCGGTGGCGATCGGGCGGAAATGGTATCTCGACAATCCGGTGCCGAGCGCGGACCCGCTGCTCAACGACCGCATCGCGCGGCTGATCGGCGAGATCGTGATCGTGGTGGAGCCGATCGAGGCCGGCTCGGGCCGGGTTCGCGTGGGCGACGGCGAATGGCTGGCGAATGGCCCTGACACGCCGGCCGGCGCCAAGGTGCGGATCATCGGCGCGCGCGGGCTTTCGCTCGACGTCGAACCCGCCTGAATCCCTTCAAGGAACTGCCCATGCGTACCGATCGCCGCCAACTCCTGCTCGGCGCAGGCGCCACGCTTGCGCTCAGCGCCCTGCCCGCCCGCGCAGCGCCGGCCGCCGATGCCGACGCGCTGATCGCCCGCATCGCCGAGACGTTCCTGACCGACTATCCCGAGACCGCGACGACGCTGGGCGTGGACAAGGACGGGCGGGCGCCGCTCAAGCACCGGCTCACCGATCGCTCGATCAAGGGCCAGCGCCGGATCGCCGAGCATCTGCGCGGGGCGCTGGCGGATATCGCCAAGCTGGACCTCAAGGTGCTCGATCCGGCGATGCGGACGCATATCGACGTGGTCCAGGCGTCCTATGGCAACGCGCTGGAGGGGTTCGCCTTCGGCTATGGCGACGTCGCGGTGGGCGGGTGGCGCAACTCGCCCTATGTCGTGGTGCAGAATGTCGGCGCGTTCCTCGATACGCCGCGGATGCTCGACAGCGATCACCAGATCGCGACTCCCGAGGACGGCGAAGCCTATCTCGACCGGCTCGAATCCTATGCCGAGCAGCTCGACGGCGAGACCGAGCGGCTCAAGATCGCCGCGGCGAAGGGCGTGACCGCGCCCGATTTCCTGCTCGACAAATGCCTGAAGCAAATCCGGCTCGCGCGCGGCGGCAATCCGGCCGGCTGGGATGTGGTGACCTCGGTCGCCAATCGCACCGCGGGGATGGAGGGCGATTTCGGCGAGCGCGCCTGGCTGCTCGCCAAGGACAAGGTGGGGCCGGCGCTCGACCGGCAGATCAAGGAGCTGGAGCGCCATCGCGCCCGGGCCAACGCCAATCCCGGCGTGTGGAAGTTCAAGGACGGCGACGCCTATTATGCCTGGGCGCTGCGTGCCGGCACCACGACGACGATGACGCCGGAGGAGGTCCACCAGATGGGCCTCGACCAGCTCAAGGCGATCCAGGCCGAGATGGACACGATCCTGAAGGCCGAGGGATACAGCCAGGGCAGCGTCGGCGCGCGGATGACCGCGCTCGGCAAGGATCCGCGCTTCACCTTCCCCGACAATGACGAGGGCCGCGCCCAGATCGTCGCGCTGCTGAACGATCGCATCGCCGACATCCGCAAGCGGATGCCCGACGCCTTCCACACGCTGGTGAAGGGCAATGTGGAGGTGAAGCGCCTGCCGCTCGCCGAGGAGCCCGGCGCGCCCGGCGCCTATGGCGGCCCGGGCACGATCGACGGCAGCGTGCCCGGGCGGCTATGGATCAACCTGCGCTCGACCGGCATCTGGACGAAATACAGCCTGCCCGATCTCGCCTATCACGAATCGATCCCCGGCCATGTCTGGCAGGGCGAATATACGTTCAAGATGCCGCTGATCCGCTCGCTGCTCCAGTTCAACGCCTATTCGGAAGGCTGGGCGCTGTACGCGGAGCAGCTTGCCGACGAACTGGGCGTCTATGCCGCTAGTCCGGCGGGCAAGCTCGGCTATCTCCAGTCGCTGGGGTTCCGGGCGTGCCGGCTGGTGGTGGATACCGGGCTCCACGCCAAGCGCTGGACGCGCGAGCAGGCGATCCGCTGGTTCGTCGAGGCGAACGGATCGACCGAGGACGAGGTGCAGGGCGAGGTCGATCGCTATTGCTCCTGGCCGGGCCAGGCGTGCGGCTACAAGGTCGGCCAGAGCGAGATCAACCGGCTGCGCGAGCGGGCCAAGGGGGCGCTCGGCGAGCGCTATGACTTCAAGGCGTTCAACGACGCGGTGGTGCTGGGCGGCAACGTGCCGATGACCGTGCTCGGCCACATCGTCGATCGCTATGTGGCCGAGCGGAAGGGATGATCGGCGTCGCCGGACAATGCCTATCGCGGCTTCTCTATTCCCACAGTGACGTCGGTCGGGGCTGATGGCGCAGTTTCGTCCTTGGTTGCGCGTGCCGTTATGACAAGTGCGGCATCGGCGACTGCGGCCGCGGCCGCGTCCTTCGTCGAATTGGGCGCGGTCTTTGCCGCCGTCATGAGGACGGCGAGGCGGTCCTTATCAACGTTGTAAACATCCCTGATATGACCGAGATCGGTCTTGACCCAATCGTTCGTGCTAAGCTCCACCGCGCGGACCAGTTCCTTGATGTCCGACTTGTTCTCGCTGGTCAGCTTCTGGTTTATTCCGCGGCTGCCAATCTGTCCTTTGCAAAGTTTCCTGCGCAAATCCTCGCTTTGAAGCGCGATGCAGATGAAATCTATTTCCTGGGGACTGGGCGCCGGATCCGAAAACAGCCATTTGAGGAGAACAACCTGATTGGAGCTCACTCCCGCGATCTTGCTTGTCGACTCGCTGTCGCTGTCCTCGATTTCGCTGAGCACCATCGCGATGCGGCTGAACAACAGATCGACATGCGGATCGAGGCCAGTGGCTGAACTGTCGCGATAGAAGATCTTGACCTTTCCGGCATCCACCGCATCGTTGACCAGCCGCTTGATCTCATGCGGCGTGCAGATCATCTGATATTGTTTCAGTGCCCGAACTGCCTGATCGAAATCCGTCGGCGCCTTGGCCGGCGAAAGCGTTTCGGTGCGAAGCGCCGAGAAGGCGTCGTTCACCAGCCGCTGCACCTTGCCGATCTCGGGCGAGAAGAAAAAGACGTTCGAAAAATTGTTGATCGACGAAAGCGCGGCGCCGTTCGCCAGTCCCGTCGCAGTAACCAGATCGTCGGACGCGCCGACAAGGCCCAACGTCGACGTTAAAACCGTCGAGATGATTTCGACTTCCCGATGGAGAAAATCCATCTTCTGCGCGCTGCGTCCGATCGAAGCGAAAAACAGTTCGCAGCGCAGCTCGATCAGCGTCATGCCGAGCCTGGTTGTTTCAAGCGCCTTGACGTCGAGATTTCGCGGGTCGGGAGTCCCGCCATAATCGGCGTCATAGGTCTCCTTGTACCGCTTCAGATAAGCATTCGCGAGCGTGGGAGCGCCGAGCTTGGCATCGTTGTCCGCAATCTTACCGTCATAGAGCAAGCTGCGCGGCTGCTCCGTATCGCTGACGATGCCGACCGGCGGCACGTGATATTTGTCGATGGCCTTGCACGAGCAAAGCAAAGCCGCGCACAGAAGCGCGGCAAAGTGCGAGAACCGCATCCCCACCCCCTGGATATTCCCCGGGGGACATTGGGATGGGATTCACGCAGGAGCTGCAACCGGGGACTGGTCCGCTTCAGTCCGCAAACCCGGCCAGATAGGTCCACAACCGATCTTGAATGCCGGAAACCACCGGACGCGACGCCCAAGGGAAGCGAACCCGCCTCCCTTGGGAATTCACGTGCGGCGTTACTTCTTCCCGCCCAGGAAGCCCGAGGCGAGGCTGGTCAGATCGTTGATCGGATTGCCGTCGCCGTCACGGTCGAGCATGCCGGTCACCGAGCTCAGGATACCGCCGCCCTGGCTCTGCAGCAGAGAGGCGAACTGGCCGAGGGAACCTTCGCCGCCGATATGGCCGATGATCTCCTGGAGCTTCTCCAGCGGCAGCCCGGTCTGGGCGGCCGCGGTCTCGGCGGTGTCGCCTTCCACCGGATGCGCCTGGGCCAGCGCGGTCACGGCCGATTCGGCATGCTCGGGCGAGAGGCCGACCTTCGCCGCGAGATTGGCGATGTCCACGTTCTGAGTGATCTGGCCGAGAAGGCCGTCGAGAATGCTCATCGAACTGTCCCTTTTGAGGTTACGCACTGCGGCATGTGATTAACACGCGCCGCTATGCGGCGCGAGTGGCCGTGCCACGAATTTACATGTTTCAGGCGAGGGCCGGCGCCGCCTGGGACTGGGGCGCGGCCTGCCGCACGCCTTCGTCGACATGGCTTTCGAACTCGGCGAAATTCTCGACGAACTGATCGACCAGCCGGGCGGCGGTGGCGTCATATTCGGCCTTGTCCGCCCAGGTCTCGCGCGGATCGAGGATGCCGGCATCGACGCCCGGCGCGCTGACCGGCACCATGAAGCCGAAATTCGGATCCCGGCGATAGTCGACCGAATCGAGCCCGCCGTCGAGCGCCGCGTTCAGCAGCGCGCGGGTCGCCTTGATCGGCATGCGCCGGCCGACGCCGTATTTGCCGCCGGTCCAGCCGGTGTTGACCAGCCAGCATTTCACCCCGCCCTTCGCGATCCGCTCCTTGAGGAGATTGCCATAGACCGACGGATGGCGTGGCATGAACGGCGCGCCGAAACAGGTCGAGAAGGTGGCCGAAGGCTCGGTGACGCCGATCTCGGTGCCGGCGACGCGCGCGGTATAGCCCGAGAGGAAATGGTACATCGCCTGTTCGGGCGTGAGCTTCGCGATCGGCGGGAGCACGCCATAAGCGTCCGCGGTCAGGAAGATGATATTCTGCGGCACCGGCCCCATATTGTGCTCGGAAGCATTGGGGATGAAGTCGATCGGATAGGAGCCGCGGCTGTTCTCGGCCAGGCTGTTGTCGTCGAAATCAAGCTCGCGGGTCTCGGGATCGATGACCACATTCTCGAGCACCGTGCCGAAGCGCCTGGAGGTGGCGAAGATCTCCGGCTCGGCCTCGGCCGAGAGGTTTATCATCTTGGCGTAGCAGCCGCCCTCGAAATTGAAGACCGCCGTATCCGACCAGCCATGCTCGTCGTCACCGATCAGCGTGCGGCTTGCATCGGCCGAAAGCGTGGTCTTGCCGGTGCCCGACAGGCCGAAGAACACCGCCGTGTCGCCGTTCGGACCGATATTGGCCGAACAGTGCATCGGCATGATGCCCTGGACCGGCAGCAGATAGTTGAGCAGGCCGAACACGCTCTTCTTCATCTCGCCGGCATAGGCGGTGCCGCCGATCAGGATCAGCTTCTCGGTGAAACTGACTGCGATCACCGTCTCGCTGCGGGTGCCGTGACGCTCGGGATCGGCGCGGAAGCTCGGCAGCGCGATGATCGTGTATTCCGGGACGAAATCGGCCAGCTCGCTTTCCTCGGGCCGCACGAGCAGCGTGCGGATGAAGAGATTGTGCCAGGCCAGCTCGTTGATGACGCGGACCTTCACCCGATGCTCGGGCTGCGAGCCGCCGAACAGATCCTGGACGAACAGCTCGTCGCGCGCGCCGACCTCGGCGAGGAAATCGGCCTTGAGCGCCGCGAAATGCCCGGGCGTCATCGGCTTGTTGGTCTTGCCCCACCAGACATTGTCCTCGGTCTCGGCATCGCGGACGATGAACTTGTCCTGCGCGCTGCGGCCGGTGTGCTTGCCCGTGGCGACCACGAGCGGACCATGCCTGGCGAGCCGGCCCTCGCCGCGGCGAATGGCGTGCTCGACCAGCGGGGCGGTAATCAGATTCCAATGGATCGTGGCGCCGGTCCCGATGCCTTGCGCATCGAGGCCGTGGCGCGGCTTCATGTCAGTCACCCAGTGCCTCCTATTCGTGACCCTGCTCTTCACAGGGCTCGCCCGCGCGTTTTGCCGCGTCGAGCAATATTATTGCCCTGTCAGTCGCATGAGGGCCAAAGGATGGTCAATCCGGGTAAACGTTGTCAGCTTGTTGAGGCGACAGGAACTTTGGTCTAACCGTGGATATGATGTTTCCGAGCCACTTCCGGGCCGCCAGATGAGCGCCACGATCGCGCTGGTCGACGACGACCGCAACATCCTGACCTCGGTCTCGATCGCCCTCCAGACCGAGGGCTTCCTGACGCGCGTCTATTCCGATGGGGAAAGCGCGCTGAAGGCGCTGATCGACAATCCGCCCGACCTGGCGGTGCTCGACATCAAGATGCCGAAGATGGACGGACTCGAGCTTTTGCGCCGCTTGCGCGAGAAGAGCGCGATCCCGGTGATCTTCCTGACCAGCAAGGACGACGAGCTCGACGAGGCGCTCGGGCTGGCGATGGGCGCGGACGATTATATCGCCAAGCCGTTCAGCCAGCGGCTGCTGATCGCGCGCATCCGCGCCATCCTGCGCCGCACCGAGCCGGTGCAGCCCAGCGCCGACGGCGCCGAATCGGAACCGGCCGAAGTGCTGGAGCGCGGCCGGCTGAGCATGGACCCTGCCCGCCACCGGGTGACCTGGAATGGGACGAACGTGACGCTGACCGTCACCGAATTCCTGATCCTCGAGACGCTGGCGCAGCGGCCGGGCATCGTGAAGACGCGCAACCAGCTGATGGATGCCGCCTATCAGGACGACATCTATGTCGACGACCGGACGATCGACAGCCACATCAAGCGCGTCCGGCGCAAATTCCGGCAGGTGGACCCGGAATTCGATGCTATCGAAACGCTCTATGGCGCGGGATACCGTTTCTCGGACGAATGAAGAGCGCGACCTTGCGCTCAAATGGTCGAACCGCGTCAGCCTCACGCCGAGGATCCTGGCGGTCAACATCTTCGCGCTGGCGCTGCTCGGCGGCGGCTTCTCGTACCTCGATTCCTATCGCAGCCGGATCGTCGACAGCCGGGTGGAGCAGGCCAGCCGCGAGGTAAGGCTGATCGCCCAGGCGCTGGCCTCCGCCACCGACAAAAGGCGCGACCTGCTGGTGCTCAGCCTGGCGCGCGACATGGGCACCCGCATCCGCCTCTATGGCGAGGACGGCAAGATGATCGCCGACAGCCGCGAGCTGGGGCTGCGCAATGTCGTGCTGCGCGATCCCGACAAGGATCCCTGGGGCCAGTCCGCCGCGCGCTTCCTGGATGCGGTGATCGATACCGTGGCGGGGGCCGACCGCGCCCCGCTCTACCGCGAGCGCGCCAAGGATCATGGGCTCGACTGGCCCGATGTGCGGACCGCCCAATCCACCCATGGCGGCGCGGCGACCGTATGGCGCGCGCCGGACCGGACGCCGGTGATTACCGCCGCGGCGCCGATCACCGATCTCGGCGTGGTGATGACGACATCCAACGCCCGCGACATCACCCAGACGGTGCGAATCGAGCGCTTCCGGCTGAGCGTGGTGCTGGCGATCGTCTCGATCGTCTCGATCCTGCTCTCGCTGTTCCTGGCGCGGACGATCGTGCGGCCGCTGCGCCGGCTCGCCCGCGCCGCCGTCCGCGTGCGGCTGGGGCGCGCCCGCGAGGTCATCGTGCCGCGCCTGCCCGAGCGCAGCGACGAGATCGGCCTGCTCGCCCGCGCGCTTTCCGACATGAGCCAGGCGCTCAGGGCGCGGATCGACGCGACCGAGAGCTTCGCCGCCGATGTGACGCATGAGCTCAAGAACCCCCTCGCCTCGCTGCGTTCGGCGGTGGACGGGCTCGCCAACGTCAAGGATCCCGCGCTCCAGGCCCGGCTGCTGGCGATCGTGCAGGACGATGTGCACCGGCTCGACCGGCTCATCAGCGATATCTCCGAAGCCTCGCGACTCGACGCACAGCTCAGCCGGGCGACGTTCGAGCCGGTCGATATCGGGCAGATGATCCAGGCGCTGCTCGATCAGCGCGAGGCGCGTGGGCTGCCCAACGGCATCCGCATCGTCTTCGATCGCCGGGCCGAGCCGCTGATCGTGCTGGGCGAAGGCGCGCGGCTGGAGCGGGTGTTCGACAATCTGATCGAGAATGCGATCTCCTTCTCGCCCGAGAACGGGCTGGTCACGATCTCGGCGGCGAACGAGCGGCAGACGCTCGTCGTCCGCGTCGCCGACGAAGGCCCCGGCGTGCCCGAGGAAGCGCGCGAGGCGATCTTCCGGCGCTTCCATTCGGTGCGGCCCGCGACGGAAGCATTTGGTCAGCATTCGGGGCTAGGGCTTGCCATCGCGAGGACGATTGTCGAAGGCCATCAGGGGAGCATTTCGGTGGAAGCGCGGGAGGACAGGTTGAGCGGAGCGCGATTCGTGGTTCGACTGCCGCTGGCGGCACGCGACTGATGCCCGAGCCACGCCTTCCCGAGGTTTCGACCGAGACCGTGCAGGCGGCCTGTGTCGCGGTGAACGGCCGCGCCGTGCTGATCGAGAGCCGATCGGACGAGGCCCGCACCGATCTCGCCCTGCGGATGATCGACCGCGATGCCGTGCTCGTCGCCGACGATTGCGCCATCTGCGTGCGGCAGGAGGGCGTGCTGCTCGCCAGCGCGCCCGTCGCGAGCCGCGGACGGATCGAAGTGCGGGGGCTGGGCATTGTCGAACTGTCCTATGCGGAGCGCGTGCCGGTGGACCTGCTCGTCGTGATCCTCGATTCGCCGCCGCGCTTTCCCGAGGAACAGCGCACGCGGCGCATTGCCGGCATCGACGTGCCGGTGCTGCCGCTGGCGGCGCTCGATCCTTCCGCGCCGATCAAGGTGGAGCTGGCGGTGGGACGATTCGGCCGATGAGCCGCACGCGGCCGAAGAACATCCTGCTCGTCACCGGCATGTCCGGCGCGGGCAAGTCGACGGTGCTGCGCACGCTGGAGGATCTGGGCTGGGAGACGGTGGACAACCTCCCCCTCCTCCTGCTCAACCGCCTGCTCGACACCGCGCCGGGCGAAGGCGCGGACGGCGACGACGATCGGCCGCTGGCGCTGGGCATCGGCACCCAGACGCGCGGCTTCGACGCCGAGAGCATCGTGCGGCGCATCAAGAAGCTGCGCGAGGAGCATGGCCATGACGTCGGCACGCTGTTCCTCGAATGCGCGGGTTCGGAGCTGGAGCGGCGCTATTCGGAGACGCGGCGGCGGCATCCGCAAGCGCAGGACCGGCCGGCGAGCGACGGCATCACCCGCGAACGCGAATTGCTGGGGCCGCTGCGGCGCTGGTCGAATCGGCTGATCGACACCACCAGCCTGACCGCCAACGAACTTGCCCAGCAGATCCGATCGACCTTTTCGGGCGACGGTCTGGGCCAGACGACCCTCTCGATCCTGTCGTTCGGCTTCGCCCGCGGCCTGCCGCAGAACGCCGATCTGGTGTTCGACATGCGCTTCCTGCGCAATCCGCACTGGGAATCGACGCTCCGTCCCGGGACGGGGAAGGATGCCGACGTCTCCGCCTACATCGCCAGCGATCCCGCTTATGGACAGGCGATGGCGCAGATCGAGGCGCTGCTGCTGCTCCTTCTGCCGCGCTATCAGGCTGAAGGAAAAGCATATGTTACCGTCGCATTCGGCTGCACGGGCGGGCGGCATCGCTCGGTCCATGTCGCCGAACGGATGGCCCGCCGGTTGCGCGAGGAAGGATTTTCGCCCACGGTGACCCATCGCGATTTGCAGACGGCACCGCAGGACTCGCTAGAAGGCGCGCCGGTGACCATATAAGGGGTCGGAGTACACGATGATCGGTCTGGTACTCGTGACGCACGGGCGGCTCGCAGAGGAGTTCGTCGTCGCGATGGAACATGTAGTGGGCAAGCAGGAACGGATCGCCCCGATCTGCATCGGCCCCGACGACGACATGGAAAGCCGCCGCGCGGACATCGCCGCGGCGATCAAGAGCGTCGATTCGGGCCGCGGCGTGATCGTGCTGAGCGACCTGTTCGGCGGCACGCCCTCGAACCTCGCCATCTCGCTGATGGAAGCGGGACGGATCGAAGTGATCGCGGGCATCAACCTGCCGATGCTGATCCGCCTGGGCAGCGCTCGCAAGACGATGAAGGTGACCGATGCGGTCGCGGCGGCACGCGATGCCGGCCGCAAGTACATCACGGTCGCCTCGGAGGTTCTGGGCGAGGCCGCCGCGTGAGCCGCACCGTCCGCACCGTCACGATCGAGAACCGCCGGGGCCTGCACGCCCGCGCCAGCATGGCCTTCGTCACCCTCGCCACCAGCCAGCCCGTCGAGCTGATCGTCGAGAAGGACGGATCGAGCGCATCGGGCACGTCGATCCTCGACCTGATGATGCTCGGCGCCGCCAAGGGCGACAGCATCACGATCAGCGCCGAGGGCGACGGCGCCGAAAGCGCGGTGCAGGCGCTGGTCGCGCTGGTCGAGGCGCGATTCGGCGAAGAGTGAGCCGTTCGACAAGCCCTGCCCGATCGGTCTAGGGGCTGCGCCATGCCCCGCGAGATAACCGCCTTTTCCAATCCGCTCATCAAGCGGGTCCGCAACCTGCGCGACAAGAAGCACCGCCGCGAGGAGGGCCTGTTCCTCGCCGAGGGGCTGCGCATCTTGACCGAGGCTCGCGAGGCGGGGCGGCTGCCGGAATATCTGTTCTTCGCCCGCGACATGGCCAACCACCCGCTGGTGCGGACGCTGGTCGCGGCGACCGAGGCGGCCGGCGGCGAGGCGATCGAGACCAATGCCGACATCCTCTCCAAGCTCTCGGGCAAGGACAATCCGGGCGCCGTCGTGGGCGTCTATCCCGAATTCGCGGTGGGGCTCGACGCGCTCGACCGGAGCAAGGCGCCGATCTGGCTGGTCGCCGAGCGGCTGCGCGATCCAGGCAATCTCGGCACGATCCTGCGCACCGCCGACGCGATCGGCGCGGGAGGGCTGATCCTGATCGACGACTGCGTCGATCCCTTTTCGGTGGAGGCGGTGCGCGCCAGCATGGGGGCGCTGTTCACCGTGCCGGTGGCGCATGCCGGCTGGGCGGACTTCCTCGCATGGCTGCGGGAGGGGCCGGGGCAGCTCGTGGGGCTGAGCCTCGACACCGAGTTCGATTATCAGGCGCCGCGCTATCAGGCCCCCACTTTCCTGCTGACCGGCAACGAGGCGCAGGGCATGCCCGATTTCATGGCCGCCGAATGCGACCTGCTCGTCAAGATCCCGATGCTCGGCAAGGCCGACAGCCTGAACGCGGCGGTGGCGACCGCAGTGATGGCCTATGAGGTGCTCAACCAGCGGCGGCACGGCTAGGAAATCCGCCGTTCAGGCGTAGAAGCGCATAAGAGGGACGGGAGAGAGAAGATGCGTGTTTCCGCCGTTTCCGCGGCCGGCCTGCTGGCCCTGGCCGCCTGCATGCCCGCCGATGCCAGCGCCCAGGGCGCCGCCCCGCCCTATCATGCGCTGGGCACCCAGCCCTTCTGGTCGGTGACGATCGACGGGCAGACGATCCGCTACGAGCCCGCCAACGGCACGACGATGACCGTCCCCAGCCCGCAGCCGATCATCGGCTTCAACGGCGAGCGCTACGAGACGCGACGGCTGACCGTGGACATCACCCATGTGAAGTGCAGCGACGGGATGAGCGACCGGACCTATCGCGATACGGTGGTGCTCACCGTGGACGGGAGGAAGCTGCGCGGCTGCGGCGGCGAAGGTGCGACGCCGGCCACGCTGCTGGAAGGCGAATGGGCGATCCAGTCGATCGCGGGCCGCCGCCCTGCCCCCGGCACGCCGCCCATGGTCCGATTCCAGGGGACGCAGATCAACGGCAGCACCGGCTGCAACAATTTCGGCGGCGGCTTCCGCTTCGAGCGCGGGCATTTGACCACGGGCGCGCTGATCACCACCCGGCGCGCCTGTATCGGGCCGGCCAATGCGCAGGAGCAGAACCTGCTCAAGCTGCTCGGCCAGCGGCTGAGCGTGAGCCGCAACCGCAGCGGCAGGCTGGTGATGACCGGGCGCGGCGGGCAGGCAGTGGTGCTGGCGCGGGTTCGCTGAAAGCCCGAGTCGCAGGCAAAGCGGCCTGTCGAGCGGTAACAGGATACCTGCCGGTTGACTCATTTGACCCTCCCCGTGCGCGAGCGCGCGCGCCCGGGCGCGCGAGGTGAGGGTGATGATATTCGGATATCAAAGAGCAATGGCGTGGATTTCACGCGAAATCCTACATTGCAATCCCCTTCCTCCGGCGATCGATCAGCGCACGACGAGCCTGGTATAGAGGTGCCAGGTCGCATAGCCGAGCACCGGCAGGACGACCGCCAATCCAACGAACAGGGGTATCGATCCCAGCACCAGCAAGGCCGCGACGATGAGCCCCCAGCGGAGCATGACCCCCTTGTTCGCCGCGACGGCACGGATCGACGTATCGATCGCGGTCCGCGCGTCGACGTCCCTGTCGACGAGCATCGGCATCGACACGACGCTCAACGTCAGCACCGCTATCGCGAAGAACAGCCCGGCGAGGTTGCCGACGACGATCAGCGCCCAGCCCTGCGGGGTCGTGAACAACTGCGTCACGAACGCGCCCAGGGTCAGCGGCTCGGTGCCCATCAATCCGAAATAGAGGCCGGCGGCGACGGCCAGCCAAGCCAGAAAAACTGCCAGCAGCAGCCCCACCACGACGGAGATCGAGTCGAGCGCGGGGCGTGTGGCAAAGCCGAAGAAATGCGACCAATCGGAGGGCAGCCCCTGCTCGCGGCGGCGCGCCAGTTCGTAGAAGCCGATCGCCACGGCCGGGCCCAGCAGCGAGATCCCGGCGGCAAGCGGGAAGAAGAAGGGAATGAGCGAACCCTGGAGCGCCACGATCGCGGCGATCAGGCCGACCGCCGGATAGATGATGCCGACGAAGATCAGGTCGCCGCGCCACTCCAGCAAATCGGCCCAGCCCTGCCGGAGCGCATCCCTGAGATCCGCGGTGCCGATGGTGCGGACTTCATACGTCTCCGCGGGACGATCCATGCCTTCGAAATGAGCGACTGCCATGACGCGCTCCTTTGATCCCCGGCCGGCCGGTCATACGCTTCTCGCGACGTAACCGCAACGCGACCAGGAATAGCCATCGCAAGGCTGCCGGGCATTCATTCCCCAGTCAGGGGAATTATGGTAACACTCGCTCATGGCTAAGCTCATCCAGATCCTGCTCCTGAGCGCGGCCGCGATCGCCGTGCCGGCTGGCGCCGCGCAGCGCGACACGCCCGAGGCGAAGCTGCAGAAGATGCTCACGGGCCGCGTGGAGGGTCCGGCGGTCGATTGCATCAATCTTTCGACGATCACCTCCAGCCAGATCATCGACGGCAAGGCGATCGTCTATCGATCGGGCGGCAAGCTCTACGTCAACGAACCGCGATCGGGAGCGGACTCCCTCAACGATGACGACATACTCGTGACCCGCACCTTCAGCTCGCAATTGTGCAGCGTCGATACGGTGCGCCTGATCGATCGCACCTCGCGGTTCCCGCGCGGCTTCGTGTTGCTCGGCAAGTTCGTGCCCTATACCAAGCCCAAAGCGGCGAACTGATTTCGATCGCCCCGCGCGGCCGGACCGGAAGCGGCGATACCGCGATTCCCTGAAGCCGCGCGCTATTCCGCCGCTTCGGCCTTTGCCTCGATTTCCGGAAGCTCGATCTCGGCATGGCTCGCCAACAGCTCGACCGGAGGGATCGATTCGATCTCCCGGGCGCCGGGCTCGATATTGAGGTCGCGCAGTTTCCGCGCCGAGACCAGGGCGCGCGTCTCCAGGCTGTTCGCGAAGGTGTTGAAGTTCTTGACCGCCGTGTTGAGGCCGCTGCCGACGACGCGCAGGTCGCCCAGCGCCTTGGCGAGGCGATCGTAGAGCTCCTTGCCGAGTTCGCCGATCTGGCGGGCCTCCTTGGCGAGCTTCTCCTGGCGCCACACCGCCGAGACGGTGCGGGCGATCGCGATCAGGTTGGTCGGCGTCGCCAGCAGCACGCGCTTGTCGAAGGCGAAATCCCAGAGCGTGGGGTCGTGCTCCAGCGCGGCCGACAGGAAATGCTCGCCGGGGACGAACATGATGACGTAATCCGGCGCGTCCTCGAACTGGTTCCAATAGGCCTTGTTGCCGAGGCCGTTGATATGCGCCTTCATCGAGGCGGCGTGCAGCGCGAGGCCGCGCAGGCGCTCGGTATCGTCGACCGCGCCGAACGCATCCTGATAGGCGTTGAGCGAGACCTTGGCATCGATCACCAGCGCGCGGCCGCCCGGCACGCGGACGATCGCGTCGGGGCGCAGCCGCCCGCCATCCTCGCCCGCGACATTCACTTCGGTCTCGAAATCGGTGTGCTCGGAGAGGCCGCAGGTCTCCAGCACGTTCTTGAGCTGCTGCTCGCCCCAGCGGCCGCGCGACTTGGGGGCGTTGCGGAGCGAATTGACCAGCTTGGCGGCCTCGGTGCTGACGCGCTCGGTGCCGATCCGCATCTGCTCGATCTGGCCCTTGAGTTCGCCGAACGCATCGCGGCGCTCGGCCTCGACCTTGGCGACGCCTTCCTCATAGCGCTGGAGACGATCGCTGACCGGCTGGAGCATCGACTTGAGATTGATGCCGGCAAGCTCCTCGGCTTCCTTGAAGCGGGCCGAGGCGCGTTCGAGGAACTTTTCCTGCGCCTTGTCGAGCAGGCTGTTGGCGACCTCTCCGAATTGCGCGGCCATCATTTCCTTGGCCTCGCGCAGCTCGATCAGGCGGTTCTCGAAGGCTTCAGCCTTGGTGCGCAGCTCGGCGAGCTGGAGGCGGGCGATGTCGCGCTCGTCACGGATGCCGGCGAGTTCGTCGCGGAGCGGCTGGACCTGTGCCGCGCGCTCCTCCGCCGTGGCGAGATCGGCGATCGCGGCCTTGAAATCATCCTCGCGACGCTGGGCTTCGGCGCGCGCCTCGGCGGTGCCGCGTGCGCCGAGGAACCAGCCGAGACCGGCGCCGACGACGAGCGCCGCGATCATGAGGATGAGTGAAGTCGGATCCAATTACGCCTCCCGCCGGAACAGAAGGCGAACCTAAACGGGTCCGGGACTCAGGGCAAGCGGATCGCGACCAAGCGCGCGATACGGTCGTTCGCAGGGTTCTCGCCGATTTCCCATTCCGGCGAAAGCCGAGAGCCAGAACTCAGTCAGGAAACCACGGCCGCAAAGAACTTGCGTCACCCCGGCCGAAGTGCCGGGGTCTACCGTGCGGCCGGGAGAGCCGCTCGAAGCCTAGAGGGGCTCTCTCGCGGATAAGTGGACCCCGGCACTTCGGCCGGGGTGACGAGGGGAAATCCGGAGGGCATGGGAAAAGCGAAGATCAGGCGGCCTTGCGGGCCTTGTTGAGCTTCTTGAGGATCATGTCGCGCTTCAGGCGCGAGAGATGATCGATGAAGACGATCCCTTCGAGATGGTCCATCTCGTGCTGGATGCAGGTGGCGAGCAGCCCTTCGAACTGCTCGTCATGCGCATCGCCCTTCTCGTCGAGCCATTTGACGCGGCAGCGCGCGGGGCGCTCGACATCGGCGAACTGATCGGGGACCGACAGGCAGCCCTCGGTATAGACCGACTGTTCCTCGGCGGGTTCGAGGATCTCGGGGTTGATGAAGACGCGGGGCTCGCGGATCGGCTTGCCCTCCTCGTCCTCCTGCTCCTGGAGGTCCATGACGATCACGCGCTTGGGCACGCCGACCTGGATCGCGGCCAGGCCGATGCCGGGCGCGTCGTACATCGTATCGAACATGTCGGCGATCAGGGCACGCAGTTCGTCGTCCACCTTCTCCACGGGTTGGGAGATGAGGCGCAGGCGCGGATCGGGTACTTCGATGATGGGTAGGAGAGCCATAGGGGGAAATTTAGGTGTCCGGAGGTGCGGGGTCAAGCAACCGGACGGCGCGCGCGGAGCGCCTGGGCGAGCGTGCCTTCGTCGAGATAGTCGAGCTCGCCGCCTACCGGCAGGCCGTGCGCGAGTTGCGTGACGCGGACGGGGTAGGATTCGATCCGCTCGGCGATGTAGTGCGCAGTGGTCTGGCCTTCGAGCGTAGCGTTCATCGCGAGGACCACTTCGTCGATGCCCCCGGCGGCGATGCGGCGGACCAGGCTGTCTATGCGCAGATCCTCGGGGCGGATGCCTTCGAGCGCGGAGAGGCGGCCGCCGAGCACGTGGAACTTGCCGGGGAAAAGGCGCGATCGATCGAGCGCCCAGAGATCGGCGACCTCCTCCACCACGCAGAGCGCGCGGGCGTCGCGGCGGGGATCGGCGCAGATCGCGCAGGGGTCCGCCGTGTCGACATTGCCGCAGATCGAACAGGTGCTGAGATGCCTGCTGACCGCGCCCAGGGCGGCGAGCAGCGGATCGAGCGCGGTCTCGCGCTTCTTGAGCAGATGGAGCACGGCGCGGCGGGCCGAGCGCGGGCCGAGGCCGGGCAGCCGCGACAGGGCCTGGGTGAGCGCTTCGATTTCGGGAGAAGCCATGGCCGCAGACATAGGGGCTTGCCAGCGCTCCTGCCAAGCGGTTGAGAGAACGGCATGCGGATCGTCTTCATGGGAACGCCCGAATTTGCCGTGCCGGTGCTGGAAGCGCTGGTGGCGGCGGGGCATGATGTGGTTGCGGCGTACAGCCAGCCGCCAAGACGCGCGGGGCGCGGCAAGAGCCTGACGCCTTCGCCGGTGCAGGCTCGGGCCGAGGCGCTGGGGATCGCGGTGCGGACGCCGCTGACGCTGCGGGATGCGGAGGCGCAGGCGGAATTTGCGGCGCTGGGGGCGGATGTGGCGGTGGTGGCGGCTTATGGGCTGATCCTGCCGCGCACGGTGTTGGAGGCGCCTCGGCTGGGGTGCCTCAACGTGCATGGCTCGCTGCTGCCGCGCTGGCGGGGGGCGGCGCCGATCCAGCGGGCTATCCTGGCGGGGGATGCCGAGACGGGCGTGGGGATCATGCAGATGGAGGCCGGGCTCGACACCGGGCCGGTGCGGCTGGAGGAGCGGACGCCGATCGATGGCAAGACCGCGGGCGAACTCACCGCCGAGTTGAGCGCGATGGGGGCGCGGCTGATGGTGGCGGTGTTGGCGGATGTCGAAGGGCATCCGGCAGTGGCGCAGGCCGAGGACGGCGTGACCTATGCGCCCAAGATCGACAAGGCCGAGGCGCGACTGGATTTCGGGCGGAGCGCGGTGGAGGTCGAGCGGCAGGTGCGCGCGTTCAATCCGGCGCCGGGGGCGTTCTTCGAGTTCTCGGGCGAGCGGGTGCGGGTGCATTCGGCTGAGATTCTCCCTCTCTCCACCGGGGAAAGTGGCGTGGTCGTTGACCTGGCCTCCCTGCCCCTCTCCCAACCAGCATCGGGTGAGCAGCGCCCCGCGCTGCTCAGGTCACGCCGGGAGCGTGACCGACCCGATGCTCCCCGGGGGGGAGAGGGCTTTGTGATTGCCTGTGGCGAGGGCGCGATCCGGCCGTTGCTTGTCCAGCGTGCCGGGCGTGGCGTCATGACGGCGGGGGAGTTGCTTCGGGGCTTCCCGATCCCTGTGGGTAGCCGGCTTTGACGCGGTTCGCGCTGACGGTGGAATATGACGGGCGGCCGTTCATGGGCTGGCAGCGCCAGGACCATGGGCCGAGCGTGCAGCAGGCGATCGAGGACGCCGCACATGCGATCACCGGCGAGGCGGTGACGGTGCATGCGGCCGGGCGGACCGATGCGGGGGTGCATGCGCTGGGGATGCGGGCGCATCTCGATATCGGACGCGGGATCGCGCCGTTCCGGCTGATGGAGGCGCTCAACGCCCTGCTGCGGCCGGCGCCGGTGGCGGTGCTCGATTGCGTCGAAGTGGCGGGCGACTGGCATGCGCGCTTCTCATGCATGGCGCGGCACTATGAATATCGGATCGTGACGCGGCGGGCGCCGCTGACCTGGGAGAAGGGGCTGGCCTGGCGCGTGCCGCAGGTGCTGGACGTGGCGGCGATGCAGGCCGGCGCGGCGCGGCTGGTGGGGCGGCACGACTTCACCACCTTCCGATCGGCGCATTGCCAGGCGGACAGCCCCTTGCGGACGCTCGACCGGCTCGACGTGGCGCAGGAGGACGACCGGATCCGCGTGTTCGCATCGGCGCGGTCGTTCCTGCATCATCAGGTGCGCTCGATGGTCGGGTGCCTGGCGCTGGTCGGCCAGGGGAAATGGTCGCCGGACGATATGACTGAGGCGCTTGAGGCACGGGACCGGGCGCGGCTGGGGCTCAATGCGCCTCCGGACGGACTGTTCTTCCTGCGCGCCGATTATCCCTGACGGCTGAACTTCGCCGCCAGCTCGACATGGATGGACCAGCGGAACTGGCCCACCGGCTGGATCCAGTCGAGGCTGTAGCCTGCTTGAGACAGGGTTTCCGCATCGCGCGCGAAAGTGCTGGGATTGCAGGATATATAGGCGATGACCGGCACCCCGGATCCGGCCAGCTCGGCCGCTTGTTCGCGCGCGCCGGCGCGAGGGGGATCGAGGACGACCGCGGCGAAATTGTTCAGGTCGGCGGCGGGGACCGGGCGGCGGAACAGGTCGCGGTGATCGGCGAAGACCTGGCGCCGGGCACCGCCCGCTGCGGCCTTGAGCGCGAAGATGGGATCGCGCGCCGCCTCGGCCGCATAGACGCGGGCATCGGGGAAGGCGAAGGTGAAGGTGCCGAGGCCGGCGAAGAGATCGGCGACCGTCCCTGCCCCGCCGACCGCCTCGCGCGCGGCGGCGACCAGCGCGGCCTCGCCCTCGGGCGTCGCCTGGAGGAAGCTGCCGCTGGGGAACGGCACCGCGATGCCGCCGAGCGTAACCGTCACCGGATCGGGTTCCCAGCGCGCGGTGGGGCCGAAACCTTCGTCGAGCGAGAAGCGCGCGAGCCTGTTGCGGGCGGCGAAGGCGGTGATCGCCTCGGCGGCGGCCAAGCCCTCGGCTTCCATGCCGTCGATGAGGATGTCCGGGCCCTGATCGGTCATCGCGAGATGGACGTTGACGCGGCGGGCGCCGGGGAGGAGCGCGGTGAGCAGGCCGCGCAAGGGGTTCAGCAGCGCGAAGAGGGCGGGATCCAGGATCCAGCATTCCTGAAGGTCGACGATCTTGTGGCTGCCGGGCTCGGTGAAGCCGAGGCGGAGCTGGCGGCCGCGAAGCTCGGCATGAAGCGTGGCGCGGCGGCGCGTCCTGTCCGGCGAGAGCGCAGGCGGGCGGATTTCGGTGTTCAGGCCGTGCGCGGCAAGCGCGGCGGTGATGCGATCGGTGATGAAGCCGGCCCAGGCGGCATCGTCGAGATGCTGGAGCTGGCAACCGCCGCATTCGGGGAAATGCCGGCAGGGGGGCTGGCGGTGGTGCGGGCCGGGGATCACGGCGCCCTCAACGGTCAGGCGATCGCCGGGCGCGGCGAAGGCGGCGTGGCGGCCGTCCGCGGTGACGCCATCGCCGCGCGCGGCGACGCGGATGATTTCGTCTTCGATCACAGACATTCGGAAATGGCCCTGGGGATTCGGTCGATCAGGCCATCGGCGATGAAGGCCGGTCCCGCAAGCTGCGCCGCGCGACCGTGGAGCCATGCGGCCGCTTCGGCGGGGCCGACGCCCTTCCCGCCTCCCGCTACCCGCGCCGCGAGCAGGCCGGCCAGGACATCGCCGGTGCCGGCGGTGGAGAGCCAGGACGAGGCGCCGGCAAGCACGCGGACCTCGCCCCTGGGATCGGCGATCACGGTGTCGGCGCCCTTGTGGAGGATCGTCGCGCCGGTGGCGGCGGCGGCGGCCAGGGTGCGATCGATCTTGCTGCCTTCGCCTTCGAACATGCGATCGAACTCGCCCGAATGGGGAGTGAGCCAGGTCGGCGCGGTACGGGCCTGGAGGCTGCGGGTCGCACCCGAGGCGAGCAGGCTGAGCGCGTCGCCGTCGAGGACCATCGGCTTGTCGCAGGCGAAGGCGGCGCGGACATAGGCTTCGGCGCGGCGATCGCGGCCGAGGCCGGGGCCAAGCACCACGGCGTCGATCCGGTCCCAGGCGAGAAATTCGGCGAGATCGTCGCTGGTGCCGATGCCGCGGCGGACCAGCGCGTCGGGACCGCCAGTCCAGGGATCGACGCCGGCGAGCACGACATAGCCCGCACCGCCCGCCATCGCCGCGCGGGATGCGAGGCGGGCCGCTCCGGGCATGGCGCCCTCGATGACGGCGACAAGGCCCCGCGTGTATTTGTGGCTGTTGGGTCCGGGCGCGGCCAGCCCGGGCCGCGCGGCGCTGCGCCAACGGGTGTCGACGGGAATGCCGATGTCGGCGAGCAGGACGTGCCCGCATGCCTCCAGCCCGTAATCGAGCAGGTGCGCGGGCTTGAGCGCGGCCAGCGCCAGCGTTGCGCCCTTGCGGATCGGCGCACCGAGATTGGCGCCGCTATCGGTATCGATGCCCGAGGGGAGATCGATCGACAGCGTGAAATCGGCGCCGCGACAGAGTTCGGTGAAGACCGCCGCGAGGCCGCGTTCGAGCGGGCGGGTCATGCCGGTGCCGAACAGGCCGTCGACCAACAGCGGGCGCGGGCGCGCGGCGTAGAGCGACGTGGTCGGGCCGTCCCATTGCGCGTGCATGCGCTGGGCGGCGCCGGGCTTGGGCTCGCCGGTCGCGACCAGCATGACGTCCTGCCCGGCCGCCTTGAGCAGGCGCGCGGCGACATAGGCGTCTCCGCCGTTGTTACCAGGGCCTGCCAGGACCAGGATCGGCCTGCCCATCGCGAAGCGCGCCGCCTCGCGGGCGACGGCCTCCCCTGCCCGCTCCATCAGCGCGTCCTGCGAGACACCGCTGCGGAATACGGCTTCCTCCGCCCCGCGCATCTGCGCGGCAGTGACGATCGGGGCGCCGGCGGGGATGGTCATCGGCTCGCTCCGCGTACCGTGGCCGGGAGCCGGTAGCGTGCGCCGCCGATCGCCACTTCGATCCGGTTGGGCGGCAGCAGCATCACCACTGCCGGTTCCGCTCCATCGGCGGCGACCACGCCGCGCCCGTCGGTGGTGACCAGCAGGCGCCGGAAGCCGCCATCGGGCTGGCGCAGGGTAAGGAACAGCCCGTCCTGCGACTGGACGCGATCGATCGCGCAGACATAGGCGAACTGCGCCGCGCCTTCGGGGGCACATTCGATGCGGCCTTCGGCATGTTCGATCGCCTTTTCATGGGTCTGCGCCTTGGCCTCGGTCGCCTTGTCGCGAACCTGGACGCCACAGGCGGTGAGCGTCAGCGTCAGAAAGGCAATACTTATTCTCCCTCTCCCGCTTGCGGGAGAGGGTCGGGGCGAGGGTGTGTGCGAGAGGTGAGCGACGTGCATGAGGACACGACTCACCCTCACCCGGCCTCGCGTTGCTCGGCCACCCTCTCCCGCAGGCGGGAGAGGGATTTCAAGCGGGAGAGGGCTTTTAGTTCAGATGTCGGCGTACACATGGCGTTCGGCGCTGGCTCCCGGGTGCGTCACCGCGCCCTTATAGGCCGGGCCGACATTTCGGGAATAGCGCCAGAGCGCGCCGGACTGGTAATCGTTCACCCGCGGCTCCAAGCGGGCGCGGCGTTCGGCGAGAACATCCTCGGCGACATCGAGATCGATCGTGCCGGCTTCGGCATCGATCCGGATGATGTCGCCATCCTCGACCAGCGCGATCGGGCCGCCGTCCGCCGCCTCCGGCCCGACATGGCCGATGCAGAAGCCGCGCGTGCCGCCGGAGAAGCGGCCGTCGGTGATGAGGGCGACCTTCTCGCCCAGCCCCTGGCCATAGAGCGCCGCCGTGGTCGCCAGCATCTCGCGCATGCCCGGCCCGCCCTTGGGCCCTTCATAGCGGATGACGACGACGGTGCCCTCGTGAATCGCGTTCGCCTCGACCGCGGCGAAGGCATCCTCCTCGCGCTCGAACACCTTGGCGGCGCCGGTGAACTGGAGGCGCTTCATCCCCGCCACCTTCACGATCGCGCCCTCGGGCGCCAGCGAGCCCCTGAGGCCGACGACGCCGCCGGTGGGCGTGATCGGCGTCTTCGCGTCGTAGATGACCTTCTGGTCCGGGTTCCAGGTGACCTCGTCGATATTCTCGCCCAGCGTCTTGCCGGTGACGGTCAGGCAATCGAGATGCAGGAAGCCCTCGGCCGCCAGCGTCTTCATCAGCATGTAGATGCCGCCCGCATCATACATGTCCCGGGCGACATAGCGGCCCCCGGGCTTGAGATCGGCGATGTACGGGGTGGTCTTGAAGATCTCTGCGACGTCGAACAGGTCGAACTCGATCCCCGCCTCGTGCGCCATAGCCGGGAGGTGAAGCGCACCGTTGGTCGAGCCGCCCGTCGCCGCGACGATGCGCGCGGCATTCTCGAACGCCTCGCGCGTGCAGATGTCGCGCGGGCGGATGTTGCGGGCGATCAGCTCCATCACCTGGCGGCCTGCAGCGACCGCGATTTCCTCACGTGATTTATAAGGAGCCGGTGCCATATTGCTGTTCGGCAGGGACAAACCGATCGCCTCGCCGACACAGGCCATGGTGTTGGCGGTGTATTGGCCGCCGCAGGCACCGTGGCCGGGGCATGCCGCCTTCTCGATCTCGGTGACCTCGGAGAGCGGGCACTTGCCGGCGGAGTAGCGGCCGACCACCTCGAACACGTCGATCACGGTCAGGTCGCGGTCGTGCCAGCGGCCGGGCAGGATCGAGCCGCCATAGACGAAGATCGACGGCACGTTGAGCCGCAGCATCGCCATCATCATGCCGGGCAGCGACTTGTCGCAGCCGGCGAAGGTGACGAGCGCGTCATAGCAATGGCCGCGCACGCTGAGCTCGACCGAATCGGCGATCACCTCCCGGCTGACCAGCGAGGACTTCATCCCCTGATGGCCCATCGCGATGCCGTCGGTCACGGTGATGGTGTTGAAGCGGCGCGGCATGCCGCCGGCTTCGTTGACGCCGGTGCGGCACCAATCGGCCTGCATGTCGAGCGTGGTGTTGCACGGGGCGGAATCATTGCCGGCGGAGGCGATGCCGACGAACGGACGGGCGATCTCCTCCTCGGTGAGGCCCATGGCGTAATAATAGCTGCGGTGCGGGGCGCTCTCGACGCCGACGGAGACGTGGCGGCTGGGGAGCTTGGATTTATCGAATCGGTTGGTCATGGCGCGCAAGCCTATGTCGCGACAGACCCGTTTCGCGCAAGACTATTGCGCAAAGAATTTGTGAGGTCCGCCAGAATTCCGCTCCACCGCTCGACGCCCGCCGCTTCGCGGATCAGGTCGTTGCGGATCTCGATCGCGACCGAGGGAATGC
The DNA here is from genome assembly GCF_018449795.1 of Sphingomonas sp. dw_22. GTDB lineage: Bacteria > Pseudomonadota > Alphaproteobacteria > Sphingomonadales > Sphingomonadaceae > Sphingomonas. The sequence goes on from NZ_JAAVVE010000009.1 coordinate 109,567, forward strand.
CCTGCCCCTCGGCATGGCGGTTGAGCGTCGCGTTGAGCAGGCGGCCCGAATAGGGCTCGTTGTCGCCGGTTGTCAGGCCCTGGTCGCGGAAGAAGGCGATCGTAGGGTGCGCGGCGCGGGTGTCGCGATTGTAGAGCACGCCGACCTCCCAGGGGCGCGGGGTGCCGCCATGCTCCAGACAGGGCGTGAAGCTGTGGATCGAGAGGATGAGGCTGGGGCGCCGGGCGCGGATGCGGTCGCGGATCAGGCGGTGATAGGGGGCGTGGAAGCGGGCGATGCGTTCGGCGCGGTTCGCGGTTTCATTGCCGGGGATCAGGTGGCCGTCGCTCCGATGGGGGATCAGGCCGACATGATCGGGCTCGCGGTGGAGATCGATGACCAGGCGCGAGACGGTGGCGAGGATCGCGGGGGTTTCGAGGCGAGCGGCGAGCGCGCGGGTAACGGCGGCGGCGCCGATGTCGATGGCGATGTGGAGGTCGAGCAGTTCCGGGGGGATGCCGAGGCCTACGTCCTCGGGCACGGCGTTGGAGGCGTGGTCGCAGAGCAGGAGGACGTCCTGCGCGGCGCCTTCGAGGATTTCGGCGGGCGGCTGCATCAATAGACCGGCTTGCGGCGCCGGCCGAAGGCGGCGAGGCCCTCGGCGAATTCGGGGCCGCCGAACGCATCGTCGAACGCCTGATCCAGATCGACGGCGGGTCCGCCCAGCGCGCGCTTGAGCTGGCGGACGGCCTGGGGCGCGTTGGCGGCGACGGTGCGGGCGATGGCGAGCGCGGTATCGCCGGCGTTCTTCGCGCGGATCTCGACCAGGCGGATCGCCTTGGCTTCGTCGGCCTTCACCCAATCGCCGGTGAACAGCATCGTCGCGGCGACTCCCCTGCCCACCTGGGCGCGGAGGCGGGCGACGTCCTGCTGCGGATAGCCGATGCCGAGGCGCGCGGGCGTGGTGGCGAATTCGGCGCCGTTGCCGGCGACGCGGATGTCGGCGGCGAGGACCAGCGCGACCGCGGCGCCGAAACAGCCGCCGTCGATCGCGGCGATCACCGGCATGGGAAGCGCGGCGACGGCCTCGATCCCGGCGCGCATCGCTTCGCGGAAGCGGATGCGAAGGCCTGGATCGGCCTGGAGCTGCTCGAATTCGCGGATGTCGGCACCGGCGGAGAAGATGCCGGGGACATCGGAGCGGAGGATCACGGCGCGGGCATCGCCGATTTCGCGGGCGGCGGCGGCGATGGCTTCCCATGCCGCGATCGGGAGGGCGTTCCTGGCTTCGGGGCGCGCCAGCGCGATGGTGGCGATGGGTCCGTCTCGGCTGGTCTGGATCATGGGAGGCGGCTCTGCCCGATCCGGGCGCCGCTGTCACGGGGATGGCGCGCGGACGGGGCTTTCACCCGGTCACGCGAGCCACCAGCGAACGTCCCGCGCCAAGCGTCTGATCCGCTGGCGACGGCTATGCGCGCGGGAATGCCAACGGGAGCTTTCGGGAATTGGTAAACGGCTCAGGCGAGGCGGGTTTCGAGAATCCACCAATCGGGGCGGGCGATGGCGGCGGCCGCGCGGGCGCGGGCGTCCTCGCTTTCGAACAGGGCGAAGCAGGTGGCGCCGGAGCCGGACATGCGGGCGAGCAGTACGCCGTCCTGCCGGGCAAGAGCTTCGAGCACGTCGCCGATCACCGGCGCGAGCGCGCGGGCGGGCGCTTCGAGGTCGTTGCGGCCGGCGCGGGCGGCCTGGAGGAGATCGCCCTGCCCGATCGGCCCGCGATCGGTGCCGTCCCAGGCGCGGAACACCGCGGCGGTGGAGACGGCGACGCCGGGGTTCACCAGCAGGACGGGCGTGCCGGGGAGGCCTGCGATCGGTTCGAGTCGCTCGCCCCGGCCCTTGCCCAGGGGGGGCCGGCCGGGGGGGCGGGGGGGGGGGGGGGGGGCGGGGCGGGGGGGGCGGGGGGGGGGGGGGCGGGCGGGGCGGGGGGGGGGGGGGGGGGGCGGGGGGGGGGGGGGGGGGGGGGCCCGGCGGGCCGGGGGGGGGGGGGGGGGGGGGGGGGGGGGGGGGGGGGGGCGGGGGGGGGGGGGGGGGGGCGGGGGGGGGGGGGGGCCGGCACCCGGGGGGGGGGGGGACGCGGGGGGCGGGGCCGGGGGGCGGGCTCACGGCGGGCGCATGGGGGGGGGGGCGCCCGGCGTGACGTCCTTCCCCGCAGGGAAGGAGCGGGGATCAGCGGCGCCGG
>NZ_JAAVVE010000089.1 GCF_018449795.1 Sphingomonas sp. dw_22
CGTGCGTAGGCGTCGATCAATGAGCCGACATAATCGGGCTGCTTGCCGGTGAGTTCGCGGGCAGGGCGGGCCTTGGGCACGGGGCGGTCGGCTTCGGGATCGGGGGTGCCGTAGATGAAGCCGTTGGCCGGATAGACCGATCCGCCGAGCCCGTCATTGTCGCGATACCAGACCTTCACCTCGCTCCAGTCGCCGTCGGGCGAGACGTCGAACAGCGTCACGTCCTGCTCGGCATGGCCGCGCTCGCCATTCTGGCGCGACCAATTGGCATGGGTGACCATCAGCACGCGGGAGTCCACGATGCGGCTGACCACCGCGACATGGCCGAGCGGCAGGCGCGGGCTGCGGGCGAAGACGAGCACCGCGCCGACCTTGGGCTGCGAGCCCCGGGAATAGCGGCCCTTGGCCTGATCCCACCAGGTCCATGCGTCGCCATAGATCTGGATGCCCGAAGCGGCGCGGGCGAAGGGCACGCATTCGCCGACATAATCGAGCAGCGAATCCGCGCGCGCCGGCGCGATCGCGGCAAGGCCGAGAGCGATGCAGGACAGGAATACGCGCATAGGACTACCCCGAAAACAGTCCCCCGTGCGCGGAATCCTAAATGTGAATGGTTACCAAGAGGTTAACGATATCGCCTCAAGCGATCGGCGCCGTGGCTCATTTACCCTGTTGCCGCCGCGCCATGAACGCCAGCCGCTCGAACAGCATCACGTCCTGCTCGTTCTTGAGCAGCGCGCCGTGGAGCGGCGGGATCGCCTTGGCGGGATCGCGTGACTGGAGCACGTCGAGCGGCATTTCCTCATGGAGGAGCAGCTTCAGCCAGTCGAGCAGCTCGCTGGTCGAAGGCTTCTTCTTCAGGCCCGGCACTTCGCGAATTTCATAGAAGACATCCATGGCCTTGGAGACCAGGATCTTCTGGATGCCCGGGAAGTGGACGTCGATGATCGCCTGCATCGTCTCGCGATCGGGGAACTTGATGTAATGGAAGAAGCAGCGGCGCAGGAATGCGTCGGGCAGTTCCTTCTCGTTGTTCGAGGTGATGACGACGATCGGCCGCTCCGCCGCGCGCACGGTCTCGCCCGTCTCGTAGACATGGAATTCCATGCGATCGAGCTCGAGGAGCAGATCGTTCGGGAATTCGATATCGGCCTTGTCGATCTCGTCGATCAGCAGCACGGGAAGCTGGGGGGCGGTGAACGCCTCCCATAATTTGCCCTTGCGGATATAATTGGCGATGTCGTGGACGCGCGCATCGCCGAGCTGGCCGTCGCGCAGCCGCGCCACCGCGTCATATTCGTACAGGCCCTGCTGCGCCTTGGTGGTCGACTTGACGTTCCACTCGATCAGCGGCGCATCCACCGCCTTGGCGATCTCATAGGCCAGCACGGTCTTGCCGGTGCCGGGCTCGCCCTTGACGAGGAGAGGACGCCGCAGCGTGACCGCGGCATTGACCGCGACCTTCAGGTCTTCGGTCGCGACATAGCTCTGGGTGCCTTCGAAGCGCATGGCTCCGGGGTAGCGGGGCGGGGAGGGCTTGTCAGCCCCGATTGCGGGCGCCGGCGCGGGCCTCGAGCAGATCCCACAGGCCGCGATGCTGGGCATAGACCTGTTGCGCGCCGAACAGCATCGCCCGCTCGATCGCGCATTCGCGGGCTAGCGCATCGACGACACTCACCGTTTCCTCGGCAAGCGGAAGCTCGGACGGGACCAGCGTGACGCCGAAGCGATGCGCGGCGGTGTCGAGCACCTGGCGGATGGTCGTCCAGTCGATCGCCAGCGCGACCGCCGCGCCCGTCGCGCAGCCGGCGCGATCGGACTGGGCGAGCATCTCCAGCGCATGGCGCTGCGCGGCGGCGGCGGCCTCCGATTCGGCATGGCCCGGCGTGCTGGGCAGCGGACCCGCGCCGGCGACGAGGCGGACCAGATAGGTGCGCTCGCCGGCAAAGGCGTCGGCAGCGGCTTCGATCCAGCCCGATTCGATCGTGAAGCGGGCGTGCTGGAGCGCATGATCGATCACGCCCGGATGGCGGCCGTGCAGCAGGCAGATGAAATGGACCGCGTCGCATAGGTCGCGCATCGGCTCGTTGCCGTCGATCAGGCGGCGCAGATAGGGATGGTTGGCGCTGCCGTCGGAACCCGCCAGCGAACCCATTGCGCCCCAGGCACCGCCCAAATGCGCAATCTGTACGGAATCAAACGGCATCTCGTCCCCAGTCAGCAAGACCACCGCAACGGATACGGCGTCTCCTTTTTTACCTCAGGGTTTATACTGAACCGACTAGAGACATGGTTGACGGAAAATTTACCATAAGAAAATGCAAGGCCAAGGATGCCGGGCGCGCAGATGATCCGTTCCCGTAACGATTGCCCGGGGCAGCTGCGCGAGCATCGGAAAACCTTCCGGTGCGCGATTCCTGCAAATTCCAAAGGAAAAGGGCGGGTGTCCAGTTTGGACACCCGCCCTTTTCATGATCGGACCTTGCAGTCTTATTGATCGAGGAACGACCGCATCTTGCGGCTGCGACTCGGATGCTTGAGCTTCCGCAGCGCCTTCGCCTCGATCTGGCGAATGCGTTCGCGCGTGACCGAGAATTGCTGGCCGACCTCTTCCAGCGTGTGATCGGTGTTCATGCCGATGCCGAAGCGCATCCGCAGCACGCGCTCTTCACGCGGGGTGAGGCTGGCAAGGACGCGGGTGACCGTTTCCTTGAGGTTCGCCTGGATCGCGGCGTCCACCGGGATGACGGCGTTCTTGTCCTCGATGAAGTCGCCCAGATGGCTGTCCTCCTCGTCGCCGATCGGCGTTTCGAGGCTGATCGGCTCCTTGGCGATCTTCATCACCTTGCGGACCTTTTCGAGCGGCATGCTCAGCCGCTCGGCCATTTCCTCCGGCGTGGGCTCGCGGCCCTGCTCGTGGAGGAACTGGCGGCTGGTCCGCACCAGCTTGTTGATCGTCTCGATCATGTGCACCGGGATGCGGATCGTGCGCGCCTGGTCCGCGATCGAGCGGGTGATCGCCTGGCGGATCCACCAGGTGGCGTAGGTGCTGAACTTGTAGCCGCGACGATACTCGAACTTGTCCACGGCCTTCATCAGGCCGATATTGCCCTCCTGGATCAGATCCAGGAACTGCAGGCCGCGGTTCGTGTATTTCTTGGCGATCGAGATCACGAGGCGAAGATTGGCCTCGACCATCTCCTTCTTGGCGATGCGCGCCTCGCGCTCGCCCTTCTGCACCATGTTGACGATGCGGCGGAACTCGCCGAGCGCCATGCCGGTCGCCTGGCTGATCTCCGAGATCTCGATGCGGATGCGATCGACCGCGGCGGCCTCGTTCTCGGCGAAGGCCTTCCACTTCTTGTCGAGCTTCTCGACCGTGGCGAGGAAGCTCTCGTCCATCTCGTGATCGATATAGCGATCGAGGAAGTCCTTGCGCGGCACCTTGTGGCGCTCGGCGAGGCGCAGCATCTGCCCGCCCAGCGCGGTCAGGCGCCGGTTGAAGCTATAGAGCTGGTCGACGAGATATTCGATCTTGGCGTTGTGGAACTGGACGCTCTCGACCTCGGCCGTGAGCTCCTCGCGCAGCTTGTGATAGTTGCGCTCCTGCGCCACCGGCAGCTCGCCGCCCGCCGCCATCGCATCGAGCCGAGCCTGCTGGATCTTCGAGAACTTCTTGTAGACCGCGGTGATGTTGGCGAACCGCTCCAGCGCCTGCGGCTTGAGCTGCTCCTCCATCTGGGCGAGGCTGAGGGTGTTGTCCTCCTCTTCGTCGTCCGAAGGCCGCGGGGTGCGGCGCTCGGTCATCGAATCCTCGTCCTCCTCCTCGGCGACTTCCTCGACTTCCTCTTCCTCCTTGAAGGAGGCGCCGGCGGTCTTCTCGCTGATCTCGCCGGTGTCGTCGTCCTCGGCGCCCTCGACCTGCTCGGCCGACGGACCCTTGGAGAGCATCGCGTCGAGATCGAGGATCTCGCGGAGCTGCATCGTGCCTTCGTTGAGCGCGTTCGACCAGCCGATGATGGCGTTGAACGTGATCGGCGATTCGCACAGGCCCAGGATCATCGTGTCGCGGCCGGCCTCGATCCGCTTGGCGATGGCGATCTCGCCCTCGCGGCTGAGCAGCTCCACCGCGCCCATCTCGCGCAGGTACATGCGGACCGGATCGTCGGTGCGATCGACGGTCTCCTTCTTCTTCGTGAGCTCGAAGGCAGGCTCGTCGTCCTTGCCGTCGGCGGCATCGACTTCGTCCGGGGTGTCGTCCTCGGGCTCGGCGTCCTCGCCGGCGTCCTCATTCTCGACGACGTTGATGCCCATGTCGTTGAGCGCGGACATGACGTCCTCGATCTGCTCCGAGGACATCTGATCCTGCGGCAGCATCTCGTTGAGCTGGTCCACGGTGATGTAGCCGCGCTTCTTGGCGCGCGCGACCAGCTTCTTGAGCGTGCCCTCGTTGAGATCGATCAGCGGTGCATCGCCCACTTCGATCGTGTCGTCACCGCCGCCGCCATTCGCCTTCGCCATCAAATACCTCGAATCAAGATGGCGGCTATTTTAACAGCCGCCCTAATCGTCAAATTCTTCTTCGTCCGCAAGCATCAGATTCGCGAGCCGCGCATGCAGCTCCTGCCGCTGCCTGGAAAGCGCAACCTGGCGGGCGAACGCCTCTTCCGAGCCGTCCCTGCTCAGAGCCTGCGTAGCCTCCGCCAGCGCCGCATCCACCACGGGCTGCGCCACCATCACGGCAATCGCCTCGTTCAAGTCCTCTCGCGCCCGCACCTCGTCCGCCACATTCTGGCGCGTGAACGAGAAGGGAAGCGTGTCGGCTCTCAAGAGGTCGCTCGCCACCTGATCAAATCCGGACCTCGCCAATATGGTGAGAACTTTGCCGCTATCAAGTTGACGATCCTCTAAAGCCACGTCGATAACCGCCTCGAACAGCTTGCCGAGTGCGCCACTGGCGCTGCGGAGACTTCCGAGCACTTCCATGTGGCGGGCGATTTCGGCCGGATGGCGGATCAGCCCGGCGAGCACCGCGCGGGCGAGGATCGGATCGAGGCCTGCCGCCTGGACGCCGCGCATCGTCGCA
>NZ_JAAVVE010000090.1 GCF_018449795.1 Sphingomonas sp. dw_22
TACCGGTCGAGCGCGACCAGCGTCCGCCGCAACGTGGCCCCGGACGGATCGGGCGAAATGCCCGCCGGGTAGTGTCCGCCCCCCTACGCGGCCCGGGGCGCCGGGCGCCGGCCGGGCTCGCCGAGGTGCGCGGACAACTCCATCGCGCGGACGACGGCGCGCCAGCTGCCTGGGCGCTGGTGACGGCGAGCCATGCCGGGACCGTGCTCGGCATCGGGCTGGCGGACGCCGAGGGCCGTTTCGCGCTGTTCTTCGCCTATCCCGAATGGCCGCGCGCCAATCTGGGGCTGGGTTCGCCGCCGCCGGGGCCGACCGATCCGGCCTGGCCGATCGCCTATGCCGCCTATTCCACGCTGCTGCCGGCGGGCACCGTCCCGCTGCTGGCCGAGGTGATGGACCAGCTCCATCACCCGCGCGGCCTCTATGCCTCCACCCAGTCGCCGCCGGCGCCCCTCGCGCCGCTCGCGCTCCATTTCGGCCGTCCGCTGACGCTGAAGACTGACAACACCCCCGACGGCCCCTCGTCCTTCCTCATCATGGCGGCGGCATGACGAACAGAGGAGTAAGCTGATGCCCGAATATCTCGCCCCAGGCGTTTTCGTCGAAGAAGTCTCGTTCCGCGCCAAGTCGATCGAGGGGGTCTCGACCACCACGACCGGTTTCGTCGGCGCGACCCGCTACGGCCCGACCGACATCGAGCCCGAGATCATCACCAGCCTGGTCGAGTTCGAGCGGGCCTATGGCGGCAAGACCAGGCTCGATTTCGGCGAGGGCGTCGGCGAGATCGACAATTACATGTGGAACGCCGCACGCGCCTTTTTCGAGGAGGGCGGCAAGCGGCTCTATGTCGCGCGGGCCTTCACGCCGCTGAGCGAGGCGGACGACGGCCGGGCCGGCGCCGAATATCGCATCGGCGCATCCCCGCCCGAGAAGCTGGAGCTGGACGTCAAGGCACGCTTCCCCGGCAAGGCGGGCAATGGCCGCGTCACCTTCACCTTCCAGCTCGGCCCGAACCGGCTCGCCTATAACACCGACGGCACGGTGAGCCTGCGCGGCGCGATGGATCGCGACGTCGTGCATGTGAGCGGCGCGGGCTTCCAGGTGCTGGAGCGCGACGCGCTCAACAAGACCTGGAACCTGGTCGATCGCGCGGGCACGAGCCAGGAATTGCAGGCGACCTATGCCGGAACGAGCGGGATCGAGATCCGTACGCTCACCGTGACGGTGATGTTCGAATCGGAGACCGGCGACCTGCCGACCTTCGTCGCCGCCGAACTGCCACTCGATCCGAAACACCAGAGCGGCGGGGCGCCGGATTCGCTGTTCGCCTATTTCGCCGAGACCCCGGCCAGCCTGTCGCAGGCGCGCACCATCCCGATCGTGCTCACGCCCGCGGACGGCGCGACCGGCCTGACGGTGATGGAGGATTTCCAGGCGCTCCACGATTATGACGACCCGCTGTCGCCGCCCTCGCCGCCCGGCGCCGACGAACTGTTCGAGCCGCGGCTGCTCGATCGCGACAGCAGCCCGGCGCAGCGCAGCGTCGTCGTCCGCCTGACCGACGGCAATGACGGGCTGGAGCCGGATGCGCTGACCTATGGCGGCGCGACCGACGACCGCAACCGCTCGACCGGACTGGTCGCGTTCGAGGCGCTGGAGGACATCTCGATCGTTGCCGCGCCGGGCGCCAGCCGCCGCGACACGCCGGATGCGCGCACCGTGATCGCGCTGCTCATCGGCCATTGCGAGCGGATGAAATACCGCATCGCCGTGATCGATTCCGCCAAGAGCCAGTCGATCGCCGAAACGCGGGCGCTGCGCGCGCTCTACGATTCGAGCTACGCCGCTTATTATTATCCCTGGGTGCGGATCCTCGATCCGGCGACGGGGCAGGAGAATCATTACCCGCCCTCGGGCTTCGTCGCCGGCATCTATGCCCGCAACGACATCGAGCGCGCGGTCTACAAGGCGCCGGCCAACGAAGTGGTGACGCTCGCGCTCGGCTTCGAGAGCATGCTCAACAAGTCGCACCAGGAGGTGCTGAACCCCGAGGGGGTGAACTGCTTCCGCTATTTCGAGGGCCGCGGCATGCGCCTGTGGGGGGCGCGCACCATGTCGAGCGATCCCGAATGGAAATATGTCAACCTTCGCAGGTACTTCGCCTATCTGGAGCGGTCGATCGACAAGGGCACCCAATGGGCGGTGTTCGAGCCGAATGGCGAGCGGCTCTGGGCGAATGTGCGCTCGACCATCGCCGACTTCCTGCTGAACGAGTGGCAGAACGGCGCGCTGCTCGGCGACAAGCCGGAAAAGTCGTTCTTCGTGAAGTGCGACCGCTCGACCATGTCGCAGAACGATCTCGATAACGGCCGGCTGGTCTGCCTGGTCGGCGTCGCGCCGCTGCGTCCCGCCGAATTCGTCATCTTCCGCATCGGCCAGTGGACGGCCGACCGCAAGATCTGAGGAGAAGCATCATGGCCGTCCTGCGCGACCGCCCCTATGTGCAGTTCAACTTCCTCGTCGATATCGGCGACGGCCAGACCGACGGCGCCCAGGCCGGGTTCCAGGAAGTCTCCGGCATCGGCATGGAAGTGACCGTTTCCGAGTATCGGACCGGAAACAGCAAGGAAAACTCGGTGATGAAGATCACCGGGATGAACAAGTCGACCGACGTCACGCTGAAGCGCGGCGTGATCGGATCGCTCAACCTCTACAAATGGCTCGACCAGATCCGCAACGGCGACCAGAGCGCGCTGCGCACCGTCACCGTCACGCTCCAGAACGAGGACCACAGCGATGCGGTGATGACGTGGAAGCTGCTGCGCGCCCGGATCATCAAGAGCACTTTCGGCCCCTTCAACGCCAAGGGAACCGACGTGGCGATGGAGGAAATGGTCCTCGCCTATGAACGGCTCGAGATGGAGTGAGCGCATGTATCTGCGTCACTTCCTGCCCGGCCTCGCGATCGCGCCCCGTCCCCCGGCGGCGGCGGACGCGATGCCGCGCATGGACGTGGCGCTGTTCGTGGGTTTCGCCGCGCGGGGGCCGGTCCATCGGCCGGTGGCGATCGAGGGACTGGCGGCGTTCCGGGCGGTGTTCGGCGACGACCTGCCGCTGGTGCCCGGCCATGCCGCCGCGCTCGGCCCCAGCGTGCGCGCCTTCTTCGCCAATGGCGGGACGCGCTGCCATGTGGTGCGCGTCTGCCGGAGCGCGGCGTTGGAGGCGCTGTGGCGGGGGAACGGTCCCCTGGGCGAGGGCATGGCGAGCGCCGGGCGCTTCCGGCTGGCCGGAGTCACGGCGCTGCATCGGGACGAAGCGCCGGGGGACGCCTTCGTCCGGGCCGCGAGCCTGGGAAGCTGGGCCGATCATATCCAGGTGACGGCGCGGATCGAGCGGGTGGCGATCCCGCTCGACCTCAAGGGGCTGGCGCCGGGCGAGCTTGTCGAATTGAGCGATGCATCCGGCGAGCGCGACTATGCGGTCGCGCGCGATGGCGCACTGGAAGCGCTGCACTGGGCATCGCCGCCCGCCGCGCCCGAGCGGATCGACCGGCTGCGGCTGGTGCTGGGCATCGGCGATGGCGACCGGTTCGTCACCATGGGGCCGTTCGGCCTGACGCCCGATGCGCCCGCAAGCTGGTTCTCGGTGCTCGACGACGATGCCGCCTATGCCGATTCCGACCGGGTGGCGGCCGCGCGCGATCTGCTCGCGCCCGATGGCCCGCCGCCGCGCGCCTGGCTGCCGATTGGACTCACCGAAGACTGGGCGCCGTTGACGAGCCCGGTCCATGACCCGCGCACGCCGATCGAACGCGACGGGCTCTCCCGCTTCGACGCCGAGCTGTTCCTCGATCCCGGCCTTGCCGACAGCCGGGGCGCGAGCCTGGTCGCCCAGGCGCAATATCTGCGCGAGGCGAACAACCGCGCGCTGTTCGGCATCCATGCCGCCTTGTGCGTGCCCGGCGGCACCGATTTTCCCGAGCCGAGCCTGATCGCCGTGCCCGATGCTGCCCAGCCGGGCTGGACGCCGGTGGTCCCCGAACCGCTCGACCCGCCGCGCCCCGGGCCCTTCGCGGTGCCGGCAAGCTGGCGCGGCCATGACGGTCCCTGCCCGCCCGAGGACGAGGCGCCGCTATCCGCGCCCGATGCGACGCGCTTCCTCGATTGCGGCACGCGATTGCTGCCGATGCCCGCCTTCCTGCCGGTCGATGCGGAGGAGCCGGGGCCGGTGCTGCTGCAATGGAGCCCCTCCGAACCCGACGCCATCTATGTGCTGATGGAGGCCGGGCGCGCCGATTTCTCGGACGCGATCGAGATCTGGCGCGGCCCCGATCTGGAGCGGCTGGTCGATGCCCCGCGCGCGGGCAGCTATTATTATGCGGTGCGCGCCGAGCTGGACGGCAATGTCAGCCGCACCGCCGTCACCGGCTTCCGCATCAGCAATGCCGGCTGGGAAGCCGATACCGCCCATTATCGCGACGATGCGCTGCTGACCGTGCAGCGCGCGCTGCTGCGGCTGTGCGGCGCGCTGGGCGACCAGTTCGCGCTGCTCGGCCTGCCCGAGCATTATCGCGCCGACGCCGCCGCGGCGCATCGCGATCGGCTGGCCGAAGGGCTCGCCGCCAATGAAGCGGCGGCGCTCCAGCATGGCGCGCTCTACCATCCCTGGCCAGTGACGACCGCGGGACCGGGGGGGGTGCCCCGCCCGCTCCCCCCGCAGGGCGGAGGACAAACCGGCTGAACCGCGCC
>NZ_JAAVVE010000091.1 GCF_018449795.1 Sphingomonas sp. dw_22
CTGCACGGCAGGCGCCACAACCGCGCGCCGCCCGCCCCGCCAACCGCCCGGGCACACGGGCACAGGCACAAGCCCCCGTGGCACGGCGCGCAGGCCCGCCCATCACCAGCCGGGTGATGAACTGCGGCGGCGTCTTGCGGCTCGGCGTGGCGGGAAGCTGGTCGCCCACCAGTTCGAGCAGCGCGAGCGCCGAGAAGATCCAGGGCGTGAACCGATAGCCGAGAAAGGCGAGCCAGGTGCCGTCGAGAGCGAGCAGGCCGAGATGGCTGGCCCAGCTGACCGCGGCGGGCGCGGTGAAGGCGCGAAGGCCGGCGACGACGCCGATCAGCAGAGCGAGAACGAGGATCATGGCATTGTCCTTTGCGAAAGGTCGAACGGACGCGGAGGCCAGCCTAACCGCTGCGGGCGAAGCTGGCGAGCGCGGCGATATTCAGGCGGAAACGGCCTCGGCCTGGGCAAGCGTCGCAAGCAGCTCGGCGGTGGTGACGATCGCATGGGCATAGGTCGGCCCGTTGATGTCGTGCGCGCAGCGCATCGCCTCCTCGCTCGCCGCCGCGGTCGCGTCGCGGACCAGGGTGACGTGATAGCCGAGCTCGACGGCATATTTGCCGGTGCTCTCGATGCAGGTGTTGGCGATCAGCCCGATCAGGATCACGCGCGTCACGCCCTTCTGCTTCAGCAGCGTGTCGAGGTTGATGTTGGCGAAGCCGCTGCTGCCCCAATGCTCGGTGCAGATCAGGTCGCCCTCCCGCGGCGCGAAATCGGGGAACCATTCGCCGCCCCATTCGCCCTGCGCGAAGATCTGGTGGCGATAGCCGCCGAGCATATAGGGATTGGGATGGTCCCAGCCATCGAGCTCGCCGGGCTTCCAGCGATGATGCGGCACGATCACCACTTGCAGCCCTGCGCCGCGCACCGCCGCCAGCACCGCGCGCAGATTGTCGTGCAGCCCCACCGCGCCCGCCACCTTGGCGACCAGCGGCCACAGCTTGCCCTTCTCGGCGAGGAAATCGTTATACGGATCCACGAACAGCAGCGCGGTGCGCGCGAAATCGAAAGGAGGGGCCATCGAAAGTCTCCCAGGGGATGCCCGCCCAGGATGTGGCTCGGATCGGCGCAGGCCAATCGTGCCTCCGGCTGAGCAAGCCACACCTTGGTATGGAAGACCAGTTTGCCGCGCTTCTGCATAGGTGCCCATTCGGGTAATGGCGGGCCGGTACGGTCGCGCCATAAAAGGCGTTGCGGGCATAATCGCCGGATTGCAGGGATGATCGGGATGCTTTGGGGAAACATCTTGCAGGGGAATCGCCTGGATTCGGCGGCAGCCTCCCCGCACCTGCGCCCCTGTCGCCGCCGATGAGCACCGCCGCTTCCGCCGCCGAATATCGCTTCGGCCCCACCGAGCAGCCGATGTTCCCCGGCTCGCCCTATTCCCCTGCCCATCATCCGTGGCGCAAGCTCGCCTATGTCGGGGTCGCGCTGCTGGTCGGGCTCAGCGCCTCGCTCGGCAATGCGCTGGTCACCGTCAATCTCCAGAACATCGCCGGCAGCCTGGGCGTCACCGTCGCGGAGGCGACCTGGCTCTCCTCGATGTATGTCGCGTTCAACGCGAGCGCGAACCTGCTGCTGGTGCGCGCGCGCATCCAGTACGGCATCCCGCGCGTCACCCATGCCCTGCTGATCGCCTATGCCGCGACGACGTTGCTCCAGCTCGCCATGCCGAGCTTCGGCACCGCGCTGCTGGTCCGCGCCGCCTCGGGCACCGCCGCCACCGGCCTGACGACGATGACGATCTACAACCTGCTCCAGATCTTCTCGCCCAAGACGCGGCCGCTCGCGCTGCTGCTCGGCATCTCGATCACGCAATTCTCGGTGCCGCTGGCGCGCATGTTCCCGGTCACGCTGCTCGTCGTCGAGCGATGGCAGGGCCTGCATCTGTTCGAGCTCGGCCTCACGCTGTCCGTCATCGCCGCGCTCTGGGCGGTGCCGCTGCCGCCCAGCATATGCAGCCGCGCCTTCCAGCCGCTCGACTTCGTCACCGTCGGGCTCGTGCTGCCCGGCATGATCCTGTTCTGCGGCGCGATCGGCGCGGGGCGCTATGTGTGGTGGAGCGATACGCCCTGGGTCGGCGTCGCGCTGGCGATCTCCGTCGTGCTGCTCGCCATCGCCTTCGCCATCGAGCATAACCGCGAACGCCCGCTCCTTCAGGTCGGCTGGCTCGGCAGCCGCGATATCGTGCGCTTCGCCGTGATCGCGCTGCTCGTCCGCTTCGCGCTGGCCGAGCAGACCTATGGCGCGGTCGGCCTGCTTACCGCGGGCGGGCTCAACAACGATCAGCTCCATCTGCTGTTCGCGGTCGTCATGGTCGCCATGGCGCTCGGCACCGCCACCGCCGCGCTCACCCTCACCACGACGGGAATCCCCTGGCAGGTGATGACGGCGGCGGTCATCATCGGCATCGGCGCGCTGATCGACAGCAACTCCACCAATCTCACCCGCCCGGCCCAACTCTATCTCAGCCAGTCGCTGCTCGGCTTCGGCACCTGCCTCTTCATCGGCCCCGCGCTGCTCTACGGCTTCATCCGGGTGATCCAGCTCGGCCCCAATTACCTCATCAGCTTCCTGGTGCTGTTCAGCGCCAGCCAGAATGTCGGCGGCCTGCTCGGCTCGTCGCTGCTCGGCTCCTATCAGGTCATCAGCACCCGCGCCCATGCCGGCTCGCTGTCCGAGCATCTGCTCGCCTCCGATCCGCAAGTGGTGGCGCGCCTCTCGCAACAGGGGGTTGCCGGCCTCTATGCCGCGCTCCAGCGCGAGGCCGCGGTCCTTGCCTTCAACGACGTGTTCCGCGCGGTCGCCCTGCTCTCCTTCGCGGTCGCGCTCTACATGTTCATCAGCATCATGCTGACCCGTTATCGCCAGCGCCAAGGAAGCACGCAATGAGCGACACCCGCACCGTCGAACCCGAGCAAACGGTCGAACCCGCGCCGCCAGCCGATCCCGGGCCAAAGCACTGGCGCCCCCGGGTCAAGCATCCGGTCGCCACCGTCCTGATCGTCGCGATCGCGATCGCCGCGGTACTGATCCTGCTGCGCGCCTGGCAATTGCCGCCCTTCGATCGCGGGGCCGAGGCGACCGAGAACGCCTATGTCCGCGGCCGCACCACCAGCATCGCACCCCAGGTGAGCGGCTATGTGGTCGAGGTGCTGGCGCACGACTATCAGCAGGTGAAGCGCGGCGACGTCCTCGTGCGGATCGACGATCGCATCTATCGCGCCCGCGTCTCCCAGGCCCAGGCCAATCTCGACGCCCAGCTCGCCGCGCTGGCGAACAGCCGCCAGGCCCATGCCTCGCGCACCGCCGGGCTGCAATCGCAGACCGCAGGGCTGGCCGGCGCCCGCGCCCAGCTCCTGCGCGCCCGCGCCGATCTCGACCGGATCGACGATCTGGTGAGCGACGGCTCCGTCTCGCGCCGCGAGCGCGACCAGGCCGTCGCCGCTCTCGCCCAGGCCGAAGCCGCCGTGCGCCAGTCGCAGGCAGGCGGCGAGATCGCCCGGCAGGATATCCGCACCGTCGATGTCGGACGCGGCGGGCTGGAGGCGCAGGTCGAGGCCGCCCGCGCCCAGCTCCGCCTCGCCGAGATCGATCTCGGCAACACCGTGATCCGCGCGCCCGAGGACGGCCAGACCGGCGAGATCGGCGTGCGGCTCGGCCAATATGTCACCAACGGCGTCCAGCTCCTCTCGCTCGTGCCCGCAGATCGCTGGATCATCGCCAACTACAAGGAAGCGCAGACCGCGCGCATGGCGCCCGGCCAGCCGGCCATCTTCACGGTGGAGGCGCTGGGCGGAGCCGAGCTGCACGGCCATGTCCAGCAGCTCGCGCCCGCCGCCGGCTCCGAATTCGCGGTGCTCAAGCCCGACAACGCCACCGGCAATTTCGTGAAGGTGCCGCAGCGGATCGGCGTGCGCGTGTCGGTCGATCCCGGCCAGGCCGAGGCGGCGCGGCTGCGCCCCGGCATGTCGGTCGAGCTGCGCATCGACACGCGAAAGAAGTCGTGATGCGCGCGCGGTCCCTCCTGCT
>NZ_JAAVVE010000092.1 GCF_018449795.1 Sphingomonas sp. dw_22
GCTTGTCGACCGCGGCGGCGACGAATGCGCTGGCGGTCTCGGGGTCGGCGACGTCGCCCTTCACCGCCAGGCCGCGCCGGCCGAGCTTCTCGATCTCGGCGACGCAGCTCTGGGCGCCTTCGTCGTCGCGGTGATAGTTGATGGCGACATCGGCGCCGTGCTGCGCGGCGCCGATCGCGGCGGCGCGGCCGATGCCGGTGGATGCGCCGGTAACCAGCACGGTCTTGCCTTCGAGCAGCTTCACCTGATGTTCTCCTGTGTGTCCGTTATCGTCTGGTCTTGCGGGGCGGGGCGACCGCTTCGGTCCAGCCCAGCGCATGGCTGATCCGGTCGGCGGTATCGCGGACCTCGCCGCTGAGCGCGGCCATGCGGCCGTCGTCCATATATTGCGCGGCGCTGGAGACGCTGATCGCCGCGACGATCCGGCCCGAGGCATCGCGGATCGGCGCGGAGACGCAGCGTATCTGGTCCTCATTCTCCTCGAGGTCGAACGCATAGCCCGAGCGGGCATAGTCCTGCATGCGCGCCAGCCACAGGCCGTAATCGGCGGCCGGCGCGCCGGCGGCGCGATCGGCCTCGAACACGCGGTGCCACTCGCCCGCGTCGCTGTCGAGCAGCAGCGCCTTGCCGAGCCCGGTGGAGGTGAGCGGCTGGCGATCGCCGATGCGGCTGGAGATCTCGACCCGCCGGCGGCCGGGGATCTTGTCGAGATAGAGCGCGAAGTCGCCGTCGATCCGCCCGAGATGGACCGTGTCCTCGGTGCTGGCCGCCAGATCCTCGATGATGGGACGGGCGATCTGGACGATATCGGCCTGGGACTGCGCCAGGAACCCGAGCTGGAGGAGCTTGGGCCCCAGCTGATAGCCGACCCGCGGCAGGAACGTCAGGAACCCGCGATCGATCAGCGCATTGGCGAGCCTGTGGGTGGTCGAGCGGGTGAGGCCCATGCGCTGCGAGAGCTCGGCGAGCTTGACGGGTCCGTCGATCACCTTGTCGAGCATGTCGAGGCCGCGCAGCAGCGTCTGGCTGCCCTGCACGGGGGAGGGAGACGATTGCGATTTATCCGATTCTTCGTTTGACGCATTCTGTCTCATCTCATAATATCCTATCCCATAAGTTGAGAAAGTAAAGCCGCCAGGAGGGTGCAGCCAGCCTTTCGGCCACGGACAAGGTGGCCGATCGCCCGGTGACGGGGAAGGCGTATCACATATTGGAATGACGTGTCCGCCGGTTTTGGCCGCGGGCGCGCCTGTTCCTGGGCTGTCGTTCCGGGCGTATGAGGGAGTTGGGAAGTGACGGTTCGCGGGCTGCCGAAGATCAAGCATGTACGCGCGTTCGTGGTGCGCGGCGGTGGCGCCGACTATCACGACCAGGGCGAAGGCCACTGGATCGACGACCATATCGCCACCCCGATGGCGCGCTATCCCGAGTATCGCCAGTCGCGCCAGAGCTTCGGCATCAACGTGCTGGGCACGCTGGTGGTGGAGATCGAGGCCGAGGACGGCACGATCGGCTTCGCGGTGACGACCGGCGGCGAGCCGGCGGCCTATATCGTCGAGCGGCACCTGGCGCGGTTCCTCGAAGGGCGCGATCCGGCCGACTATGAGAAGATCTGGGACCAGATGTACTTCTCGACGCAATATTATGGCCGCAAGGGGCTGGTGGTGAACGCCATCTCGGGCGTCGATCTCGCGCTGTGGGATCTGCTCGGGCGGCTGCGGCAGGAGCCGGTCTATCACATGCTGGGCGGCGCGGTGCGCGACGAGCTCCAGTTCTACGCGACCGGGGCGCGGCCCGACCTCGCCCAGCAGATGGGGTTCATCGGCGGCAAGATGCCGCTCCACCACGGCCCCGCCGAAGGCGTGGAAGGCCTCAAGAAGAACATCGCCGAGCTGGCCGAGATGCGCGCGCGCGTGGGCCCGGACTTCTGGCTGATGCTCGACTGCTGGATGGCGCTCGACGTCGACTATGCCACCCGCCTTGCGATCGCGGCGCACGAGCATGGCCTGAAGTGGATCGAGGAGGCGATCAGCCCCGACGATTACTGGGGCTATGCCGAGCTTCGCCGCAATGTCCCCAGGGGCATGCTGGTCACCACCGGCGAGCATGAGGCGACCCGCTGGGGGTTCCGCATGCTGCTGGAGATGGAGTGCTGCGACATAATCCAGCCGGATGTGGGCTGGTGCGGCGGGGTGACCGAGCTGCTGAAGATCTCGGCGCTGGCGGATGCGCGCGGCAAGCTGGTCGTGCCGCACGGCTCCAGCGTCTACAGCTATCACTTCGTCATCACCCGGCATAACAGCCCGTTCGCCGAGTTCCTGATGATGGCGCCCGGCGCCGACAAGGTGGTGCCGATGTTCCACCCGCAGCTGATCGGCGAGCCGGTGCCCGACAAGGGGCGGCTGCGCGCCTCGGCGCTCGATGCGCCCGGGTTCGGGGTCGAGCTCAACCGCGACGTCGCCCTTCACCGTCCCTACACCCACTGAACGAGACACACCCCATGAAGCTTTGCCGTTACGGCCCGCGCGGAAGCGAGAAGCCCGGACTCCTGGACGCCGAGGGCGTGCTGCGCGACCTCTCGGGCGTGCTCGCCGATGTGACCCCCGATACGCTGGGCGCCGAGGGCCTTGCGAAGCTCGCGGCGCTCGATCCCGCGGCGCTGCCCGTGGTCGAGGGCACCCCGCGCTACGGCGTGCCGGTCAAGGGCATCGGCAAGATCGTCGCGATCGGGCTCAACTATGAGGACCATGCGATCGAGTCCGGCCTGCCGATCCCGACCGAGCCGGTGATGTTCATGAAGGCGCTCTCCAGCCTCACCGGCCCGAACGACGAGGTGATGATCCCGAAGGACTCCACGCACACCGACTGGGAGGTCGAGCTGGGGGTCATCATCGGCAGGACCGCGCGCTATGTCGAGGAGGCCGACGCGCTCTCCCATGTCGCCGGCTATGTGCTGGCCAACGACGTGTCCGAGCGGTTCAACCAGAAGCAGCGCGGCAGCCAGTGGAGCAAGGGCAAGGGGCACGACACCTTCTGCCCGGTAGGCCCCTGGCTGGTGAGCGCCGACGAGGTCGGCAACCCGCAGGCGCTCGACATGTTCCTCGACGTCAACGGCCAGCGGATGCAGACCGGCAACACGAAGACGATGATCTTCGACGTGCGCCAGATCATCGCCTATGCCAGCCGGTTCGTGACGCTCTATCCGGGCGACCTGATCATCACCGGCACGCCGCCGGGGGTGGGCGAGGGCAAGAAGCCCGATGCGATCTACCTCAAGGCCGGCGACACGATGACGCTGGGGATCGACAAGCTCGGCACCCAGACCCAGCAGGTCGTGGCGTGGCGCGACCTGGGCGACGAGGTGCTCGGATGAGCGTGTTCGCAGGAAGGTTCGCGGGCCGGGCGGCGATCATCACCGGCGGCGCCTCGGGGCTGGGCTATGCGGTCGCCGAGCGCATCCTGGCCGAGGGCGGCACGGTATCGATCTGGGACATGGGTGCGGGCCTCGATGCCGCGCGCGAGGCGCTGGGCGGGGTGCACGGCGTGCAGCTCGACGTGTCCGACGCCGACGCGGTCGAGGCGGCTGCGGCTGCCAGCGCCGAGGCGCTCGGCAAGGTCGACATCCTGGTCTGCTCGGCGGGGATCACCGGCCCGACGGTGCCGGTCCACGCGTTCCCGATCGACGGCTGGCTCAAGGTGGTGAACGTCAACCTCAACGGCCTGTTCTACTGCAACCGCGCGATCGTGCCGCTGATGCTCGCCAACGGCTATGGCCGGATCGTCAACATATCCTCGGTCGCCGGCAAGGAAGGCAACCCCAACGCCAGCGCCTACTCCGCCACCAAGGCCGGGGTGATCGGGCTCACCAAGTCGCTCGGCAAGGAGCTCGCCGACAAGAACATCATCGTCAACGCGCTCACCCCCGCCACGTTCGAAAGCCCCATCCTCGACCAGCTCCCCCAGAGCCAGGTCGATTACATGCGCTCCAAAATCCCCATGGGCCGCCTCGGCGA
>NZ_JAAVVE010000093.1 GCF_018449795.1 Sphingomonas sp. dw_22
CCCGCGAGAGTTGCGACGAAGCCGCGAGCCCGGAGACTCCGGCGAGCAACAACGCGCTCTTTAACACCGATCCCAGCATGCTGGACATGATACGGCATCGGGCACTATCTGCCAGTCCCGATTTTCCCCTGGTAAGTAGAAATCCGCGCCCATGTTCTCAGGCTCCATTCCCGCGCTCGTCACGCCCTTCCGCAACGGCAGCTTCGCGGAGGAAGATTATCGCGTGCTGGTTGAATGGCAGGTTACCGAAGGCTCGGCCGCGCTCGTACCCTGCGGCACCACCGGCGAGGCCGCGACCATGCCGGCAGATGAGCATTTCGAGGTGGTACGCGTGTGCGTCGATCAGGTGAAGGGCAGGGTGCCCGTGCTCGCCGGCGCCGGCTCGAACGATACGGCGGTGGCGATCGACAATGTGAAGGCCGCGAAGGACGCGGGCGCCGATGCCGCGCTGATGGTCCCGCCTTATTACAACCGCCCGAGCCAGGAAGGCATCTTCCGCCATTTCGAGGCGATCGCGAACGCGACCGACCTGCCGATCGTGCTGTACAACGTCCCCGGCCGCACCGTGACCGACATCCAGCCGGCGACGGTGGCGCGGATCGTCAAGGCATTCCCGCAGACGTTCGTCGGCATCAAGGACGCGACCGGCCAGCTCGCCCGCGTCTCCGAGCAGCGCGCCGGCTGCGGCGCGGGCTTCGTCCAGCTCTCGGGCAATGACGAAACGGCGCTCGCCTTCAACGCGATGGGCGGGGTGGGCTGCATCTCGGTGACCGCCAACGTCGCGCCGCGCCTGTGCGCCGAATTCCAGGCGGCCTGGGCGGCGGGCGATCGCGCGAAGGCGCTGGAGCTCCACGACCGGCTCTATCCGCTCCACATCGCGATGTTCACCGATGCCTCGCCCGGCCCGGTGAAGTACGCGATGACCCGCGTCCGCCCCGGCTTCCCGATCGAGCTGCGCCTGCCGATGACCGAGCCGAACGAGGCGAGCCGGCGAGCCGTGGACGCGGCGCTGGCGCATGCGGGGTTGATCTAACCTCAGCTGTCACCCCGGCCGAAGTGCCGGGGTCCACTTATCCGCGAGAGAGCCCCTCGATCCTTGAGGGGCTCTCCCAGCCGCACGGTAGACCCCGGCACTTCGGCCGGGGTGACGATGGTTATTGTGGGCGGGTCCGG
Organism: Sphingomonas sp. dw_22; assembly: GCF_018449795.1. Taxonomy (GTDB): domain Bacteria; phylum Pseudomonadota; class Alphaproteobacteria; order Sphingomonadales; family Sphingomonadaceae; genus Sphingomonas. Next base: position 1,174 of record NZ_JAAVVE010000093.1, read on the forward strand.
TTATCCCTTCCCCATGCGGGAAGAACGCCAGCCTTGCGTCTATATCCTCGGGAGCGACCGGAACGGCACGTTCTACACCGGCGTCACATCGAACCTGCTCCAGCGCATCTACCAGCACCGCAACGGCATCACGAAGGGCTTCACCTCGAAGCACAACGTCCTCAAGCTCTTCTATTTCGAGATGCACGGCGAGATGGAAAGCGCCATCCGCCGCGAAAAGGCCGTCAAGCGCTGGAAGCGCGCATACAAGCTCAACCTGATCGAACGCGAGAACCCGGAATGGCTCGACCTGACAGTCGAACTCGGTTTCGACCCCCTGGATGGCGACAAACTCGGCTAGCCTTTCGCCGCGTGCATCCCTACATGCCCACCTCCCATGGCACGTCCTCGTCCCGCCACCTTCGACAAAGTGAAGACCGTCGCCGAGAACCGGCGCGCGCGGTTCGATTACTTCATCGAGACGGTCTATGAGGCCGGCCTCGCCCTCACCGGCACCGAGGTGAAGTCGCTGCGCTTCGGCGAGGGCTCGATCGCCGAGGCCTATGCCGAGGTCAACGATACCGGCGTCTGGCTCATCAACGCCAACATCCCCGAATTCAGCCACGGCAACCGCTTCAACCACGAGCCCAAGCGGGCCCGTAAATTGCTCCTTCATGAGCGCGAGATAAACAAGCTCCACGGCGCCGTCGCCCGCGAGGGCATGACGCTCGTGCCGCTGTCGATCTATTTCAACGGCCGGGGGCGCGCGAAGGTCGAGCTGGCGCTGGCGAAGGGCAAGAAGACGCATGACAAGCGCGAGTCGATCAAGGAGCGGGACTGGAAGCGGGAGCAGGGCCGCCTGCTCCGCGACCGCGGCTGACATGCGCCAGCCGGGACGCCTGCGCCGTCTGGCCGACAAGGCGGTGCCCAGCCGTGAATCGATCGAGGGCAATCGCTGGCTGAAGCCGGTGGCGAGCCGGGTGATGCATTCGTCGCTGTGGCGCTTCACGCGCCGCTCGGTGCCGCGCGGTGTGGCGCTCGGCATGGTCACCGGCATCCTGGTGCCGATGGGGCAGATTCCGGCTTCCGCCGTGCTGGCGCTGCCGCTGCGCGCCAACATCCCCGCCGCCGCCGCGACGACCTTCTTCACCAATCCGCTCACCACGCCGCCGCTCTGGGTCGCCGCCTATTGGCTCGGGAGCTGGATGCTCGGCCCGCGCACCGAGCGTGCGCTCGCCCATGCCCAGGCGCAGGCGCAGCAGCAGGGCTGGGGCGACTGGTTCCTGCATCAGGCCGGCCCGGCGACGCTCACCGGCCTCGTCACGATTACCTTCGTGCTGGCGGTGGTCGGCTATTTCGGCACCGGCCTGGCATGGCGCCTGTGGATCGCGCGCAAATGGCGCAAGCGCAGCCGCGACCGGGCCGCGCGGGCCGATTGACGAGCCGTATTAACGGCGTAAGACGGCGCATCCAAAATTCGTAGGGGATTCCCGTCGATGCGTCTTTCCTTGCTCGCCACCACCTTCCTTGCCGCGCCCGTCCTGCTTGCCGGCTGCACCCACAATGCCGCCGTCGAGACCGTCGAGCCGCCCGTGACCGAAGCAACCCCGCTTCCCCCGGAGCCGGCGCCTGCGCCCAAGCCGCAGATCGGCGACTACGGCTTCGACGTTACCGGCATGGACAAGTCGATCGCCCCGGGCGACGATTTCTACGGCTATGCCAACGGCACCTGGGCGAAGACCACGCCGATCCCCGCCGACAAGTCGAACTATGGCTCGTTCAACGTGCTCGACGATCTGTCGCGCGAGCGCACGCACGATATCCTGGAGGCGACCAGAAGCGACGCCAATTCCAAGATCGGCACCGCCTATGCGACCTATCTCGACACCGCGGCGATCGACGCCAAGGGGCTGGCGCCGATCCAGCCCTGGCTGAACCAGATCAAGGCGGTGAACGCCAAGTCGGGCCTGCCGGCGCTCTATGCCCAGGCGGATCGCAACGGCGTGCGCGTGCCCTTCGGCGCCGGCGTCGGCCAGGACGACAAGGATCCCGAAGTCTATGCGCTGAGCCTGTACCAGGGCGGCCTGGGCATGCCCGATCGCGACTATTATCTCTCCAAGGACGCCAAGCTCGCCGAGACCAAGGCGGCCTATCTCAAGCATCTGACCGCGATGCTGACGCTGGCCGGCGAGCCCAACGCCGCCGCCCGCGCCGCCGCGATCGTCGCGTTCGAGACCAAGATCGCCCAGGTGAGCTGGACCCGCGTCGAGAGCCGCGACGCCAACAAGACCTATAACAAGCTGACCCTGGCCGAGCTGGCCAGGACCGCGCCGGGCTTCGACTTCAAGGCCTATTTCGCTGGCATCGGCGCGCCGGTCGACTATGTCATCGTTGCCCAGCCGAGCGCGGTGGCGGGCATCGCCAGGCTGATCCAGGCG
>NZ_JAAVVE010000094.1 GCF_018449795.1 Sphingomonas sp. dw_22
GGCGCGCCGGCGTCGGGATTGGCGAGCCCGAACACGCCGAGCACGCGGCCGCCAGCGGCGAGCGGGTGGAACAGCCATTCGGAGGCGGTCAGCGTGTCCGATCCGCGGCCGGCGGGCTGGTTGTGGTCGAATGCCCAGTTCGCCGCCGCCATTTCGAGCGTCTCCAGCCGGTCCTCGGCGGGATAGGCTGCGCTGAGCGTGAGCTGGCCCTTCACCGGGAGCAGCAGCACGGTGCTGACGTCGAGCAGCCGGGCGATCTCGGCGCAGAGCATCTGGCCGAGCTCGTCGCGCTTGCTGACGCCGGTGAGCAGCCGCGCGAAGCCGGCGAGCGAGCTGTTCTGCGCGGCGCTCATCTGGGCGAGATCGGCCTGGGCGCGGACGCGCGCGGCAAGCTGGCTGCTGACCACCGCGACACCCATCAGCACCAGCACGGTGATGATGTTCTGCGGATCCTGGATCGTGAAAGTGTGGGTCGGCGGGATGAAGAAGAAGTTGTAGGCCAGCGAAGAGGCGAGGCCGGTGACGACGCCCGGGCGGACGCCGTAGCGGGTCGCGGCGAACATCACCGGGAGCAGATAGAGCAGGCCGATATTGGTGATGCTGCCGAACGAAAGGATGCTCGCGCCGAGCAGGGTGACCAGCACGGTGAGGCCGAGAGACACGGCATAGGCGCCGGGCGAGCCCCAGACGCCGCGGCCCTGGCTCTGCCGGCGCGACGGCGGCTCGCCGGTTGCGGCGCCCATCGGCAGGACATGGACGGCGATCCCCGGCGTCTCGCGCACCAGCCGATCGACCACCGAGCCGTGCCGCAGCTCGAACCAGCGCGAGCGGGCCGACTTGCCGACGATGAGCTGGGTGGCGCGGGCCTCCACGGTGAAGCGCTTGAGCCCCTCGATCACCGATTCCGCGGGGACGGCGGCGACCTGGCCGCCGAGCTGGCTGACGAGGTGGAGCGTCGCGGCGAGCCGGCTATTCTCGGCATCGCTCATATGCGCGGTGCGCGGGGTCTCGATATGCACCGCCGTCCAGGGCGCGCGCATGGCATCGGCGATGCGCTTGGTGGTGCGGACCAGCTCGGCCGAGCCGGGCAGTTCGCTGATTGCGACGACGATCCGCTCGCCGCCGGCCCAGGTGCCGGCCAGGGCATGGGCGCGCAGATAGTCGAGCATCTGCGTGTCGACCGCCTGCGCGGCGCGGCGCAGCGCCAGCTCGCGGAGCGCCGACAGGTTGGACTTGGAGAAGAAATGGCCGAGGGCGCGGGTCGCTTCCTCGGGCACATAGACCTTGCCGTCCTTCAGCCGCTCGATCAGTTCGTCGGGCGGGATGTCGACGACTTCGATC
>NZ_JAAVVE010000095.1 GCF_018449795.1 Sphingomonas sp. dw_22
CTAGTGATGGGAATCTAACACTTGGTGCCCGCGCTTGACGGCAGCGATGATTTTATCCGGATCGGCAGTCCAGACGAATGGCTTTGGGCTTTCGTTGTGCTCGGCAAGGAAGCGGTTGATAGCGGCCTGAAGGTCGACGAGCGAGTGGAAGACGCCGCGTTTGAGCCGGCGGTTGGTCAGCCTGGCAAAGAAACCTTCGACGGCATTGAGCCATGAGCACGATGTTGGCGTAAAGTGGAAGGTGAAGCGCGGGTGCCGGCCGAGCCATTCTCGAACCTTGGGATGCTTGTGGGCGGCGTAGTTGTCGAGGATGACGTGGATCGCCTTTCCAGCGGGCACCTGTGCTTCGATCAGGTTGAGAAAGTGGATGAATTCCTGGTGGCGGTGCCGCTGCATGTTGCGGCCGATCACGGTGCCATCGAGCACGTTGAGCGCCGCAAAGAGCGTGGTCGTGCCGTTGCGCTTGTAGTCGTGGGTCATGGTTCCAGCCCGCCCCTTCTTGAGCGGCAGGCCGGGCTGCGAGCGATCCAGCGCCTGGATCTGGCTCTTTTCGTCGAACGACAGCACGATCGCGTGAGCAGGCGGCGAGACGTATAACCCGACGACATCGCGTAGCTTCTCGACAAACTTCGGGTCATTCGAAAGCTTGAACTGGCGAACACGGTGGGGTTGCAGGCCATGGGCTCGCCAGATCCGCTGCACCGAACTGACGCTGATCCCCACCTCTGTCGCCATCATCAGCGCCGTCCAGTGGGTCGTCTCGCCGGGCGGATCTTCAAGCGTCCGGGCAACGACCCGCTCGGTCACCCTGGGAGCCAGGGGCTGGATCCGCGACGGACGGGTCTTGTCGCGGAGCAGTCCCTCCACTCCCTCCTGCATAAAGCGCTCTTGCCATCGCCATACGCAGGTCTTCGAAGTCCCGGTTCGCCGCATGATCTCGTTGGTGCCGACGCCGTCGCTCGTCAGCAGCACGATCTCAGCGCGCCACGCATGCTTCTGCGCCGCATTACGGTCCTTGATGATCCGATCGAGCCGATCTCTGTCGGACGGGGAAAGGCTGATCGAAATACCACTGCGCATCCAACCTGACTCGCACAATCGGCACGCTCCGGGAATCCATCACAGGATTCTTCCGTCAGACTTTGTCCACTAG
>NZ_JAAVVE010000096.1 GCF_018449795.1 Sphingomonas sp. dw_22
GGAGGCGAGGAAGACGATGGGGCCGATCATGTCGTCGGGTTGTCCGAGGCGGCCGAGAGGGACGCGGGATTCCATGTAGTGGCGCTTGGCGTCGTCGGCGAGGTCGTCCTTGTTGATTTCGGTGAGGATGGTGCCGGGGAGGACGGAGTTGCAGCGGATGTTGTGCCTGCCGAGCGCGATTGCCGTGGACTGCATGAGCGAGTGGAGGCCGGCCTTGGTGGGGGTGTAGTGGGTCTGGAACTCGCCGCCGACCAGGGCGGAGATCGAGGATACCGCGATGATCGCGCCGCCCTGGCCCTGGGCG